>NZ_QREV01000001.1 GCF_003363715.1 Parabacteroides acidifaciens
GTGAACAATATATCATACTTTTTATTTAGACTCAAAAATATATATGCATAGCTCCACTATTTTTCGGGGTGATCCCTCCTGATTTTCCACAAAAAAAGAGAATACTAATTAGATAGTATTCTCTTTTTTGTGACCGCGACAGGATTCAAACCTGTAACCGGCTGATCCGTAGTCAGCTACTCTATTCAGTTGAGCTACGCGGCCAATCTTTATATTTTTGTTTAAACTTCTTCTGAATGGTGACCGCGACAGGATTCAAACCTGTAACCGGCTGATCCGTAGTCAGCTACTCTATTCAGTTGAGCTACGCGGCCAATCTTCATTTTTGTTTAAACTTCATCTTGAAATGGTGACCGCGACAGGATTCAAACCTGTAACCGGCTGATCCGTAGTCAGCTACTCTATTCAGTTGAGCTACGCGGCCATTATTTCTTGATTGCGAGTGCAAAGGTAGTATTTTCTTTTTTATATGCAAACCTTTCCGTTGTCTTTTTTTTAACTAATCCAGCATCTTCGGGTTAAATATCAGATAACCAATATTCAAACCGAAATTGAAATTTTTCGATGGATAGCTATAGCCATTCGCATACAGGCTGATGTTGGCAAATGGCAGTTGCAAAACAAGGGCTGCCTCTCCCATATATTTGAACGAATGGAGAAATTTTCCATAATAGGGGATAGCAGAATAAGTATTGTTATTCCATATCTCTTCTTTCTTAATTTCATACAACGGGGCAAAACCATACATATCCAGACGAAAATGGAGCAATTTGCTGAACTTCCAGATAGGAGAGAGCCCGAACGCTACATACTGGTTGGCCCGGAAAGCCTCGTTAAAGACTATCTGGCTATGAGGAGTCGGTGTAAACGCCGGTGCCTGCAAAACAGAAGCCGTATAGTTGTTCATCAAATTCTTGCTGGAAATGACAAGCTCACTTGTAAAACCAAGATTAAAGTGTGAACTAAGTGTCCTATATTGTTCCCATTCGCCTTTCATCTGTAACCAGCTGTGTATTTTCCTGTCAAAAGCTCCCATATCGGTAAGAGGAGAAGGGCGGTAATTTTCCTTGCCTGTCACATATTGCGCAACAAGAAACTGCTTCCGGCCGGAAATAGGATATTGTTTGTAATCCAAGGAGTTTCGTTCGATGCTAAGGGAGCCGGCAAACAAATCATACCAACTGTGATCAGATGTTGCATTCGGGAAGGTCATATTGGATGTCTGGAAATAGTAATCATTGAGCCGCCCGTAGGCAAAACCGATCTCCGCCTTGGCGCGGTTCAGGAACGGAAAACCAAGTTTGACTTTCGTATATAACTCTTTCTGGCGGATAAAAGCCGGCAGAACATCTTCGTAGAACAATGACTGGCTTTCCGAATATTTTTTTTCCGAGAATACACCTTGCCAGTTCAGATAGGTCGGTATCCTTGTCTGTAAATAAATACGCCCGCTCAGCATCACTCCGCTAAAGGAGTTACCCACTTGGAAATTGGAATTAACATCAGCGGCAAACCGTCCTAAGTATTGGTATCCCAATCCTAAGAATAACTGGTTAGCCTGATAGGAAGATACGTTTCCTCCGAACCCGACTGTGATCTCTTCCTTCATCTTGACATCCAGATAAAGGTCAAACTTTTTCTCCTTCCGGTTATAAACGGCATGCGGCAATATCTCCTTAATTTTGGAGTAAGTCAGCATCTTGAAGTATGCACGCTTAAATTCTTCCATCGAAAACTCGTGGTTGATGTCGCGATGCAGTTGGGCTTCGATATATTTCCGTTGCGATTCGCTCACGCCTGTAACATATATATTCTGGAAGATTAAAGGAGGCAGACTTTGCTTGTAGGCCTCACGGCGTTTGTTCACTTCGTCCAGGTCAACCCGCCGGGAGACACGTGCCTTGATCGAATCCATCATCGCCATCGTCCGTTTATAGCCGATATCCATCAATTCCCGTGATTTCTGGAAATCAAGAAGAGAGACGGTCGGGAAGCTGAATTTGATCATCATGCCTTCTTCCTCGGGTACGTCGTATTCCGTTTTCTGCATAATCATCGTCTCAAGCTGGTTATAAGGATTGGAAGAAGGCTTGTTATTGCTGCCTGCCACTGTCGAGCCAAAGATAAATTCCGGATGAAACGCCTCTTTCATCGGGCCAACCGGGAAGTTATCGTATATACCGCCGTCGAAAATAGGCACACTGTCTTTCCATATCGGCTGGAAAAAGAACGGGAAAGTCATGGAAGCCCGGACAGCATCGCCCAAGTCCCCGTTTTTGAAGATAATGGCTTTTTTGCTGTAGATATCCGATGCTACGCAGCGGAAAGGCACAAAAAGGTTGTCAAAATTCCATCCGGCTTTAGCTGTCGCCTGCGAAAACAAAGCCATAAAAGCCTGGTTCATCTGGATCGGATTGATCAGGCTTTGAGGGAAAAAATTGGCTTTAACTTGTAATGAATCAGTCATGTCGATCGAGAAATGGCCGAATTCAGGTGTCGGGTCCGGACGTTTGAAATAGTATTTATATTCGTTTTCCACTGTCCCGGTCTGCCAGTAACTGAACTCTTCGGACAACATTAAATTAACCATCTCTTCCGGCGTATATCCCATTGCATAAAGGCTGCCGACAATTGCGCCGGCGGATGTTCCCGTTATATAATCGATCGGTATTCCATTTTCTTCCAGTGCCTTGATGACTCCGATGTGGGCAGCTCCTTTCGCACCGCCACCACTCAGAACCAATCCCACCTTCTGGGCGTATCCCATCTGTAAGGCCATAAATAACAAGGCTGTCAGTACAGCTATCTTTTTCATACTTGTAACTTCTCTACTTAATGATTTCAAAAGTAGTCGTTATTTCCCAGACTGCAAGAATTTGAGATGCATAAAATACAACATAAAATTGGTCTGTTTTGTTAATTGGTCACACAGGTAAGATCATTTGAACAGCTGTAGAAAGTTTTCCTTATAACTGGGAGAAACTTCTATTTCCGTTTCATCTTCCAGTACGACATATCCTCCCGAACCTTTATGGTAAGACTTGATACAATTAAAATTTATAATATGCGACTTATGTATGCGAACAAAAGGGAACGGCAATATTTCACTGAAATGTTTCAGGAAACGGCAGACCATCTTTTTACTTTTGTCCGTGAGATAAATATCTGTAAAATTACCATTTCCCTGCAAACGAACGATCTGTTCCATCTTGACAACCTCGAAACCTTCCAAAGTCGGCAGAATGACTTGCTGCTTTTCCGGTTTGGATTCCCGTAAGTTTTCTACCAGAATTTTATTGCGGTTGAAAACTTCGCGATTGGAGATGTGTTGCTGGACTTTGTTGACCGCCAATATAAGTTCCTCTATACTGACCGGTTTAAGCAGATAATAAGCCGCACTTTGATTCAACGCACGCAGTGAATATTCGGAATAAGCCGTAACGAAGATCGTCTCAAAATATATATCCCGGCATCCTTCCAGTACATCGAATGCATTTCCAAAAGGCATTTCGACATCCAGGAAAACCAGTTGCGGCTCCAGTTCATGTAGCAGAGGAATGGCCGACTTACAGTCAATGGCTTCTCCGACTACTTCCACGGAAGGACAATATTTAGCCAAATAATTTTTCAAAGCCTCGCGTGCGGCTTGTTCGTCTTCTACGATCACACTCTTTATCTTAGATAATGTCTCCATCATTTTTTATGTTGTATGGGAAAGTGAAAGGTGACGATTACTCCGCTTTCATTCCCGGTTTTTTCTGTTATGTCTATTGTTATGTGGCAATTATACAAACTGTTCAGTAAATGGATACGTTCGTATGTATTGGTAAGGCCACGCGAATGGTGCTCCCGCTGATGTTTGGTTTTCAACTCCCGGCTTTTGGTCAGCCCGATGCCGTTATCTTCTATGACAACGGATAGGGAAGAAGCCTTCTTTCGGATTGTCAAAGTGAGCAGTCCGGAATTTTCCTTGTAACGGAGTCCGTGCCAGATCGCATTTTCCAATTGTGGCTGGATAAGCATATTGGGAATAAGGATTGCCTCCATGTCGAACGATTCGTCAATCTGAATCTGATAGGTGAATTTATCCTGAAAACGCATATGTTCCAGTTCTAAATACTCCTTTAGTTGCTCAAGCTCGGTTGCAAGCGGAGTAAAGTCCTTGTTGGAGTTTTCCAATGTGTTGCGCATCAGGCGGGAATAGGAAGAGAGGTATTTATTGGCTGCCAGTTCGTCATTCCGGGCAATAAACTGATTCACGCTGTTCAGACTGTTAAATATGAAATGCGGATTCATCTCACGCCGTAACGACTGTAATGCGATCTTTTTATTCTTGCGCCTGATAGAATACCAAGCCCGAAGAATAAAGGCCATGCATATCAGGATCAAAACGATCGAGCCCAAGAGGAAGCTATTGAATTTATTCTGTTTCCGGATCAGTTCATCCTTCAATACGCGCTCTTTTTCCAACTGGGCAATGCGTTTCTCGTGCACTTCAAAAAAACGGGAATCGATCAACGTACTGTCTGCCTTAACCATCGGTTCCAGCTGACTCATAAAATCTTTATATAGATCCAGGGCCTTCTGGGGCTTATTCATTTTCTGATATTGCGCGGCAAGCTGTTCCAGGCTTTTCTTCGCTTCAATCGTGTGCCCTTCCTTCAAAGCCAATTCGTATGACTGGAGAAGTGACGCGGCAGCAGCCTCCATTTTCTTGTCGGCGGCATAAGCAGTAGCGATTTCCCGTTTGACTTTAATCGTTTCGACCGGCTTGTCTTTTACATCTTCCAATGCGGATTCCAAATTGGAAATGGCAGCTTGCTGATTATTCATCTTCATATTTACTTCCGCCATCTGCTGATAGGCGACAGCCCGTTCCTCCTTGTCTTCGTCAGCATTCAGGATATCGATATTCCGTTGTATATAAGTTGCCTGTACGACAGGGTTCGATTTATTCTTCAGACGTTTAACGTCATTTATATTCAGTTCTTGCACCTGTTTGTTCTGTGACAGCTTTACTGCTTCACTATAATTCGAGATTGCGTCGCGCAGTTTGTTTTGTGCTTCCTTCACTTTGGCAAGTTCCCGATTTACGTAGGCCAATTGTTCTTTGTCGTTCAGCTTCTGATAGAGTTTGGAGGCGTTGTTCAGATACAACTCCGCTTTTACATATTCGCCTTGTTTCATTAACTCCTTCGCCAAAATCAGATAATCGAATGCGATTTTCCTGTCGGAACTGTCTTTCTCTAAAGAGGTCGACAGTTTCATGGCTGCGCTCCGGGTATTACCGGAATACTTTATAGTCGGAATCGTATCTTCCTGCGACCAGGCAATTGTCGCCGGCAGTAACATGAATATAAGAAGGGACAAGTATTTCATCGCTTTTTCCGTCATATGTTTTTACATGTGTAAAGTAAATGCTTCTAATACATTTATCTGTTATGTTTCACCAAGTCAAATTCCCCGTTCACCCATTCTGGCAAAAACTTTAATATTTAACATTCTATATTTGAACCATAAACCTATAAAAAATATCCGAATATGAAAAGAATTATCCTATTTAGCTTCCTGTTTGCAGCCATCTTTGCTACTGCAATGGGCAACATGGTGTCTGAAACGGCAAAGAAAGAGAACCAGACGAAAATACAAGTCGCCATCCTTCTCGATACATCGGGCAGCATGCAGGGATTGATCGAACAGGCAAAGTCCCGGCTCTGGAATATCGTCAATACGCTGACAACGCTCAAATATAACGGAAAAACGCCGAAAATAGAGATTTCCCTCTATGAATACGGCAGTTACTATCGTTATAAAGGAGATTATATCCGGCAGATCACTCCTTTGACCACCGACCTGGACCGAATCTCGCAGGAACTTTTCGCCCTGACAACCGGAGGCAGCGAAGAGTATTGCGGAACCGTTATCCACAAAGCAGCCGACGAGCTGGAATGGGGAAACAACGAGGCTGATATGAAGTTGATTTACATTGCCGGAAACGAGATATTCGACCAAGGGGAAATCCGGTACAAAGATGCCATTGCAGATGCTGTCAAAAAAGGGATTTCCGTCAACACCATCCATTGCGGCGACAGGACAACAGGAATACATGATTACTGGCAAGATGCGGCAGTAAGGGGAAACGGCAAGTTTTTCAATATCGACTCGGACGAACGTATCCGTTATATCGAAACACCTTTCGACGCCCAAATCGTTCTTTGTAATGACCGGTTGAACAGAACATATGTCGGTTATGGACATGCCGGCACTGCACGCAAAGCCAATCAAGTAATGCAGGATCAGAACGCCATGTCCATTTCTTCTGCCAACTATGCAGAACGGGCTGTCAGTAAGACAAAGGAAGTCTATGACAACACCTCATGGGACTTGGTAGATCGCCTGAAACAAGATAAAGATGCGCTCGCCAAAATCTCCCGGAATGATTTGCCGGCCGATTTGCAGCAATTATCTCATGACCGATTACAGGCATATGCAGACAGTCTGGCCAAAGAGCGGGCTGCCATTCAAAGAGAAATAGCCAGGTTGGATGCTAAACGCAAACAATATATGGAGGAACAGGCCAAAGAAGGAACCGGAGAGAAGAAAGAGGATTTGGGAAAAGCCATAACTTCCTCTATCCTGGAATTTGCAAAAGCAAAAGGGTACACGGTTGAATAAATAAAAAAGGCTTTAGTCAAACCTCCTTGACTAAAGCCTTTCCAATATATTATTTATCTGCCTTATTATCCGATCATCTGAACACTGCGCTTGATGAACTGGCTCAACGCTTCACCTTTCAGCATACCGTTTGCTAACAGTGCGAGGTCGATCAGCTGGCTGACCAGCTTGTTGCCGGCGGCGTATTCGGACAGAATGCCGTTGCGCTGTGCAACCAGTTCGTCTATCTTTTTGTTCGTGTTCGTCATATCTTCTTTCTCTTCGGAAGTGATTTCTTCTTCCTTCTTTTTGTTTTGGGCTTCACGTAAATCGCTTTGACGCGCCTGCCAGCCTTTCAGGTCGGCAAGGATCGGGTTCAGCTTTTCCGCGCAGGCCGTTTCTTCATCGGAAAGAACTTTCTTTACTAACTCGTGGTCTGTGTTCAACACCAGGTTGTAGCTGTCGGGCAATTCGCCGTAGAACGACATACCGGGCTGCATGGCAGACATTTCACGCATACGGCGTATATACTCGCTCTGTGTCAGCATGACCGGATTGGAGTTTTCACCCAATGCTTCGAAAGTAACGATGAAATCGGTCTTTTCGATCTTCGGAAGCTGGCTCTTGAACATTTCCTGCAAAGCGTTCTTCTGGTTTTCATCCAGCGTAACTTTGCCGGCGTCTTCCTTGCGGATCAGGTTGTCGACCGTATCGCTGTCCACACGGACGAAACGAGTCTTCTCGAACTTCTGTTCCAACTGGCTGATCGCGTGTACATCCAACTGGCCGTCCATAATCAACACACTGTATGCCTTGTCCTTAGCAGCCTGGATATAGCTGTACTGGTCATTGACATTGGTCGTGTAGAGATAGATCAGATTGCCCTCCTTGTCTGTCTGGTTAGCTTCTGTCAGAGCCTTGTATTCTTCAAACGTATAATATTTGCCGTCCACATCCTTCAGCAGGGCGAATTTAGCCGCACGGTCGTAGAACTTCTCTTCGCTCAGCATACCGTATTGGATGAAGAGTTTCAGGCTGTCCCACTTTTCCTCGAATTGAGGGCGGTCGTTCTTGAACATTTCTTCCAGGCGGTCTGCCACCTTCTTGGTGATATGGTTGGAGATCTTCTTTACATTCTGGTCGCTCTGCAGATAAGAACGGGAAACGTTCAACGGGATATCCGGTGAATCCAGTACGCCATGCAACAATGTCAGGAATTCAGGTACTATACCTTCAACCGAGTCGGTAACGAATACCTGGTTGCTATACAGCTGTATCTTGTTGCGATGCAGGTCGATATTGCTCTTGATGCGAGGGAAATACAAGATACCTGTCAAGTGGAACGGATAATCCACGTTCAGATGAATCCAGAACAAAGGTTCGTCCGACATCGGATACAAGTCCTGGTAGAACTTCTTGTAGTCTTCGTCCGTCATATCGCTCGGCTTGCGGACCCACGCCGGCTGAATGTCATTGATGATATTGTCCTGGTCCGTATCGACATACTTACCGTCTTTCCATTCCTGCTTTTTACCGAAAGCGATAGGCACCGGCAAGTAGCGGCAATATTTGGTCAACAGGCTGTTAATCTTATCTTTATTCAGAAAATCTTTGTTTTCGTCATCGATATACAGGATGATATCCGTACCGCGATCCTCTTTTTCTGTTTCTTCCAGTGTGTATTCGGGCGTGCCGTCGCAGCTCCATTTCATAGGAACGGCTCCTTCCTTATACGATTTGGTTACGATTTCCACCTTCTTGGAAACCATGAAGGAAGAGTAGAAGCCAAGTCCGAAATGACCGATGATGGCGGCTGCGTCGTTCTTATATTTTTCAACAAACTCTTCGGCTCCGGAGAATGCGATCTGGTTGATGTATTTGTCGATCTCTTCGGCTGTCATACCGATACCGCGATCGGATATCTTGATCGTATCGTTGTCGAAGCTGACATGGATAGTCAAGTCACCCAGTTCACCCTTAAACTCGCCGACCGAAGCCAGCGTTTTCAACTTCTGCGTCGCATCAACCGCGTTAGACACTAACTCACGAAGGAAGATTTCGTGGTCACTATACAAAAACTTCTTGATGATAGGGAAGATGTTCTCACTTGTAACACCTATGTTTCCTTGTTTTGCCATAATACGATATATATTTTAATATTATACTTATTGTTTCTGCTTTATAACCATAATTGCTTACGTGATGTTTATTAACAAAAACAATGCCAATGTACAAAATGGCATTTCAGACTGACAAGTTATCAGAGATGGCAAGCGGCAGAAGTTTCCAAGTGGTGAAACTTTTGTTCCATGCCGAGGAAACTTTAGTTTCTTGCAGGAGAAACTTTTGTTCCATGGGCATGAAACTTTAGTTTCAAGCATTGAAACAGGTGAAACTATTTAAGACTTTTTAAAGAAATAGGAGAGGAAAGGTGAAATAGTGGTAGCAGCGGTATCACTAAAAGATGCTGCCACCACTTCTATAGGACTTATAAATCAAAGCGCTATAGCCAGTGGTGGCAGCAATATGAAATAAAACAATTATCAGATAGATGTCTCAGGAAGAGACTCGCCTGTTGTCGGCTCGCTCTTTTTTACGCTTGTAACGATCTCCTGCTTGTCTTTGTCGAAGTCGACCACAATCGTGTCGCCTTCGCCGACAGAAGCACGGATAATCATTTCTGCCATCTCGTCTTCCAGATATTTCTGTATAGCACGTTTCAATGGGCGGGCGCCAAACTGCACATCGTAACCTTTGCCTGCGATAAAGTCTTTGGCGGCATCTGTCAGTTCCAGGGAGTAACCTAAGCTGGCAACTCGTTTGTAAAGACCTTGCAGTTCGATGTCGATGATCTTGTGGATCGCTTCTTTATCCAACTGGTCAAACATGATAATGTCGTCCACACGGTTCAGGAATTCCGGGGCAAACGCTTTATTCAGCGCTTTCTGAATGACGCTGCGGGAGAAATCCTTGTCCGGTTCACCGGCTACTTGCGTATTGAAGCCGACGCCACGGCCGAAGTCCTTCAATTGGCGCGTACCGATATTGGATGTCATGATCAGAATCGTGTTCTTAAAGTCAATCCGTCTGCCAAGACTATCCGTCAGACGACCTTCATCCAAGACCTGCAACAAAAGGTTGAATACGTCCGGATGCGCTTTCTCGATCTCATCTAACAAGACAACGGAGTAGGGCTTACGGCGAACCTTTTCCGTCAACTGACCGCCTTCTTCATAACCGACGTATCCCGGAGGCGCACCGATCAGGCGGGACACCGCAAACTTCTCGAGATATTCACTCATATCGATGCGAACCAGTGAATCTGCCGAGTCGAACAGGTATTCCGCCAACTTCTTAGCCAAATGGGTTTTACCTACACCAGTCGGACCGAGGAACATAAATGTTCCGATCGGCTTATTCGGGTCTTTCAGACCGACACGGTTACGTTGGATTGCTTTTACAATCTTCTGGACGGCGTCGTCCTGGCCAACAACTTTCTTCTTCAGATTCTCTGCCATTTCGAGCAGTTTCAGATTCTCTGCCTTGGCAATACGCTGAACGGGGACACCGGACATCATGGCAACAACTTCTGCCACTTTATCTTCGTCTACCGTTTCGCGGTGTTCCTGTAACTCCTGTTCCCACTTGGCTTTAGCAGCTTCCAGTTGGAGCAGGTACTGACGTTCTTTGTCACGGAAGCTGGCAGCTAACTCGAAATTCTGTGACTTAACGGCAGCCAGTTTCTCAGCTTTAGTCGCCTCGATTTTGGCTTCTAACTCTTCGATGCTCTTCGGGACAGTGATGTTAGATATATGTACGCGAGAGCCGGCTTCGTCCAATGCGTCGATTGCTTTATCCGGGAAGTTACGGTCGCTGATATAACGTTCTGTCAGTTTTACGCAGGCTTGCAATGCTTCCGGCGTATAAATTACATTGTGATGTTCCTCGTAGCGGGCCTTGATGTTTTGCAGGATCTGCAAAGTCTCTTCGGCTGTTGTCGGGTCGACGATCACTTTCTGGAAACGGCGTTCCAAGGCTCCGTCTTTCTCGATGTTCTTACGATATTCGTCGAGCGTCGTAGCACCGATACATTGTATCTCGCCACGTGCCAAAGCCGGTTTCAACATATTGGCCGCATCCATCGATCCGGAGGCCGAACCTGCACCGACAATCGTATGGATCTCATCGATAAACAGGATGATATTCGGGTTCTTCGACAATTCGTTCAGAATCGCTTTGATACGTTCCTCAAACTGGCCGCGATATTTCGTCCCGGCCACAATGGAAGCCATGTCCAGGCTGATCACACGTTTGTCAAACAGGATACGGGATACTTTACGTTGGATGATACGAAGGGCCAGACCTTCCACGATCGCTGATTTACCGACACCCGGTTCGCCGATCAGGACAGGATTGTTCTTCTTACGACGGCTCAGGATCTGTGCCAAGCGTTCGATCTCTTTTTCACGTCCTACGATCGGATCGAGGCGGTTCTCGGCTGCCGCACGTGTCATGTCCGTACCGAAATTATCCAATACGGGAGTGTCGTTCGGTGACTTCGGCTGTGCTGAACCGGTTCCTGAACCGGAGGAGCGGGGAGATTCCCTGCGGGAAGAGAAATCGTCTTCATCGTCTTCGTCATCGTCGGTATAACCGTCGCTGATTTCATCGAAATGTTCGAGGTCGTCTTCTGCATCGGCAAAATCGTCCATGCGTTTCAAGCCTGTTCCGCTTACCAGATAATTGTACACACTACGGTAGGTTATACCTGCCTCGTTCAGCACTTTAGCGGCCACGTTAAACTCTTCTTTCAGAATGGCCAGGAGCAGATGTTCCGTACCTGTTTCTTCTTTCTTGAACAGACGCGATTCGAGCATACTCATACGCAGTACGCGTTCGGTTGTTTTACTGATGGCGATGTCATGCTGGACAGTTTCTTCGGCGTCAAATGTATTCTTGATTTCTTGTTCGATCTTCTTCTTAATACCCCATTCGTCGACATTCAGTTCGCGCAGTGCCTGCACGGCCTTCCCTTCGCCGTCACGGATAATACCAAGCATTAAGTGTTCCGGCCCGATATAACTGTTCTGAAGCCTTGTCGCCTCTTCACGGCTATATTCAATAATGTCCATTAATCTCTTTGAATAGTTATTTTTCATATTATAATAATGTACTGTGACAATGCAAAAATAATAAACTCTCTCCATATACCTAACAAATTCCATGCCATTATTCCTTAATAAAAAAGGAAAAGGACAAAGACTTAAAATTTCGGGCTAAAAACTTTCGTGATAAACGGAAAAGCCTTACCTTAGTGCACTTTTTGAAAGGTGAGATATTGAGTGTAATAAATATAAAACTAAATGGTTGATCAAGACAGAATTATTAAGATTAACATCGAGGAGGAAATGAAATCGGCATACATTGACTATTCAATGTCTGTCATTGTTTCGCGCGCCCTTCCGGATGTTAGGGATGGTTTTAAACCGGTTCATCGCCGTATTTTATTTGGAATGAATGAATTGGGAAATACATCCGACAAACCTTATAAAAAATCTGCGAGAATTGTTGGTGAAGTTTTAGGTAAATATCATCCACACGGCGACTCGTCCGTTTATTTCGCAATGGTTCGTATGGCACAGACATGGTCTATGCGTTATACGTTAGTGGATGGACAGGGAAACTTCGGTTCGGTGGACGGCGACAGTCCTGCCGCAATGCGTTATACGGAAGCAAGGTTAAGCAAGCTTGCCGAAGAAATGCTTCGCGATATCGATAAAGATACAGTTGATTTCCAACTGAACTTTGACGATACGTTGAAAGAACCGACTGTATTGCCGACTCGTATTCCGAATTTGCTGGTTAATGGAGGCTCGGGTATTGCCGTGGGTATGGCAACGAATATGCCGACTCATAACCTGAGCGAGGTATTGGATGGCTGTATGGCTTTCATCGATGCCCGCGGCGAGATGGAAGTAGCAGATTTAATGCAATATATCAAAGCTCCGGACTTCCCGACCGGCGCCACTATCTACGGATATGCCGGCGTGAAAGATGCTTTTGAAACGGGTAGGGGACGTATCATTCTGCGTGGTAAGGCTGAAATAGAAACAGACAGCAACCACGAGAAGATTATCATCACGGAAATTCCATACCTTGTTAATAAGGCGGAACTGATTAAGTATATCGCCGACCTGGTTAATGAAAAACGTATTGACGGTATATCTAATGTAAACGATGAGTCCGACCGTAGCGGTATGCGTATCGTTGTTGATGTCAAAAGAGATGCCAATTCGAGCGTCGTGCTGAACAAGCTGTATAAACTGACCGCTTTGCAGTCTTCTTTCAGTGTCAACAATATTGCATTGGTAAACGGACGCCCGCGTCAGCTTAACCTGAAAGACCTGATCAAGGCATTTGTCGATCACCGTCATGAAGTGGTGATCCGCCGTACAAAATACGATCTGCGCAAAGCAGAAGAACGTGCCCATATCCTGGAAGGCTTGATTATTGCTTCCGACAACATCGACGAAGTAATCGCTATCATCAAATCTTCCAAGAGCCCGAATGAGGCAATCGAGCGTTTGATGGAGCGTTTCTCTCTGTCAGATGTACAGGCTCGTGCTATTGTCGAGATGAGACTTCGCCAGTTGACAGGACTGGAGCAGGATAAACTTCGTGCAGAGTATGAAGAAATCGAAAAATTAATCGCATATTTGAAGGAAATTCTGGAAAATGACGATCTTTGCATGAAAGTAATCAAAGACGAGCTGCAGGAGATTAAGGACAAGTACGGAGACGAACGTAAAACAGATATCGTTTATGCTTCCGAAGAACTTAATCCTGAAGACTTCTATGCAGACGACGAGATGATTATCACGATCTCGCACATGGGTTACATCAAACGTACTCCGTTGAGCGAATTCCGTGCGCAGGGACGTGGTGGAGTAGGAGCTAAAGGTTCTGAAACACGTGATGAAGACTTTGTGGAATATATCTATCCGGCTTCTATGCATGCCACCTTGCTGATATTTACGGCTAAAGGTAAGTGCTACTGGCTGAAAGTGTTTGAAATTCCGGAAGGAGCGAAGAACTCGAAGGGTAGAGCAATCCAGAACTTGCTGAACATTGAGCCGGATGATAAGGTAAACGCTTTTATCCGTGTGAAGAAACTGACAACAGATACGGAATTTATCAATTCTCATTACCTGTTGTTCTGTACGAAGAAAGGTGTGATCAAGAAGACGTTGCTGGAAGCTTATTCCCGTCCTCGCCAGAATGGTGTGAATGCGATTACGCTGCGTGAAGACGATGGTCTGATCGAAGTTTGTATGACAAATGGTAATAATGAAGTCCTGATTGCAAACCGTAACGGGCGTGCGATACGTTTCCATGAAAGTGCCGTGCGTGTTATGGGTCGTACCGCTTCCGGCGTTAGAGGTATGACACTTGACGGCGATAACGACGAAGTAGTCGGAATGGTTTGCATAAAAGACAAAGAAAAGGAAACAGTACTGGTTGTGTCCGAACAAGGCTACGGTAAACGTTCTGATATTGAAGATTACCGTATTACGAATCGTGGGGGTAAAGGTGTCAAAACCATCAACATTACGGAGAAGACCGGTAAATTGGTTGCTATCAAGAATGTTACGGAAGAAAATGATATCATGATCATCAATAAGTCTGGTATCACGATCCGTATGAAGGTATCTGATCTGAATGTCATCGGACGTGCAACGCAAGGCGTACGCTTGATTAATTTGGAGAAACGTAATGACGAAATCGCCTCTGTATGTAAAGTTCTGTCACAGACTGAAGAAGAGATAGCTGAAGAAAAAGCTCAGCGCGAAGCTTTGGAAGGTGCTGCTGTTCATGAACATCCAATAGAGAATACCGATTTCGAAGATGTCTCTGATGATGTCGAAAACAAGGAAAATGTGGACGACACTGAAGAAACAACTGAGGAATAATTTAAACAAATAGAAATATTAATCTCAAATCACTATCACAAATGAAACGAGTATTATTTACAGTTGCACTATGTGTTGCAGCATCTACCTCTTTCGCACAGAAAAAAGCTGTAGGAGAGGCACAAAGTATTGCGAAAAGCAATAATGCAGATTTTGGAGAGGCCAGAACCTTGATCAAAGGTGCATTGGAAAATCCGGAAACTAAGGATGACGCTAAAACTTGGTATGTAGCAGGTTTTATTGAAGATCAGCAGTTTAACGCTGAAAGAACAAAGCAGATTCTGGGACAGCAGCCGAACGAACCGGTTATGTATGAAGCTCTGTATGGTATTTTACCTTATTTCCAGAAAGCATACGAACTGGATCAACAGCCGAACGAAAAAGGTAAAGTGAAACCTCGGTTCACAAAAGATATTAAGAGTATCTTGAGTGCAAATCATATCTATCTTTTCAATGGTGGTGCATACTATTTCGACCAGAAAGATTATAAAAAAGCTTATGATTTCTTCAATCAATACGTTGAAATCTCTGAACTGCCGATGTTTGCAGGAACTCAGACTGCAGAGAAGGACTCTACATTCATGACTGTACAGTTCTATGCAGCTGTTGCAGCTACTCAATTAGGCGACTCTAAAATAGCAATTGCTGCTTTAGATCGTGCTAAGAACACTGAATATCGTCAGAGTGACATTTATCAGTATCTCTGCTACGAATATGGAGAAGTTCTTAGAGATTCTGTTAATCTGGAAAAGACATTGGAAGAAGGACTTGTTAAATTCCCGGAAGATCCATATTACCTGATGAGCTTGATCAATATTTATATTTATTCTAACAGAAACGAAAAAGCATTGGAATATTTGAATATTGCTATCCAGAAAAATCCGGATGATGCAACCCTTTACAATGCAATAGGTCGTGTATACGAAACCGGCTTCAAGGATTATGACAACGCAGAAAAATACCTTAAGTTGGCTTTGGAAAAAGATCCGAATCTAACAGACGCTCTTTCCAGCTTAGGTCGTTTATATTACAATCAAGCTGTAAACAAACAGAGTGAAGCTAACATGATCAATGATAGCAAGAAATATCAGGAAGAATTAAATGTCGCCAAAGAATTATTCAAGAAAGCTCTTCCGTATTTCAAGAAAGCTCACGAAGCAGAACCAGATAAAAAGGATAATTTGATCGGATTGAGAGGTATTTACTACAATCTGAACATGGGTCCGGAATTGGAGGCCATCGAAGCAGAAATGAATCAGCAATAAGAATCAAATAATATTTAGAAAAGGAGTTTTCGGTAACGAGAACTCCTTTTTTGTTTTTATGAAACGTAAAAAGGGTGCAATGTTGGAGGATTTAAGAGAGTCAAATAATCCTATTAAACATAATCGTGATTATCTGGCAAACATATAACAACCAAAATCGGTTACTATAAAAGCATAAAAAAAGCCCGTATCCAACTTCACAGTTACATACGGACCAAACAAATAACAAACTCTACTTATATGAAAAAACAAATACTACTAACTTAATCATTTTAGGAATACCTTTATGGTATATAATTCCTAATTCATTTTATCATATAACAGCACAAAAAACAATTTGGTTCAGAATTTGTAGGAAAAAATATTCCAGACTTTTCATATTATAGTTATATCAGCCTGTATTCCAGAAATATATCATTTATGAAATAACTAATATCATTTTTAAAACATCATCATATTTTCTTTCTCGTACATTTAAATTCAAATTTCAACCTAAAAAGATAATTACCATGAAGGAATTGAAAATGTTTATTAATGGCAGATTCATAGAGAATGAATCTGGGAAATGGATTAAAGTATTAAATCCTTCTACTGAAGAAGTTATCTCACTTATGCCGGACGGTACGGTAGACGATGCGAAAAAAGCGATCGATGCTGCGGAAAAGGCTCAGGATCAATGGGAAAAAACTCCTTCTATAGAAAGAGCAGCCTATTTGACTAAAATTGCAGCAGGAATTCGTAAAAGAGAGAAAGAACTGACCGACATAATCGTACGCGAAGGTGGTAAAACACAGGGACTTGCAAATGTAGAAGTACTATTTACTGCTGATTATATCGATTATATGGCAGGATGGGCACGTCGATATGAAGGTGAGATTATTCCCAGTGATCGTCCACGAGAAAGTATCTTCCTGTTTAAGAAGGCAATTGGTGTTACAACGGGTATTCTCCCTTGGAATTTTCCGTTCTTCCTTGTTGCTCGTAAGGCTGCTCCTGCTTTGATTACAGGAAACACGATAGTTGTAAAACCAAGTCAGCTGACACCTGAAAACGCATATGTTTTTGCACAAATCGTAGAAGAAGTCGGTTTGCCTGCTGGAGTATTCAATTTGGTGAATGGACGCGGTTCTGTTATTGGCCATGAATTAGCGGCCAATCCTAAAGTCGGTATGGTCAGTCTGACAGGAAGTGTTGGTGCCGGACAACAGACAATGGCTGCTGCGGCTCCTAATATCACGAAAGTTTCATTGGAATTGGGTGGAAAAGCACCTGCTATTGTGATGGCTGATGCGGATATTGATCTGGCTGTTAAATCGATTATCGCTTCACGTGTGATTAATACGGGACAGGTCTGTAACTGCGCGGAACGGGTTTATGTAGATAAAAAGATCAAAAATGTCTTCATGGAAAAACTTGTTGCCGGCATGCAACAGGTGAAAGTTGGTGATCCGAATGAAATTGCAGATCTGGATATGGGACCGCTGATCGAAGCTAATGCGTTGGCTGCGATGGAGAAAAAAGTGGCAAGAGCAATTGAACAAGGCGCTAAACTATTGTGCGGTGGTCACCGGATCGGAACAAAGGGATATTTCTTTGAGCCAACGGTATTGGATTGTGCCACTCAGAAAATGGATATAATACAGGAAGAAACCTTTGGTCCTATCCTACCCGTTGTCGAATACACAGATATCAATGATGCCATAGCTTGGGCAAATGATTGTGAATACGGACTGACTTCTTCCGTCTATACACAAAATTTAGATAATGCATTCAAGTTGATGCGTTCCCTGAAATTTGGTGAAACCTATATCAATCGTGAAAATTTTGAAGCAATGCAAGGTTTCCATGCCGGCTGGCGTAAGTCTGGAATTGGTGGAGCCGACGGCAAACACGGGCTTGAGGAATATTTACAGACACACGTTGTTTATATAGAAACAAAGGAGTAAAAGCCTTGTGCCATCAGGTTGGCACAGTTATGCCACTTAGATGGCACAGCTGTGCCAAGGCGATGGCAAGACTGTGCCAACTAAGTGGCATAAGAAATATAATACGAACTATACTTGTTCCAACAGGTAGTATTCGGAAAGAATGTCCCGCACCTTTTCCGGAGACAAACGTCCATAGACTTTTCCGGCAATGGTGACAACCGGAGCAAGTCCGCAAGCGCCTACACAGCGCAGGCAGTCCAATGAAAACAGACCGTCAGGCGTAGTCTCCCCGACTTTTATCTCCAACTGACGCTGGAACTCATCCAATACTTTTTCAGCTCCACGGACATAGCAAGCAGTACCCAGGCAGACAGAAATAGGATATTTCCCTTTCGGAGTCATTGTAAAGAAAGAGTAGAAGGTGACAACACCATATACTCGCGAGACAGGAATATTTAATCGGTCTGCAATAACTTCCTGTACTTCGCGGGGCAAGTAACCGAATATTCCCTGCGCGGCATGCAAGATGTTGATCAGTTCTCCCGCATCGTTGTGGTGTTCATTGCAAACAGCTTCCAACTCCTTTAGCTTTATCTTAAGCAAATGTATCTTTTCCATACTCTATTTCTCCTGATTTTCTTGAATAAACATATTAACAGCTTCCTTCCGATCAAAATAGTGCGTGTGCAACAACTTATGGGCTCGCGGTCCGCAGGGTTCTCCCAGATAATTGGCATAAAGCTCCTGTATATAAGGATTCTCATGACTTTTACGAAGCGTCTTGTTTTTATCCTCCTGATAGAGAGCGGCAGCACGTTTGCGCAGAACCTCCATCCTGCCCTGATGGAACGGTTGACCACCTCCACCGATGCATCCTCCCGGACATGCCATTATTTCAATAGCATGATAAGGAGATGTTCCGTTCTTCACTTCTTCTACTAATTTGCGGGCGTTTCCCAAACCATGGGCAATACCGATCTTAACAGGCGTTCCATCAAAATCGATCGTTGCACTACGGATTCCTTCCAGTCCGCGAAGTTCTTCAAACTCAAGTTTAGGAAGTGGTTTCTTCGTGTACAGTTCGTAGGCTGTACGACAGGCAGCTTCTATTACTCCTCCGGTAGTACCGAAGATTACACCGGCGCCGGTAGATTCACCCAGCGGACGATCGAAATCGCTGTCCGGCAAGTCTGTAAAGTTGATATTGGCATAACGAATCAGACGTGCCAACTCACGTGTATAAATCGAAATATCGACATCTGGATTACCTTCGACGGCAAACTCCGGCCGGCTGGCTTCGTACTTCTTTGCCAGGCAAGGCATAATAGAGACGACTACAATCCGTTTCCTATCCACTCCTAACCTTTCAGCAAAATAGCTTTTAGCGATTGCGCCGAACATTTGTTGCGGACTTTTTGCGGTAGAAAGATTATCCCTTAGTTCTGGGAAATGCTGTTCGACAAAGCTGACCCAACCCGGGCAGCAGCTGGTCATCAACGGCATTTTTACCTTTTTATCTCCATTGAGATATTTACCGATTCGTTGCAACAGCTCCGTTCCTTCCTCCATGATGGTCAGGTCAGCAGCAAAATCGGTATCAAATACATAATCGAAGCCTAACTGCCGGAGAGCCGATACCATTTTTCCTGTTACCAATGTGCCCGGTTCGAAACCGAAGTCACGGCCAAGTGCTGTACGGACAGCCGGTGCAGTTTGAGCTATTACGATCTTGTCCGGATCGGCAATTGCATCCAGAACGGGCTGTTGTGTGTTTCTTCCGCTCAAGGCATTTACCGGACAAACGGATACGCATTGACCGCAATAGGAACAAGTACTGCCGGCAATATCCCGCTCAAATGCGGTAGAAACGGCTGCATTAAAACCGCGATTGACAGCTGTCAATGCACCAACGGTTTGGATATTGTTACACATCGTTTCGCAACGGCGACACATGATGCATTTATTCATATTCCGTACGATAGACGGTGAACGGTCTATCTGGAACGTAGACATTTCACCTTTATAACGAATTTCGCGTATGCCAAGATCATGAGCGATTGTCTGCAGTTCGCAATATCCGTTGCTACTGCAAGTCAGGCATTCTGCCGGATGGTTGGATAGAATCAATTCCATCACAGTCTTGCGAGCATTCATCACCCGGGGACTATGTGTCCGTACAACCATACCTTCGGTACATTCGGTCTTGCACGATGGAGCCAGGTTACGGCGACCTTCTATTTCAACCACGCAGATACGACAGGCTCCCGGATTGTTTTCATAATGCAGATCTTCTAATTTCATGTAGCAAAGAGTCGGGATACGTATGCCCATTCCTTTTGCAGCGTCCAGGATAGTAGTCCCTTTGGGAACTTCTACCGGTCTTCTATCTATAATAAGTTTTACTGTTTCCATTTTTGTCTGTTATCCATTTATTAATGTACATAAATAGCTCCGAACTTACACTTCTCAATACATGAACCGCAGCGGATACAAGTTTGCGGATCGATAACGTGCGGAACTTTCCGGTCTCCTGTAATTGCGTTCACCGGACATATCCGGGCACAAAGTGTACAGCCTTTACATTTTTCCGGATTGATAAAGTATTGTGTCAATTCTCGGCACTGATGAGACGGACAGCGTTGTTCTTCTACATGAGCCAGATATTCATCATAAAAGTTATCCATTGTAGATAGAACCGGGTTTGGAGAGGTCTGTCCCAATCCACATAGAGCTGTATCTTTAATGACTCCGGCCAGATTACGCAGCATATTCAGGTCTTCAATCGTACCGTTACCGGAAGTTATCTTTTGCAGAATCTCATGCAACCGCTTATTGCCAATCCGGCAAGGGGCACATTTGCCGCATGATTCTTCTACAGTAAAGTCCAGGTAAAATTTAGCCATTGCAACCATGCAATCGTCTTCATCCATTACAATCATACCGCCTGAACCCATCATAGAACCGGCAGCCAACAGATTATCATAATCAATCGGCAGATCAAGATGCTTTGCAGTCAGGCAGCCTCCGGAAGGTCCTCCTGTCTGTACGGCCTTGAACTTCTTGCCATCTTTAATACCGCCACCGATACCGAAAATAACTTCACGCAACGTTGTTCCCATCGGAACTTCTATCAGCCCGACATTATTCACTTTTCCCGCCAAGGCAAAAACCTTTGTCCCTTTGCTTTTCTCTGTTCCTATGCTACTAAACCACTTTGCTCCTCTCAGAAGGATAACCGGCACATTTGCATAGGTTTCCACATTATTCACATTCGTAGGACAACCTTTGTAGCCATGCTCGCTGGGAAAAGGAGGCTTGACTGTCGCCTCTCCGCGGAGTCCTTCCATACTGTGGATCAATGCGGTTTCTTCACCACAGACAAAAGCTCCGGCACCATAACGTATATTGATATCAAAAGAGAAATCTGTTCCAAAGATATTCTCTCCTAACAAACCGTATTCTTTTGCCTGCCGGATTGCAATTCTCAATCGTTCTACAGCCAAAGGATATTCAGCGCGAATATATACCAAGCCTTTATTGGCTCCTGTACAATATCCGTTAATTGCCATCGCCTCTACTATAGAATGTGGATCACCTTCCAATATGGAACGGTCCATAAATGCTCCCGGATCACCTTCGTCTGCATTACAAACCACATATTTCTGAGGAGCCTGGACCTTGCGTGTTATCTGCCATTTCAACCCGGTCGGGAATCCGCCACCTCCTCTGCCGCGCAAGCCACTATCCATGATTTCCTTAATCACTGACTCCGGTGTCATTTCCGTCAGTGCTTTACCTAAGGCTACATAACCGTCACGTGCAATATATTCATCAATATTTTCAGGATTGATAAAACCGCAATTCCGCAAGGCTATACGAAGTTGCTTTTTATAGAAGTCAATGTGTTTGGAGTCCGGAACCTGCTCATTCGTCTCGGGGTCGACATAAAGCAAGCGTTCCACCTTCCTTCCTTTGATCAAATGTTCCAGAACTATCTCTTCGGCATCTGATGGTTTTACCTGTACATAGAAGGTATTATCAGGAACCATCTTTACAACCGGTCCTTTCTCGCAAAAGCCAAAACAGCCTGTACGGATCACTTGGACTGTATCCTGTAATCCGTGTTGTTCTACGGCCTCTTTCAGATTTTCAAGTATAAGTTCACTCTGTGATGCACGGCAGCCGGTACCACCACACACCAGTATATAACTACTGTATTGTGCCATTATGTAAGTATTTATTGTTTAAGGAAGTTCGTTACTCTGGTTTAATCGCAGTGTAAGTGACAGGGATAATATCATCCAATAGTTCTCCCTGCCGGATATAACGATTGATTATTTCATCCACCTTTTCTTTATTGACATGACCGAATACAATAGGTTCTTTACCGGGCACAGCCACTTCGATAGTCGGTTCAGCATAGCAATAGCCCATGCAGCCGGTCTGTGTCACTAATGCATCAACTTTCTCACGGTCTAGTGCTTCTATGAAATAATTCATAATCTCTTTGGCTCCGGCTGCAATACCGCAGGTTGCCATCGAAACCCGAATCTGCACCATTTGTTCGGGATGATTGCTTTTTTCTCTTATATCCAAGGTCGTGCGTAAGGTTTCACGCATCTTTCGGAGGTCATCCAATGTTTTCACTTTATTCATGGTTCACACTATTTTAAGGTATAATACGCTCTAAGAGGTATGTCACAAACATACGTATTTTTCTTTAAAATAGCATCTCTTTTTCTATTTATCTTCAACAGCGCGCGTCTGTAAGATTTTCGAATTAGGAGGAACACTATGTGTGAGCCAGATATTACCTCCTATAATCGAACCTTTACCTATTGTGATTCTTCCGAGAATCGAAGCATTTGAATAAATAGTGACATAATCTTCAATAATCGGATGACGGGGAACATCCAACGGCAAACCATCTTCATCCAAAGTGAAATTTTTAGCACCCAATGTTACTCCTTGGTATAATCGGACATGATTCCCAATAATGGTTGTCTGTCCAATAACGACACCTGTTCCATGATCGATACTGAAGTATTCTCCTATTTGTGCTCCCGGATGAATATCTATACCCGTATCCGAATGGGCCATTTCTGTTATAATCCTGGGTATTACGGGAACATCGAGTTTTAATAGCTCATGTGCTACCCGCTGATAGAGAATCGCCTGGATTGCTGGATAACAGAAAATAATTTCGCTGGGACTTTTTGCCGCCGGATCGCCATCCAAAATAGCTTTCACATCAGTAGACAGCAAATATTTAATATGGGGAATCTTATTAATAAAAGCAATCGCTATTCTGGAAGCACGGTCTTTGGAATCACAACAGCGTTCCACTTCAAAACACAAACCGTTATAAATCTGTTCCTGCAATAAGTCATAGATCTGTTCCAAATATACTCCTGTATAATATTGTATAGAATCAGTTTGTGCCTCCTGTTCCGTACCGAAAAAACCCGGAAAAATCACTTTACGGAGTAAACACATGACTTCCTGCAATGCTGTTACTGACGGCGATGGCTTTTGATGCAGCGGAATATACTTATACTCCGGCAAATCCGGTGTCGACAACATTTCTACATTCTTTTGAATGTCTTCTAATATGCTTGCTCTATTCATTATTTAATCATTTCCCGGGATCCCAGACCGGATCATACATCACAAAGAAGTTATTTTCAAAGCGATCTTGTCCCAAAATATAAATCTTATCATTCAGTATAAACATATGATAGTTATTCATACGTTGAAGAGTTGTAGGATGTTCAATCCACTTACCGGACAAATTATATTCCCATATTTTACCATTGTTGTCAACCATAAAGAAACTGTCCCACTGATCGTTCTTGTAATATACTGCAGAAGAAACGACTCCAATATTACTTGGTAATGATCCCGGAGCATTTACCCATGCTGTTAAACTGTCGGAAGCCATCCAGAAACCTCTTTTTAAGCCGATGCTACTACCCAAACCGGCATAAACTTTATCATTGGCAACCAAGGCTATACCTTTTTGCTGGGAAACAGGAAATTGATCTGTTTTCATCACCCAAGCATCTCCGGTAAATTTCCAGAGTTCCTGTGAGTTTTCATTATCATTCACTCCACCTAAGACATAGATTGAATCCCGATAAACAAAACTAACCGCATCATAGCGTCCTTCTCCATCTGGTAACGAAGGCATTGTCGCCCAAGTGTTAGAAGATGGCATATAAATCTGGACATCTGTAGCAAATATAGAATTGTCAGTTCCTCCTATAATATATGCATTACCATCTTTGATACAGGCTGTCATTTGTGAATAGGCATTACTATATGGTGCAGACGGACTCCATTCATCCATATCTGCATTATAATTATATGACTCATTCGTTCGTTCATTACCTAAATCACCTCCAACAATAAAGGCCTGTCCATCGACTGCAAAAGCTGCAGAGAAAGAGCGTTTGACTCCTTGGTAAATACTTTTGGGTGTCAGAATGAGAGGAGTCGTAAACGATTGGACTTCTCCATATTGAATACCATTTTCATTGGCTGCATAAGCATTCACATAATACGTAGTTGCTCCTGTCAGATTAGTCAATACATACGTAAATACATTATTCTCATCTAATTCTTCCAACGGGATTTCTTTATAGAAACAATTCTTTTCCGATATCCTCGGATTCTTATTTGTAGTGGACCAACAGAGACCTATTGTCGTAACAGCGGACATTCCTTCGTTCTGCAATTCTCCACTTACAATTGCAGAACCATTCACGATCGTTTCCCCTGCAACAGGTATGCTAACAACTGTCGGCAATTGGCTTTTCGGGAAGAAATCTTTTATGTTGGTACTATATACTGTTCCGAATGCATTTGTAGCATAAGCCCGGACATAGTATTTCCTATTTGATTCCAGGCTATGTATTCTTCCGCTAAACTTACCTTCTATTATTTCTGAACAAAGAATCGTATCTGCATTTTCGATAGTAGGTTCCTCCATCGCTCCCCAGCAAAAACCAAATTTAGTTAGGGATGAATCACCCTCGTCAATGAGCTGAGCTGACAGATCTGCTGTTGTAAAACTTGTGCTATCCAAAGATAGAGTTCCCAATTTGGGTTTACCATCTGTTGTTTTAAATGAATCTACATTAAAAGAAAATTCCCCAAAGGAGTTGGTTGCAAATGCACGTACATAATACAGCGTGCTCGGTTTCAGATTTGTAATAGAACAGCTAAAAGAATCTGTCGACATATAATCTCCCGTATAGGCAATGACCGAATCATTTTTTGACGGCGGATTGTTTTTATCCGACAAATAGAAACCTATATTCTCTATGCCTTCTCCCCGACTTTTAATCTTGCCGCTAACCAGTACAGAAGTCGCTTTCACGTTAACACTATCTATAGCTACTGTCTTTACTTCACCAACACCGATTTCTGTTGTATAGGTTCCCGACGAAGAAAAAGCGGTATCGGTCTCATTAATCGCATAAGCATAAATATAATAGTTGGTTTTATCATGAAGGTCTGATATCGTCACTTCAAACTCTCCATTCTCCATTTTTGATGTTTTCTTATATCTCCCTTCATACATATTGGTCTTGGGGGAGTTTTCAAATATATCACTCCAACATACGCCGCATTCAAGTATTTGCGAACCGTTCTCTTTCAAAATACTTGCTTTCAATGTCATTGTTGAAGCCGAAATATCTACTCTCGATGTTTCGGACACTTCCGGAGCAATCCCATTCTGAAGATGAGTATCCATTTCCGGATCATCTACACAACCGACAAGTAAGCATAAAGATGCAAAGAATGATAATAACAGATATATATGTTTCATAATATCAACGATTAGAAAAATACACCAAGACCTGCATTCAGATCTATATATTTAAAGTTTAATGTATTACATCCGGCACTGACAAAGACAGGACCAAACTTCACCATAAAATCCAAATCGGCAGCCAGACCATTATAAGAATGGTCAAGATTTTTACTCCAATATAATTTCTCGATCCTGTGGTCTGTAGCATCAATGGTTTTATATTCGCACAGCAATTCGCGATTTCCATATCCTAAACCGACAGAAGTATAGAGCCAAGACGTACATTTTACGACAATACCAGCAGTTCCGGCATAAGAGTTTACTTTTTGATTATTGGTAAAACGAATAAAAGGACCGCCGGGAACAGAACCGACCATTTGCCCATTTCCCCTGCACTCGCTGTCATTATCCTTAAAACTAAAATTCGTTCTGAAACGTACAAACCAACCCAGGCGGGATTTTACTCCTCCAACAGTTAAGCCATAAGGCGCTTCTACAGAGTAAGCATAACCAACAAAAAACTTCATTGGCTCTTTGGGCTTATCTGGTTTTGTTTGGTTGGAAGTATAATGGACAGGTTCTACTGGTTTACGAAGCGTCTCCAGACGTTCCTGCCAAGATTTTGCCAATGTCTCATTCTTGGGTGTTCCTATGCCCTCGGTATAATAAGTAATCAACTGCGATATGGCGGTTGTATCCTTATTATTTGCCATCACTTCCAGGCAATTCCGGCATTTATTCATCAAACTATGCATGGATGGACGCATCCGCTGGTTAACCAACCAAATCGAAGTAAGTTGCCCAATACTATAGGGGTCACATTGTACAACTCCTTCTTCATACCACATCCTTGCATCACTGTAATCAAGACGTTTCATCGCCTCGTCCCCTTTTCTGTTATATTCAGTTTTTTGTTGAGCGGCCAAACACATTGGCAGAACAACAAAGAAAATCAAAATCCAAAGTCTTTTCATAAACACGTTAATAATACGTTGATCCTTCATTTACCAATACACCATTAGCATCATAAATGTCAAACAAACCATCTTTACGCTCGAAAGCACGACCATTCTCAGCAATTCCAACATTCAGATATTTACATGGAATACGTTCATTCGCATTTACATCGATTGCGCCATATAATTTCGTCGATTTCTTTCGTACGATAGTATAATTTCCGAAAGTCTTCTTTACCTCATATTGGTCTTTTTTATCAGCCAGAAGTTTTGCCGCTTCCTTTTCATCACAAGAGATCAGGAGGCGTACGACTTCTTCCGTTAACTTGGTTTCTTTCGCTTTAGTAAAGTCTTTTTTTGCATTTGTAAAATCAGCTTTTCCCATTTTATCCTTACCGGAAGCAATCAAAGCGTCGTATTCCGCATTAATTTCTTCAACAGAAGGTTGTACAGGTTGTATTGTTATTTTTTTCTCTTCAGCTAAGACCTGTTTTGTCTCCGGTTGCTTTTCCGGTACAACTGTTGTTGGTGTGAGCTTTTCAGGTTGTTGCTTTACGATTTCTGTTTCCTTTTTTTCAACGGAAGGAAGTGCATCTTTTTCTACGTCTGGCTTTGTCTCCTGAATCGCTTGAGTTGAATCTTCCTTTTCTTCGATCGGATTAATCAATTCCGTTGTACCCGGATTTATCGTCGCTTTATTTCCTTGAACCAAAAGAGCAACAGCAGATCCTATGCAGGCAAATATAGCAATAATCACGGATATTAGTACCCCTTTTCTTCTTTTCTTATGCTTCTGAGGACTAATTTCTTCTTCATTTAGAATCGTACGATCTTCGTCATTCTCGTTCAGCAATTGTTGGTCATTCTGGCTCAGAACAGTTGTTTCTTCATTATCTTCTTGTCCGTCAGTCTCCTGAAGGCTATTCGTCTGTTCTTCCTCTTCCGGGGGAAAATCCAATGCAGCCATCATCTCGGACACTGTCTGAAAACGATCAGCCGGAATAATCTGCATAGCTTTGATTATAGCCGCTTCTGTTTTGGGTGATATATCTTTATTCAACTCCGAAGGGTTTTGTAAAGAACGTGTCGCACGCAAAATAGATTCCGTCGGAATTTTTCCGGTCAGCAGATTATACATCGTCGCTCCCAACGAATAAATATCCGGACATGGGGAAAAGCTCTGTGTGCCTTCGTTATCATATTGTTCGATCGAAGCAAAACCTTTTGATAAAGTCAGCATGGTCGTGCTGGTTTCCTGCTGCTCGATATCATATCTCTTACTCACACCGAAGTCTATCAGGCGGGCTTTTCCCGATGAATCGATCAAGATATTGCTGGGTTTTATATCCAAGTGGAGAATATTCTTTTCGTGGACAAACTGAAGGGCTTCTCCTATTTCATGAACATATCTGAGGACTTTTGCCTCCGGCAACACACCTTCTCTGTCCATCATATATTTGAGGGAACAACCGGAAATGTATTCCATAGCGATATAGGCCGTGTCGTTTTCTTCGAAAACTTCCAGCACATTCACAATATGAGGGTGATGAACCTCAGATAGTATTTTAGCTTCTTTAATAAGCTTCTCCTTGAATTTATCGAAAAGCACTCTTCCTGTCTCAGAATGAACTCTGACGGCAAAAGATGCTGTATCTCTGTAACAATAGTCTTTAAAGAAGTATTCTTTAATACAAATAGGAACTTCTGTTTGCACTGTACCTAACGCACCCTTTACTTCCGTATACCAGACGCCTTTATAAGTTATACCAAAGCCGCCCTGACCAATTACATGAGTGATCCGATATTTTCTATTCTGAAGAACATGTCCGTTTGGCAAATTCATAACTACTATGCGCAATTCTATTAATCTGCCAAAATTACGTTATTTATATAAAAGAATAAAGGAAAGAAAGAATATTTTGCTTAATTCCTGTAGAATCTAACACATTTTGTATAGGTATGATGTAAAAAGAGAAGTTATCACGCGTTTTACCACTGCAAGCAGACATAATTGCATTTTTAATTCCTTCCGGACCTCCGGATTGCTTAAATATTAAAGAGAGATCTTCATTGGTAAGACGTTCAAGCACGCCATCCGAACACATAAACAGATAATCGCCCGCCTGAATATCGTTTAGGAGGACAACATCTGCCTCTGTCGGGCGACTTGTTCCCTGGATTGCCCGCACAATCACATTCCGCTGCGGATGATTTACGGCTTCCTCACGGCTGATCTTTCCTAATTTCACCAGTGAATTTACCAGCGAATGATCTTCGGTTTGGTATAAAATATTCCCTTGTCTGAAATGATAAATCCGGCTATCACCAACATGAGCCAGTGTTATGCCAGCTGTTCCGACAAAGGCCATAGTCAAAGTGGTTGCCATTCCTTTGGCTTCCGGATGAATTGCGGTATAGTCGTCAAAGCGTGCTTCTGTATAGCGAATTGCTTTATTAATGAAATCAGAGCTTGGCTCACCTTCCCGGAAGGTTGAAAAGAAAGTTTGGAAAGAATCACAGGCCAGCGAACTGGCGATCTCTCCTTTTTCAGCTCCACCGACACCATCACACACCAAAAATAACTTCTGATTGGATTTAGCCGCTTCCGGCAGAGGATAGATGGAATCTTCATTATTCAATCTGCCTCCTTTTTCACTGACTGCCCAAGGTTTGCCGATCGTTATATTCATAGCATAGACTATTTTTATTCATTAAAACGGAGTACTGTGTGTCCGATAATAATCTCATCATTATTCTTCAGTACAACAATCTCTCCATCTTCTAAGTAATTGCTATTATATAACGTATGATTTTTACTATTATTGTCAGAAAGATAATGTTTATATCCACCTTTTGCATCTTTTTTTACTTCTATCCGGATATGTTCACGACTCATAGATTTATCAGTCGTTACAATACCGATAGTAGCGTTCGAGGCATTGGATTTTCTTCCGATCGTATATGAGCCTTCTTGAAGAGGAAAGGTCTGTTCCGGCGTATCGTCATTTGCAATTACAGAAAGATGTCCGGTTGTCATGCGAAGCGGCTGTATCAGAACCGTTTCCGATTCGGATGTACGATCTCCTTTCTTTTGAGACAGTAAAGAAACGGGAATCAGTTGTTTGCATTTCGGGCATTTAAAAGAGGTGATATCGAGGGGAATTTTCCCCTCGTCTACCTTTAACCCTACATGGCAATGTGGACATTTAACGGAAATCATAAAATAAATGATATGTCAGCCCCGTCAATATCGGTTGAATATGTATCCAGCATATCTGCATCGGACAACATAATTGTATCATCAGACAAGGTAATAAAATCAGAAGCATCGATACTTTCATCAATCATTACAGCATCCGACAAGTCGTTTCCACCGTCCACATCCACGATAACAGCGTCAGCCAACATAAAGTCGTCGCTGTCTAAAGTCACGAATGTGTAATCCTCTTCTTGCATAATGTTATAATTAAATTTTCTGGAAACAAAAGTAAGGAAACGAATTGACATCCAAATACAAAATAGTTCCTTATAATCAAATGTTTGGGTTTACTGTACGAAAGTATTACTTTTAGTATATAAAACGGAAAACTATTCACTCACCCATTTTGCTTTACAGGAAGATACCGGACACTGTTTTCTGTTGCGCAATGACTCCCAGGGTATTTCACCTAAAAACGTTCCACATTTGGGGCAAACATAATCTATTTTGAACTGATTGGTCAAATCCTGCAATAACTGTGGTGTCTTTGCCGATTGTTTCGCACCTAAATATATACCGACAGTCGGAGCACAAACCGTAATAAACAGACTCACTCCAAACAATTCCGGACTTCCCTTTCCTAAGAAACCTATCACAACACCGACTATACCGGGTATTGCAAAAGGTAAAGATTGGAACAATCTGGTTTTAAATTGATTAGACGACTGAATCTTAACTTTTGCTTGAATATAATTATCATATACTTGCTTCAAAGTCGCAAACTCTTCGCTATAATCATTATTAAATTTTAGCGCTTCTGAAATGTTCAGTACATAATTATCCCCTAATTTGATAGTATCGCTGGGTGTCACACGCTTTTTGACGATCTGAGCACCATTTACAAACGTTCCGTTTGTCGAGTCCAAATCTTCAAGCAGCCAACATCCTCCCTCTTCTTCGCGTATCAGTCTCGCATGATACCGGCTGACATGAGGATCGTTTACTACAAAGTCATTATCATTCGCTTTTCCGATTTTTATAATCATTCTGTAACAGCTTTTGGTTCTTCAGGCTTCCCCATTTCCTTCTCAAGCGTATCTTTCAACACTTTTAATGGATCTTTGGATATCACCAGTTCCCTTGGTTTCCCATCTTGTGTTAGCAATAACAATTTCTGTTTGGGAAGATTTATCTGCAGGATATGATTTTTATTGATGATATGGCTTTTGCCTACACGCATTAAGATTGCATTACAGCCAGCCACCTGTTTTTCCAATATTTCTTCTATTTTCCCTATATTAATTGCGAATGTGAATTGGATCCCGTTGGATAATAGTAATTTGGTGTAATTTCTATCAGCTTCAAAATAGAGGATCTGCCCTATCTTAATACGCAACAATTCATCTCTCGTCTTAATTATTAAATACCGCTCCATACGTAGATATTGTTTATTCGTTCATCATCAGGAAACAAATATACATGATTTTATCTTTATTCCTGCACTTTTTGTCAATAAAAAGTTTTCTACGGAACGCCAACTCGCAGCACCTTAGGATAAAAAAATTCATCCGCACGAAAAAATAGTTCCATGCGGATGAAAATTTAGTTTCATGCCCATGAAACTAAATTTTCATGGGCATCGAACTTTCATCGACTGTCGTTTTATTCTTCTATAGCTGCCTGAGCTGCCGCAATGCGTGCGATCGGCACGCGGAACGGAGAGCAGGAAACATAGTTCAAGCCAACCTTATGACAGAACTTGACAGAAGAGGGTTCGCCGCCATGTTCGCCACAGATACCGCATTTCAGGTCCGGACGGATAGCGCGACCTTTTTCTGTAGCCATACGAACCAGCTGTCCTACTCCATTCTGGTCAAGAACCTGGAACGGATCGACTTTCAGAATCTTCTTTTCCAGGTAAACCGGAAGGAAGGAAGCGATATCGTCACGAGAGTAACCGAAGGTCATCTGTGTCAGGTCGTTTGTTCCGAACGAGAAGAATTCGGCAGAAGAAGCGATACGGTCAGCTGTCAATGCTGCACGCGGGATCTCGATCATTGTACCGACTTTGAAGTCGATGCTGTCTCCCACTTCCTTAAACAGTTGTGCGGCAGCTTCACGAATAACCTTCTCCTGTTCCTTGAATTCGTATAAAATACCAGTCAGCGGAACCATGATTTCCGGTTTAGCCTCGATACCTTCTTTTTTCAATTCCAAAGCAGCCCCCAAGATTGCGCGCGTCTGCATTTCCGTAATTTCGGGATACGTATTTCCTAAACGGCAGCCACGATGTCCAAGCATCGGGTTATGTTCACAAAGTGATTCTACACGCTTCTGGATTTCTTTTACCGACACACCCATCGCTGTTGCCATTTCTTCCTGTCCCTTCAGATCGTGAGGAACAAATTCGTGCAAAGGAGGATCGAGCAGACGAACAGTAACCGGACAACCGGCCATTGCCTTGAAGATACCTTTGAAGTCTTCTTTTTGGTAAGGCAGAATCTTAGCCAATGCATTCTTACGGCCTTCAGCATCTTCAGCCAGGATCATTTCACGCATAGCCTTGATCTTTTCACCATCGAAGAACATATGTTCCGTGCGGCACAGACCAATACCAACGGCACCGAAATTACGGGCAATAATAGCATCATGCGGAGTATCGGCATTTGTACGAACCTGTAATTTCGTATATTTATCTGCCAATGTCATTAATTCGGCAAAATCACCGGACAGTTCGGCTGCTTTTGTCTCAACCTTTCCGACATAAACAGTTCCGGTCGTACCGTTGATAGATATATAATCTCCTTCTTTTAACTTAACGCCGTCTACTTCAACTGTTTTATTCTTATAATCGATTTCCAAAGCGCCAGCGCCGGATACGCAACATTTACCCATACCACGAGCCACAACAGCTGCGTGAGAAGTCATACCACCGCGAGCCGTCAGGATACCTTCGGCAACAGCCATACCAGCCAAGTCTTCGGGAGATGTTTCGATACGGACCATTACGACTTTCTTTCCATCGGCATGCCATTTGGCAGCATCGTCAGCAAAGAAAACGATCTGTCCGGTAGCTGCACCCGGTGATGCAGGCAAACCTTTCACCCATACTTTAGCTTGTTTTTCAGCCACTTTATCGAATACCGGGTGAAGCAATTCATCCAGTTTATTCGGTTCGATACGGGCCAAAGCCGTCTTTTCATCTATCATTCCCTGATGCAACAAGTCGATTGCGATCTTGACCATTGCAGCACCGGTACGTTTGCCGTTACGAGTTTGCAAGAACCACAGTTTGCCTTCCTGTACAGTAAATTCCATATCTTGCATATCACGATAATGGTTTTCCAGCTTTGTTTGCAGCTCATCCAACTGTTTGTAGATTTCCGGCATTGCTTCTTCCATAGAAGGATATTTAGCTATGCGGTCTTCTTCTGAAATGCCGGCACGTTCAGCCCAACGCTGTGAACCGATCTTCGTGATCTGCTGTGGCGTACGGATACCGGCTACCACGTCTTCGCCCTGGGCATTAATCAGATATTCACCATTGAATAGATCTTCGCCATTACCGGCATCACGGGAGAAACATACGCCTGTTGCAGAAGTTTCGCCCATATTACCGAACACCATTGCCTGTACGCTGACAGCAGTTCCCCATTCAGCAGGAATACCTTCCATCTTACGATACAGGATAGCGCGTTCATTCATCCAGCTGTCAAATACAGCACAGATAGCACCCCAAAGCTGTTCATACGCAGAAGTTGGGAAATCTTTGCCTGTCTGAGCTTTAACAGCAGCCTTGAATTTAGCAACCAGTGTTTTCAGGTCTTCTACATCCAACTCGTTGTCCAGCTTAACACCTTTTGCTTCCTTCACTTCTTCGATGATTGCTTCAAATGGGTCGATATCTTCCTTATTAGTCGGTTTCATCCCCAATACGACGTCACCGTACATCTGCACGAAACGGCGGTATGAATCCCAGGCGAAACGAGGATTGTTCGTTTTACGGCTCATACCTTCCACCACTTCGTCATTTAAACCCAGATTCAGGATCGTGTCCATCATACCCGGCATAGATGCGCGTGCACCGGAACGTACAGATACCAACAACGGATTGGCAACATCACCAAACTTTGAATTCATCAGCGTCTCGATGTTAGCAATAGCCTTCTCAACGTCTGCTTTCAACAGTTCGACCACTTTATCCTTGCCTAAATCATAATATTCAGAACAAACATCCGTGGTAATAGTAAATCCCGGAGGAACCGGAACACCAATCAGATTCATTTCGGCAAGGTTAGCACCTTTGCCCCCAAGCAGATTTCTCATGTCTGCTTTACCTTCGGCTTTTCCATTTCCGAATGTGTAAACTCTTTTTCTTTCCATATTCGACAGTATATTAATTTAGATTTTAGTTTTGCTATCTCCAGATTGCAATGATGCAAATATATGCTATTTAAAGGTTGCACAGCTATAAATAGTTAATTAATTTTAGATGTTTTACAACTATTTTTTACTATCCATATCTGGTAAATAACTACATTTGCGTGCGGGAATTTTTAAAGCCTAAAAGAAATAACCTGTATTCCAAAAGTTTCAAATCCAACTTTCGGAATACAGGTTGTTTAATTTCAAGACTTTAACAATGTATTTATTTCTCAATCCGTATGCGCGCATCCACTGCAAACAGCCCGCGTTCCGTCGCTACAAGCGGATTAATATCCATTTCCTTGATCTCGGAAGCAAAGCGGAGCAGTGTAGACAAGCGGACGATGATATCGGCATATTGCTGTTCGTCGATGCCACGCTGACCTCTCGTACCTTTTATAATAGGATAACCTCGTAAGGAACGTATCATTGAATACGTCTCATCATACGACAAAGGAGCCAAACCATACGATACGTCTTTCAATACTTCTACAAAGATTCCTCCCAGGCCGCACAACACGACATGTCCGAAACGGTCTTCATATTTGGCTCCTAAGAACAGCTCCTGCCCTTTCAACATCGGTTGCACCATAATGGCGGTCACATCCGGCAGACGCATCATACGTTCATATTCGAATATCAGATGTTCCTCACTACGAATATTCAAAGCGACGCCACCGATATCACTCTTATGCACAGGACCGACTACTTTGGCGACAACCGGGAATTTCACTTTCTTGGCAAAAGCAACCAGTTCGTCGCGGTCGGTCGATGTAAACTCTTCCACTACCGGGATCTGGGCTGCTTTCAACAGCGTACGGACTTCTTCAGGACTCAGATAACCGCTGCCTGGCAAACGATCTATAATACGGCGAACTTCAGGAACATCGACTCCATATAGCTGGATATCCGTGCTCATCGGCTTTGGCGTGTTGATCACGCGTGAAAGAGCTGTACCAAGCGTTACCTCGTCGGAGAAGTTTACATGTCCCTTCTTTACGAAACTTTTCACTTCCGGACCAGCCGTCACGATAGAAGGCAATACAGGGAAGATCGGTTTCTTGCATTCTTCCATTTTCTTATGGAGAACTTCGTAGGTATCATAGAGCTTAACCAAGCCCGGACTGCCGAATATAACCATCATCAGGTCGATGTCCTCAAAACGGTTTTCACAGAAGTCAATGGCTGTAGCCAGATGTTCAGGCGTGCCCGTCCCGATTATGTCGATCGGATTGCCTACGGCTGCACCCGGATATAGTTTGGATTTCAATTCCGCTGCAACCGGACCATCCAGTTTCGGGACATTCAGGCGTCCTTTCTCCAATGCATCCGCCAACATAACGGCCGGACCGCCGGCATGCGTGATAATCGCACAGTTCTTCCCTCTAACTTCTTTCAATGTAAAGATGCTGGCAACAGTTGTCAACTCCTCACGGCTGAAACAACGCACGATACCTGCTTTACGGAACAAGGCTTCTACGGCAGAGTCCGAATTGGCTATCGCTCCGGTATGGGAAGAAGCTGCACGCTTGCCCACATCGGTGCTTCCCGCCTTAATGGCTGCAATATGGCAGCCTTTGCGAATTAAAGAAGCAGCATGGTACAGGAGTTTATCGGGATTCTTAATCTGTTCGATATAAAGCATCTTTATCTTAGAGTCGAGGACAGGATCGAAGTTTCGGTCCATATATTCAATGACATCTTCCACACCGATCTGTTTGGAGTTGCCGACAGACCAAACGGAAGAGAAACGAAGTCCCTTTGTCAGTGCCGATTCAATGATGAAGAGCGCCGTACCGCCGGAACTGGAAACAAAGTCCACACCGTCTGCATGAAACTCCGGGATCGGTTGGGTAAAGACACCGTGATAATTTATATTCATCAGCCCGATACAGTTCGGACCGATCATCGAAGCCCCGGCATCATTAATGCTCTTCAGCATCTGGTCTTCCAAAATGCCGCCTTCATGCGTTTCCTCTCCGAAACCGGCAGACACGACGATAAAAGCCTTGACATTTTTCTCCTTGGCAAGCACTTCCACAGCTTCGGGACACGACGGGCCTGGTATAGAGATGATTGCCAATTCCGTATCCGGAATATCGTGCACGGAGTGATACGATTTTACTCCCTGCACATCGTCTTCCTTTGCATTTACGACATACAGTTCGCCTTTGTACTTTCCGTCCAGCAAGTTCCGCACCAAGCGGCCGCCCGGTTTATGTACATTATTGGATCCTCCCACCACTACGATGCTTTGAGGATTAATTAATTCTCGGTTAATCATAACATTTTGATCAATTTGGTTCAATGAATGGGAACAAATATAGTCTTTTTATCCGTTTATTCATTAAATCAAGGGTGATTTATTTACATTTTGTACATTCAGCCACTAACCAGTCGCACCAAACATCCATTCCTGTCCCTTTGGTGGCCGATACTTCGAACAACTGCAGGTGATGATTCACCTTCAGGGCGTTGCTGCGCAATGTTTCCACATCTGTCTCCAGATAAGGAGCCAAGTCGATCTTGTTGATGATACAGATATCTGCTTCCAGGAAGATATGAGGATATTTCAGAGGCTTGTCGTCTCCTTCGGTAGTGCTGACGATAACCACTTTCTTCGCCTCTCCGAGATCGAACATGGCGGGGCAAACCAAATTGCCAACATTCTCCACAAACAAGATAGAGCCGTCGGAAGGGTTCAAATGCTTAATGGCATGATTGACCATATCGGCCTCTAAATGACAGCCAGTTCCGGTATTAACCTGAAAAACAGGAACGTTAAGTGCAGCTATACGGTCGGCATCGTTCGAAGTTTGCTGGTCGCCTTCGATCACATATATCTGCGAAGACTGTCCGGAAGCAGCTCCGGCGGTCAAACGCCGTATCGTCTCTTCCAGCAGGGTCGTCTTGCCGGAGCCCGGCGAACTCATCAGGTTCAGGCAGAAAATATGCTTAGCTTCAAAATAGCCCCGATTGCGTTCTGCCAACAGATTATTGCGCTGAAGGATATCCTGTTCGAGTGTTATGACTTTCCCTTCATCGTGATGGTGAGGGTGATGATGTTCATGTCCGTGTTCATGATCATGATCGTGATGATGATGCTCTCCGCATCCGCAAGTTCCACACATAAGCGTTTGTTTTATTTTATAACAATTGATTTGATCCTTAGTTCCCGCCCTTTTGTGATATTAACCAGATAAGAACCGCAATTCGGGCAGGGTGAAAATAAGTTTCCGACCGGAAAGACCGTCTCGCAATCGGAACACTGTCCTTCCCCGTCTATATAATGACGAATGATCTTTGCCTTCTCAAGCAAGGTTCCCTTCACCGCACTTTCCATCGCAAACTCGAGCGTCTGCAATTCGACTCCTGCAAGCCTGCCGATCTCGAGTTCCACCTCTTCTATCTGTGAAGAATGGTGTTCACGGGCTTGTTGTTCGGATAATTGGACTATACTTTGAGCAATTGATAATTCGTGCATGGCAACGATAGATGTTTTCTGTTTTAAATCAATACTACTTTCCTTCATATAGAGAAGCTGCAATTGCCAGTTGTCCGACAGCTATTCCTCCATCATTGCAGGGAATACGTCCCGGGACATATAAGGGGATGTTTTCCTTGGCAAACATACGCTGCAACTGCTCCGTCAAACGTTTGTTCTGAAAGCAACCGCCGGAAATCACAACCTTCTCCACTCCCGTCTGCAACCTGTACAGCTTCGCTTTCTCCAACAACAACCATGACAGCGTATTATGGAAACGGGCAGACAAATCTCCTGCCGAGACACCTGCGTTCAGATCCTCTAAGATTCCTTTCAGCACCGGACGCATGGAAATAACCTCTTCTTCTATTAGAACAGAATAACGGCTTTGATGTTCATCCGATGCTAATTGTTCCAACTTGACAGGCGCTTCTGCTTGATGCGTGGAAACATCGCAAACACCCAATAACGAGGCGACAGCATCGAACAGTCTGCCTGCACTGGACGTATAAGGCGTATTAATGCCTTTCTCCATCATCTTCAGAAGCATTTGTATTTTAGCCTCTCCGATTCGCTGCACAAAGCCGGACGGGAAAGGCAGTTCTTCCCCGAAATAATGCCACAGGCAGGCAACCGCCATGCGCCAAGGCTCTGTCGATGCTTTGTCACCTCCCGGAAGCGGCACATATTCCAGATGCGAAAGCCGCTTATAGCTCCTGCGGTCGCAAAGAAATATTTCGCCGCCCCACGCTTTGCCGTCGTCACCTAAGCCCGTTCCGTCCAACACGAGTGCGATCACTGGCTCATCGAGGCCATATTCCAACATACAAGCTGCCGCATGTGCATGATGATGCTGTACGTGCAGCAAAGGGAGATGCAGGTCCGAAGAGAGACGCTCCGCTTCACGCGAGGAAAGATAGTCCGGATGCAGATCGCACACCAGACGAGACGGCCGGAAACGGAAAAGATGACGGAAACGTTCGAGCGACTCCGTGTAAAACTGGTATGTTTCCCAATTCTTCAGGTCGCCGATATACTGGCTTTGCAGGATCGTCTCTCCTTTTCCCAATGCAAAAGTGTTCACCTTTTCGGCACCGAAAGCCAAAATACCTTCCACCGGCATATCGGCAAAGAAAGGCTCCGGCACGTATCCACGCGAACGGCGCATCAGGCAAGGCTGTCCGCCGCAAACCTGCAGGACGGAATCGTCCACCCGGTTATGGATATCCCGATTATGATGAAGCAAAAGCGGCACTTTTCCCGCCAGTTGCCTTTCGGCTTCTCCGGGCGTGATGGCAATCGGGCAATCGCTGAGATTACCGCTCGTCATTACTAACACAGGCGTGTCCAACCGTTCGAACCAATCCTCATGGATCGGCATATAAGGAAGCATACACCCTAATGTCTGCATCCCCGGATTGACAGAGGCAGCCAGCGGACGACGTTGTTTCAGCAACACGATCGGACGGCGCCACGAAAGGAGACATTCCTCTTCCACCTCGTTCAACCATGCAAACTGCCGGACCTGTTCCGGATTGCGGAACATCACGGCAAAGGGCTTCCCGTCGCGCTGCTTGATCTCCCGGAGGCGGGCGACAGCCTGCTCGTTCGTCGCGTCGCAGACCAGATGATAACCGCCGATCCCTTTTGCCGCGATCACCTCTCCTTCCCCAAGCAAGCGGGACGAGAGGGCGAGCAGCTCCGGATAGTCCGTCAGTGTTTCCCTGTTATATAATGTGTAGTAAGAAGGCCCGCAATGGTTACAGGCAACCGGTTCGGCATGAAAGCGGCGATCGCTGACGGTCGTATATTCCTTCCGGCATTCGGAGCACATCGGAAAAGCCGACATAGTCGTCTGCCGCCTGTCGTAAGGCAGATCGCAGATAATGGAAAAGCGCGGCCCGCAAAGGGTACAGTTGATAAAAGGATATTGCAGGCGGTGCGGTTGCGCCTTCCTGTCGCGCAGACATTCAGGACAGACGGCAATATCGGGAGCTACCTGCGTCACTTCGTCCGAATCCGAACGACTGGGAGTAATACGAAAATCCGTATAGGGGTTTTCTTTCATCACTATTTCCGAAACCGAGATACGATGGATGGAAGCCACGACCGGATGTTCGCGCCGGATGCGCCCGATAAGCTGTTCACGCTGCAAGGCTGTCAAGGCGGCACGGATGCAGACCCCGTTGTTCCGGTTGTCCACCTCTCCGCTAATTCCCATCTCACTGGCTATGCGATAAATAAACGGGCGGAAGCCTACTCCCTGTACTAAACCCTGAATGGTCAGAACTGATATGACAACACCCGTCTTTTTCATCTTTTCAATTTACGTTTTGACAAATGTAACCCCTTTCCTAAGAATAAACAAACATGCCGAATGGCTATTTTCTATAACCCTTATAAATTATATCTATCCGGGAGATAAACAGAAATGTGTGATATGATACATTTCTTCTGAACATATTGCCTACTTTTGGAGTTAGATAAATATAACAAAGATTATACTACTATGTGTCTTGCTATACCTGGAAAAATACTGAGCGTCGACGATTCTATTCCTGAGCTTAAAATGGCTAAAGTAGATTTTAGCGGGATTGTGAAAAACATCTGCATCCAATGGGTCGATGCAGGTGAAGGCGATTATGTCCTGGCACATGCCGGGATGGCGATTGCCGTTGTCGATGCCGAACAGGCTTGCGAAACGCTGGAAGATCTGAAGAAACTGACAATCGAATGAAATACATCGATGAATACCGGGATACGGAACAGGTCCGGTCACTTGTGCGGGCTATCCGGAAGGTGGTGACGAAACCCTGGCATATCATGGAGATATGCGGAGGACAAACGCATGCCATTGCCCGATATCGCCTGGAAGAGATGCTGCCGGAAAAGGTCAGGCTACTTCACGGGCCGGGCTGTCCGGTCTGCGTGACACCTGTCGGGATTATCGATCGGGCGCTCGGACTGGCGAAACGGCAGGATGTCATACTGGCCTCTTTCGGCGATATGATGCGCGTGCCGGGAAGCCGGGAAGACCTGCTCCGGGCGAAGGCGCACGGGGCGGATGTCCGAATGTTATACTCGCCGTTGGACGCCGTAGACCTGGCTGTCCGCTATCCGGATAAGCAAATTGTATTTTTCGCGATAGGGTTTGAGACGACTGCCCCTGTGCACATGATGGCCCTGAAAGAGGCGATACGCCGGAAACTGGATAACTTCTCATTGCTCACTTCCCTGTTCATGGTTCCACCGGCCATAGAGGCGATCTTGACAGACGCCGGGTCACGCGTGGACGGTTTCCTGACAGCCGGTCATGTCTGTGCTATCACCGGGAACGGTGACTATCACCACCTGGCCGCCCGCTATAAAACACCGATGGTTGTCACCGGGTTCGAACCGGCCGACCTGCTCTATGGCATTTACCGCTGCCTGCTTCAGCTGGAAGCGGGTATATATAAGGTTGAAAATGCCTATAAACGGGCTGTTCCCGAAGAGGGAAATCCGGCAGCCCGCGCCCTGATGGCAGAGATGCTTGAAAGCTGTGACCAGGAATGGCGGGGGATCGGAATAATTCCACAAAGCGGGATGCGTCTGAAAGAAGCGTTTGCACGATACGATACCGCCCGGCGTTTTCCTTTGCCGGCTGACGAGCAGCCTCTTTGCGATTCCGCGCCGAGCGTGGGAAGGGAGCGGTGCATCGCCGGCGACATCATGCGGGGAATCAAACAAACCAAAGACTGCCCCTTCTTCGGAACCTACTGTACTCCGGAACATCCGGCCGGCGCACCGATGGTTTCATCGGAAGGTGTATGTGCAGCTTATTATAAATACAAATAAGACAACGAGATATGATAACAACCAATTGTCCCCTCCCTTTTACCGACTCCGACTGCGTGCTGCTGGCACATGGCGGCGGGGGACGGCTGACGCACGAACTGATCAGCGGCATTTTCTACCCTGCCTTCCGCAACCCGTTGTTGGAACAGGACCACGACGGATGCGTCTTTCCAGTGGAAGCCAGGCGGATGGCCTGCTCGACCGATTCCTTCGTAGTAGACCCGATCTTCTTTCCCGGCGGTGATATCGGCGATCTGGCCGTGAACGGGACAGTGAATGACCTTGCCTGCTGTGGCGCCCGTCCGCTTTACCTGACAGCTGGGTTTATACTGGAAGAAGGGCTTCCGCTGTCTGACCTCCGACGCATCGTCGGGTCGATGAAAGCTGCTGCCGAACGGGCTGGCGTGCAGATCGTGGCTGGCGATACGAAAGTGGTGGAACGGGGCAAATGCGACAAACTGTTCATCAATACAAGCGGCATCGGTGTCGTACGCGAAGGTGTCCGCATCTCCCCCGACAGAGCACAACCCGGCGACGTGGTGATATGCAGCGGACCGATCGGCCCTCACGGCATCACCATCCTCTCCGCCCGCGAAAGCCTCGGGTTCGAGACAAACCTGAAAAGCGACACGGTTTCGCTGAACAATATGATTGCCGGCTTGTTGGATTCTATAGAGGACGTCCATGTCCTGCGCGACCCCACACGGGGAGGCGTGAGCGGGACACTGAACGAGATCGCACAGGCTGCCGGCGTGGAGATCATCCTGGACGAGGCTTCGCTGCCCATCCCGGATGCTGTGCGCGGAGCTTCGGAGATATTGGGCCTCGATCCGCTTTATGTGGCCAACGAGGGCCTGGTGCTGGCAATCCTGCCGGAAGAGAAGGCGGACAAAGCGCTCGCTATCATGCGAAACTGTCCCGAAGGGAAAGGAGCTGCCATTATTGGCCATATCGCCATGAAAGGCAAACCGTTGGTGAAGATGAAAACGTTGTATGGCAACTACCGGATCGTCGATATGCTCAGCGGGGAACAGTTGCCGAGGATATGCTGATTTAGGGAGAAGAAAGAAACACAAATGACTAAGGATATGGATAATAAAAGACCGTCTATCTACGAAGAATGCCTGGAGAGAGGCATCTCGCGCCGGGATTTCCTGAAATTCTGTACCACCGTTGCCGCCCTTATCGGACTCGAATCGAGCGGTGTGGCACAAGTAGTAAAAGCACTCGAAACGAAGCCCCGACTGCCTGTCATCTGGCTCCACCTGCAGGAATGCACCTGCTGTAGCGAATCGTTCATCCGCTCCTATCATCCTACGGTGGGGAACCTGCTGTTCGATAACATCTCGCTCGACTACACCGAGACGCTGATGGCTGCCTCCGGTTTCCAGGCTGAAGCCTGCAAAGAGGAGACCATGAAGAAATATTGGGGAGAATATCTCCTGATGATCGAAGGCTCCATCCCTACCCGCGATGAAGCCTACTGCTGTGTCGGCGGAAAGAGCGCGATGCAGATCGTCGAAGAATGCGCCGAAGGGGCGAAAGCGATCATCGCATGGGGTAATTGCGCATCGGCCGGCTGCGTACAAGCCGCCAATCCTAATCCGACAGGAGCGAAAGCCATCCACAAACTGATCAAAGGCAAACCGCTGATGAATGTGCAGGGTTGCCCTCCTATCGCTGACGTGATGACGGGCGTTATCGTCTATATGCTGACCTACGACCGCATGCCGCAGCTCGACGCATTAGGACGTCCGAAGATGTTCTACAACCGCCGCGTACATGACACCTGCTACCGCCGCGCCAACTTCGACGCCGGCCTCTTTGTCGAGAGTTTTGACGACGAGAATGCCAAACGCGGTTACTGCCTTTACAAGGTGGGCTGCAAAGGGCCGAACACCTATAACTCCTGCGGTATCATTAAATGGAACGAGAGCACCAGCTACCCGATCCAGAGCGGGCATCCTTGCTTAGGGTGCAGCGAAGCAGGGTTCTGGGACATGAGCCCCTTCTATAAACGATTGCCCGACGTGCATGGCTTCGGTATCGAGGCAACTGCCGACCAGATCGGCCTGGCAGTTGGCGCCGCGACAGTTGCCGGTATTGCCGTACACGCCGTAGCCACTAACATACGCAAGAAGGAACTCATCGACAACGATGAGCCCGAAAGCAAATCCACCATCTAACCTCCATTTCTTAATTCTTAATTATCAATTATTAATTCAAAAGAGTCATGTCAGAAAGAATAGTAGTAGACCCGCTTACCCGCATAGAAGGCCATCTTCGTGTAGAGGCCGAAATAGAGAATGGTAAGATCAAGGACGCATATAGCTCCGGTACGATGGTGCGCGGAATCGAGACAATCGTGAAAGACCGCGACCCGCGCGATGCCTGGGTATTCGTAGGACGTGTCTGCGGGGTTTGCACCTCCATCCACTCCCTTTGTTCTGTCAGGGCGGTTGAGAATGCGTTCGATATCGTGATACCTCCCAATGCCCAATTGGTGCGCAACATCATGGAGGCAGTTTTATATATGCACGACCATGTCGTCCATTTTTACCAATTGCATGCGCTCGACTGGGTAGACGTCGTTTCCGCCCTCAAAGCTGATCCCGCCCAGGCTTCAGTGCTTGCCCAACAACTCTCGCCCTGGCCGAAAAGTTCTGTCGGCTATTTCACGGCACTGAAAGAACGGCTCACGAAGTTTGTCGGCAGCGGACAGCTCGGCATCTTCGCCAACGGCTACTGGGGACATCCGGCCTATAAACTGACACCCGAACAGAACCTGATTGCCGTAGCCCACTATCTCGAAGCCCTCGAATGGCAGAAGGAAGTGGTGAAAGTGCATGCCGTTTTCGGTGGCAAGAACCCGCATCCGAACTACTTAGTGGGCGGTATGCCGTGCAGCATCGACCTGAACGAGGCCAACGCCGTCAACACCGAGCGTCTGGACCTGGTCAAACAAAAGCTACAAGAGGCAAAGACCTTTATCGATCAGGTTTATGTGCCCGACCTGCTGATGATCGCGAATGTCTATAAGGACGAATGGAGCAAAATCGGCGGCGGTGTCAGGAATTATCTTTCCTACGGTGATTTCCCGATGTTCGAATATGGGGATACGGACAGCTTCAAGATGCCGCGCGGGATCGTCCTGAACCGCGACCTGAGCCGGGTGCATCCCGTCGATGCCAACTCGTCCGAAGAGATCAAGGAATATATCTACCATTCCTGGTACACCTATACGCAAGGCGACAAAGCCGGCCTGCATCCGTACGAAGGCGAAACGAACCTGAACTACACCGGCCCCCGTCCGCCCTACACACACCTGGATGTGACAGACAAATACAGTTGGATCAAGACGCCGCGCTGGAAGGAAGAACCGATGGAAGTCGGTCCGCTGGCCCGTATGATCGTGGCGTATGCCGCCGGCAAGGAACCGCAAAAGACCTTGATCGACGACACCCTGAAACAGCTCGACCTGCCGGCCGAAGCCCTCTTCTCGACTCTCGGACGCACGGCTGCCCGCGGACTGGAAAGCAAATTAGCTGCCGACTGGGCATTGGAGTTCTACGACCGCCTGATCAAGAACCTGGAGAACGGCGATTCCCGCATGGTCAACCATTATATGTGGGAAAAGGAAACCTGGCCCAAACAGGCACAAGGTGTCGGCCTGACCGAAGCGCCGCGCGGAGCCCTCGCCCACTTCATCGTAATAGAGGACAAGAAGATAAAAAACTACCAGATGGTTGTCCCGACTACCTGGAACGCCTCTCCGCGTGACGAAAAGGGCATCCTTTCCGCCTACGAATCGGCCCTGATCGGTACGCCGGTCTACGACTCGAAGCAGCCGTTGGAGATTCTCCGTACCATCCACTCGTTCGACCCCTGCTTAGCTTGTGCCGTGCACCTGTACGACGAAGAGGGGAAATATGTGCATCAAATGGATATGTTTTAATCATGCAGTTCAATGAAAAGTCGTAAGAAACGTTTAAGAGAAGTATATGTGTGGGAGCTTCCCGTGCGCATCTATCACTGGTTGAATGCACTCTGTATCGTGATACTCTGCATCACCGGTTTCATCATAGCCGATCCGCCCGCCATCATGACAGAAACGGAGGCTAACTTCAGTTATTGGTTCGGGACGGTGCGCTTCATCCATTTTGTGGCGGCGTTCGTGTTCTTCTTCAACTTCGTTTTCCGCCTGTATTGGGGATTCGTCGGGAACCGGTATGCGCGCTGGAATAACTTCATCCCGCTGAAGAAGTCGCAATGGAAAGAGATTGTCGAAGTGATAAAAGTGGATATCCTGATGATCAAGAACAAGCCGGTAGACAGTATCGGGCATAACGCGTTGGCGAGTGTGATCTATTTCGGCATCTTCTGGGCCTTCCTGCTGCAATCCATAACCGGATTCGGCCTGTATGCCAAGATGAGCGAGTCCATATTTCCGCAACTCTTCGCCTGGACAGTCCCATTGATGGGCGGCGATCTGGTGGCACGCGAGATTCATCATTTCCTGATGTGGTTCTTCATCCTTTTCGCGATCGTGCACATTTACCTGGTGTTCTACCATGATTATATCGAGCAACGTGGCGAAACGTCCTCCATCATCGGCGGCTGGAAGTTTATCGAAGAAGAGATTGCCGATAAGGAAGAAGTCACGGAGACAGCCGAAACAATCACCAAATCAGCCCGCAAAAATGAATGAGAAGATATTGATCCTGGGTGTCGGCAACCTGCTGTTGAAAGACGAAGGTGTCGGCATCCACGTAATCCGCGCCCTGGAAAACGAGGAACTGCCTCCCAACGTCTCCCTGATGGACGGCGGGACAGGCGGATTGCACCTGATCGCCTGGATACAGGATTACGACCGTATTATCATGGTCGACGCCACGCTCGACGATAATCTGCCGGGCACCATCCGCCTGATCCGTCCGCGCTATGCAACAGACTTCCCTCCGCTTATGAGTGCGCACGAGATCGGTCTCCGAGACATGATCGAGGCAATGATATTGACTGGGAAACTGCCGGATATCCAACTGATCGTTATCTCCGCAGCGGATATCAGCGAGGTGGGAATGGAACTGACGCCTGTTGTGGAAGCGGCAGTTCCGAAGGTGGTAGAGCTTATTCGATCCTGTTTATCTCACCAATGAAATAGATCGCGCCCGTACTGTATTCGCTGATCAGATAAATAAACGGGCGGTTCACGAAGAAATCCATCTTCTGCATCTCCGGTCTCGGGCCCGGCGAAGAGACCCAGCCCTCTCCCATTGTGACGGTTTCGGCTTTCGTCCCTTCCTCGTCTACCTCTATGCGGGCTTTCTGCAAGGCGCGCGACAAAAAGATCCGTTCCCGGCTCAGTTTGGAGAAGTCTGCATCCGCAGCGGAAAATGCCGATGTGATGCCTAATGCCTGCAAGACATCATTCAGTTCGATATCGTATGAAGTCGAGAAACGGGGCAACTTCAAATGAATCTGATAACCATTACGGTTCTCGGGAAGCAGCCTCCACGATTCACCCGTCAACGAGGCGATCACTTCGGCATTCGTCACACCTTCGTCCGGCAACAGGATCGACATGGAAAACGCGCCGTTGCCGTATGAGCGTGACAACATACGATACTTCTCATGCTCGCAAACAACGCCGGAAAAAGAGGCATTCATCATCTGCACCTCCTGCTCACGTCCCTGTGCATCGGTAAAGAGATCCTTCTTCGTATTGCTTGTCTCGAAAGGCGTGCTCCATTCGCCCCGGAAAGCAATTGCATTCAGTAAATAGATGCACGCATTCGGATTGATCTCATCCAATATCTTCGGAATCCGGCCATCCGTATTCTTGGAAGTCCAGTCGTTGATCTGTTTCAAGGCATCCGATTTGGAGAAATCCAGATTACGCACAGTAGCTTTATAATAGGACTCATTCGCCTCCCGGAAAGCCGGCAACACGTTAAGTCCGTTTCTTACCCAAATGGAGTTTGCCGTATGAACCGTTACCTGCGGGTCGATGTCGGCAGAGGCGACAAGCATCTTCTGGTTATACGCATTTATCTCATCAGGCTGCGCTCCCTCAAAGCCCAATGTCCAGGCGATCTCTTCCTCAGTCTTTCCGGCCGCTCCGTTATTAAGCATGGACATCATGTAGTTGACACTGATCGGCGACAGGATAATATTAGCCGGCTGTGCATGGCTGCTGCTGACCTGGCGGAACAGGGAAAAGGCGAAATCGTTGCCTGCATCGGCAAGGGCTTGTTCGGACTTGGTCAACGGAATATCCGTGCGGTCTTTTTTACGCGGAACATCGTCGCCATTATCACAAGAGGCGAACGCACAAAGTACAAATAAGGCAAAAACAAGTTTCTTCATGATTCTTTTCGTTTTATAATTAGTTTATATACAATAAATGCAAGGCGAAAAGAAACCTTGCATCATCTTCGGATAAAATTTACCGGACGCAGATAGCACAGAAGATTGTCTGCGTTATTCTGCGTCCTCTGCGCTATCTGCGTCCAGTAATATTATTCCAATACTAAAACTTCGTTGTCCTTATAGCTTTCGTAGCTGGAAACGATAACTTTCTCGCCTGCTTCCAGACCGTCGATCACTTCATAGTACTGCGGGTTCTGACGGCCGATCTTGATCTTGCGGCGATAAGCCTTCTTGCCGTCTTTGTCGAGTACGAAAATCCAGCTGCCGCCCGTGCTCTGGAAGAATGTTCCACGCGGGATGATGATGCTTTCTGTCGGCTTACCAAGTTCCAGGCTGATATAATAAGTCTGTCCGCTGCGGATATTATCGGGACGTTCGCCTGTGAAAACGAAATCCGTACGGAACTTGCCGTCACGTACTTCCGGATAAACCTTGCGTACGCTCAATGCGAAGTTTGCGCCCTGGCGTTCGAAAGTTGCTGATAATCCCTGCTTCACGCGGTCGATATAATGTTCGTCGATCATGACTTCGATCTTATAATCCGAGAGGTCGTTGATCTGTCCGATCTTCTGTCCGGCAGAAACATTCTGGCCTAAAACAACATCCAACAAACCCAACTCTCCGTCGATCTGTGAACGGACATTCAGGTGTTCTTTCCGTTCGTGTACCAATGCGATATTTTTACGCATATTAGCCAAACTGGTTTCCATTTCTTCCATCTGGATTGTACGGGAGATGGAATCCTGACGCAAACGTTCTACAACCAAATTATATTTCTTGCTTGCCAGTTCATAGTCTTCTTGCGCTTTCAGAAACTCTTCCTTGGCAATCAGGTTTTCTTCATACAGCTTCTTCTGTTGGTTGTACGCACGGCGAAAGCGTGTGATATCCACATCTAATTGAGCCTTTTCCAACTGGTTATTCAGCTTATCCTGTTCCATTGCCACCTGTGTGTTACGCAGGAAGTTCTGCTTTTCCGCCAACTGGGCTTCCGCATCCAGAATCTGCAGGTCGAGGCCGGAGTTGGAAAGACGGACAATAACATCCCCTTTCTTCACCTGTGCACCTTCTTCCACTACTTTTTCCTGCACGATACCGCCTTCTTCCGGGCTGAGCTGCACAACTGTGATCGGTTGCACCTGTCCGTCCACGCGAACGAAGTCGTTGAACTGTTCTCTTGTCACATTCCCGATGTTAATACCGCGGGCATCCACCTTCAATGTCGAAGCATGATCACCGAAAATGATCCATCCTACCAAAACCAGGAAGAAAGCACCACCTGCCACATAAGGAATATGCTTCTTCTGAAGACCTTTCTTTTTTTCTAACTGTATATCCATGATTGTATGTTTTTATTTCTTATTTTTCAGTTCTAAATTCTCAATTCTCATTTATAAGCGGCTGGCCCTTATAGTAATCGACTTGCCTGCATTTCATCAGATATAATAGACGTCTCTGTAAAAGATCGGCTTTTGAGTTCAGTAAAGTCGTTGCATTTGTCTGTACATCGAGCGGGCTCATCAATCCTTCTTCAAATTTACGAAGTGTAACCTGATATGCCAAATCATCAGCTTTTACTTTCTTTTCCATCTGAATCGTTTCCTTTGCATAACCTTCTCTGTCGAGGACAGCCAATTCTACATCTTTCTGCAGCTGACGAAGTGTCTCCGTTTGCTTTTCGTAAGCGATCCGGACATTATTGCGGGCCCGGCGCAGATTGGTTATACGTGATAAGCCATCGAACAATGGAAAACTAAAACTGAAATAAATATATTCCCCGCGGTTATTCTTAAACTGGCTTTTGAAAGAAGATGCAGCAGTTTCAGACTTTAAATTCTCAAAATAGCTGGTCGAAATACCGGCTTCGACAGAGAGAGACGGAAGCAATTTCCCTTTTGTTATTAAATAATTCATTTTACTGGTTTTCAACTGAAACTCGGCCTGCAAGGCGGTCGGGTTATTTGCCATGGCATAATCCTGTATCGCACTGATAGACTCTTCGGCCCGTATGCTTTCTACCTGTGGTACAGCCGTATCGACTTCCAGTTCCAAATCGGAAGGATAGTTCATCGCATTCTTCAATGTCATCATCGCCGTATTGTAGAGATTCTGCTGATGCGTCAGATTATAGTCGTCACCGGCAGCCTGCGACTCGATCTGGGCAACATCCGCCTTACCTTTAAGCCCTAATTCTTCCTGACGTTGGGTTTTATATAAAAGGCGCTTACTATCTTCCAACTTATCGGCACACATTTTTACCAGTCCCTGGTAATACACGACGGTAATATAGGCATCCATAATACTGATTGCCAAATCATCTTTTTGTTTCTGCAAATCATTTCTACCCATATGGCGGTTCACATTGGCCAGACGCCATTGGTTAATCAACTGTCCCCCTCTGAAAAGCGGCAATGAAGCATAAGCACCATAGCCATTATTAAAGGTTGACGTATTTACATAAGTATTAGTCCCCGGGTCAACAGAACGACCGAACCTGTATTGAGCATCGACCTGTGTACTGATAGTAGGTAAAAAAGAGGCTACAGCCGATTGTTGCTCGGCTTGATATGTATTATTTGTATAGGCCTGTTGTTTCACCTTCGGACTGTTTTCCACCGCATACCGCATGCAATCGTCCAAACTCCAGATTTTATCCTGCGCCAACATCGGGGCAAGCAGGCTAAACGAAAGAACTGTTGTAATTATTATCTTTTTCATTGCTGTATTATTTTCTACCTGATAAAATGCAAAGAGCGTGCCAAAATAGTCAATCCATTATAATACAAAGCATTAATAATATATTCATTTTGAACGAGTGTCAAAAAATTGGACAGTGCTGTAAAAGAATTAGACAATGGCAAAAGCCTTTTTTATTCGGGGATTCGTTTTTTTGCAGATGTGAATCAAACAGACCTCGTAGGGGCGGTTCGCGAACCGCCCTTCGTGTCAACAAAAGTTTCCATCCGTCGCTATTGGGCAGTTCGCGAACTGCCCCTACGAAGCCTGCTCTTATGGTTCACTTTTTCTTAAATATGATCCCTTCTAACTTTCAACTTTCAACTCTTAACTTTCAACTATCCGGGGGGCTTATTGTATAAAACGCATTTTTCAGGTTTAAGAGAGACTCGAAATCTAATAAATGTTAATCTGCTTTTTGGGCGTCAAAATGGGACTTTTTCCTCTTTTTTGAGTGTTTTCAGCCATTACGACCGTCCTAATCTCTATTACGACCGTGCTAATAGGTAGTGCACTCGGCACCTCGCGAAGATTAGGACGGTCGTAATGGCGATTTGGACGGTCGTAATTGAAAAGAGAACCGTTTTCATGGCAAAAAAGCACCTGAATTTCCTTGCGATATTTGGGACGCCGTCCGTTTTATTTTCAAATATTCGATTCTCCGGGAGTTAAGGTTTATCACATTGTCGGCGTTTCCATCTTTCGGTAATCAAATTGCACGCTTTTTGGAATGGGCTCGGCACTTCATTTTCTCTGTTGTCATCCGCAAAGGCTAAAACCATGAAAAGAGTCAATCCAAAACCGATCAGAATTTCGGACGAAATAGAAAAACGGACAAAAAGAGGGTTATTGTAAATTTTGTCGAATAATTGGTTATATTCGCACAATCATAAACGAGTTACATCATATATTATAGAAATATGAAATGGATATACTTTCTTGCCGTATCATCACTCATGATGATTGCCTGTAATGATAGCAAGACAACAAAAGAGAACGAAAGCGTCAACCAGACATTGCAAACTATTTTCAACCGCAAAAGCGTACGGAAATATACGGAACGGCCGGTTGAAAAAGAAAAATTAGAAATGCTTGTCCGTGCAGGCATGGCTGCACCTTCTTCGCGCGATCGCCGCCCTTGGGAATTTGTGATTGTGACGGACCGCGATCTTTTGGACACAATGGGAGACAGCTTGCCTTTGGCACGTATGCTGAAAGATACCAAACAGGCTATTATCGTATGCGGAGATACGCTTAAGTCGAATAATGCCTGGATGCTCGACTGTTCGACGGCCGCCCAAAACATACTGCTTGCCGCCGAATCAATGGGCCTGGGAGCCGTATGGACAGCCGCCTATCCTTATCCCGAACGGATGCAGGTCGTGCGGGACGCCTTGCAACTCCCGGAACATATCATTCCCCTGACCGTAATTCCGCTCGGCTATCCGGCAGGTCAGGAAAAGCCTAAAAATAAATTCAACGAACAGCAGATACATTATAACAAATGGTGAGAATAAATTGTTGGATTGTAACTATATTGTAGTTACATTTGCAAAAACTTTAAATATATAAATGGGAACAAAAGAAAAGCTTATCGAACGTTTCAAGTCGTTGCCTACCAATTTCACATTTGAGGAAATGGAACGTTTGTTATCCATATTTGGTTATGAAAAATCAAATAAAGGCAAAACGTCCGGTTCGAGAGTTATCTTTAAAAATGGAGATAAACGTCCTATTATGATCCATAAACCTCACCCAGGTAATATCATCAAAGGTTATGCAATAAGGCAAGTATTAAATGATTTGACAAATGAAGGTTTTATTAAATGAAGAAAGGATATACTTATGAACACATTAAAATATAAAGGTTTTATTGGTTCTGTCAACTTCAGTGAAGAAGACAGCGTTTTCTTCGGTAAAATAGAAGGAATTAATGGAATGGTCAATTTTGAAGGACAAAGCGTTCAAGAACTAACAGAAGCTTTTCATGAGGCTGTCAATGATTATATTGCATTTTGCGAAGAAGAAGGGATACAGCCGCATAAGAGTTATTCGGGATTATTGAATGTTCGCTTGACCCCGGAAATACACAGTCGTGTAGCTATGCTGGCAAAACGCACCGGTATCTCCATCAATGCATTCATCAAGCAAGCATTGGAAAAACAAATTATGACTATGCTATAGGAATTTAATAACGTATAAACCATACATGACAAAACAAGGCACCATACTGGTTGTAGACGATAACAAAGGAATCCTTACCGCAGTACAGATGCTGTTGGGCACTTGCTTCGAGAAGGTGATTACCATTTCTACTCCGAATAAGATAAAATCCACATTGCACGATGAGAATATAGATGTTGTTCTGTTGGATATGAATTTCAGCGCCGGCATCAATACCGGCAACGAAGGGCTGTTCTGGCTCTCGGAAATAAAGAAGGAAGATGCATCGATACAGGTCGTTCTTTTTACGGCATACGCGGATATCGACCTTGCCGTACGGGGAATCAAGGAAGGAGCGACCGACTTTGTCGTCAAGCCCTGGGACAACGCCAAGCTGCTGGAAACGTTGCGGACCGCCTATAACATACGGATAGCCAACCGCAAAGGCATCGCACTTGCCGACAACAAGCTGGTCGTCTCCAAAGAAAGCGGCATGTTCTGGGGAGAAAGCAGCGCCATGCAACAACTCCGCTCCCTGATCGAAAAGGTCGCCCGGACGGATGCCAACATCCTGGTTACCGGTGAGAACGGAACAGGTAAGGAAATGCTTGCCCGCGAAATACATATGCTTTCCAACCGGAAGAAAGAGACATTGGTCCCGGTCGATATGGGAGCCATCACGGAAACGCTTTTTGAAAGCGAACTGTTCGGCCACGTCAAAGGAGCTTTTACCGATGCGCGGGCAGACCGGCCGGGAAAATTCGAGGTTGCCAACAACGGCACGCTCTTCCTGGATGAGATCGGGAACCTCTCCTATCACCTGCAAGCCAAGCTGTTGACCGTCCTGCAACGCCGCAGCATCGTCCGCGTAGGAAGCAACACGCCCATTCCGGTCAATATCCGCCTGATCTGCGCGACAAACCGCGACTTGCAGGAAATGGTCGAAAAAGGCGATTTCCGCGAAGACCTGCTCTATCGCATCAATACGATCCATGTAGAGATTCCGCCCCTTCGCGAACGGCCGGAAGACATCGTTCCCCTTACCGAAATATTCCTGTCCAAATATGCCAATATCTATGGAAAAACAACCATGCACCTCAGTCCGGATGCCAAAGAGAAACTGAGTGCACAGCCCTGGTTCGGAAACATCCGGGAACTGGAACACACCATCGAAAAGGCGGTTATCATTGCCGAAGGAAACGTGTTGGAGGGAAACGATTTCGATTTTCCGCGTGCCAAAAAGGAATCGGCGACAAAAGAAGCGACGACTTTGGAAGAAATGGAATACAACATGATAAAGAGCGCCATGGACAAATACAGCGGAAACCTGTCGCTCGTTGCCAGCCAGTTGGGAATCTCCCGGCAGACGCTGTATAACAAGATCAAACGATACGAACTGTAATGCTGAAAGGGATTTTCCATAATTTCTATCTCCGTCTGGCAGTATTTATCATACTGACGGTAGCAGAGACCTGGTTTGCTCTCCAAAAGGAGTGGATATGGTTCATCCCGCTTATGGGCGTATGGCTTTTTATACTCCGGCAAATCCTGTTGTCGGACAAACGGAATGCCCAGAAAGTCGCGTTTATGTTCGATGCGATCGACAACAGCGACTATGCATTCCAATATGCAACACGCGGCCGTTCGTCCAACGATAAGCTGGTCAGCGAGTCGTTAAACCGCATTACCCAGATTCTTTTCCAGGCAAAGGCAGACGCTGCGCAGAAAGAGAAATATTACGAGCTGATCATGAACTCGGTCAACACCGGTATCATCGTGCTCGACGACAATGGCGTGATCTTCCAGACCAACAACGAAGCCTTGCGACTGTTGGGAATGTCGGTCTTCACCAATGTCCGCCAACTCGGGCGTATCGACGAAAATCTGGAAAACACCGTGCGGAACATCCAGCCGGGCGACAAACATCAGATATCGTTTACCAACGAACGCGGCAACGTACACTTGTCCATCCGCGTTTCCGAAATGACCTTGCAGGAAAAGCACGTGCGCATCCTGGCAATCAACGATATCAACAGCGAGCTGGATGAGAAGGAAATCGACTCCTGGATACGCCTGACACGCGTCCTGACGCACGAGATCATGAACTCCGTCACGCCTATCACTTCACTTAGCGACACGCTCCTCTCCCTCCATGAAAATGCGGACGACGACATACGCAGCGGCTTAGAAGTGATCAGTACGACGGGAAAAAGCCTGATTTCGTTTGTAGAGTCTTACCGGAAATTCACGCATATCCCGACGCCTGAACCTTCCCTCTTCTACGTCCAGAAGTTCGTAGAACGTATGGTGAAGCTCGCCCGCCATCACAACAACTTCCCGAACATCACGATCAACGTCAGCGTCGAGCCGTCCGACCTGATTGTCTATGCCGACGAGAACCTGATTTCGCAGGTTGTCCTGAATCTGCTGAAAAACGCCATGCAGGCAATCGGAAGCGAGCAGGAAGACGGCCTGATCGAAGTAAAAGCCTATTGTAACGAAGAGGAAGCCGTCCTGATAGAAGTCAGCAACAACGGCCCTGTCATTCCGCAGGAAGAGGCCGAACATATTTTCGTGCCATTCTTCACGACCAAAGAGGGCGGCAGCGGCATCGGGCTGTCCATCTCCCGCCAGATCATGCGCCTGTCCGGAGGAAGCATCGCCCTCAAGAGCGCTCCGGCAGCCAAACGGACAACGTTTATTCTGACGTTCCCTTGATGAAGGGATAAAAAATATCAATTATCATAAACATTTCAAACGCCAAATGTTTTATATCTTTGAGCCGTAAATGATAATTTAGCGGTGAGGTAACCGTGGGGGGCAGTACAAAAAGTCCCTTGTCCCCGCGCTTGACGCGGGGCCGCAAAAGAACAGGCCTTATCAATCAGTTGTTTATACGGTCGGTTTTAATGCGATCCCGCGTCAAGCGCGGGAACAGGACAGTTTTAACACACCCACACACACCGACAAATAACGGTTTGTACGTATTAGATGCACAGCCGTGCATCTCTACACCCCGTTAAATCATCATTTATATAATAACATAAAATCACAATAATGAACATATTAGACAAACTCAAAATCAATCACCGTCCAAGCGCGGGAGCTTTGGATCTTCTGAAATATATCGGTCCGGGACTGTTAGTAACTGTAGGGTTTATCGATCCGGGGAACTGGGCGACTAATTTAGCGGCAGGTTCGGAATTTGGATATGCGCTGCTTTGGGTGGTTACGTTTTCTTCTATCATGCTGATTATTATCCAACATAACGTTGCTCACTTAGGAATTGTAACCGGGCTTTGCCTGTCGGAAGCGACAAATAAATACATGCCGCGTACGTTGAGCCGCCCGATCCTGATTTCGGCGATGCTCGCCAGTGTTTCCACCTCATTAGCGGAGATTTTAGGTGGAGCCATTGCCCTTCGGATGCTGTTCGGGATGCCGATTAAGGTCGGGGCTGTGATCGTGACCATTGCCTGCTTAGGCATGTTGATGACCAACACATACAGTAAGATCGAACGCTGGATCATCATGTTCGTTTCGATCATCGGACTGTCTTTCCTCTATGAACTGGCGCTGGTCGACGTGCAATGGGGAGCCGCCATCGAAGGCTGGATAAAACCGACTTTCCCGGAAAACTCCATGCTGATAATCATGAGTGTGCTGGGCGCTGTCGTAATGCCGCACAACCTGTTCCTGCACTCGGAAGTCATTCAGAGCCGCGAATGGAACCTGGAAGATGAACCGGTTATTAAAAAGCAGTTGAAATATGAGTTTTACGACACATTGCTGTCAATGGTTATCGGTTGGGCAATCAACTCGGCGATGATTATCCTGGCTGCATCTGCTTTCTTTAAACACAATGTAATGGTGGACGAACTGGACCAGGCCCAACAACTGTTGGTCCCGTTGGTAGGAAGCAATGCGGGAGCTATCTTTGCCGGGGCGCTTCTGCTGGCAGGTATTTCATCCACGATCACATCCGGAATTGCCGGAGCCTCAATTTTTGCAGGCTTCTATGGCGAGGCATACAACCATAAAGACCTACATTCCAAATTGGGAGTCCTGCTGTCGTTCGTCCCTGCCCTGCTCATTATCTTCATTGTCGGCGATCCGTTCAAGGGGCTGATCTATTCGCAGATGTTGTTAAGCGTACAACTCCCGATCACTGTTTTTACACAAGTCTACCTGACATCCAGTAAAAAAGTCATGGGCAAATTCGTTAATACACGTTCCACGACGATCCTGTTGATTGCTTTAGGGACGCTTGTAACGGTTTTGAACGTCGCACTTCTGATAAGTTTAATATAATACAATAACCCCCTGTTAAAATCCGGGCGGATATGGAGGCAAATGCACCTCCTTCCGCATCCGCCTGAAATCTTGTCTGCAGGCGTCTTTATTTTCATGCAAGTGTAACCGAAGTTCCATGCCTATGGAATCGAAATTCTATGCCCATGAAATTTTATTTTCATGCAGACTAATTAAAAAAGACATTTTGACAAAATTTGGAAGAGGTAAATATTCTTTGAAAAAACATAGATAATTGCCTTGAAGTTTTACAAGAAATATACAATAAGCCTCAGAATCGGATTGGAATTAATGGTGCAATAACTCCCATTAATGAGGTGAAAACCCCCATTAATGGGACAATAACTCCCCCAAAAAGCATGTTAAGTACACAAAGTAAAGTAAAGGAAAGAAAAGGAAAATAAAGGAAAGGAAAATAAATCTTATTATTATCATCATCATCATCGTGTGTGCGCGAGAGAGGTCGTGGTCGTGGATGAAAAGATTTTTCGATTATCAGTTGCATTCCGCCCTTTATTTTTGTATCTTTGCAAACTTTGAATAGAAAACATTTAACTACAAAGATGAGCGATATCAAAACGAACGAAGAAGAAGGCAAAAAGAGCTTGAACTTCATTGAAGCAATGGTTGAAAAAGACTTGGCGGAAGGTAAAAACGGCGAACGCGTACAGACCCGTTTCCCGCCCGAACCAAACGGATACCTGCATATCGGACATGCCAAAGCCATCTGCCTGGATTTCGGTATTGCCGAACAGTATGGCGGCGTCTGCAACTTGCGCTTCGACGACACAAACCCCGTAAAAGAAGATTTGGAATACGTGGATGCCATCAAGGAAGACATTGAATGGCTGGGTTACCACTGGAATAATATATATTACGCATCCGATTACTTCCAGCAACTCTGGGACTTTGCAATCCAGCTGATCAAGGAAGGAAAAGCATACGTCGACGAACAGACCTCCGAACAAATTGCGGCCCAGAAAGGGACGCCGACGCAACCGGGAACAAACAGCCCGTACCGCGACCGGCCGATCGAAGAGAGCCTGGAACTGTTCAACAAGATGAACAGCGGCGAGCTGGAAGAAGGCTCAATGGTGTTGCGCGCCAAGATCGACATGGCTAATTCAAACATGCACTTCCGTGACCCGATCATCTATCGTATCGTCAAGACTCCGCACCATCGCACAGGCGACAAGTGGAAAGCCTATCCGATGTACGACTTTGCACACGGACAGAGCGACTTCTTCGAAGGCGTCACCCATTCGCTGTGCACACTCGAATTTGTGGTACACCGTCCGCTGTATGATCTCTTCATCGACTGGCTGAAAGAAGGCAAAGACCTGAACGACAACCGTCCGCGTCAGACCGAGTTCAACAAACTGAACCTGAGCTACACGCTGATGAGCAAGCGTAACCTGTTGACGTTGGTGAAGGAAGGACTGGTAAACGATTGGGACGATCCGCGTATGCCGACGATCTGCGGTTTCCGCCGTCGCGGTTATTCACCGGAGTCCATTCACAAGTTTATCGACAAGATCGGTTACACGACTTACGACGCGTTGAACGAATTTGCCTTGTTGGAAAGCGCTGTCCGCGAAGACCTTAATACCCGTGCGACTCGCGTATCGGCCGTTCTGAATCCGGTCAAGCTGATTATCACCAACTATCCCGAGGGACAGGTTGAAGAGATGGAAGCAATCAATAATCCGGAAGATCCGTCGGCAGGAAGCCATACGATCGAATTCAGCCGCGAGCTGTGGATCGAACGCGAAGACTTCATGGAAGATGCTCCGAAAAAGTTCTTCCGCATGACGCCGGGACAGGAAGTACGTCTGAAAAACGCCTACATCGTGAAATGCACAGGCTGCAAGAAAGACGCTGACGGCAATATCGAAGAGATCTATTGCGAATACGACCCGAACACGAAGAGCGGTATGCCGGACAGTAACCGGAAGGTGAAAGGCACGCTCCACTGGTTGAGCTGCGCACACTGCCTGCCGGCCGAAGTACGCCTGTACGACCGCTTGTGGAACGTGGAGAATCCGCGCGACGAATTGGCTGCCATCCGCGAAGCCAAGAACTGTTCGCCGTTGGAAGCAATGAAAGAGATCATCAACCCCGACTCGCTGAAAATACTGGAAAACTGCTATGTCGAAAAGTTCCTGGCAAATGCCAAACCGCTCGATTACCTGCAGTTCCAACGTATCGGTTATTTCAATGTGGATAAAGATTCCACAGCCGGTAAATTAGTCTTTAACCGTACCGTATCCTTGAAAGATACCTGGAGTAAGGTGAAAGATAAATAATGTGCCAATATTTCAATATGCCAATGTGCCAATGAGAAAAAAAGAAGGTATCTCACGTCTGTTACAGCGCTATCTGTCCGGTCACCAGGAAGGCAGGGACGCCTATTTTGATGCCGATGAGATAGATAGCCTGTTGGACAGTTTTGAAGAATCGGACGATTATACTTACTACGATGAAGTCTTGGCCTTAGGTCTGAGGCTTCATCCCGGTAATACCGATTTGCAGGTCAGGCAATGCAAGTCGTTCGTCTATAACGAAGACTATGAAAGTGCACTTGCCCTGATCGAGACAATCGCCGAAACGGACAATCAGGATCTCGACATGCTGCGTCTGGAATGTTACGTCATGCAAGATTCCTATGACAAAGTGATCGGATATACGGAAAAACTCATTGCCGATAAATGCGAATATCTGGAAACTATATTCGAATATATCGCTCCTATCCTGGGCGATGCGGAGATGAATAAAGAGGCACACGATTACATCAATCGCGGGTTGATGCTCTTCCCCGATAATATGATTTTGAAAGACGAGCTTTGCTATAATCTGGAAATTGAAGGCGATATCGAAAAAGCGATCGGGATCTGTAACGAACTGATCGACAAGAATCCTTATTCCAATGATTACTGGTTTACACTCGGGCGCCTCTATTCGATCAGCGGAGATTATGAGAAAGCAATCGAAGCGTTCGATTTTGCCCTTACCTGTGACGATTCGGATGAAGAGTTGAAAATACTGAAGGCCTATTGCCTTTACATGAATGAGAATTATGAAAAGGCAATCGAAGTGTATAACGAGATTGCAACAACTGATGAGATACGCGCCCGTATCACACCGTTGCTTGCCGAATGTTATGTAAAGTTAGAAGATTACGAAAAGGCTTATGACCTATTGAAAGAACAACTTAGCCGGAACGGTTTGCAGGAAGATTCCAGTACTTACATTAATTATATCCGTTGTTGTGTCGAGACGGGACGTGAAAAAGAGGCTTCCGAGAATCTGATGAAAGCCTCCAGGCTGTTTCCTAAAAACGTCCGGATCCTCTCTCTGTTAGCTTTGACATATCTGGAAAACGGAGAGGAAAAGAAGGCTGTGGAGGTGACAGACCGCCTGTTTAATGTCCTCGACAAATCGGATGACAAAAATCAGGAAGATTTCGAAAGCCTGTTCCATGCCGGTCAATATCTGTATATGAAAGGGGATATAGACAAGGCTTTGCAATATTATAAGAAAGTCTTCGATGCCAATCCGAAAATGCCTCAGATGCATCTCCACTTAGCAATGGCTTATCTGGCAAAAGGAGATCTGAAACATTTCGGGGAGCATTTCCGGCAGACTTCTCCCAATGAAGTGTTCGAATATCTGAAAAATTCCGGTCTCGATTTTGATAAAATTACCGACGAGACAAACTACAAACATATTGCCCCGGAAGATCTGGTGAAAGAATTCCTCAATAATAAGGATAATAACAACTAAACATGAAAAGAAATCTAAAAGACTACGGCCTCTTAGTTTTAAAAGGCATGGGTATGGGTGCGGCGGATGTCGTGCCCGGCGTATCGGGCGGAACCATCGCCTTCATTGTTGGGATCTATGAAGAGTTGATCGACTCGATCAAAAGTATTAACGTATCCAGCCTGAAACTGCTCTTTACCGGAAAGATTGCGGCTTTCTGGAATGCGATAAATGCAAATTTCCTGTTGTCCATTGTTGCCGGGATCGGGATCAGTATCTTTTCATTAGCCAAGATTATTACCTGGTTGCTGACGGATCATCCGATTCTCGTTTGGTCTTTCTTCTTCGGCCTGGTGCTGGCTTCAACCTGGTTCGTATCCAAAGATATCCGGAAATGGGATTGGAAAACGATCCTGAGCTATATTATCGGAATCATAGTCGCTTTCTATATAACGGTTGCAACTCCGGCTGAAACGCCGTCCAATTTGCTCTTCATCTTCCTTTGCGGGGCAATTGCCATCTGTGCGATGATCCTGCCGGGGATATCAGGCAGTTTTATTCTGGTGCTTTTAGGTAAATATTTCTACATCATGGAGGCGGTGAAGACATTCAATATACCTGTGATGCTGGTGTTTATCGGTGGTGCAGCAATCGGTATTACGAGTTTCTCACGCATATTGTCATTTGCTCTCCGCCGGTTCCACGACATTACGATTGCCGTACTGGCCGGTTTTATGTTAGGATCGCTGAATAAGGTGTGGCCCTGGAAAGAGACGATCGAGACTTATACGGACAGCCATGGTCTCGTGAAACCTCTCGTAGAGGCAAACATCATGCCGAACCAGCATATCGGTGAAGCTGTCGGCCTGATGATTTTAGGCTTCGCAATCGTTTATTTCCTCGAAAAGCTATCGAAAACTAAAACCATTCTTTAAACTCCCCTACCCGTGCTTTGCTGACCAGTATTTTTTCCGGGACCGGTACTTTCAGGTTGATAGACAGCCGTCCGTTAAACCAGAGGTCGATATCCTGTATCGCTTTACGCGAGATCAGATATTGCCGGTTCACCCGGAAGAAGAACACCGGATTCAGACAATCGGAAAGTTCATCCAGAGTCTGGGGGAAAATACATTCTTTTCCGTCTGCAAGCACCGCTTTTACGATCCCGTCATCGATATGGAAGAAAAGAACCGTTTCGGCAGAGACCGGCAACAGCTTATCGCCTTTGATGGGGACTAAAAAATGGGTCTTATAACTTTCCTCCTTTCTTAACGCACGGATCAGGGTTGAATAGTCCGGCTCTTTGCCGGCAGGTTCGCCTTGCAAACGCTCCAGCTTATCGAGTGCTTTCCTGATATCGCTGGGATCGATCGGCTTGAGCAGATAGTCGATGCTGTTTACCTTAAATGCTTTTAATGCATATTCGTCGTAGGCGGTAGTAAAAATGATCGGACAGGTGATATCCACATGGCCGAATATCTCGAATGCGGAACCATCCGCCAGATGAATATCCAGGAAAATCAGGTCGGGCATTTTGTGAGCGCCGAACCAGTCTATCGTCTCGGTAATACTGTCTAATACGGCTAAGATTTCCATATCCGGCGCTATTTCCGACAGCAATGCCTGCAAATTGCGGACTGCCGCTTTTTCATCTTCTATAATAAGTGCTTTCATGTCATTTATATCAAAGGAATCGTCACTACAAACGTATCATTTTCTTCACTGACTGCGATCTCCTTTCTGAAAAGGAGGCGGTAGCGTTTAGCCAGGTTGGCCAGTCCGATGCGGGTGCCGCCGCTTGCCGTCAGTTTGGGCTGAAGCGGATTACTGACCGTCAACTGATGCCCTTCGGACTGTATCCGGATTGTCAGCGGGCGGCGGTTGCTGATCTCGTTGTGTTTGACGGCATTCTCGATCAGCAATTGGACAGACATGGGCGGAAGCAGACAGTTTTCCGTGCCTTCGTCAATCCGGATATCGAACGAGAGATTGTCTTCGTAGCGCATCTTCAGCAGAAAGATGTAAGCACGGACAAACTCCATCTCTTCATGGAGCATCACACTCTGGTTTTCGTTCTCCTGCAAAGTGTAGCGAAGCACGCGGGAAAGTTCCTGCAAGTAGTCCTGCGCCTTATCCGGAGTCTCGCGGATCAGGGAACGAAGCGTGTTAAGCGAGTTGAACAGCATATGAGGATTCAACTGGCTCTTCAAGGCTTCATACTGGTTTATCAGGTTCTCTGTCCGGAGTTGCTGGTTCTCGATAAGCACAAGCTGGCTCCGTCTCAACAGGTAGCTCATATAACAGCTTCCCACCACGATACAGGTGATCAGGAAGTCGCGTAACGGGTGCAAATAATGGTGCACCATCGCGTCGATAGCCGGAATGTTGAAATGATGATGCAGGAAGACAAATCCTTTCCCTAACAGGTTGCTGACGATCCAGGTCAGGACAAACGACAACGCTAATTTCCACCAGGTAATATGTACCGCCGGGCGGTCGAACTTGAACAGAAAGGTGTTCAGCGCAAAAAGCAACAGCAACGAGATAAAAGTAAAGAATATCTCGTTTGCCACATCCGCCCAATGCATGCCGGGAAACAGATTATTCTGCCCCGAACGGTCGAACAGCGAAATCAGTTCGGGAAAATGTGTAAGGAAAGCGACCACGATTGAAATCACCGTCAACGCAATCATATATCGGTCTATCCTGTTTATCCACTTCATATCCATAGGGGCAAAGATACTCATTTTTCAACACGCGCCGTCACATACATACCGGGACGGAAACGGCTGTTCGACTCTTTTACGCGGGCATAGACTTCCAGCGAACGGTTTGTCTCGTCCACTTCCTGCCCGACCGAGACGAGAACGGCATGGAACGTCTCTGCTCCCATCCCGTTCACACGGAACTGTACACGCTTACCGGGTTCCAGATTCTGCAAATCCTTTTCGTAGGCGGTCAGGCAAAGCAAGGTTTCGCCTTTGTCTACCACATCACAAATCGATTCTCCGGCATTGATATATTTTCCCAGATTCAGGTCCATCGCCGTGACATATCCGTTAAGAGGCGATTTGACCTCTAAATAAGGACGGATGCCGTTTGCCTGCAACTCTTCCGGCGCAACTCCGAGGATTGTCAATTGTGCGGCTGCTGCTTCCAAACGGCTTTTCATCGAAAGATAATCGGCCTTGCTTTGCTGGAAACGTTTCTGCGAGGCTGCTTCCTGCGAACTTAGGCGTTCCTGGCGTTCATACTCCTTTTGCAGGTATTCGGCCTGGGCGCAGGCATCGAGATAAGCTTGTTGCAGGTTGATGAAATCGGGGTTTTCGAGGGTTGCCAGCACACTGCCTTTCCTGACATAATCGCCGGGGAGCAGAGTCGTGCTGTGCACGGTGCCTCCCATTGTCAGTGTCACGGTGGCGCGGCGTTGCGGCGGGACGACCATGATTCCGTTGAAAGAGGAATGGTTCGGCATGGCCGTAGCGGAAGTGACGGCATCCACCTCGTTTGCCGTGCCGGTCGTATCTTGCATTTCGATTACGGGAGCGGTCGTGTCTGCGGCAGCTTCGGCTACCGGTATTGTCTCTTGTGTCGTCTGGTTGCAGGAGACTAACAACAGAGCTGCAACCGGGATGAATATTCTTTTCATATACTTTGTCTTTATTTGATGTTCTATTTTTATTTCTTCTCTGATGTTACCGGGTGTACATTTCCAACTCCAAAGCTGCCACATTATAGTTATAGACCGCCTCGACATAACCGCGACGGATTTCGCGGGCAGCGTTCAGACTTTGTACAAACTGCGTGATGTCCGTCTCGCTTTCGCGGAACAGCAGAAGGGCGCTTTGCAAAAGGGCGTCCGCTTCGGGCAATGCGCCGGTCGTGTAATAACGGATGCTTTCGGACTGTTTGCGAAGGATCGCCTGCAACTCTTCCACTTTATTATCCAATCCCCGGATATTGGCTTCCGACTCGATGCGGGCGACGTAGGCGTCGATCTTCGCCTGCTTCACCCGGCTATGTTGCGGGAAGAAAAGGACAGGGAAAGAAACGCCTACCATCCATGAGTTCAAACCATTCTGCGGAGCGATCTTCTGGCGGACATAACTTAAGGAAAGTTCAGGAAAGAAGCGGCTGCGTTCCACCCGGAGCATCATCTGTTTCTCATCCGCCTGGCTCTTGAAATAATTCAAATAGGTTTCCGAAGCGGAAGAGACGGCTGCTTCTGTCGGTAGAAGCGTCAATGCCGTATCGGCAGGGAGCAACGAACGGTCTGCGTAACAGGCCCATGTCAGCCGGCGACTTGCGAGCGAAAGCTCTTCCTCCGCCTGCATCAAACGTGTACGGAGATCGGCAGCTAACGTCGTCGTCATATTCCGTTCCAATAAGGTGATATCGCCTTGCTCATAGCGAAGTTGGCCGGCTTGTTGCAACCGCGAGGCTAAGTCGTTCTGCTCCCGGTAAAGGGAACAGAGGTTCGCGGCATACTGGTAATAAACCCAAGCGCGTTTCACCTCGGCTACGATCTCTTTCTTCACCATCTCGCGATAATAGCGGCTGGTCATCACCTGTTTGGAGACCAGGGCATTCTTATAGAAAGGCGTCAGCAGGGAACCAAGCGATTGTGTCAACTCCATCTGGTTATCGTGGCGATATTCGCCGTTTATCTGTCCCCAGGAATAACTGACGGATGTCGGCGCCACTTCCCAGGCTTCTCCCCGGGCGGCGTGCAGACGGTCGACGGCAGCAGATGCCGTTTTTAGCCGGGGATGATTTTGCAGGGCGATGCCGATTGCTTCATCCAGCGTGACTTTTCCTTCCTGCGCCTGCACGGTTGCCGGTGTCAATAACAGGACGGCAGCCAATAGCATGAGCGCTTTGCTTCCCGGCTTGCGCATCCGCTTCCACCAGACCGGGGCGGCATTCACCAAGCGGTAGAACACCGGAATCACAAGAAGCGTCAACACCGTCGAGACGATCAATCCGCCGATCACGACTGTTGCCAACGGCCGCTGTACTTCCGCACCCGCAGACTTGGCAATCGCCATAGGAACAAATCCTAACGAAGCCACCAACCCGGTCAGAAATACCGGACGCAACAGGTGCGGGCATCCTTTCGTTATAATCTTATTTGTCGTCATCTGATATTTTGTTTGTTTCCGCAAGTCATTGAAATGATTAATCATCAGGATACCATTCAGCACGGCAACCCCGAATAGCGCAATGAAGCCGACGCCTGCCGAAATGCTGAACGGCAATCCACGCAGCCATAGCGCTACAATCCCCCCGATCAGCGACAGCGGCACAGTCGAAAAGACCACCAACGTATAAGTCACGCTCTTGAAAGCAAAGAACAGCAGCAGCAGGATCAATGACAGAGCCACCGGAATCACGATCAACAGCGTATCGATCGCATTCTGCAGGTTCTCGAACTGGCCTCCGTACTCGAAATAATAGCCGGGGCTGAGCTTGATATTCTTCTCCAACGTCGACTGGATATCGGCAACGACCTGTTGGATGTCGGCATCGCGCACATTCACTCCGATCACGACACGCCGCTTCGTCGCATCCCGGTTAATCTGCAACGGGCCGTTCACCAGTTCGATATTCGCCACCTCTCCTACCGGAATCTGCACGCCTTCAGCAGTACGGACGAACAGTTTGTCAAGATTCAGATCCGCCACCTTTTCCTTGTCCAGGCGGACAACGAGATCGAAACGGCGTTCGTTCTCAAACACCACGCCGGCGGCTTCACCGGCATAAGCTGTCCGGATAATCGTATTCAGTTCCTCTATATTCATCCCGTAACGGGCAATCCGGGCGCGGTCGTATTTCACGACTAACTGCGGAAGTCCCATTGCCTGTTCGACAATGACGTCGGAAGCACCGGGCACTTTTTCCACGAATTTAGATGCTTCCTTCGCCTTGGCATATAGCTCTTCCATATCTTCTCCATACAGTTTGATCGCGATATCCGCTTTGGCTCCCGTCATCAACTCGTTAAAGCGTAACTGGATCGGCTGGCTGAAGTTGAACTCGGCTCCGGTGATCGGTTCGAGGGCCGCTTTCATCTTTTCCACCATTTCGGCACGGCTTGAGGCGGATGTCCATTCCTTAAAAGGCTTCATGATGATCATCACGTCTGCGTCCTCCACAGCCATCGGGTCGGTGGGAACTTCGGCCGTACCGATTTTAGCCACGACATGTTTGATCTCCGGAAATTTATCCTTCAACACCTTTTGTGCCTGGCGGGACAACTCTATGCTTTGTGTCAGCGAGCTACCGGCCGGAAGCGTCATCTGCATGGCGAAATCGCCTTCGTCGAGCGTCGGGATAAACTCGGCGCCCAACCGGGTAAAGAGCAGCAGGGAAGCGGCCAACAAGGCAAAGGCGGAAACGACTGTCACACCAATGTGATGCAGGCAGAAGTCCAAGCCGTGTTTATATATCTTGTTCAGGCCGGCAAAAAAGCGATCGGCAAAAGTCGGCTTCACCGAAATCGTCCGTTTCAAGAACAGGGAGGCCATCATCGGCACATAAGTCAGCGAAAGGATCAGGGCGCCGATGATGCAGAACACCAACGTCTTCGCCATCGGCGTAAAATACTTTCCCTCGATCCCCGAAAGTGTCAGGATCGGGAAAAAGACAATCAGGATAATGAAGACGGCAAAAGTAGCGCTCCGCACGACACCGCCCGCACCGGCTTCGACCTCGGCATCCATTTCCGCCCGCGACAGTGTCCGGCCTGCCAGACGGCGGGTGTAAAGATGCGCCAGGACACCTTCGACAATCACAATCGAGCCGTCCACAACAATACCGAAGTCGATCGCCCCCAAACTCATCAGATTGGCGGACACTCCGAACAGGCGCATCATAATGAATGCAAACAACATCGCCAACGGGATCACCGAAGCGACAATCAATCCCGCCCGGGCATTCCCCAAAAACAGCATCAGAACGATAAACACGATCAATGCGCCTTCGATCAGGTTCCTGACGACGGTCGAGATATTCCGGTTCACCAGCTCCGACCGGTTCAAATAGGGCTCGACGCTTATCCCTTCCGGCAACATCTTCTGCACCTTTTCCACACGGGCTTCCAACTCTTTCGTCACTACGTTGGCATTGGCTCCCTTCAGCATCATGGCGATCCCGCCGACGCATTCTCCGGTGCCATCCATCGTCATCGCTCCAAAACGCTTCGGGGCACCGAAACGGACTGTTCCCACGTCACTGATATGGATCGGGATTCCTCCCCGGTTGGTGATCACGATGCGTTCGATGTCTTTCGTCCGGCTGATCATTCCTTCCGAACGGATGTAATAGGCCCGGTTCACCTTCTCGATGTAACTGCCACCGGTATTCTGGTTGTTGCGGTTCAATGCCTCAAACACCTCCCCGATCGTTATGTTCAGCGAATAGAGAGCATCCGGATCGACCGCCACTTCGTATTGCTTCAGATAACCGCCGAAGCTGTTGATCTCCACGATGCCGGGAATGCCGGAAAGCTGCCGTTTCACGATCCAGTCCTGGATCGTACGCAGTTCCATGGCATCATATTCCTTTTCGTAACCTGGCGAGACTTTCAATATATACTGGTAAATCTCCCCCAATCCAGTCGTGATCGGCATTAGCTCAGGCATTCCCAGTTCGGAAGGGATTTCACCGGATACCGCCTGTATCTGTTCGTTGATAAGCTGCCGGGCATCGAGCGTCGGCACGCTTTCCTTAAAGACAACCGTAACGAGCGAAAGTCCGAACCGGGAAACGGAACGGATCTCTTCCACATTCATAATATTGCTCATCGCGATCTCGATAGGAAAAGTGATCAACTGCTCCACTTCCTGCGGAGCCAGTGTCGGCGAAACGGTCACAATCTGCACCTGATTATTGGTAATGTCCGGGACGGCATCGATCGGAAGCGTCAGCATTGCATAGATTCCTCCAATCAACAGGAACAGGGCCGTCAATCCCACAAACAGTTTTTTCCGGACAGAAAAACGGACAATTGCTTTAAACATATATTCTCTATTTAAAATAACAAAGGCAAAGATATCCAGCGTATCTCTGCCTTGAAATAAGAATCGTTTAAAGCTGCCCGATTCGGGGTTGAACTATCCGAATGCAGCCCTGAAGAATCAGGGAACGTCTATACAGTCGTGGTATAAACAACCGCCTCCACCGCATGTGTCAGGATATAGGCGGCAGGCGTTGGATTTGTAGGGGAATAGCCTTTTTTCAGTTCCTCCAGCATCTCCTGCTTTCCGGCGCCCAGGACGGGAACCAGCAAGGGCGAATCGTTCAGGATCAGCGGGCCGGTCATCGTGATACGGAACTGGCTCGTTCCCGGATGCTGCGACACAGCGTAATTGCGGCTATCGGTCAGAAGCGGCAATGTGTCCGGGAAAATGGATGCCGTATGCGCATCTCCGCCGATTCCCAAGATAATGCAATCGAAATAGGGCAACTGTCCGTGACGGGGCAGATATTCCTTTACAATGCGTGAATAGCGCATCGCTTCCGTCCCCGGCTCCACTTCGCCGTGAATTCGGTGCACATGATCTTCGGGGATATGCAGCGGCTTAAACAAAAGTTCGTTCGCATGGCCATAATTGCTGTCCGGATCAGTCGGCGGCACACAGCGTTCATCCACCCAGAAGAAACGGATATTATCCCAATCGATCCTCTCTTTATATTCTTCCACCCAAAGGGCGAACATCTTCTTTGCCGTTTCTCCTCCCGACAAGGCGAGGTTGAAAGGATGACCGTCCGTCTTCCGTTCCATATACCCGATCAGGCAGGATGTCATGGCCTGAAGGGCTTCTTTATCGGTTTTAAAATTCTCTATTTTCATAATAAATAATGTGTTAATGTGATAATGTGCCAATATGCCAATGTAAGCAATACAATACACTCTCATTGGCACATTTAGCGAAGCGCCATATTTGCACATTGGCAAATTATTACCCGCAAGTCTGGCAAGGGCAATCCTTCGGCACCATGCCCAAGCGGGCTTTTTCGAGCGGGCCGTCTTCACCGGGGGCGTAGAAGAAGAGGTTCTTTGCTCCTTCTTCTTTCCAGTGGTGAAGGATCGGATCGATCAAGCGCCAGCTGGCTTCCAAGGCATCGCTGCGGGCGTACAAAGTCGAGTCGCCCAGCATGGCGTCGAGCAAGAGGCGTTCGTAGGCGTCCGGCAGATAGCTCTTCGAGAGCGAATCGTAGCGGAAATCCATTCCCACCTGTTTCACCGTAAAACCGGCGCCCGGCATCTTCAGGCCGAACTTCAGCGTGATGCTCTCGTCCGGCTGGATGCGGATGATCAGCTTGTTGCAAGAACCTCCCGAACACTGCCCGGCAAACAGCTGGTGAGGCGTCGACTTGAAGTTCACCACGATCTCCGAACTCTTTTCCGGCAATTTCTTGCCCGTAAAGATATAGAAGGGGACGTCGCTCCAACGCCAGTTGTCGATGAACATCTTCATGGCCACGTATGTCTCCGTCGTCGAGTCGGTGGCAACATTCTTCTCCGTCCGGTATCCGTCGTACTGGCCGCGGACAATCAGGTGGTCCATATCGTGCGTCTTATAAGGACGCAGGGCGCGGAAGACCTTCACGATCTCGTCGCGGATCGGCTCAGGATCGAAGACCGAAGGCGACTCCATAGCCGTAAACGCCATGAGTTGCATCAAATGGTTCTGGATCATGTCGCGCAGGGCGCCTGCTCCGTCATAATACTTTCCCCGGTTCTCAACGCCTAATGTTTCGGAAGCGCTGATCTCGATCGAGTCGATATAGTTGCGGTTCCACAGCGGCTCGAATATACCGTTGGAAAAGCGGAGCACCAGGATGTTCTGCACCGTCTCTTTTCCCAGATAATGGTCGATACGGTAGATTTCTTCTTCGTCAAAGATGTGACAAAGATGTTTGTTCAGTTTCTGTGCCGATTCGAGGCTCGTGCCGAAAGGCTTCTCCACGATCACCCGGCGCCAACCGTCGGCTTTCTCCGGAACGTTTAGCCCGCTTTCTTTCAGGCAGGCCGGGATCAGTTCGTACATCAGGGGTGGCGTGGCAAGATAGTAGATGATCTTGTCAGGCAACTGCTCCTCATGCTGTAACTGGTGGATACGGTCCTTCAGTTTGCCATATTCGGAGGCGTTGGTCGAATCGAACGAGAGGTAAAAGACGCGGCGGAGGAAGTTGTCCAGTTCGGCTTCGTCCACCTCTTTCTTTTTCAGGGCTTCCCGGATGTGTGCCTTCTCGAGGACACGGTATTCGTCGTCTGAATAATCCGTGCGGGCTGCACCTAAGATGCAAAAACGCTCCGGCAATAATCCCCGCACATGCAGTTCATAAAGCGAAGGCAGGAGCTTCCGTCCCGTCAGGTCGCCGGAGGCTCCGAATATAACTAATAATTGATCGCTTGCTGTTTTCATTTGTTTCTTTAATTTAATAGTTTCGGGAACTCCGGAAAGCTTCGCGCAACGTGTTTGAAGATGTCCGGACTTCCGGAAAAGGCTAAACGCCCCGTTTGAAGGTTTCCGAGACCCCGGAAAGCTCCGCGCAGCGTGTTTGAAGGCGTCCGGACTTCCGGAAATGGCCAAACGACCCGTTTGAAGGTTTCCGGAACTCCGGAAAGCTCCGCGCAACGTTTTTGAAGGTTTCCGGAATCCCGGAAAGTCATTTTAAACGCTATACGTTCCGGAAACCGTGTTGCCTCCCTCGCCAGTCCAGTTGGTGTGGAAGAAATGTCCCCGCTCGCGGTCGGTCCGTTCGTAAGTATGTGCACCGAAATAATCGCGCTGCGCCTGAATCAGGTTGGCCGCCGAGTGGAGCGTTCGCAATCCGTCGAAGTAATTCAGGGCGGAACTCATGGCAGGCAAAGCCACGCCGCCGAGTGCGCCTTCCGCCACCACCTGGCGCCAAGCGGGAAGAGCCGCACGGATCTTGTCACGGAAAAAGTCGTCGAACAACAGGTTTTCCAGTTCCGGATTCTTCCTGTAAGCCTCCGTAATCTTTTGCAGGAAGACGGAACGGATGATGCATCCTTTGCGCCAGATACGGGCAATCGTCCCGTAATCCAATTCCCATCCATAATGTTCGGAAGCCCGGCGAAGCAGAGAAAAGCCTTGCGCATAGGAGACTAACTTAGCCGCATACAATGCCTGCCGTACATCTTCAATCTTTAATTCTTCATTCACTTTCACCGGCTCATCATACAGACCATTAGCTTTTATGCGTTCAGGATAGAGGGCGGAAAGCAGACGGGCGTAAACAGCTTCCGTGATCAACGTAAGCGGATCGTTCTCGTCCATTGCCGCAATCGCACTCCATTTGCCTGTGCCTTTTTGTCCGGCGACGTCCAGTATTTTATCGAGCAGCGGCTTTCCGTCTTCATCGCGAAAACGCAGGATATTGGAGGTGATCTCGATCAGAAAACTATCCAGCTCGCCTCCGTTCCATTCATCGAAAACGACAGCCAGCGCGTCATTGTCCAAGCCCTTGCGGTGTTTCAGCAATGCATATGCCTCGGAAATAAGCTGCATGTCGCCATACTCGATCCCGTTGTGTACCATCTTTACGAAATGGCCGGCTCCGCCCGCTCCGATCCATTCGCAACAGGGCGTTCCGTCGTCCAGCTTGGCAGCAATGCCCTGCAGGATGTCTTTCACTAACGGCCAGGCTTGGGCCGAACCTCCGGGCATCACGGACGGGCCGTGCAAGGCGCCTTCTTCGCCACCCGAGATGCCGGTCCCGACGAAGTACATGCCTTTCTCTTCCACTTCTTTCACACGACGTTCGGTGTCGTGGAAATCTGAATTTCCTCCATCGATAATCACATCGCCAGGCGACAGAAACGGCGTCAATTGCGCAATCAGTTCGTCCACCGGACGGCCTGCTTTGACCATCATCATGATCTTACGCGGACGCTTGACCGCCTCGACCAACTGCTCGATGGAATGTGTTCCGATGAAATGTTTTCCTTTTCCGCGACCGCCTGTAAAACGGTCCACGACGCCCTCTTCCCCGGGGGCGCTACGGTTATATACGGCTACGGTAAAGCCTTTGCTTTCCATATTCAGCGCCAGGTTCTCGCCCATCACGGCAAGCCCGATCAATCCTATATCTGCTTTCATTTCTTATTTGTTTTATTTTATGTTGAATAAATCATTCAGTGATTCGCTCATGGAAGGATGAGTGAAAATATTGTCACGAAGGAGGACATAATTGTTATCCGTACGCATCGTTAGCGCAACCAGATTGATGATCTCGCTCGACTCGGCACAGAACAGCGTACAGCCCAGAATCTGGTTCGTATCGACGTCGATCACCGCTTTCAGCAGGCCTTCCGTCTGCCCGACCGTGCGGGTCCGGGGCATTGTGGCGGCAATCACTTTGGATACTTTTATATGCCGTCCCGTCCGGCGCGCCTGCTCTTCGTTCAGACCGACGTGCGACAGGGGCGGATCGATAAAGACCGAATAAGCGACTGCTTCCCGGTCACCGGTATTGCGTTTCCCGTCGCCAAAAAGTTCGTCCCGGATAATCCGGTAGTCGTCCAGCGAAAGATAGGTGAACTGCAGGCCGCCGCGCACATCCCCGATCGCCCATATATTGTTGACAGTCGTATGCAAGCGGTCGTCCACATCGATAGCCCCGCGTTCCGTCAGTTTCACTCCGGCTGCTTCCAGGTTCAGACCTTCGGTGTTCGGACGGCGTCCGGTGGCCAGCAGGATCGCATCGGCTTCCACGCGGATCGTTTCACCACTCAAGGCATCGCGGTAAACGACGGTTGCCTTGTCCGAATCCCGTTCGATCTCCTGCACGACGGCATTCAGCCGGATCGACATACCTTTCTTTTCTAAAACCGTTTTCACGGCTTCAGCGATATCACGGTCTTCACGCGGAATAAACTTATCGCCGCCTTCCAACACCGTGACCTCCGAACCGAAGTTAGCAAAGATCGAAGCAAACTCGAGCCCAATATAACCGCCTCCGACTATCGCTAAGCGGCGAGGCAGTTTGTCCAACTCCATAATGGAAGTGCTGGTATAAACAAACGGATTATTTTTGATTCCTTTGATAGAAGGGATAACAGTCGAGGCTCCGGTATTGATGAATATCTTCTCCCCCTGCAACATGATCGTTTCGCCATCGGTTTTCACTTCTATTTCATAAGGAGAACGAAAGGAAGCGGTGCCCGTATAAACAGTCACAGAATCTTTACTGTCCAGGTTATCGAAATTCTTCTGCCTGAGGTCGGCCGTGATCTTTCTTTTTTCCACGATCGCCTTGTGGAAGGCTTCGGCGCGTTGTTCGAAGGTTGTATAATGATTATACTGGGCAACTTTGGAAAGATGAACCAGGACCTTTGTCGGAATACATCCGATATTGATACATGTCCCGCCATACATTTCTTTCGAGCGTTCAACAACGGCGACACTCCATCCGCGATTGCCTAAATCCGCAGCCAGTGTTTTTCCGCCTTTTCCAAAACCAATGATAATTGCATCATACTTTTTCATTTTTCGTGTCCTCCTTTGTTTTCTACTTAAGAAACATTTCATTAAACCTGATTGTTCCCGGTAAGCATCTATTAATTGATCTGTTTTTTCTATGATGCAAAAATACAGACCCCTTATATTTCAGAGGATAGTGATTTTACCCTTAGATTTGGCAATATTCCCTGTTTTCTACACAGTCTCCTTTTTGTGCTGCCGCCGGTATTCGGTCGTGCTCAACCCTGTTGCGTTCTTAAAGAAGCGGCTGAATGTTGCCTGATCTTCAAAACCAAGCATCAGGGCAATCTCCTTCGAACTTTTGGAGGTGTAGAGCAGCAGGCGTTCGGCTTCCGCCTGGATACGGTTGTGGATAATGCGAATGGCAGATGGCTGATGATAGGATGAAAGGATATTCGCTAATGTCTTCGGCGACTTGTTGAGCATATCCGCATATTCCTGCACCTGCTTCTTCTCCTTGAAATAAGTATCGACCAGGACATGGAACTTGCGGATCGTCTCGAACTGGAAACTGTTCTCCCGGACAACACCTTGCCTGTCTTCCGCTATGCGCGTACATAAAATGATAAAGCGTTTCAACAAAACCCGGAGCATCTCATCCTGCAAGTGGTCGGAACTCTGAAACTCCTCCTGCATGATCCCTGTCAGCGTGTCGATCTTCCGCCGTTCCTCTTCCGAAAGAACAAAAGTCAGCACATGCGACGAGCCATGAAACAGCAATCCGTTACAAGAAACCTCATGGTCATTTCCGTGTATGCAATAGAAGTTACTGTTGAACATCAACGTATAACAAACGCCCTCCACACGCACAAATTCCAGATGGTGCAAATGGGAAAGCGGCACCAACTGTCCTTCCTTCAGGATGATTTGTTGATGATCGATATCCAGTTCAACCTCTCCGGAGCTTACCCAAATAAACTTATACAGGGTTTTATCTTTCAGAAGGCCGACGTCTTCATGAAGCGAATCTGTCAGAATGATCCGCCCTTTTATTTTAGCGTTTTCAAATGTCCATTTCATGGTATTAATCTTTAATTTTCAATTACCTCCAGTTTCCCGGCAATTCCCCGGTATGGCGTCTGAACCAACGTGCAAAGGTATCATAATTTGAGAAATTCAGCATCACAGCGATACGGGAAGGTCGCAGGCGGGTCTTGATCAGCAGGTCTTTTGCTTCAAGCAAGACATACTGGCTGATCCATTCTGCCGCCGATACGCCGGAATATGATTTACATTTACTATTCAGTTCCATAGAAGTCATGCCCAATTTCTCTGCATAATAATAGACCGGATAATGATGATAGCGACTTATCAGCAATGCGAAATCGTAAAACATAGGCGGAATCCGGCTATCCCGGTCGTCTGCAACATGGCCGCCCTGCTGAAGATAGAAAATCAGGGCACGCAATAACGATTCTACCACTTTAACGCGGACATCGCTCATCCGTTCGATCTGAGACTGTATCAACCGGATGTAAAGATCGGTTTCCTCCATCTCATCCGGCGTAATATCCCGGTACATCAGCCTCTGCCGATTGATCAGCAGATCACTGCTGGCATAAATAACAACCCCTTCAAAGCCTGTTTCCGAGAAGCGGGATATTTCCTTGATATCATCTGTTGCCGCCAAAAGAACCTGTCCGGCTGTTATAGAAAACTCCTGGTCGAGGGCTTTAGAAACAAACCTTCCACCCCGGCAAATCACGGCAAGAGTCCCTGCGTCCATCGGAAACAGATCATAATCCTGCCCGGCTTCGACGTGAATGATTTTTAAAGAACTTTCCAATGTCAGATTTGCAGTCGACACGGCATGATAGAGATCAATCGGTAATATTTTTTCTGTGCTCATATTCTTTTTACTTTAAAATAAAACATTGCACTTCGAACATTTAAAGATAGAAGTAAGTTTAATAAGTACAATCATTTTTATATTTACTTAAAGCCCTATTAATAACATTTATAGAGTTTATCCGGCGATATACAGAATTGATTGAATTTCTTTCTCTGAAAACATTCATACATATTAATTAGTTCTATATTTGTACCTCAAAAAAAGAAAAAGATGAAGATACCGTTTAAACCGATCAAAATCGAAGATAAAGACATTATAACCTCTTTTACAATACCGAGCAATTACAAGAATTGCGATTATTCATTTTCTAATATCTGTAGTTGGCGGTTCTTGTATGACAGCGAATATGCTGTCGTAGACGGTTGCCTGCTGATCCGTTTCTGGATCGAAAATAAGACAAGAGTTGCCTATATGACGCCTACCGGACAGGGAAACCTGCAAAAGGCGATCGAATTGTTAGAAGCCGATTCCCTCGAACAAGGGCATCCGCTTTGTATGTTAGGCGTCACATCCGATGCCAAAGAAGAACTGGAAAAGGCAATCCCCGGCGGATTCTTTTATATCCCCGAACGGGACTATTTCGATTATATCTACCTGCGCGAAGACCTGGCAACCCTGAAAGGGAAAAAGTACCAGTCGAAACGCAATCATATCAACAACTTCAATAAGAACTACGAATATAAATATATTCCTATCACGCCGGAACTGGTTCCCGAATGCCTCCAACTCGAATGTAAGTGGTATAAGGCGAACCGGATAGACAATGACGAAGAGGATCTGAACGACGAACGCCGTTCCATGAACTACGCCCTGAATCATTTCAACGAATTGGGGTTGATAGGCGGCGCCATCTGCGTAGATCATCAGATAGTCGCTTTCTCCTTCGGTGCTCCGATCAATCATAACACATTCGGCGTACATGTCGAAAAGGCGGATGTGAACTATGAGGGCGCTTATGCTGTTATCAACAAAGAATTTGCCTCTCACCTGCCGGAAAAGTACATCTATGTGAACCGGGAGGAAGACTTGGGTATTCCCGGCCTGCGTAAGGCTAAACTTTCGTATAACCCGTTCATTCTATTGGAAAAATCCGCAGCAATAAAGAAACCTGCAAAATAAAATGAACAATGGATAACAACAAGCCTCAATTGATCGATCTATGGCGTACCTCTTTCGACGACAGCGAAGAATTTATCAGCCTGTTCTTCGACCGCGTCTATAAAAAGGAGAACGCTTTGTTTATAGAAAAAGACGGGAAGATCGTTTCCGCCCTTCAAATGCTTCCGTATGTCATGACCTATTACGGAACGGAAATATCCGTAAATTACATCTATGGAGCCTGTACGCTTCCTTCCGAACGCGGCCAGGGACTTATGCGCCAGTTGATAACGGAAGCCTTCGAAGTGATGAAAAGCCGGAAAGTGGCCCTGACGGTTATCATACCGGCCGATCCCTGGCTGTTCGATTATTATCGTGACTTAGGCTATACGGAGGCTTTCGACTACTCGGAAGAGACTTATATCCGCCCTTACGAGATTGCTTGGGAACAAGGCATATTGATTGTCCCGCCGGAAGTTCCTTCCATGGAAACCCTTTATAAATTCTTCGATAAGAAACAGCGTGAACGCACTTGCTATGTGTTGCACGGCTATGACGACTTCGTCACAATCCTGCGCGACCTGCAACAGTCCGGCGGACAAATGCTGACTGCCCTGAATGTCCGGGAAGAGCCGATCGGGATGATCTTTTTCTATCCTGCCGGCGACCATATTTATGTCAGGGAGTTGATGTACGACAATGATCATATTAAGAATTTGCTCCTTCAGGAAGCAACGACGCAAAATAATGTAGAGAAGGCTATTTACCGGACTTCTTTCACCGGGCCGGGCACTTTTCCGTTAGGAATGGCACGTGTGCTTGATCGTGACCGCCTTATACATCATTGGGCATCCACCCATGAAAACTCCGTGCTGAACATCGGGGAACTGAAAGAGATGGAAACGCAATCACTGACGCGTCTGTTGCTTGGTTATCAGAGCCGGGAAGCCTATATGAGCCTGATGCTCGATTAGTCCATAGACAAGGTTGTTTACTCCAGACCGACTTCTTTCAACGGATTCCAGAAGACAGATTTCCAGTTTTGGATCCGGTCATTAATGACAGTTACGCCTTCTGCTTCCAGCAGTTTCTGCATCCGCTCCGGAGTGCCGAACGCATCTTTCCCGGAAAGGATTCCCTGGCTGTTCACGACACGATGGGCAGGAATGTCTGACTCGAAAGAAGGAATATGCCCCAACACACGCCCGACAAGACGGGACATATTGGGATATCCGATGGCCCGGGCAATCGCGCCATAACTGGTGACGCGACCTTTCGGAACATACCGGACCATCTGATAAACAGCTTGCTTGAAATCTTCTTTATCCAAGTCAGACATATTACAATAGTTATTTAAGACCTCTGTTCTTCAATAAAGGCTCCGTATTCGGTTCCTTTCCGCGGAAGTTCTTGTACATATCCATTGCATCGTCAATTCCGCCCGGTGTCAGGATGTAGGTACGGAATTTGGCAGCCACTTCAGGATTAAAGATATCGCCGGTTTCTTTGTAGGCTTCGTAAGCATCGGCATCTAAAACTTCCGCCCAGATATAACTGTAATAACCGGCCGTATAACCACCGCCCATCGTGTGGTTGAAATAAGTCGTACGATAGCGGGACGGAATCTGGCGGATCAGGCCGCGTTTGCCCAACGTCTCATTTTCAAACTTCATCACATCCAGATCGGCAGGAATTTCTTTCAACACATGATAATCCATATCCAACAGAGAAGCCGCCAAATATTCGGTCGTTGCAAATCCTTGTCCGTATTTGCCGCTCTTATCCAACTTCTCGATCAGAGCTGCCGGAATCACTTCGCCCGTCTGGTAATGTTTGGCATATACTTTCAAAACTTCCGGCTCGAACACCCAATGTTCCATCACTTGTGAAGGTAATTCCACAAAGTCGCGGGGAACGCCCGACACGCCATAATAGTGCACATCCTTGAAGAGATTATGCAAGCCATGACCAAATTCATGGAACAACGTTTCCGCTTCATCGGCACTTAACAGAGCAGGTTGCCCTTCCGCCGGCTGGCTGAAGTTGCAAACGATCGTGACAATCGGGCCGAGGCGTTTGCCATCCTGGTAAGTTTGCGAACGATAGGTTCCACACCAGGCTCCGCCCCTCTTGCTTGCACGCGGGAAGAAGTCAAAATAGAGGATTCCTAAATAACTTCCGTCTTTATCCTTGCACTCGAAAGCCTGCGCTTCGGGATGAGGAAGCGGAATATTGTTAACCGGAGTAAATGTGATGCCATACAGCTTGTTCGCCACATAGAAAGCGCCATCGCGCACATTATCCAATTTCAAGTAAGGACGCACCTGGTTTTCATCCAGATCGAACTTAGCCTTTTTAGCTTTCTCGAAATAATAACGCCAGTCCCAGCCTTCCGCCTCGAAATTGCCGCCTTCTTTCTTGATTTCGGCATTGATGTCGGCCAGTTCCATCTTGGCTTTAGCTAAAGCCGGAGTCCAGACTTCATCCAGCAAAGCATACACCTTATCCGAAGTCTTTGCCATGCGGTCTTCCAGGACGAAAGAGGCATAATCGTCATATCCCATCAGCTTGGCCTTTTCCAGACGCAGCGTGATCAGATCGCGAACGACTTTATTATTATCTGCGTCATTTCCATTATTTCCCCGATTGATATAACCTTTAAAGATTTTCTCACGCAAAGCGCGGTTATCGGCATATTGCAGGAACGGCATTACACTCGGATTATGAAGCGTGAAAAGCCATTTGCCGTCCATCCCGGCAGCTTTAGCCGCTTTGGCCGCATTCGCAATCAGGCTTTCGGGCAGGCCGGAAAGGTCTTCCTTCTTATCGATCACCAACTGGAAATCGTTCGTTTCTTTCAACATATTCTGTCCGAAAGTGAGCTGGAGCATGGAAATACCGCTGTTCAGTTCACGCAACTTCTCCTGTTTGTCGGCCGGCAGATTGGCACCGCCCCGCACAAAGTCCTTATATGTTTCTTCTAATAATTTCTTCTGTTCCTTGTCCAGATTGAATTTAGCCTGGTTGTCATAAACCTCTTTCACGCGGGCAAAGAGCGCCGGATTAAGGCTGATGTCGTCATTATGCTTGGAAAGTAGCGGGGAAAGTTCCCGGCTCAGCGCCTGCATTTCATCATTTGTATTCACACTGTTCTGACCATAAAACACGGAACTGACCCGTTTCAACAGGCGACCGCTCTGATCGAGTGCAACAATCGTGTTTTCAAAGTCCGGCACGGACCGCTGTTTTACGATGGCGTCGATTTCCTGCTTCTGCTCTTCCATGCCTTGCAGGAATGCCGGTTTGTAATCGGCCAAAGTGATCTTATCGAACGGAGGGACACCAAACGGTGTGGTAAACTCTGTCAGGAAAGGGTTTCCCTCCTGGGCTGCATCTGCACCTTTTTCAGGTGAACCGCATGCGCTCAACACGACGGCTAAGCCGGCTGCCATAAATGTTCTCTTCATTCTTTTCTCTTGTTTTTTATGTGAATAATAAAAAATTGCATAGGCATGTATTTTAAATTCCATGCCCATGCATTTTCTGTTCCATGGGCATGAAACTAAAATTCCATGCCCATCCGTTTTATTTCAGACCTCTGTTCCGCAACAACGGATCGATGCTCGGTTCTTTGCCCCGGAAGTTTCTGTACATAACCATGCCTTCGTCAATACCGCCCGGAGACAGTACATACGTACGGAATTTGGCAGCCACTTCGGGATTGAAGATATCGCCGGTTTCCTTGAATGCCTCGAAAGCATCGCAATCCAGGACTTCCGCCCAGATATAACTGTAATAACCGGCTGTGTAACCGCCTTCCATCGTATGACCGAAATAAGTTCCCCAATAACGGGGAGCAATCTGTTTCAACAACCCGCGACCATACATTGCATTTGCTTCAAACTTCTCTATATCCAAATCAGCAGGAATCTCTTTCAAAATATGATAATCCATATCCAATAAAGAAGATGCCACATATTCGGTTGTTGCAAAACCCTGTCCGTATTTCCCACTCTTAACGATTTTATCGACAATTGCTTGCGGGATCACTTCGCCTGTATTATGATGTTTGGCATAAACTTTCAGCACTTCCGGTTCGAACACCCAATGCTCCATCACCTGTGAAGGAAGTTCCACAAAATCGCGGGGGACACCGGATACACCGTTGTAATGCACATCGGCGAACAGTCCGTTCAGAGCATGTCCGAACTCATGGAATACGGTTCCTGCTTCGTCGGCGCTTAATAATGCAGGCTGTCCTTCTGCCGGTTTGCTGAAGTTGAATACGGTGGTTACAATCGGAGCGACACGTTTACCGTCTTTATAAGTCTGATCCCGATAGCCGCCACACCAAGCGCCGCCGCTCTTTCCGGGACGGGTAAAGAAGTCCATATAGAGCACGCCCAATGAAGAGCCGTCTTTGTCCTTGCATTCAAAAACCTGTGCATCCGGATCGGGAAGCGGCATATTCTGCAACGCGGTAAAGGTGATGCCATACAGCTTATTTGCCACATAGAAAGCGCCTTCACGGACATTGTTCAGCTCCAGATACGGACGAACCTCGTTCTCATCCAGATCGAACTTTGCGATCTTGGCTTTCTCGAAATAATAACGCCAGTCCCAGCCTTCAGCCTCGAAGTTACCGCCTTCTTTCTTGATTTCGGCATTGATATCGGCCAGCTCTTCTTTTGCCTTTGCCAATGCCGGTGTCCAAATCTTGTTCAACAGGTCGTAGACGTTCTTTTCGTTCTTTGCCATGTTTTCTTCCAGGACATATGCGGCAAAGTCTTCGTAACCTAACAACTTAGCCTTTTCCAAGCGGGCGGTAACCAGTTTTTTGATCACATCCTTATTGTCGTTTGCATTGTTGTTATTGCCACGGCTGATGTAGGCATTATAGATTTTCTCACGCAAAGCGCGGTTGTCCGCATATTGCAGGAACGGCATCACACTCGGATTATGCAGCGTGAACACCCATTTGCCCTCCATTCCTGCCTCTTTGGCTGCGGCAGCTGCTGCGGCTACCAATGTTTCGGGCAGGCCGGAAAGGTCTTCCTTCTTATCGACAACCAGTTGGAAAGCATTCGTTTCTTTCAGCGTGTTCTGCCCGAAAGTAAGCTCCAACAAGGAAATCTGCTCGTTCAGCTTACGAAGCTGGGCCTGCTTGTCAGCGTCCAGATTAGCGCCGCCACGTACAAACCCTTTGTATGTTTCTTCCAGCAACTTCTTCTGTTCCTTGTTCAGATCGAATTTAGCCTGGTTCTCATATACGGATTTCACACGGGCAAAGAGTTTAGGATTCAGGCTGATGTCATCCGAATGTTTGGAAAGCAACGGTGAAAGTTCCTGTTCAAGCGCCTGGATTTCATCATTCGTATTAACACTGGCTTGTCCGCTGAAAGCATAGGCGACTTTCGTCAACAACTCTCCGCTCTGATCCAGTGCAACAATCGTATTTTCAAAAGTAGCCTCGTCCGGGTTGTTGACGATAGCGTCTACTTCTGCAACGTGCTCTTCCATTCCTTTCAGGAAGGCAGGCTTGTAGTGTTCAACCTTGATCTGATCAAATGGAGGAACACCAAACGGCGTCGTGTACTCGGTAAAGAAAGGATTTACAACCGCTGTATCTGCGACATCGCCTTTCTTCGTGGAGTTACATGCCCCTAAAACAACTGCCAGACCGGCAGCCATAAGTGTTTTGTTCATGTCTGTACTATTAATTTATTCTAATGGCAAAGGTAGCCAATTCTACTAAAAATTGGTCTTTTTACCGGTTTCTCTTTTTAATTGTTCAAAACGCATCATCATCTGCCGCAGGCGGCGCGGTTCTTTTGTTGCCAGATTATTCTGCTGCCCCGGGTCCTCTTTGACGTTATACAATTGGTAGCAATCGCTAAAGCCTGCAAATTCAGCTTCTTCCTTGTCGCCATAATAATCCGGATAAGGCGGGATCATCACCCAATCACCCTGGCGGAAAGCATAATTATAATAACCTTCAATCACCAGTTCCCGGCGTCCCTGATCACTATTGCCCAAAAAGACCGGCAACGTATTCTGGCTATCCGTCTTATCCGGATAAGCCTGTCCCGTGAGTGCTGCCAAAGAGGCCAAAAGATCCATCTGGCAAACCAAAGCATCCGATACGCCCGGTTTAACCACCGCCGGCCAGCGGAGCAGGAAAGGAATACAAGTTCCTCCGTCATACAAACTCGTCTTGCCACCGCGGTAAGGACCGGCAATCTTATGGTTACCGACCAACTCGACCGCTTGATCCTGATAGCCGTCGTCCAGGACAGGACCGTTATCGCTTGAGAAAATAACCAACGTATTTTCCGTCAGTCCGAGCCGGTCCATCTCTTTCAGAAACTCCGTCACACACCAATCCGCTTCCAGAATCACGTCTCCACGCGGTCCCATGCCGGATTTGCCGGCAAACTTCTGATTCGGCACGCGAGGCACATGCGGCTGATGTAATCCGTAATACAGGAAAAACGGCTTGTCCTTATTTTCCTTCATGAAAGTCTTGGCTTTCTCAAGGAACAGTTCTGCCATGTCTTCGTCTTTCCATTGAGCCGCCTTTCCGCCCTTCTGGAAACCGATACGGGGAACGCCGTTCACAATCGCTCCGGCATGCCCTACGCTCGGATGCATACGCAACAGCTCCGGATTATCCTTGCCGGTCGGCTCGCCGGGGAAGTTTTCCCGATAGCTGACATACAAAGGATCGTCCGGCTGCAAACCGACACCTTTGCCGTTTTCAATAAAGATACAGGGAACCCGGTCATTGGTTGCCGCCTGGATAAACGAATAGTCATAACCGATTTCTTTTGCTCCCGGATAGACCGTTTTATTCCAGTCTACCGCTCCGTCGCCCAATCCCAAATGCCATTTGCCGACCGAACCGGTCACATAACCGGCCTGCTTCAGGACTTTCGGCAATGTCACCTGCTGCGTATTGATAATCAATGCTGCATTTCCCGGAAGAATCTTGGCTTCCGTGTTTGTCCAGGGATAAAGACCGGTCAACAGGGAATAGCGGCTCGGCGTAGAAGTCGCCGCCGTACAATAGCCTTGTGTAAAGCGCAGTCCTTCATTGGCGATCCGGTCCATGCCGGGAGTACTGATAGCTGTCGCGCCGTAACAACTGAGGTCTCCATATCCCAAATCGTCGGCAACAATCACGACGATATTCGGCTTCTGCGGCGAAGTCTGTGCCAGAAGCGGTAAAGAGAAAGCACCCATCAAGGGGAGTAAACAGTGTTTCATTTGCTTATTTTGTATTTGAGCGTTAGATTATAACAGTCTTAACTTAAAACATGTAATAATCCGCAAATATAATGATAGTAGTGAAATGCTGTTACACATTTTTCGCTAATATTGCACTTGTACAAATAAAATTATTGATGAAAATGAACAGAATTTGCGAACTTTTCGATATTCAATATCCGGTTATACAGGGTGGAATGGTTTGGTGCAGTGGTTGGAGGCTTGCTTCCGCAGTGAGTAATGCAGGCGGTTTAGGTCTGATCGGCGCTGGTTCCATGCATCCGGACGTGCTGCGTGACCATATCCGCAAATGCCAGGCTGCGACCGACAAGCCTTTCGGGGTAAATGTGCCTTTGATGTATCCGGAAATCGACGCATTAATGAATATATTGGTAGAGGAAAATGTAAAGATTGTTTTCACCTCTGCCGGCAATCCCAAAACATGGACCGGATTTCTGAAGGAACACGGAATGAAAGTCGCCCACGTAGTCAGCAGTTCCAAGTTTGCCGCCAAATGCGAACAGGCCGGTGTCGACGCCATAGTTGCCGAAGGCTTTGAAGCTGGCGGACATAACGGGCGTGAAGAGACAACCACGCTATGCCTGATTCCGGCGGTACGTCGTGCGACCATTCTCCCGCTAATGGCTGCCGGAGGCATCGGAACAGGCGATGCGATGCTGGCAACTTTCGCTTTAGGGGCCGAAGGTGTACAAATCGGAACCCGTTTTGCCCTGACGAAGGAAAGCTCGGCACACGAAAACTTCAAGAACCTCTGTCTGAACCTGAATGAAGGCGACACGAAGCTCCTGTTGAAGAAACTCTCTCCCACCCGTCTGATCAAAGGCGATTTTACGACAGCTGTCGAAGAAGCCGAGGCCCGTGGCGCTTCCGTCGAGGAAATGAAAGAGCTGTTAGGAAAAGGACGTGCTAAAAAAGGTATTTTCGAGGGGAACCTCCAAGAAGGCGAACTCGAAATCGGTCAAGTAGCATCCTTATTCCGGGAATCGCAAACTGTAGCAGAGGTCATGAAAGAGATTTTGGATGATTTTCAAGCAGGAGTGGAAAAATTGAATCATTTTTAATATTATCTTTGCAAGCAAGAATTAAGGGATTCAAACAAATAATTAACGTACTTAAATTAACGCTATGAGTATTATTGTTCTAATACTGATTGTTGAAACAGCACTTTGTATCATACTTCTGTTATCCTGGATCAGAAACAAGAAAAAGCAAGCGGCATATAAAGCCAGAGAAGCCGAAATTACGGACTTTCAGTTATTCTGCCTGAATATATTGGACAATATGCCTTTCCCTGTACTTGTCAAAGATATCAACGATGATTTCAAATATAAGTTTTGGAACAAAGAAGCTGAACTTCAATCCGGCAAAAAGCAAAGTGAAGTATTGGGGCATTCCGATATCGATATCTTTGGTGAAGAGCGTGGTTTGAGATACCGAAAAATAGACGAACAACTGGTAAAAGATAAAAAAGAATATCGCTCGGAAGAAGATTATCTTACTCCTGATGGGGTTTTACACAAAACAATTGTGAGCAAATCGGTTGTATCGCTTGGGAATGACCACTGGCTTCTCATAGCCCGTTGGGACATTACCAAGATAAAAGAATACGAACAAGAATTAATTCAGGCAAAAGAGAAACTGGAAAATGTCATCAAGACACAGGATTTGGTGCTCAACAGCATTAATTTCGGACTTGTTTATGTAGACAAAAACTATGTTGTGCAATGGGAATCAACAGCCAGCCTGAATAATATAGCTAAAGGGCGGAGGTATATAGCGGGAAAAGTGTGTTACGAAACTGTGATGGGTCGTCAGAGTCCTTGCCCCCATTGCGCATTAAGTGATACGGTTGAGAAAGGCAAACCAGTTCGCCACGAGATAACCGAAGGAGATACGACTATCGAGATCAGCGCCATACCGGTCTACTCAAACGACGGAAGCGAAATGTTGGGCGGCTTGATGAAGCTCGAAGATATTTCGGATAAAAAACGGATCGAACATTTGCTCTATGAAGTAAAGAAAGCGGATGAAGCAAACCAACTGAAATCAGCTTTCTTAGCGAATATGAGCCACGAAATCCGTACGCCTTTGAATGCAATTGTCGGCTTTTCCAATCTTCTGGCCGAAACCGACGATCCCGAAGAGAAGAAAGAATTTGTTCATATCATTACATCAAATAACGAGTTATTGCTCCAGCTGATCAATGACATCATCGATATGTCCAAAATAGAAGCAGGAACACTTGATTTTAACTATTCCGACACGGATATTAACCTGTTGATGGAAGACCTTTGCCAGCAAATGCAGCTGAAAAATCAAAGACCGGACAGTGTTAAGATCGAATTTGTACAAAAGCAGCCGGAATGCATTATCCATACGGACCAAAACCGTGTTATGCAGGTAATGATTAACTTTATGACCAATGCCATGAAATTCACAGAACAGGGCAGCATTACCTTCGGCTATGAAAAATCCGAAAAAGACATCTATTTTTTTGTTAAAGATACCGGAATCGGAATCCCTGCCGAAAAGAAAGACAAAGTATTCGAACGCTTTGTCAAGCTGAACACTTTCGTCCAGGGAACAGGGCTTGGGCTTCCTATTTGTGCCATGATCATCGAGAAATTCGGAGGAATAATAGGTGTGGATTCCAAGGAAGGCGAAGGGTCCACTTTCTGGTTCCGGTTGCCAATCTGATTTTGAACTGATTTTTTTTGTACTTTTGCTACGTACAAACTAAAAAAGTCAATGCTTAAACGTCTATTTGTATCTGCAGGAATTCCCTTTTTTGTTCTGTCTTTATCTGTTAAAGCTCAAGAACAAGGTCATGTTATTACGACAGATAGCACAGCCCGGAAAGAAGTTATCACCGTTGACGGTGTGGAACTGAACGAAAGGCAATTAAAACGCTACTACCGTCAATTGCGTAAAGACTCCATTCGTGCACATAAAAATATATGGTGGTCCGTTCTCGGAGGGCCATCTTATACACCGGAAGCTTCATTCGGTGTTGGAGGTGCAGTCTTAGCCAGTTTCCGGATAAACAAACAAGATACTGTTTCACAACGGTCCTTTCTGCCTGCCGGTCTGAATCTGTCGCTGAACGGAACCATTGTTGTTGCCGGTGCAGGAACATTTTTCTTCAATGAAAACCGTTTTCGCATTTACGTAAGTTATGGTTACAGGAATGAGCCTTCGCATTACTATGGCAAAGGATTTGAAAAGGCAGAAAATCTGGAGCGGAGCGATTCGACGACCAAATTCCACCGAAACTATTTCCAACTGTATCCGCGTTTTGTATGGGAAGTACGGCCTCATTTCTATTTAGGCGGCCTGTTCGATCTGAATTATACACGGGCATCGGATATAAATCCGGTAATGGAAGAAGATCCTTATTTCCGGAAATTTAAAAGCAAATATTTCAATGTCGGTATCGGCGGGCTCATCCAATATGATACCCGTGATGATGTTGCAACTCCTACACGAGGGATGTTGTTAGGTACAAACGTCAAATTGTTTGGAAAATATCTCGGAGGTGCTTATAATTATGAAATCATCGAACTCGAATATCGCCAATTCAAGAACGTATTCCGTCCGCGCAGTACACTCGCCTGGATCGCCAAAAGCCAAATCGGCATGGGAGATATTCCTTTTACGGAGTTACCGACATTCGGTTCTCCCTTCGACCTTCGCGGCTATTATATGGGCAAATACCGGGATAAATCGATGGCTTACGGAATTATCGAATATCGCCATATGTTCGGTTCACCGGCAAAATACAAAAGCGGCAACTTCTGGGCGAAATGCGGTTTTGTAGCCTGGGCCGGAACCGGGACGATCGGGGAAACTCCTTTTGACTGGAACAAGTGGAAATTCAATTTCGGTGCCGGACTCCGTTTCCAGATGCAGCCGGGAAAGAATTTCAGGCTGGATATCGGCAAAGAGCCCGGACAACCAGGTATGCAGGTCTATATGAATATGACGGAAGCATTCTGATCAGAACGACAGTCGCATCATAAAACGAACGCCCTTCGTCTGGATACCCGGATTATCACGATAGTTCAGACGCCAGACATAATCCAGACGAAGGAACTTTAAGATGTTTTCCACACCGACACTGGCTTCCATATAAGGCGCTTTTCCCAATGTATAGGTATCGTCGGGAAAGAGATATAAGCCGTCTCCACCATTCATCGGATTATTCTTTTCAGTCAGATGTCCCCACAAGCCGCGGAAACAGAAAACTTCCCTCCATTTCAACTTCTTTATCATCGGTATGCGGTTCAACAGGTTACCATTCATGTAATAAGTTAAATCCCAGGAAGCATATTCATCGTTGATGAACTCCATCGCGTTCATATTCGTATATGACTCCGGCTGGATCGTATAAGAAAGGTTGGCATTCGGCAAGATCAACAATGGATAAGGAACTTTGTTCCAGACTTTTCCCGCTTTGGTTATAATATCGATATAACCGAAAGCCGAGAACCAGAAACGTTTCTGAATGCCGATATCCGTACGCTGGTAATCGTACGACGACCCCAACAGGTTTTTCTTCGCCATCACATGGCTGAAATTGAAGATCAGCGCATCGAAAGTAATCGGGTAACGAAGGTTACGCGTCTGATAGAACTTCTCATCCTTTGCATAACGGAATTTCAGTTCCAACTCCGTCATGTCATAACTCTTAGTAGGTGTTATAATCCCATCCGGACCAATACGGTCGAATACAGCATACTCGGTAGCATATTCACGGCGGTTACGGACAACAGCCCCATAAGCCAAACCATTATAATGCTCATGATAGTAAGTCAACTCGGCTTGCCGCAAATAAGTGGCACGCGTATCTTTCTGACGCTTCCACGCCAGGAACATATTATCTTTGCTGGCATACATATATTGCTGTCCCAACTGGTTGATGTCGTACATGTATTCCAAACGGATCGAGTTCAACGGGAACTCCTTACGGTATTCCTTACGGTCGTTGAACGAATATTCGACAAGAGCGTCATATTTCAGCTTTTCATCTTTTGTCCCATACGCCATATAACCGTCAAAGAACAAGTTTTTGCTGAATGCCGTCGTCGTTGTTCCTCCCACACGAAAGCGGGCTCCTTCGATCGCATTACCACTGATCGCCGTATTCATCGGACCAAATTCGAATTTACTTTTCAACGGGTCCTTATTGGTCGGGATATAACCGGAAACGAGGATCGATACGACCTGTTCCGTTATGTAAAAGATCGGAACGGAGCGGAATTTTGCCATCAGCTTCTCGACGGAATTGGGATTCTTCTTAATCCCCTCTTCCGGACGGTTGCTTATCCAGAATTCATCCGTCTGCCGATACGCTTCTTTCAGCGTAATAACAGGCGCACTCTCCTTAAACACCTGGGCCTGTTCGACATCCGGCTCCTTAAACGACTGGTTGCTGTAAACATTCAGACGCCGCGCATACATGCCTTTGGACTTTTCGCTTAACTTGAAATTGACATTGATATCGTCTTTCGTAATGATACGGGTACTGTCCGGCGTACGTTCGAACGTCTGTTCGATTGTCATTCCGGATACGAAGTTCAAGTTGATATCTTTGGGAACGTTAAGGATCGCTTTCTGCACAAAGAACGTGGAGTCGAGCGTGACAAACAGATGCCCGGTAAAACCGAATGTCTCCGAGTTGAAGGGGACAAACCCCAGATCAACGCAGTTCCGCCCGTTCACCTCCAACGTGTCGAGCAGATAATATTTGTAATAGTTCGGTCCGATTGTAGAAAGCGGGCTTACAAACCGTTGCAGAAACAAAGGTATATCGTTTTTAAAGATATCGACTTCCCGGAAAACCTCGTTCAGGAACTGTTGGATACCGTCGCGGGAGAATATTTCATCCACACCGGATGCTTTGCTGCCTTTGACAACCCGTTTTTCCGACTTCGGCTCTTTGCGATAATAAACCGTTTCGACCTTTTCCCTTTCCGAAACCGGCAGAATAGTCGTGCCGACATCGAGTGTATCGACAAAATCAATCAGGAAATCAAACTTGCCCGGCTTTCCGTCTTTTTTGGGTTTAGGATGGAAATCGTTCATCGCAAAGACCATCTTCTCATACTGATCGTATTGAAAATAGTCATGATTACGAGGGTCATTGCTTTCACGTGAAGCAATCACCTGTTTTACAAAGGTCACAGCCGGATTCTCCTTTTTGCTGTATTTCTCCTTTTTCGGCTTGACAACGACCTCATTCAACGCGATTCCGTTCGGCGCTAATTGTATTTTCAGATTATTGGTCCTGCCCGGAGTGACTCCCACTTCTTTTGTATCATATCCAAGATAAGAAACAACCAAGGTTCTGTTGGCATTCGGAGTAGAGAATGTGAAATTCCCGTCCCCGTCAGTTGCCGTTCCTATCGTCGTTCCTTTGAATATAAGAGATACATAAGGTAATCCTTCTCCAGTAATCGAGTCGGTCACTATTCCTTTTATTATCGTATTCTGTCCATTTGCTATCCATACCACAAATAAGGATGCCAGCAAAAAAACAATCTTTTTCCCCATCACAATTTTCTATCCTTAGATTTCTACTTTATCCCTAATTAAACGCTGCAAAAGTATAACAGTTTATTTTTACAGAGTGTTCCAAAACGTGCACATAATCTTCCAATTGAAAAAAATTCTTTCTACCTTTGCCTGTTGAAAGGGGTGCCATACTGTAAACGGGCTGAGATTATACCCTGTGAACCTGATGCGGGTAATGCCGCCGTAGGAAAAAACAGACAAGGCTTTTCCCTCCTTTTTATATATAAATGAAAACAAACACAATGTTTCGCTATCCGGTAGCACTCACAATTGCCGGTTCAGACAGCGGCGGCGGTGCAGGAATACAGGCGGACCTGAAGACATTTTCAGCATTAGGCGTCTTCGGTGCTTCTGTAATAACATCCATTACCGCCCAGAATACAACGGGTGTAAGGGGGATACAGGCTGTTTCGCCGGAAATAGTGGAAGGACAGATAGATGCCGTATTCGAGGATATAACGGTCGATGCCGTAAAAATCGGGATGTTGCATAACCGGGAAGCTGCCGGGATTGTAGCCTGTGCGATCGACCGTTTTTCGCTTTCAAAAGTAATTCTCGACCCTGTCATGATTTCGACAAGCGGCAGTAAGCTGATGGAAGACGAGACGATCGAAGTCATTGTAAACGAATTGTTCCCTAAGGTCATGTTAGTGACTCCGAATATAGACGAAGCAGCTTTCCTGTCAGGCATGCCGATACGGAATGAAGAAGAGATGGAAAAAGCCGCTCAAGAGCTTTTAGCCCGGGGATGCCGTTCCGTCCTGATGAAAGGCGGCCATCTGGAAGGAAGCGAAAGGGCCGATATCCTGTACATGAAGGATTCAGCCCCTCTCCGATTGGTTGTCCCGGCTGTTCAAACACAAAACACGCATGGCACAGGATGCACACTGTCTTCCGCAATTGCTGCTTACATGGCTTTGGGAAAAGGATTGCCGGATGCCGTAAGCTTGGCAAAAGAGTACGTAACAGCCGCCCTTGAAGCCGGTGCTGACGTGCAGACCGGACACGGGCATGGGCCTATGAACCATCTGTTCGCTCCCGTTCCGCTGATAAAAATAAAAGCATGAAAAAGCTGATTGTAATCACGACACCGGGCTTCTTTCCGGGAGAAAACATCATTCTCACCCGGCTTTTTGAAGAAGGAATGCAATCTCTCCATCTGCGTAAGCCGGAAGGAAAGATAGACGAACTGCGCCGGCTGCTGGATAAGATACCGGCTGCCCACTATCCGAAAATCGTGCTCCACGACTGCTTTTCGCTGGCAACAGATTACGGCTTGGGAGGCGTGCACCTGAACCGGCGCAACAGCCTGGCGCCATCCGGCTTCAAGGGGACGGTCAGCCGTTCCTGCCATTCCATCGAGGAAATCCGACACTACCAGTCGCTCGACTATCTGTTCCTGAGCCCTATCTTCCGGAGCATCTCGAAAGAAGGATACGGAAGTGGTTTTGCAATGGAAACCTTACAACAGGCCTCCGATGCCGGAATCATAAACGAAAAGGTTTTCGCCCTTGGCGGCATAGACCTCGCCACTCTCCCGTTGCTCCGCCCTTTCCGTTTCGGAGGAGCGGCCGTGTTGGGCGCGCTTTGGGGAGAGCGTCCGTCGACAGACAAACAGGATATTATTATCACACAATATAAAAAACTACAAGCATGGAATTAGACAATTATTTAGAGAGCTGCGCCGGCAGAGGCCGGTATGCTTGTTTCACCGGCCAAAACCGACTTATGTTCATCACGCATCGTACAAACAAATATACAGAGCTGGATGAGATCAAGATGGTAATCAAAGGCGGTTGCAACTGGGTTCAGCTCCGCATGAAAGACAATCTGAACCTTGAAGTCGCCAAAGAAGTTTCGCACTTCACCCTGTTCAAAGGCGGTTTAGATTGTGTCTGCTGCCTGGATGACAACCTGGAAATGGCAATCAAAGCCGGTATCCATTGCGTCCATTTAGGGAAAAACGATATGCCGGTATCAGAAGCCTGGCGGATCATCATCGAAAAAGGCTTGGACGACCTTTTCCTTGTCGGCGCAACGGCAAACACCTTCGAGGATATTTTGAAGGCGGACCGGGAAGGCGCTTCTTACATCGGCCTGGGGCCGTACCGTTTTACCGAGACGAAAAAGAACCTGAGCCCCGTGTTAGGATTGGAAGGATATCAAAAAATCATGGAACAATATAGGGAAGCCGGTCTCGAAATTCCTATCTTTGCCATCGGAGGCATTCAGTTTGAAGATATTGCCCCCTTGATGGAAACAGGGATAGAAGGCATCGCCGTCTCCGGAGCGATCATCAATGCCGATGATCCGGTGGAAGAAACACGCCGTTTCATCAGGGAGATCAACAAACACAAGCCGGACCCTTGCAGGAACGATTCAGAAATATAAAAAAACATACAATACAATGGCAAGTAAAAACAGAATACGCATTACCTATCCTTCATCGGAAAAGATCTATGTTCCCGGCAGCATCCACAAGATAAATGTGGGCATGCGCAAGATCAAGATACTGGATACCGTCACGCGTGGTGAAGACGGAGAACTGATCCACAAAAAGAACAATCCCGTAATCGTTTATGACACCAGCGGTCCGTTCTCGGACGCTAAAATCACAGTCAATACGCAGAACGGCATTCCCCGCATCCGCGAATCCTGGTATGCAGGGCGCAAGGATCTGGTACAATTGGAAGAATTGACCTCCGACTACGGCCGCCAGCGTTTGGCAGACCCGTCGCTGGACGCCATCCGTTTCCCGAAACACCATCTGCCTTACCGGGCGAAGCCGGGCAAAAACATCACCCAGATGTATTATGCCAAACGACGCGTGATCACACCCGAAATGGAATACGTGGCAATCCGCGAGAACCAACAAATCGAAGCCCTCGGCCTGAAATCCTATATCACACCGGAATTTGTGCGCAAGGAGATTGCCGCCGGACGCGCCATCATCCCGGCAAACATCAACCACCCGGAAGCCGAACCGATGATCATCGGCCGGAAGTTCCTGGTCAAGATCAACACGAATATCGGAAACTCCGCCCTTTCGTCCGGCATCAACGAAGAGATCGAAAAGGCCGTATGGAGTTGCAAATGGGGAGGCGACACCCTAATGGACCTTTCCACCGGCAACAACATCCACGAGACGCGCGAATGGATCATCCGCAATTGCCCTGTGCCGATGGGAACAGTCCCTATCTACCAGGCTTTGGAGAAAGTGGACGGAAAGATCGAAGACCTGAGTTGGGAGATTTACCGCGACACGCTGATCGAACAGGCCGAACAAGGCGTCGACTACTTCACCATCCACGCCGGCCTGCTGAAGAAACACGTCGAACTGACGCAGACGCGCCTGACCGGTATCGTTTCACGCGGAGGCTCGATCATGGCTAAATGGATGCAGATTCATAATGAAGAGAACTTCCTTTATACCCATTTCGCCGAAATCTGCGAAATACTGAAGATGTATGACATTGCCGTCTCGATCGGCGACGGTCTCCGTCCGGGTTCCATCTATGATGCCAATGATGCCGCCCAGTTTGCCGAACTGCATACGATGGGCGAGTTGACACAGATCGCCTGGGACCAGTTCGTACAGGTCATCATCGAGGGACCGGGCCACGTCCCCATGAACAAGATACAGGAGAATATGAAAGAACAGCAATATGCCTGCCACAACGCTCCGTTCTACACATTAGGCCCGTTGACAACCGATATCGCACCGGGTTACGACCATATCACATCCGCAATCGGAGCCGCCCAGATCGCTTGGCACGGAACGGCAATGATCTGCTACGTCACCCCGAAAGAACATCTCGGGCTGCCGGACAAGGAAGACGTCCGTACAGGTGTTGTCGCCTATAAGATTGCCGCCCATGCCGCCGACCTGGCCAAAGGGCATCCCGGCGCACAAGTGCGTGACAATGCCTTGAGCAAAGCCCGCTTTGAGTTCCGTTGGAAAGACCAGTTCAACCTGTCGCTCGATCCGGAACGCGCCCTGCAATACTACAAGGACAGCGCCGTGACGGATGGCGAATACTGTACGATGTGCGGCCCGAACTTCTGTGCCATGCGCCTAAGTAAGGACTTGCATAAAGAAGATTGCGGGAAGTAGATAGCCCGCCTTTGGATACGGTAAATGATGATTTAACGGGGTGTTTGCTCGTATTTACCGGACGCAGACGGGCGCAGATAACGCAGAGGAACGCAGACTTATTTTCTTTTAAAACAATAAATGATCTGCGTTCCTCTGCGTCGTCTGCGCCCGTCTGCGTCCGGTAATACAAACATAGCAACTTACCGATAAATCATCATTTATTGTTTCAAATCTGGCAAGTTTTGAACCTCCTGCAAACCTGATGAAAATATACAATATCCCCCCTTTCCTGCCGTTTTTCTATTTCATCCGAAATCTTGATCGATTTTGGATTGACTCTTTTCACGTTTTAAACTCCCCTTTCTGACAATAGGAAAAACGAGGTGCGCAGTCCGTTCCGGAAAGCGTACAATTTGATTGCTGAAAATCGGAAACACCGACAATGTGATAATGCTTAACTCCCGGAGAATCGAATATTTGAAAACAAAACGGACGGCGTCCCAAATATTCCAAGGAAATTCAAGTGCTTTTTTGCCCTTAAGACGGTCCTTTTTTCAATTACGACCGTCCAAATCGCCATTACGACCGTGCTAATCTTCGCGAGGTGCCGAGTGCACTACCTATTAGCACGGTCGCGATGGCAAAGAGGACGGTCACAATTGCTGGAAACGCTCAAAAAAGAGGAAAAAGTCCCTTTTTAAGGCCCAAAAAGCGGATTAACATTTGTTTGGTTTCGGATGTCTTCTGGGCTTGAAAAATGCGTTTTTTACAATAAGCCTCCCTGCCGTAGACTCTCTTTTGGGGGATGTGTCAAAACTGCCCTGTTCCCGCGCTTGACGCGGGATCGCATTAAAACCGACCGTATAAACAACTGATTGATAAGGCCTGTTCTTTTGCGGCCCCGCGTCAAGCGCGGGGACAAGGGACTTTTGACATATCTCTAAGCCCTAAAACCGTTTGTTAAAACGAAACGGCAAAAGAGAGCCTGCGGCAGAGGGGTTATTGTAAAAAACGCATTTTTTGAGCTCGAAAGGTCCCCTAATTCAAACAAATGTCAACCTACTTTTCAGCTGCCAAAAAGGGGCTTTTTCCTATGATCCGGCACCTTATCGCCATAAAGAGGGACTTTATCGCTCTGATCCGGAACTTTATTGCCCCGAAGTCAGACTTCATATAGCACGAAGTCAACCTTCAAAGCGATGAAGCGTTACTTCAAGGGAATTTTCTGCGCACCTCACGGCAACAAGCCCCCAAAATTTCCTTGGGATATTTGGAACGCCGTCCGCATTTGTTCGCAAATATTCGATTCTCCGGGAGTTAAGGTTTATCACTTTGCCGGCATTTCTGTCTTTTGGTAATCAAATTGTACGCTTTTTGGTATGGGCTCGGCACCTCATTTTCTCTGTTGTCACCCGAGTAGGTTAAAACCATGAAAAAAAGTCAATCCAAAATCGATCAAGATTTCGGACGAAATAGAAAAACGGCTGAAAAGGGGGGTTATTGTTTAATATAATATTTATATCTTCGCAAAAAAAGCATCATTATGGATAAGATCAAAACAGGTTTGGCAGCCTTCGGTATGTCCGGGCAGATATTTCATGCTCCGTTTATCAGTACGAACCCGGCTTTCTGCCTGACGGCAATCACAGAGCGCAGTAAGGAACTCTCGAAAGAGCGCTACCCGTCGGCACGCATCGTGCGCAGCTTTGACGAATTGATTGCGATGGACGAACTGGAACTGATTGTCGTCAACACACCGGACAGCACGCATTATGACTATGCCCGCCGTGCGCTGGAAGCCGGAAAGAACGTGATTGTGGAAAAGCCTTTCACGGCGACGGTCCGACAGGGGGAAGAACTCATTGCGCTTGCCCGCTCCAAAGGGTTGGCCCTAAGTGTGTATCAAAACAGGCGCTGGGATTCGGATTTCCTGACGGTCAAAGAGATTTTAGACAAAGGGGTGTTGGGACGCCTCGTCGAGTTCGAATCAACCTTTCCGCGCTATCGTAACTTTATCAAGCCCGGAACGTGGAAAGAGACCGGCGAGATGGGCGGCGGCTTGACCTATAACCTCGGGGCGCATGTCATCGACCAGGCTGTCCAGTTGTTCGGCGTGCCGGAAGCTATTTTTGCAGACATAGATATTATCCGTACCGGAGGACTGGTGGACGATTACTTTGTGATACACCTGCTTCGCCCCTCCAAAGCGCCGCATGTGAAGGTGACACTGAAATCGAGTTACCTGATGTGTGAACCGGAACCCCGTTTTGTGCTGCACGGCACGGAAGGTTCGTTTGTCAAATACGGTCTGGACCGGCAGGAAGCCGATCTGAACGAAGGCCTGATGCCCGGCACTGCTAATTGGGGAGTGGAAGACGAAAGCATCTGGGGCCTCCTTCATACGGAAAAAGACGGTAACATCGTCCGCCACAAATATCCCAGTCTTGCCGGAAACTACGCCGGCTTCTACGACAACATCCACCGCCACCTCCGCCTCTCCGAACCGCTCCAGACGGACGCCGCCGGCGTATTGCCCGTCATCCGCCTGATCGAAGCGGCTTGGGAAAGTAGCAAAGAGGGAAAAGTGGTCAAATTTGGAAAATAAGAGAAGCTTAAGAAATAGTCCGGTTTTATACGGACTATTTCATTTGATATACTTATATTTGCAACTGTATCAACATATAATATAACTACAATATGACAACTATGGAATTAAATGCAATGAAGCAGCTCTTGATCGAGGATATTCTGGATATAGATAATCCGGAGCTGATCCCTTATCTGAGAAGGGCTTTAGATAAGTTTATAGATATGTCCGCCCTTCCGTTGAAACGTCCCTGCGTATATACACATGAAGAACAGATGGAAATTTTAAGGCAATCACTGATAGATATCGATGAAGGAAAATGCCTGTCAACTGAAGAACTGGAAGAAGAAATGAAAACCTGGTAAAACTGCAAAGACATGACAAGACTAAAACCTTACTGGACTGATCAAGCGATCAGACAAATGAAAGAGATTCACGACTTTTACAAAGCTTTCGGGAAAAAAACGCTTCGGAAACGCGTCTATCCCATAAAAAAGCAAGTGGAACGTTTGACACATTTGCCTTATTTAGGGAAAGCCGAAACGGATTATCAAGGAATGGAGTCTTTTCGTTCCCTGATCGAAGGAGATTACAAGATTGTCTATCTCATCAAAGGAGAGTTCATCTACATTGTAGCCATTTTCGATTGTCGGCAAAATCCATCCAACCTATATAAGATGTTGAAGTTATAAGTATATTTCAAGACTATTTTATCCCTCTATACAATTTTTTATCGTAAATTTGCCAACGGTCCCATTAAAAGAAAAGGGATTCATTGCAATAACCAATTTTACATGTAATGAAAAGAGACAATATCATTTTCGACATCATTGAGAAGGAACATCAGCGCCAGGCTAAAGGCATAGAACTGATTGCTTCCGAAAACTTTGTAAGCGACCAGGTGATGCAAGCCATGGGTAGCTGCCTGACCAACAAATACGCCGAAGGGTATCCCGGCAAGCGCTATTATGGAGGTTGCGAAGTAGTAGACCAGAGCGAAACCATCGCTATCGAACGGTTGAAACAGATTTTCAATGCAGAATGGGCGAACGTACAGCCTCATTCAGGTGCACAAGCGAATGCAGCCGTATTTCTGGCAGTGTTGAACCCGGGCGATACATTCCTCGGTTTGAACCTGGCACACGGCGGCCACCTTTCTCACGGTTCTCCAGTAAACAGTTCGGGTATCTTATACCATGCGACAGAATATAACGTAAAAGAAGAAACCGGCCGTGTCGACTACGACCAGATGGAAGAAGTCGCCTTGCGTGAAAAACCGAAATTGATCGTCGGTGGCGGTTCCGCTTATTCCCGCGAATGGGACTACAAGCGCATGCGTGAAATCGCTGACAAGGTTGGCGCTCTGTTGATGATCGACATGGCTCACCCTGCAGGTCTGATTGCTGCCGGTTTGCTGAACAATCCGTTGGAATATGCCCACATCGTAACTTCTACGACACACAAAACATTGCGTGGTCCGCGCGGAGGTATCATCCTGTTAGGTAAAGACTTCGAAAACCCCTGGGGTAAGAAGACTCCGAAGGGCGAGATCAAGAAGATGTCCCAGTTGCTGGATTCAGCCGTATTCCCGGGTATTCAGGGAGGTCCGCTGGAACATGTGATCGCTGCAAAAGCTGTCGCTTTCGGCGAAGCGTTGGAACCGGAATACAAGACCTACCAGGCACAGGTGAAGGCAAATGCTGCCGCTATGGCAAAAGCATTTATCGATAAAGGTTACAAGATCATCTCCGATGGTACGGATAACCATAGCATGCTGATCGACCTGCGCAAGAAGTTCCCCGATCTGACAGGTAAAGTCGCTGAAAAAGCATTGGTCGCTGCCGATATCACGGTGAACAAGAACATGGTTCCGTTCGACAGCCGTTCGGCTTTCCAGACTTCCGGTATCCGTGTCGGAACTCCGGCTATCACCACTCGCGGCGCTAAAGAACCGTTGATGGCTGAAATCGTAGAAATGATCGACACTGTACTGGCCTCGCCCGAATGCGACAAGACTATCACTGCTGTTCGCGAAAAAGTAAACGGCATTATGAAGGAATATCCTATCTTCGCTTGGTAAAATTAATACAGAGAGGGTGTGGCAAAACCCCTTGTCCCCGCGCTTGACGCGGGGCCGCAAAAGGACAGGCTTTATCAATAAGCGATTTATATCGTTCAGTTCTAATGCGATCCCGCGTCAAGCGCGGGAACAAGTAGTTTTGTCACATACTTCTTTCATTCATACAAAAAACACCAAAAAACATGATGAAACTCATTTCGATGTGTGCCGGCGCAGCACTTTGTATTCTTGCGTCGTGCAGCGAAGGGCCTACAAAGCAGATGTCTTACAACCAGGGCATCAATGTAATCCCGACTCCTGTAAGCCTCGTCCAGAACGAGGGCAGTTTTAAACTAAACAAGAACACCGCTTTCTCCGCTTCCACACCGGAAGCTAAAACAGTTGCCGAATATTTCGCAGCCCAGATGAATCTGGCTACCGGCTATCAGATAACTGTCAGCGACAAAGCCGCTTCAAACGGCATCGCACTGACGATCGACGAAACACTGGATGTAAACGATGAAGGCTATACGCTGGACGTTACACCGAACGGCGTTACTGTCAAAGCAAAGAATCCGCAGGGCTTATTCTACGGTATGCAGACATTCATGCAACTGCTTCCGGCCGAGATCGAAAGCCAGGCTGTTGTTAACGGCATTGCCTGGACGGCTCCCTGCGTGACTGTGAAAGACGAACCGCGTTTCGGATATCGCGGCATCATGCTCGACCCTTGCCGCCATTTCATTCCGGTAGAGAATGTAAAAAAACATCTCGACGTGTTAGCTTTGTTCAAGATCAACCGTATGCACTGGCACCTGACAGACGACCAGGGCTGGCGTATCGAGATCAAGAAATACCCGAAGCTGACGGAAATCGGCTCCAAACGTATCGACGGTGAAGGTACCGAATACGGAGGTTTCTATACACAGGACCAGATTAAGGAAATCGTTAAATATGCCGCCGACCGCTTTATCACGATCGTGCCGGAAATCGAACTTCCGGGACATGAACTGGCTGCCATCGCCGCCTATCCCGAACTTTCCTGCAAGGGCGAGCCGACCACTCCGCGTATTATCTGGGGTGTGGAAGACATCGTCATGTGTGCCGGAAAAGAAGAACCGTTCGAGTTCATGCAGGGCGTATTCGATGAAGTCGCTCCTCTTTTCCCCGGCGAATATATCCATATCGGAGGTGACGAATGTCCGAAAATCAGCTGGAAAAACTGTCCGCTTTGCCAGAAACGTATCCGCGAAGAAGGTTTGAAAGCAGACAAGGAACACTCCGCCGAAGAAAAGCTGCAGAGCTATTTCGTTCAGCGTATGGAAAAATACCTGGCTGAAAAGCATGGAAAGAAGATCATCGGCTGGGATGAAATCCTGGAAGGCGGCCTTGCTCCTACTGCAACCGTCATGTCATGGCGTGGTGAAGAAGGCGGTATCGCCGCTGCCAATCTGGGACACGAAGCGATCATGACTCCGAGCAGCAACGGTATGTATATCGACCAGTTCCAGGGCGATCCCAAGATCGAACCGGTTTCTATCGGCGGTTACGACCCGTTGGAAAGAGTATATGCCTACAACCCGACGCCGGACACATTGGTGGCTGCCGGAAAAGATCATTTCATCAAAGGCGTACAGAGCAATTTGTGGTCTGAATATATGTATAACACGGATCTTCTGGAATACCGCGCTTACCCGCGTGTCCTGGCTGTTGCCGAAATAGGTTGGACACCGCTGGCACGCAAGGACTATAAGGATTTCGAACGTCGCCTGGACAATGCACTGGTTCGTTTGGATGCGTTAAATATCAACTACCATATCCCGCAACCCGAACAGCCGAACGGTTCCTGCAACTTCGTGGCTTTCACAGACAAGGCTTCCCTGGAATTTAAAACAAGCCGCCCGATCAAGGTGGTTTATACGATCGACGGAACAGAACCGACTCCCGAATCGACGGTTTACACCGCTCCTATCGAGTTTACGGAATCCGGCGTGCTGAAGATCCGCTCCGTATTGCCTTCCGGCAAGATGAGCAAGACACGTACGATCACAGTTGAAAAGCAGGCGTTGGCACCGGCCAAGGAAGTAGCCAAAACAACTCCGGGCCTGGAAATGCAGGTGACGGACGGAATGTACCTGAACACCTCCAAATTGGTTGACGCAAAGGAATGGAAGAAATCCGTGATCAAAGATTTGCGTGAAATCACCAGCGTTGTCAAGACAAGCGAATCGATGCGCGGCGTTAAGCAATATGCGGCCATCGCAACCGGCTATGTAAACATTCCGGAAGACGGCGTTTACTATATTTCTTCCGATAACGAAGAAGTCTGGATCGACGGCAAATTGTTAGTGAACAACGGCGGCGAAGTAAAACGTTTCTCCCGCCACGACAGTTCTGCAGCGTTGTCAAAAGGTTTGCACGAAATCAAGGTTGTATTCTTAGGACATATCATCGGCGGCTGGCCTTCCAATTGGAATGACGGCAGTGTGAAGCTGCGCAAAGCCGACACCGACAAGTTCGTTAAGATCACTCCCGAGATGTTGGTTCATTAATCAACGTTATACAAAACTGAAAAGGCTGTCTCGCAAAAGGCAGCCTTTTCTTGTTTTATCCGATAAGTACCGGACGAGAAACGGATAGGCATCGGATAACAATTGGATGGGCAACCGTTTCCGCTCCGATGCCTATCCAAATATCAATCGACTTTGAGCTTCATAATCGTAATCGAGTTCGGAGGGAAATTATATACTTTGGGGCCACTCATAGAGAAAGTAATCTCTTTCGTTTCCGGCACGATTGCATCCGGTTTGCCGAAAGTATTGCGCGCATCGGGATCACCTGTCAGCTGGATGATTTCCGCCGTATTTTTGACATTGAGACCTTGCAGGTCGAGCTCTGTCCTTTCTTCATGCTGAGTCGTGTTGACCACTTTCAGGATAACCGTATTGTTTTCCTTATCCAGCGTAGCGGTTGAAACCAACGACGGAATGGAAGGGATGATAACATCATGGACCAATGTATCATCGACGAAGCAACTGATATGCTCATCCTTGCAGCTTATCCTTACATTATACCAGCGATTGCTCTGGAACGGATAGGATACGGGAGCGCATAACGTATCCCTCACTCCACCGGCCTGGCGGTAAAGCTCGGCAAAGCCCCCTCCGATTGTCATCCCGATATAGTCGTTCTGTTCGCCGGGCAACCCGTTGTCACGCACACGGAACTGGATCTGCCCGCTCCCTTTCGTCCTTCTGATATCGGCGGAAAAGGTATAATCATAAGCGGTGGAATCACCCAACAAGAGGTAATTCCAGCGGTTCGGTACGGGGATCAAGGTTCCCTGGTCTACTTTCCAGCTTCCCGTCATAACCGTTCCTTCCGTAACCGGCGAATTATTTATTTTCACTTCCTTAAAGTCATAACTATTGTCGAACATCTCGATGCCGGCACGCCCGAACGTAACCTGCGGTTTCTGATACGTTCGCACCTCCGTCTTCAAGACTTCGTCACCCCTGTTGTTGCCGAACATTTGCAGCAGGTGGTAAGAGGGAGAAACGGCAATCTGCCCGCCGTCAAAGGAAATAGCCGGATAGCGTTCCATCTTGTATTTTGTGTTTCCGACGATCGGGGCATAAGCCAAACGCCTTACGATATCCTGTCCGTTCTCCACGCCGACAAGGAAACAGGCCTCTGCGATAGCTGCCCGCAAGCTTCCGGGCTGTGTTCCGCCGGATAACCCGAACTCGCCGATAAACACAGGTGGCATACGACGCGAATACCGTCCGGCTGTATATCTGTTGTAATTGGAGATCAGGAAAGATTCACTCGCGTAAAGATGCGTGTCCGACCATTCGTTCCGGTTCTTTCCTTTTATGTAGGAACTGCTTACCACCGTAACATCCGGATAAACTTCATTGATCGCCTTCTTAAACAGGGCGAAACGTTTCGTGTACTCCTGCCCGTAGTTCTCGCTCCCTATCTCTACATACTTCAGTCCGAAGGGTTCCGGATGTCCATGCTTTGCACGCAATGCACCCATGATGGAATCGGCAGGCTCGTTGGCATAGGCAATAGCATCCAAAGCATCCTGTACCAATTTGTCCATCGCCGTAATATCTTCGTAACGCGGACGGCGGCTCTGGCTGGTCACACCGCTGTTAATGACATAGACGGGCTCGGCGTTCAGGTCCTCGCACATCTGCAGGTATTCATGATAGCCGACTCCGTTTGTCGTGCCATACGCCCAGACATTCCAGAAATGCTTACGTTCGGCAATATCGCCTATCGTTTCACGCCAGACGGGATAGGTTCCGGCCGTGTATCCTTCCACAAAGCTGCCTCCCGGAAAACGGATAAACTTAGGTTGCAAAGCGGCAATTAACTCCATCAGCTCCGGCCGTAATCCGTTCGGCCGCTCCTTCCAAGTCTTTTGCGGAAAGAGGGATACGACATCCAGCCAGAAGACAGCCGAACTGTCTGTCGTGACGGTTAACACCGCTTTACCGGTAGTCGATGTCGCCGTAAAAGTATGTTTATATTTCTTCCACTCATAAGCCGGAGCAACACGGAATACTTCACTGAAAGCCGTATTTCCCGTTGAATCGGCCAATGTAAAGCTTACGGTTTTCGGAACCATAGAGGCGCCTTTTATATAGAAAGACAAATCATATTTCTCGCCTTCACGGATAGGAATCCCCTGATATCCATCCGCTATTACGCCGCCTTTCCCGATTTCGGCCGATGCGGAAACAGAGACCAACAGGGAACGGCGGTTTTTGTCATTAATCAGCTCTTTCGTGTCCGGGTACATATAGGAAGTAGGAGAAAAACGGCGCCATCCGGGAACCGAATCAGGACGCAAAAAAGGGATAGTCCAACCATTTGGCGTCGTCAGAACACGGCGGACAGGATCAAAGGGGCAGTTCAAAGGCGGCACTCCGTCCTCAAAACTCCGGTTCTGTATAAGTTCGGCATAAATGCCGCCATCCACCGCATGATTAATCTCTTCTATTGTCAAGCCATACAGTTCTTTATTCACCGGGACCGTCAATCCTTCCCCATCCACCAGGATAGAAGATGTGACAGGCATTTCCGGCTGGCAGCTTACCAGTAAAAGCGCTAAAAGAAGTGAATTCGATTTCATGGTGCAAACTTAAAGAATAATTTCTATAAAAAGCCACTGACTAAAGAAGGTTATTTCGGACAAATGATTATATTTGTAAAATAAATACATAAATAAAACCCAAGAACGACAGCCTTATGAATAAATCTATCCTTTTAGTAGATGATAAACCGGAAATTGCGAAAATTATAACACTTTATTTATCCGGATACAATGTAAAGTATGTGGAGAATCCGATTATTGCTCTTAATTGGCTGAAGGAGGGAAACATGCCGGATGCCATTATTTCGGATCTTATGATGCCGGAAATGAACGGGGAAGAATTTGTTACAGCTTTAAAAGAGAACGAAAATCTTTCACATATTCCGATACTCATTCTGACGAGTGTTGAAAGCGACTCCGACAGGACACGGCTCTTTGAAAAGGGCGCTAACGATTTTATTCTTAAGCCATTTAACCCCGAAGAACTAAAAACGAGGATAAAAGTTTTATTGAAATAATATTTATTTTCAGAGAAAAAAGCAATTATATCAGCAGAATTAAATACATTTGTATCATTGATAGTATTTGAATATCAAGAAAAGTGCAGAATCAAATGGAAAACTTAGCATCACAATATACTGTATTAGTAGTAGATGACGTACCTACTAACGTAATGCTTGTTCAAGCGATATTGAAAAAAGAAGGCTACACACTACTGACAACAGACAGTGGAGCAAAAGCATTGCGTATCGCCCAGGAAAAGCATCCCAATCTTATTTTGCTTGATATCATGATGCCGGAAATGGATGGTTATGAAGTGTTGCAACACCTGAAGAGCAATCCTGAAACCAATAATATCCCCGTAATCATCATGTCTGCTTTGAGTGACATGCAGAGTATTGTAAAAGGCTATCAGCTGGGGGCTACGGAATATGTAACGAAGCCGTTCCAACGGGAAGAGTTGGTGAAACGTGTCGCCCACCGTTACGAACTGTTCAGCATCAAACGTATCAAACAGGAGCTTGAAAACACAATCGAATCACGCGATACGCTCTATTCAGTCATTGCGCATGACTTGCGCTCTCCGCTTGGCTCCCTTAAAATGATGAATAACGCCATCCTGATGATGGTCGATAAGAGTCAGGTCAGCGACGAAGTGTATGAGATGCTCCAGATGATGAACAAGACATCGGAAGAAATATTCCAGTTGCTCGACAACTTGCTGAAGTGGGCCAAAAACCGGCTGAACAAACAAAGCATTTACAAGCAACAAGTAGACATTAACAGTATTGTAAGCAGTACTGCCGATATATTTATCCCGATGGCTGCCCAGAAAGGCATATCTATCGTTATTGACGGTTTGGACAAAGAGCTGATGGGATCGGTGGACATCGACATGGTAAAGACTATTGTCCGCAATTTAGTATCAAATGCAGTTAAGTTCAGCTACGAAAAGGGAACGATTACGATATCGACCAAGACGGATGGCAACTTTGTCATTGTCAGTGTCAAGGATTCCGGCAAGGGGATCAAAGCCGAGGACCAGGGTAAACTGCTCAAACAAAATACGCATTTTACCTCTTACGGAACGAATAATGAAAAAGGCTCCGGCTTAGGCTTGATGCTCTGTAAGGACTTTGTGGAACAAATGGGCGGTAAACTGTGGTTTGACTCGGAAGAAGGAAAGGGCACTACGTTCCATTTCTCTCTAAACGCACTGAATCAGGAATAAGAACAAAAGATATATAAATGAAAAAAGCTGCACCTTTCGGGATGCAGCTTTTTTCATTTATTATCTGTAGTATATTATCCGGCAATTGCCTTCCGGTTTCCTTTCTGCGGATACTTTTTGAATAAGCTCCACCACTTCAGCTTTAACACGCCGAACAGGGCTTCTCCGAAAATAGAAGAATTCATCTTTGACGTTCCCAATATCCGGTTGATGAAGATGATAGGGACCTCTACGATCTTAAAGCCACATTTATACGCCGTAAACTTCATTTCTATCTGAAAGGCGTAACCCTTGAAGTGGATATGGTCCAGATCGATCGTCTCGAGCACTTCCCGGCGGTAACACTTGAAACCGGCTGTCGTATCCTGCACCTTCATACCTGTTACAAAGCGGACATATACGGAAGCATAGTAAGACATCAGCACACGTCCCAGCGGCCAGTTCACGACATTCACGCCATTGCAGTAACGGGAGCCGACTGCCACATCGCCACCCTGTTCCGTACAGGCTGCATATAGTTTGGGAAGATCGTTCGGATTATGACTGAAGTCTGCATCCATTTCGAATACAAAATCGTACTTGTGTTCTATCGCCCACTTGAATCCGCAGATATAAGCCGTACCCAATCCCAATTTGCCTTTACGTTCCACCATGAAAAGGCTTTCGGGAAACTCTTTTTGCAATCGTTTTACAATATCCGCCGTACCATCGGGCGATCCGTCATCTATAATCAAAATATGAAATTCTTTCTCCAACCCAAATACAGCCCGAATAATATTTTCGATATTCTCCTTCTCGTTGTAAGTGGGAATAATAACAATACTGTCTGACATAATCCTTCTAATTTGTAGGGCGAAGGTACATATTTTAATTGATTTAATACTATGCCTGTCTACTATTTTGAACAAAAAGCCTACCTTTGCGAAAAGAACATATCACATTGGAGGTACAAGATTTACTGAAACAATATGCTGCCCATCCGCAAGTGGCGGCATTAAATACCCTGCTAAAAAGCGAAACGTCCCGCAATATATTTCTGAAAGGACTGAACGGTTCAGGGGCCGCAATGACAATAGCTTCTCTTTTTTCAAAAAGAAGGGGGAGCTATGTGTGTGTGTTAAACGATCTGGAAGAAGCCGGCTATTTTTACCATGATCTGGTTCAACTTACCGGAGGCGACGGAATCTACTTCTTCCCTTCCGCCTACAGGCGTGCGATCAAGTACGGACATGTGGATCCGGCTAACGAAATCCTGCGTACCGAAGTGCTCAGCACTTTGCAGGACCCGGACATCCCTTTCGTCATCGTCACCTATCCGGACGCGTTGGCCGAGAAAGTGATCTCCCGAGAAGTCCTGAAGGAAAACACGCTGAAGATCAGTGTCGGCGAGAAATTAGACAATATGTTTGTCTCGGATGTACTGGACGAATATGGATTCGAGCAAGTAGATTATGTCTATGAACCGGGACAATATGCCCTGCGCGGCAGTATCCTGGACGTGTTCTCGTTCTCGTACGAATTTCCGTACCGTATCGACTTTTTCGGTAACGAAGTGGAGACGATACGCTCGTTTGACGTAGAGACGCAGTTATCGAAAGAGAAGTTAGACAGCATTTATATCGTGCCGGAGATGACACGAGGCAACCGTACGAACTCATCTCTGCTGGACTCGTTGCCATCTGCCACCCTGCTCGCCTTCAAAGACCTGGCATGGGTAAAGGAACGGATCGGCAGTATCTGGAACGAAGAGCCGGTCGTAGGAGACGAAGACTCTTTTGCAGATGCCGAACAAATGCGGGCAAAGTTAGTGACAGGTGAAGATTTCCTGCATGCCGCCCTCGGTTTCCGCCGCATCCATTTCGGTACACGCCCGACAGGGACAGCAGACACGACGCTAACTTTTGCCACAGAGGTACAACCGATCTACCACAAGAACTTCGATCTGGTAAGCGAATCTTTCCATAAATACAGGGAAGACGGCTATACATTATATGTACTGAGTGATGTGGAGAAGCAGGCCGCGCGTATCCGCGCAATCTTCGAGGACCGGGGAGATGATCTCCCCTTCACCTCCGTCAACAAGACGATACACGAAGGTTTCGCCGACGAGACGCTGCGCATCTGCCTCTTCACAGACCATCAGCTGTTCGACCGCTTCCACAAATTCAACCTCAAAAGCGACAAGGCACGGAGCGGCAAGCTCTCCCTCTCGCTGAAAGAGCTGAACCAATTCACGACCGGCGACTACATCGTCCACATCGACCACGGTGTCGGACAGTTCGGCGGACTGGTACGCACCGAGGTGAACGGGAAGATGCAGGAAGCGATCAAGCTGATCTACCAGAACAACGACATCATCTTCGTCAGCATCCACTCTCTCCACAAGCTGTCCAAGTACAAAGGCAAAGACAGCGGTGAGCCGCCCAAGCTGAGCAAGCTCGGGACCGGAGCCTGGGAGAAGATGAAGGAACGGACCAAGTCGAAAGTCAAAGACATCGCCCGCGACCTGATCCTCCTCTATTCCAAGCGGAAACAGGAAAAGGGCTTTGCCTACAGCCCGGACAGCTTCATGCAGCACGAGTTAGAGGCCAGCTTCATTTATGAAGATACGCCGGACCAGATGAAGGCAACCGCTGACGTGAAAACGGATATGGAGAACGACCGCCCGATGGACCGTCTGATCTGCGGCGACGTAGGTTTCGGAAAGACTGAAGTCGCTATCCGCGCCGCCTTCAAGGCTGTGGCTGACAACAAGCAGGTGGCGGTGTTGGTCCCGACCACCGTCCTCGCCTTCCAGCACTACCAGACATTCTCCGAACGTCTGAAGGATTTCCCCTGCCGGATCGAGTATATCAGCCGGGCACGTACGGCTAAAGACATAAAAGAGATTCTGAAAGACCTGAAAGAGGGACAAGTCAACATCATCATCGGGACACACCGTATTGTCGGCAAAGACGTCAAGTTTAAAGACCTCGGCCTGCTAATCATCGATGAAGAGCAGAAGTTCGGCGTTTCTGTCAAAGAGAAGCTGCGCCAGTTGAAAGCCAACGTGGATACGCTCACGATGACTGCGACGCCGATCCCCCGCACGCTCCAGTTCTCACTCATGGGAGCACGCGACCTGTCGAGCATCACGACGCCTCCGCCCAACCGCTACCCGGTACAGACCGAGGTGGAACGCTTCAACCCGGACATCATCCGCGAAGCGATCAACTTCGAGATGAGCCGCAACGGGCAGGTGTTCTTCATCAACAACCGCATCCAGAACATCTACGAGATGGAAGCGCTCGTCAGACGCGAAGTGCCGGATGCCCGTATAGCCGTTGGCCACGGGCAGATGGAACCGGAGAAGTTGGAAAAGATCATCCTCGACTTCGTCAATTACGAATACGACGTGCTGATTGCGACCAGCATCGTCGAGAGCGGTATCGACGTGCCGAATGCCAACACGATCATCATCAACAATGCCCAGCAGTTCGGCCTCTCCGACCTGCACCAGCTGCGCGGACGCGTCGGGCGGAGCAACCGGAAAGCCTTCTGCTACCTCCTCTCCCCGCCTCTGTCGAGCCTTACGCAGGAGGCACGCCGCCGCTTGCAGGCAATCGAGAACTTCTCCGAGTTAGGCAGCGGCATCCATATCGCCATGCAGGACCTCGACATCCGGGGAGCCGGCAATATGTTGGGGGCCGAACAGAGCGGCTTCATCGCTGACCTCGGCTACGAAACCTATCAGAAGATACTGGAGGAGGCCGTAGACGAGTTGAAGGCCGAAGAGTTTGCCGACCTCTATTCCGACGCAACCGAGAAGCGCCCTGACACAGGCAGCGAATATGTCCGTGAAACCTATATCGAAAGCGATCTGGAACTGATGTTCCCGCCGACTTATATACCGAACGACTCCGAACGCGTCTCCCTCTATCGCGAACTGGACAAGATGGAGGAAGAACGCGACATACTTGCTTTTACCGAACGCCTGAAGGACCGTTTCGGCAAAGTGCCGAAGGAAGGAAAAGAACTGATCCGCATCGTCCGCCTGCGCCGTATGGCAAAGCAGTTGGGCATGGAAAAAGTTGTGCTGAAAAAAGGGCAGATGAGTATTTTCCTCGTCGCCAACCCCGACAGCCCCTACTATCAGAGCGAGGCGTTCGACAAACTGCTCGGCTTTATCCAGAAGCACCCGCGCGAATGTAACCTCCGGGAGCAGAACGGGAAACGCAGTATCGTGATCAAGAACGTACCGACGGTCGAGGCGGCTTGCGGATATATGGAAGAGATAGAGAAGGTTCCTGCCCTTTAGTGAATAAAACAATTAAACAGATATCAGACATGAAGAAGACAATTATAGACCTTTTCGAGAGTTCGGTGAAGCAATATCCCGACAACCCCTTCCTGTGGGAGAAGACGAAGGACAAGTTCGAGCCGACAACCTACAAGGAAGTCCAGCAGCAAGTCTATACGGCAGGTGCCGGATTGATGGCTCTCGGAGTGAAGAAGGGAGACAACATGGCGCTCCTTTCCGAAGGCCGTAATGCCTGGATCATCGGTGAACTGGCCATGTTCTACGCCGGGGCGACCAACGTCCCGCTTTCCATTAAGCTGGAAGAAGCGAACGACCTGCTGTTCCGCCTTGTGCATGCCGACGTGAAATACATCCTTGTCTCCGGTAACCAGCTGAAGAAGATACGGGCTATCATGGACCGCCTTCCCCTTGTGGAAAAAGTGATCGTGATAGACGAGCAGACGGAATATAAGGAGAAAGAGATTCCCCTCTCCGAAGTTCTCCGGATGGGAGAAGCGTATCTGGAAGCGCATCCGTTGGATGAGTTCCTGACTATCGGCAAGTCGTTGCAGGATGGCGATTACGCGACTATCACCTATACCTCCGGAACGACAGCCGACCCGAAAGGCGTCATCCTCACGCACCGCAACTATACGGCCAACGTGGAGCAGGCGCTCTCCTGCGTCAACATCGACGACACCTGGCGTACGTTAGTGATCCTTCCGCTCGATCATTGTTTCGCGCATGTGGTCGGCTTCTACATCTTCATGTCGAAAGGAGCATCGGTAGCGACCGTACAGGTGGGACGTACCGGGTTGGAGACGCTGAAGAACATTCCGGTCAATATCAAAGAGTTCAAGCCCTATTTGATTCTGAGCGTCCCGGCGTTAGCAAAGAATTTCAAGAAAAACATCGAGCAGGGCATCCGGGCACAAGGTAAACAAGTGACCCGCCTGTTCAAATTCGCCCTCAAGGTCGCCTACCTCTATAATGGCGACGGCGGGGAGGATAAAGGGCGTGGCGTCCGTTGCCTGCTGAAACCGCTTGTCAGCCTGTTCGACAAGATACTCTTCACCAAGGTGCGCGAGAATTTCGGCGGCCAACTCAAGTTCTTCATCGGCGGAGGCGCCCTGTTAGACAAAGATCTGCAGAAGTTCTACTACGCAATCGGCCTGCCGATGTACCAGGGTTACGGGTTGAGTGAAGCCACTCCGGTGATTTCGACCAACGGCCCGCACCGGCATACGTTCGGGAGCAGCGGCGTACTGGTTCGTCCGCTCGACCTGAAGATATGCGATGCCGACGGCAAAGAACTCCCGATAGGTGAGAAGGGCGAGATCGTCATACGAGGCGAGAATGTGATGGCAGGCTATTGGAAGAATCCGGTATCGACGGCCGAAACCGTACGCGACGGCTGGCTCTATACCGGAGATATGGGTTATATGGGACATGACGGCCTGTTGTATGTGCTCGGCCGTTTCAAAAGCTTGTTGATCGGTAGCGACGGTGAGAAGTACAGTCCCGAAGGAATCGAGGAAGCGTTGGTCGAACATTCTTCCTGCATCGACCAGTTGATCCTGTATAACAACCAGAGTCCGTACACCGTTGCCCTTGTCGTGCCGAACAAAGAACGTCTGAAGAAACACTTAGCGCACCAGCATCTCGATCTTTCATCCGATAAAGGATGCGAGGAAGCGATCCGGATCATCCAGTCGCAGATAGACCGTTTCCGCAAAGGGGGCGACCTGTCGACCCTCTTCCCCGACCGCTGGTTGCCTGCCGCCTTTGCCGTCTTGCCGGAACCTTTCACGGAGCAGAACGGCATGGTCAACAGCACGATGAAGATCGTCCGCGGCAAAGTGGAAAAAGCCTACGCCACCCGCATCGACCAGCTCTACACCCCGGAAGGGAAGAACCCGATCAATGGGGAGAACAAAAAGGCGTTGGGATAAAGCAGAACTAAACACAACGCGATCTGTTATTGTTTAGTAGAAACAAAAAACATGATTATGCGTTACAAAACTATCGCCTCCGCCCTCGCCCTCGCCTCTGCCCTTGTGGTTGCGGTTCCGGCAATGGCGGATGGAGTGTCTGAACAAAACATCGACAGCGGCTGGACCTTCAAGCAGGTTCGCGGCAATAACTGGTATCCGGCCACCGTGCCGGGGGTTGTCCATACGGATCTGATGGACAACGGGATCATCGAAGATCCCTTCTATCGCCTGAACGAACGGGGCGTGCAATGGGTGGATAAAGAGGATTGGGAATATAAGACGACACTCGATGTCGCCCCCAATGTGTTCGACAAGGACAATATCGACCTGGACTTCAAAGGGCTCGACACCTATGCCGATGTCTACCTGAACGACTCCTGCATCCTGAAAGCCAACAATATGTTCCGCGAGTGGCTCATCCCCGTCAAAGGTCTGTTGAAGAGGGACGGCAACGAACTCCGCATCTACTTCCACTCTCCTATCAAAATGGATATACCGAACTTCGACGCCCTGAAACATCCGATCGAGGCCGGCAACGACCAGTCCGAAAACGGCGGTGTATTCGATAAGAAGGTAAGCGTCTTCGCACGCAAGGCAGGCTACCATTACGGCTGGGACTGGGGGCCCCGTCTCGTCACAAGCGGTATCTGGCGTCCAGCCTACCTGATCGGCTGGAATGATGCCCGCATCGACAATGTCCAATACATCCAGGAAAAAGTCAATGCCAAACGAGCGGAGATCAAAACCCGTGTCGAAATCATCGCCGACAAGGAGGGAGAAGCCACGCTCACCCTCAAAGCCGGAGGTATCAGGGAGACTTGGACAAAGACCGCCCATGTAAAGAAAGGCAAAAACCTGATCGAGACCGACCTCGTCGTCCGTAATCCCAAACTCTGGTGGTCGAACGGTCTGGGGGAAGCCCACCTCTATCCTTTCACAGCCACCGTCACCATGGATGGCAAGGTGGCCGACGCGGATACCACCAACATCGGCATCCGCAGCCTTCGCGTCGTACGCGACAAAGACAAGGACGGCACTACCTTCTATTTCGAACTGAACGGTAAGCCGGTCTTTGCCAAAGGGGCCAACTACATTCCGCAGGATAACTTCCTGCCGCGTGTCACGCCCGAACGCTACGAAAAAACGATTCTCGATGCCGTCAATGCCAATATGAATATGCTCCGTGTCTGGGGAGGCGGTATCTACGAGAACGACCTCTTCTATGACCTTTGTGACCGGTACGGCATTCTGGTCTGGCAGGATTTCATGTTTGCATGCAGTACCTACCCGATGACGCCGGAACGCTTAGAGAACATCCGGCAGGAAGCGATCGACAATGTCGTCCGCCTGCGTAACCACCCCTGCATCGCGATCTGGTGCGGTAACAACGAGAACCATACAGCCTGGTTCAACTGGGGCTGGATGCAGAAATACGAGAAGCTGGGCGTGCTGGAAGAAATGCGGAAAGACGATAAGGAGCTTTTCCATAAACTACTGCCCGAAGTCGTAAAGGAATATGACCCGACCGCCTTCTACCTGCCCTCCTCCCCATACGGCGGCGATCCGGATGCCAAATGCGAAAGCGGCAAAGAGAACTGGAACCCGAACGGCGACGCCCACTACTGGGGAGTATGGCATGCCAAGGACAGCATTGCGAACTACAACAAGATACGTGCCCGTTTCTTCTCGGAGTACGGTTTCCAGTCGTTCCCGGAGTACCAGTCCATCCTGAAATATGCACCGGAAGAACGTGACCATGATATCTATTCGGAAGTAATGATGGCACATCAGCGTGCCGGCAGCCATGCCAACGGCCTGATCGAATGGTACCTGCTGAACGAATACCGGAAACCCAAAGACTTCCCGAATTTCCTTTACATGGGGCAGCTGCTCCAGGGCGATGCGATCAAGACAGCGATCGAGGCGCACCGGCGCATGATGCCTTACAATATGGGAACCCTGTTCTGGCAGCATAATGATTGCTGGCCGGTCGCTTCCTGGTCGAGCCGCGACTATTACGGACGTTGGAAAGCCCAGCATTATTTCGCAAAGAAAGCGTTTCGGGACATCCTCGTCTCTCCGATCGCAGAAGACGGCATACTGAATATCTACATCGTATCCGACCGCTTACAGGCAACGAAAGGCCTGCTTGACGTCCGCGTCATGGACCTGAAAGGTAATGTCCTGTTTGAACAGAAAAAGAATGTAACGCTGCCTGCAAACACAAGCAAGATACAGTTCTCCGCTCCGGTAGAAAGCGTCTTGGGAGGAAAGAAAACAAATGAAGTCGTTGTAAACGCCCGCTTCACCGAGAACGGAAAAGACGGTGAAGTAATCACAAACAATTACTTCTTTGATCGTTATAAAGATATCGACTTTCCGAAAGCCGATATTCAAATGACATCGGTTCCGTCCGGAGACGGCTACGATGTGACAGTCAGCAGCGACGTATTTGCCCGGGGTGTGTTCCTGAGTATCGACGGCATCGACAATTTCTTCTCCGACAACTATTTCGATCTCTTGCCGGGCGAACCGGTAACCATCCATGTTACGACCCGGCTGGATAAAGCCTCTTTTGACAAGCAACTGAGAAGCGAAAGTATCGTAGATGCTATAAGTATTTATCCAAAACAGCCATCAGGGCAATAATATCGATCGGTTTTGCCAGATGATAATTCATACCGGCTTCGAGCGCATTCGTTACATCTTCGGAAAAAGCATTGGCAGTCATGGCTATAATCGGCATACCGGAAACATCAGCACGTCCGAGGGCGCGAATCCGGCGGGTTGCCTCGTAACCATCCATCACCGGCATCTGAACATCCATCAATATCATCTGGTAGAACCCTTCGGGAGATTGTGACACCTTGTTGACTGCCTCCAGGCCGTTCACAGCCGTATCGATGGAAACGCCGGTGCTTCCTATGATCTCGACAGCAATTTCAAGGTTCAATTCATTGTCTTCCACCAACAGGATACGCTTACCCGAAAAATCAGCATCAGACAATTTTGTCGGAGTGATATGTCCCCGGACATTCTCCTTGTCTATAAACCTTTTCAGGACCTGGATCAATTTAGATTTGAATAATGGCTTCGTAATAAATCCGTTCGCACCTGCCTTTTTGGCATCCGATTCATACTCTTCCACATCGTACGCGGATAAAATAATAATCGGGATATCGGGACCCACTGCCGCTCTAAGTAATTGGGTAGTTTCGATACCATTCAGCCCGGGCATCTTCAGGTCCATTATAATAGCAAAATATGCATTATTCTTTTCGCTTCTTTCCCTGGCAATCTCTACAGCTTCCTCACCGGAACAAACCCAGTCGCATCGTACCCCGATTTCCTCCAGGCAATTACAAGTACCCTGACAGGCAATCCGGTCATCATCGACAACAAGGATAGACATTCCAGGGACACCTATCGCTTCCGGGACATCCTGCTCACGAAGCCGTAACGGCATATTTATGGTAAAACGGGAACCTTTGCCGTATTCGCTTTCGATCAGTATGTCACCTCCCATCATCTGTACGATCTTATGGCTGATCGACATGCCGAGCCCCGTCCCCTGTATGCCTGCAATATCTTGATCGTCCGCCCGTTCGAACGGCTGGCATATCCTTGAAAGGAATTCGGGCTTCATCCCTCTTCCGTTATCTTCAAAAACAAATTCATAATACCCGATACCGTCCCGGGAGGACTTTTCATTGATCCGGATCAGAATCCGTCCGTTGTCCGGCGTATATTTTATTGCATTGGACAGGATATTCATCAAAACCTGTTTGATCCGCTGCATATCTCCAATTACATTTTCATGTTGCATTCCCATGAGATGGATATCCAATTGATGCTGTTTGCTCCGGATCTCCGGTTGCATCATAATGATCAGATCCTGCAACAATTCTCCAATATTCAGTTCATCATCGGAGAGCTTGAGTCGTCCGCTTTCAATTTTTGACATATCCAGCACCTCGTTAATCAAGCTGAGCAGCAATTTGGAAGCACCAGTGATCTTGTTCAGGCAGTCAAGGACCCGTTCTTTGTCATCCACATGGGCACCGGCAATGGCGGTCATTCCGACAATGGCATTCATAGGCGTACGGATATCATGGCTCATACGGGCCAGGAAATCAGATTTGGCCTGATTTGCTTTTTCTGCAAAATCAAGCGCTTCTTTTAATTGCTCGGATTGCTCTTCCAGCTTTTTCTGCAATTCGCGCTGCTCGGTAATATCAGTTATGTCGATGAAAACAACAAGGTAGACAGGCTCTTTACCTTCCCATCCGATACATTCGCCGTTCAGCTGCAACCAGGCATCCGTACCGTTTTTATCTTTGGATCGAATCACAAAATGCACAGATTCTCCCTTCTGCATCAAAGGAATATATTCATTCAGTACACTCCGGCTCTTATCGTCCAGTCGGGAAAAAGGGCAGAATGCGGAAATCATATCTTTTTCGATACCTGCAAAATCCAAATATTTATCATTCGCTTCAATCATGATAAAACGGCCATCCTGCTTTACCTTATATTTAGCAACAAAACCGGGCAGGTTATCATAAGCGACTGTTTGTTCGAGACGCACTTGCATGATGTCTTCAACGTCAGTCATCACTGTATATGAAATAGGGATACCGTTTTGTAGCTGATCAGTAAATGTTGCATTCAGTTTAATCCATCTCATTCCACCCTTCACCGGCATTTTGGTAATGAGCTCATAACCGTTTGCTTTGTTCTCAATTGCCTCGTAGACTTTCTGGCCTAAAGCTTCCCAGAGCTCCGGATATTGCTTATAATACAAATCCGGTCGATTGTGGAAAAGGGTTTCGTAATCATCTTTAGGATAACCAATCATATCATAGTAGAAATCATTTGCCCACAACAGGGTGAAATGTTCATCCAACAAATGTTTGCTGACACTAACACCCATTTGTCCCATTAACCCCACCAACAGCCTATACTCAAGATCTGTTCCTGATTGTGAAAAATGCTCATCCATGATCTATCCCTCCTATTTTCTGCCTAATGATTTTCTTTTATGACAGCATACAGTTTTTCATAGCGCAGTTTTAATTCCTCTTGTTCTTCCTTTATCATTGTCATATCCCCTCTTCTTAGCTGTTCGGTCATAGGCACCAGGACTTCCAGTAAAGACTCGAATTCCAGGTTTCCAGCAATGCCTTTCATGGTATGAGCCTGCATAAAAGCCTCGGTAGCATTACCCGTTTTTATGCACTCTTCCAGTTGCTTATAACATGTGTCCTGAATGAATTTCAGAAGAAACTTATCATACAATGCCTCACTTCCCATAAAGCGGTCTAATGCTTTATCCACATTAGTCCCAGCATCAAGCAGCTGTTGTTTATACACACTTTCCATATATAATAAATGAATGTATTGGGATATTCGCTCGTAATATCTTAAAATCCTGATAATATGTATCAATTCACAAAGTAAGGATTATCAGAGGAGATATCCAAATTTATTTTCAATTTATAAACAACGACAATGTTATTATTCTCGTTTTTGATGCATTTTCAACAGTATTTTTTCGAAAATAGAAAAGTTAGGCTGCATTCCCGGCAATCATTTTTGTTGTTTTCTTAAAATGAAAAGAAAAGCGGCAACGAGCAAAGCGACGATTATATATTTGACGAGTTCCCTGTTACCGGCATTTGTCCCTACTTCGGGCATTTGTGTCTTATCCAGTCGAAAAGAAACCGGAACAAACTTCTGTCCGGCAATATTCCGGCCATTACGTTTAGCCGGAATCCATTGGCCTGCGGTATTCTCCACAAACCGTACGGCTTCATCTTCAAAGCGGGAGTCAGGGCTATTGGACACCTTCACTTCCGTTACCTTTCCATCCGCCTCTATCGTGCAGGAAACCAAGACAACACCTTCCAATCCCTCTTCATATGCCTTCACCGGATATTTCAAATGTTCTTTCTGATACCGGGCAAAAGCGGCACTGCCACCTTTAAATTCAGGCGAAGTGATACCTGGGCCATCCGGAATCTCGACCGGACGGTACACATCTGTATCTCCCAATAAAAAGAGACCTATCAATATAAGCAACAATAAATTTTTCCCCATAAAAGTAGTGTTGTTTTTACTTATTCTCAGTTATCTTAGAACTGGAAATAGATAAAAGGCTGCACTCCAGCACTTTTAAACTGTACAACGACAAAGATGGCCACTGCCAGCATCACCGCTTGCACAAGTAAAGGAGAACGAGTCACAACTGCCTGCAACCCGTTTTCTGCCGATTTAGGCATGAAATGCATGACATAACCGATCACCATCAGGATAAATACCCCTTTATAGCCCATGACAAACTGCATGAACACTTCCGGATGGAAGTTTGTAAAAATCTGTGTCAGCACCTCGCCTACCGTCTGCATCGAATCGGCACGGAACAAGATCCAGCCGAAACAAACCAGATGAAAAGTAATCAATATTCCTAAAACTCTTCTCCAAGGCTTCATATCCGAGCCTAACGGTTTGAAACTACTGAAATGGCCCATCACAAACTTATGAATAGCCAAAGCGACTCCATGTAAAGCTCCCCAAAGGATAAAACTGATGGAAGCCCCATGCCATAAACCGCCCAACAGCATTGTAATCAACAGGTTTATATACGTTCGTATTTTACCTTTTCTATTTCCGCCGAGCGAAATATACAAATAATCTTTCAACCACGAAGAAAGAGAGATGTGCCAACGTCGCCAAAATTCCGTAATTGTTGCAGACTGATAAGGCGAATCGAAGTTTATATTGAAACGGAAACCCAGCAGCAGGGCTATACCGATTGCCATATCCGAATAGCCCGAAAAGTCACAATATATCTGCAAAGCATAGCCATATACCCCCATCAGGTTCTCCACTCCCGTATAGAGTAAAGGGGCATCGAAAATACGGTCTACAAAGTTAAGGCTGATATAATCGGATATAACTGTTTTCTTGAAAAGACCGCACAAGACCAGGAACAGGCCTTCGCCGAACTGTGCCCGTGTGACGGCAGGCACTTTATAAATCTGCGGAAGGAAGTCACGTGCCCGGACAATAGGGCCGGCCACCAGCTGCGGAAAGAAAGAGACATAAAAGACGTAGTCGATCCAACGGTGAAGCGGCTCTATCCTCCCCCGGTACACATCGATCACATAGCTGATCGTCTGGAAGGTAAAGAATGAAATACCGACCGGCAAGAAGATATCCAACGGCTGGTAAGTGATACTTTGCAAAGAGGTATTACCCAACTGATAGCCTAACTCGTGACCAATCGTCGCAACGATTTCCCGCAAGAAATTAAAATACTTGAAATATCCCAATAATCCGAGATCGATGCACAAACTCAAGATTACCCAAGCCTTGCGTCCCCATTTAGGTGCAGTCCGGACAATACGTTGCGCAATAAAAAAGTCGGACGTCGCAACAAACAACAACAGGAAAAAGAAGAACCCGCTGCTTTTATAATAGAAATAGATAGAAAACAGTGTGACATAAATAATACGTGCCAACAAATGTTTCCTTAATGACATATAAATAATCAGGAAACCGATAAAAAGGAAAAAGAACAGTCCGCTACTGAATAATATCGGTGCGTTATGATGGTAAAGAAAAAGCTCCCCAAGCTTCTCAATCGAAAATCCTCCTATATTATTTAAAATATCACCTGTCATCATCTTTCTTATTTTTCGTTTGCATCAAGGCCCGGTACAACAGTGTTCCCTGTTCCCGGTAGCCCTCTTTCGTAAAGTGGATACGGTCGCGCCCCATTAACCGTTCTTTATGCCATTTGGTACAAGAGCTTTTACCTCCCGTAGCCGTAAATAAATCCCAACAGGCAAGCCCCTCTTCATGAGCGACTTTTACGAGCGCCTTTGCCGCAAGCTGGGTATTTGCATTACGGACATAAGTACGTTTCTTGTCTACATAGGTCCGTTTGTAACATTCCGGCGGTGTAGTAAGCAGGATGGCTGTATCCGGCATATATTTCTTAACGAGCGAAATAAACGCCCGTACCTGTCCGCTAAATTCTTCGCTGTTGAAACGGCGGCCGAACGTCTCGTTCGTGCCCAGCGAAACAATCAGCAAAGAAGGTTTCAACAAGGCTAACTGCCGCACATAGGATTCGTCCGTATAATTGACAAACATAGCCCCGTTTACCCCAATCGAGTGGTATAAAACACCCGGATTCCCGTTTGTCAAGCTAAAGCCATAATAAACATTCCTGAAGGAAGAAGCCGGAAGCAACTGGTCCGTTCCTTGTTTCCTCCGGGTACTGTGGAGTTGCAGCGTATCGACAGGATAAGCGATACGGAATGTATCAGCCATAACACCAGCCACAGCCGGAACCATAGCCAAAGAAGTCTGTACGGAATCTTTCAACGGCCCGGTAGGCAACATCGGCATGGATTTCTCCCCCCGATAAAAAATAGCCTGGCTAAAAGAATAACCGGCCCCGTTGTTCGGGGCAATCCGCACATCCAGATTAATCGAAGGAGAGACGGATTGAATGCCGATTCCTCCGATTCCGACCGGACATTTTTTGTTTGCCTGGATACAGCGTCCGGCCACCCATTCCCGGATGGCGGAAGAGATAAAATAATCGTCCGGCTCGTTCGTCCGGCTCAACTTAAAGGGAGCGATCCATCCGCGTCCGGCATTTCCGAACTGCGCCTGTAAAAGACGCATCATCTGTCCGGAATAATACCCGGCCTGTATATGGGAATCTCCCAGATGGACAACCGTAAGAACAGTGTCTTTCCCTGCCCGCAATGAATCCAACCCGGCAAAGAAGGGCTGCAAAGAGGAAGGCGACATGATAGAATCCACCTCTTTCCCAATCGAATAAGAAAGTGAAGGGAGAGGGATTGTATCCAATTTTTCTTGGGCTCCGGCAGCACTTATTGCCATCAGCGCCAGACAAACCATCAGACTAACGAGCCACTTTGTCTGCTTCATCATAAAACTCTTTTTCTAATAATATTGCTTTTAACAAGGCAGAAGCGATCTCTTTTCCTCCCCTGAAACTTAAATGCGTATAATCCTTGCTGGCCCAATTGTTCTCCACAAAACGGACCATGCTGTTCTCGCCTCCCATCGCTCCGAACACATTCCAGAATGTGACACCCGAACGGCGGGCAGCTTGGCGTTGTGCATGGAGCAACGCCAACACGGCAGGCATCGTCTCAAACGTTCCGTCCACTTGCCGGCTTCTGTCCGACACACCCAGCATCAGCACATCGGCATCCGGAAAACAAGTCCTAACATGATGCACAGCTTCTTCCATCCGTTTTGCATACCAGCCATACTGTAGAATGCTGTCGCTGACAATGTTCAACCCATATTGCAGGATTACCAGATCATACGGGCGCAGGGCATTCAGCTCCCGGCAACGGGCACTGTCCAACCGTGTCAAGATCATACCCGAATTTCCGCGCAAGGAATAATTGTCGACAATCACTCCCGAATTATCTTCCAACGCGACTCCGAGTGCACGGAAACCGGCTGTATCGGCAAAAGCAAAGGAGGCCTCCGTAAAAGTCCCCGTACGTTCATATTGGGTAATAACGGAAGTCGGCTTCAGTACCTCGCGGATCGTATCCTGCGTCCCGTTGCAGATCAGTGTCATCCGGGTGCGGGTATTTTTCTCATACAAGAACTTGAGGGAAGATACGGTCTTTAGCTCCGGATAGCGGTCTGTTGTTTTAACAGAGACAGAGGGATGATCGCTTTCCGGCTCGAACGTCATCCCGGAAAGTGTGTACCGGTGGTGATGATCGGTCAGCATCGACCAGGTGTTCCATCCTTCAGCCTCCTGCTCGATAGTCGGACGGAATTGTGCGGCAACAGATGTAATAGGAATAAAACCGACTCCCCGCCCGCCAAACTCCTTCTGCATCCCGGAACGGAAATCAGCGACCACAATATCTCCTTCGATAAACGAGTCTCCCAAAAACGCCACACGAACCGGGCGCTCCTGCTTCCGACTGTCCCTCAAAGCAGCAAAGAAGCGTTTGAGGCCTATATGCCCTACTGAATAATCTTCAATATGCGTTCCCAACGAATCGGCTCCCCGGTCTGCATACATGACTTTATAAAGTGAATCGCGTAAAGCCAATGCCACGGAATCGATACCTGTCGTTTTCAGAATAGAATCGCGCACAGCAGCCGAATCGATCCGGACCGTATCCGGTTGTTCAAGCTGCATACGCAAAGAATCCATCGAGAGGGATTCCTGCTTTATCCTGATATCGGAAAGCAAATCAACCTTTTTTATTTTCATCCCGAACAACCGGTCCGGTAAGTAATATAGTCCTAAACAGATTCCTAATGCAATAAGTAACAGGAGCAAAAGCCTGCCGAAATTATCATCTTTATTCATCTAATCATCTCTTTCGAAGGGACAAAGATAATGATAAATATGAAGCTTGCCCCGGTAGGTCTGCCGTAAATCACAATTTATCGCAAACTAAGCCGTTTATAATATGCAAGTAACAATAAAACAATATAGAATGGAAACACCGGAAAACAAAAGTTGGAAAGTACTGAAAAGCGAATATCTGTTCCGTAAACCCTGGTTCACCGTACGCCGTGAAGAAGTGGAATTGCCGAATGGGAACAAAATACCCGAATATTATGTGTTTGAATATCCGGAATGGATCAATGTAATCGCGATAACCAAAGACCGGAAATTTGTCTTTGTAAGCCAGTACCGTCATGGACTGGGGATTGCAGCCTATGAACTTTGTGCCGGTGTCTGTGAGAAAGAAGACGCATCCCCGCTTGTTTCCGCCCAGCGGGAACTGTTGGAAGAGACCGGCTACGGAAATGGGAACTGGAGCGAACTGATGGTAGTCGGCGTTAATCCCAGTACACATACCAACCTGACATATTGCTATCTTGCCACCGATGTAGAGCCTGTCATGGCCCAACATCTCGAAGCAACGGAAGATCTGAGCGTCCATCTTTTGACACTCGATGAAGTAAAAGAACTCCTGATAAACGACCGGATCAAACAAGCGCTTCATGCCGCCCCGCTCTGGAAGTATATGGCGTTAAACCATCTTATCTGATTATTGTAGTACCTCACGAAGTACAATAGGTTCAGTTTTTTGCAGAACTGAACTATCCCGTTCCCGCGCTCCGACGCGGGATCGCAAAGGAACAGGTTTTATCCAAAACTGGTAAATGATGATTCAGGATACGGCAGGCTATTTTGCGATCCCGCGTCGAAGCGCGGGAACGAGGTAGTTCACTTTTTCTTAAATATGCTCCCTTTCAACTTTCAACTCTTAACTTTCAACTCCCCCGGGGGGCTTATTGTATAAAACGCATTTTTCAGGCTCAAAAGACATCCGAAACAAAACAAATGTTAATCCGTTTTTTGGGCCTCAAAAAGGGACTTTTTCCTCTTTTTTGAGTGTTTTCAACAATTACGACCGTCCTCTTTGCCATTATGACCGTGCTAATAGGTAGTGCACTCGGCACCTCGCGAAGATTAGGACGGTCGTAATGGCGATTTGCACGGTCGTAATTGAAAAGAGGACTGTCTTTAGGGCAAAAAAGTCCCTGAATTTCCTTGGGATATTCGGAACGCCGTCCGTTTTATTTTCAAATATTCGATTCTCCGGGAGTTAAGGTTTATCACTTTGTCGCTGTTTCCGGTTTTCGACAAACAAATTGCATGCTTTTTGGAATGGGCTCGGCAGCTCATTTTCTCTGTTGTCATCCGTAAAAGCTAAAACCATGAAAAGAGTCAATCCAAAATCGATCAAGATTTCGGACGAAATAGAAAAACGGCTGAAATAGGGGGTTATTGTAATCTTTTTATTAGCAATAGGGTTCAGTATTGCCGATTTTTTCTATCTTTGCAGCCGTAAAAAGTAATTATAAATTATGGACGACAGTATTCCGCGAGAAACAAAAACAGTAAGTAACAAATAACGTCGGAGAGGTTATAGCATTGCCTCTGCGCGTTGTAAAACAACGAAAGGAGGCAATAATGAGATCATTTCTTTATTGTGAAGCCGGTTTTGTGGAAAAAGACCAATGGCTTCCAAACAGCTGGATTAATGTAGAATGTCCCACACCGGATGATATCCATTATCTGACAAACGAATTCAATGTTCCCGAATCTTTTTTAAGTGATGTGGCCGATACGGACGAACGCCCGCGTATCGAATACGAAGGCAACTGGTTACTGACAATTATCCGTATCCCGGTACAAAGTCAGGAGCACGGCATCCCTTTTACGACTATTCCTTTGGGAATCATGACAAACAACGAAGTGATCGTTTCTGTCTGTTATTACAAGACGGAACTGATCCCCGATTTCATCCGCTATACACGTCGTAAGGAAGTGGTGGTACGCCATAAATATGATTTGATCCTGCGACTTATCCACTCGTCTGCCGTCTGGTTCCTGAAGTATCTGAAACAGATCAATAATGAGGTGGCACATGCAGAGAAAGCCCTGGAAAAGAGCATCCGGAATGAAGACTTGCTCCGGCTGATGAAACTGGAAAAAAGTATGGTTTATTTCAACACTTCCATTCGTGGCAATGAAGTGATGCTTACCAAACTGCAAAGTATTTTCCAGGAGCCGATCTATATGGATAACGAGCTATTGGAGGATGTGGAAACCGAGTTGAAACAGGCGCACCTGACAGTCAATATCTACAGCGATATCCTGACCGGTACGATGGATGCTTTCGCCTCCATCATTTCCAACAATGTGAACACCATCATGAAGCGCATGACCTCAATCTCCATCATCCTGATGGTCCCCACTCTTATCGCCAGTTTCTACGGGATGAACGTCCCGGTTTATGGTGAAGGTATGCCCCACGCCTTTGCCCTGATCGTCCTGGTATCGATCGCATTGTCTGCGTTGTCGTTCCTTATTTTCAGAAAGATCAAATGGTTCTAAGAACAATCTATTATTGATTACCAATATGGCTCGAACCGTATTGGTAATCAATTTCGATGTTCATGCCGCTATATCTTTTGTATTTTATTTGTTTAGTATCCCAAATACCTTGAAACATTAAAATATACTGAAGCGATACATCGTCCACGCGGGTAAAAAATTTAATGGTCATTTTCGTATCTCCACTGACCTTTGCGATACCCAATGGGACATCTGTTTCGCTTACCCCCGCCAAGGAGCCGTTGACAGAGGCTAAAACTTTGTATAAGGATTGAGTCGTATATTTGCAATCACTGTCTGTCAAACCCGGAAAAATAGAATAATAGGAATCCATATCAGACGTAATCTCCCAGCCCATTTTTTGTTTTGACATGATCTCGACCTCTTTGGCAAACAAACTACCCAAGTTATCGATGACCACCTCTCCCGCGCTTTCGAAAGATGTTAGAATAGTGTCCACCTCCAATTTAGGCCCTATCGAATGTATCGCATAAGAGGACTGTATAGTCGCCTCATGAATATTACGCAGCCAGTTAAAAGTTCCAATCGTTCCCGCCATCTCTTTCCATTGCCCGTCCACTTCTACGCAATGCACAAGCTGTCCGACGTGCAAGAGAGAGTTCGCCTGGTTTATTATTTCTACCGGAAGCGTTTTCTCCGGGCCGGACACTTCCAAATCAAAGGTAACCAAACCGGCATGTTCGAGATCTACCATAGGACCGTTGATAAACTCTGTAGCAGAAACATCTATCGGTTGATCGGATATACCGGCGGGAAATATAATGGAAGTCAGTTTATCTGCTCCCGGATAAACAATAACCGTATCCCTGGACGGATCAATCGTAACAACAGGATTCTTCTTTGCCATCTGCAAGGGAAGTGCCACACTGCTTCTGGTTTGCATTTCTTCCGGTATCGAGACTGTTGTAGTAATCGGAATATACCCTTCTTTCATATACGAAACGGTACATTTTCCCTTTTGGTTTACAGGCAATTGATACCATCCTTCGTGTGAGGTTTCAACCTGGGTATCGGAAAAGCTCACCACTACACCTTCAACAGGGCTATTTCCCTCTTTTATTTGCCCGATAATATAATAGACTTCTTCCTCTAACGGGTTATTCACGATCTCCGGCCTATAGCCTCTGCTACAAGATATAAATCCCATGCCTGCCACAAGCACAGATATAATAGCCATTATTATTTTCTTGAATTTCATATTAGATTTATTTATTCTGTAAATGTAGTAAAAAAACGGTAGCAACCCCTTGTTTTTCAATAAAAAAATCCGCTTTACCTTCACAGGCGAAGCGGATTTAATCGATAAGCTTTTTCTAATCAAATATCTAATCAGAAAACAATATCTCGGGAAGGATAATATCTAATTCTGATAATAATAAAACAAAGAGTGTGCCGGAAACGGTCAAAGGAATGCCACATATGCACCAATAAACTGAAATACAATACAATAAAGTGCGATTAAAGAAAACGGGGAAAATAAGAAAAGTGTGGAGTAAATTGTGGAATGTGTGTAAAAATTCCACACTCTATGGGGAATGCTTATTCTTTAGCGTAGAAATAACAATAGCGGTCAACCGCCTTTTTCAGCAACTCTTCCGGAATATCGGAAACATCATTGAAGAAAGAGACTTCAGGCGCCAGAGCTTTTTTCTTTACAGCTTTTTTCCAGTTGCCGATGATGCGGCCATTATGGAGGATAACCGGATAGAAAATGCCGAAAGTATTGAACGCCTTGGGATGATGCTCCCGGAGCAGGACGGTTGTCCGGTCTTTGTAGCTGATCAGATATTCGTCGTAGGAAGGCAGCAGGTGGAGCACCTGCCGGCAACGGGCTTTCAGGTCACAGGAAGTATGCAAATAGAAAATTTCCGAATCATACTGTTCCGTAAGCAAATCGCATTCGATCAGGCCGACCGCATGGCGGGCATCGGTCGTTGTCAGGCCGGACCACCAGATAAAATCGGCTAACGTAGCAGGGGAATGGCTTTGGAAATAGAGAGTGGCCAGACGGGCAAGCGCCTCTTCCCGGTGCAGTTCCTTAACCGGCGGCACCCGTTCATCCAGGAGGGCATAGGTAGGCTTTTTCCCTTTGTCGACGCCGCTGCAAATAAATCCATCCACTTCTGCACGGATCAAGAAAAGATGCATAGGGTAATTGCCGGCCTCGAGTCCGGATCGTGCAAACTCCTCTCCCAGCTCTTGCTTGGTTAAGCTCTTATTGCCGGCCAACAGCTTTTCCAAAAGATTATTGCTCTGGATATAAAGGCTTTCGGGGATTTCAATTTTATTGCTTCTGGCATACGACTCAAAAGCTGTCTTTATCCGCCCACCGGACAATTGCAGCATCCAACGGATATCCCCGGCGGCAACAAAATGCCAGGTCGGACGCAAGATATGGGTGCGCAGGATTTCGCCTTTTGCAAGTGCATTGTCTACAGCCTGCAACGTGGCAGACTTCAAACGGCAACCGACCGCCCATTTCGCCATTGTGTACTCCTGTGCTTGGATAGCGCCCATCCAGGCAACCACCTCTTCAGGAGTTTTGAACTTTGGTTTTGCCAATTGCTGGCTTAACAGGCGGATATCGGTCAGCATATTTCTTTCTATTAGCAGGATTTGCCGGTCATAATGTCCAACACCAACTTATCGGTCGCTTCCATCCCTTTGGAACCGATAGAGGTCAGGTTGATGATCGATTTGTCTACATCTTCGTCGATAATGCCTTCAACGGGAGTGACGACTTTGTTTTCCATCGCCATCAACGCAGACAGCATGGCGGTAGAGACACCGCTGGATACTTTCATGGCGCAACTGGGCTTTGCGCCGTCGCAGATCATGCCGGTTATGTTACCGATCATATTCTTGATGGCATAGGATATCTGTACTTTATTACCTCCCATCAGATAGGTAATCCCGCAACTGGCTCCCGTAGCCGCCACCACGCATCCGCAAAGGGCGGACAGGCGTCCTAAGCTTTGCTTGATATAAATGACCATCAAGTGGCTTAACATCAGGGCGCGGATCAACTGCTCTTCCGAACATTCGATGTCTTCGGCAAAAGAGAGAACGGGAAGCGTGGCTGCAATTCCCTGGTTACCGCTGCCGGAATTGCTCATTACCGGGATCATCGCCCCGTCCATGCGGGCATCGCAGGCTGCAGCGGTCATCGCCAGCATATGCGTATAGGCGGAATCGCCCATATATTTCCGTCCGTAGACACCGGAAACAGTCTTGCTTACCGTATGACCGAAATTACCTTTGAGCGAAGCTTCGGCTGCTTTCCGGTTCAAGTCGGCGGTTTCCAGGATGAAACGGATTTCGTCGAGCGGCATCTCCATCGCAAACTCATAGACGGTCGAGAAAGAGAGTTTCAGTTCATCATCTTCGGCGGAAGCATCACAGGTAACGCCTTCTTTCCTCAAGTCTGTCAGAACCGAGCCGTTCTTCTCCACATAGACGATATTCGTATGTTCATGGCAGATAATCACCCGGGAGGTTTCGTCTCCGGCAGAACAGAGCACTTCGATATACAGTTTGTCTACATTCTCCTTTAAAGCAATATGAATACATTTATCTTCAATCATCCGCTTACCGGCCGTAAGTGCTTCGGGTGTCAGGTCGCGCAAGACTTCAAGACCATAGGCCGATTTGCCGATCAACGTACCTAAGGCAATCGCGATCGGCAACCCGACCATTCCGGTTCCGGGGATTCCGACACCCATTGCGTTCTTCAGGATATTGGCACTCAGGAATACTTCCGTCTTTTCCGGACGGCAACCTAAAACTTCGGCAGCTTTAGCAGCAGCCAGTGCGACAGCAACAGGTTCCGTACAGCCGATAGCCGGGATTACTTCCTGATGTATAAGCTTGATGATTTGTGTTTGAGTTGTTTTGTTCATGGACTTAGAGTTTTTTCCTTAATTATCCGGCAAAGATAGTTATTTATCATTATTGCCTGCGGTTTCGACAGTGAAAGTTTCTTCATCCGTCCCGTTGCCGCGCCCTTCCAGAAGGCGGACACTGAAGACGGCTTCACCGGTACGCAACTTCGGTGATGCCTGTACGGTTACGTTGTATGTGATACGGTCTTCACGCGTGATCTTCGCTATCCGCACCGGATCGGACAGTTTGATGTTTTTCCCCTTCTTTACTTTCACTACCGGTTCGACATCCAGAGCATCCTGAAAGCTGTTGTTGACAATCACTAAGGAGATATGACAGGTTTCCCCGGCATCGATCTTTTGGTTACGGGCGGTGCTGTCTTCCACCAGGAAGATATCTTCAATCTGCAAGTCGGGAAGAAGGACATGTGACGAAGGCGTATAGTTGCCGGGCTCTCTTTTCTCTACCTTCACTTCGCCTGCATTGGCGGCAATCGAAGCGCCGGCAATTCCTCCGACAGCTGTCCCGACAAAAGAGCCGATGTCAGCCCCTACTTCGTCGTCAATAGCATATCCGACAGCCCCGCCAAAAAGCCAGCCGACAAACGACCCGATCTGCGCACCAAAGCCGACCCGGTCTTCCCGACTCATGTTCTTCATCGATCCGCAACCCGTCAGAATCAACAAAGACAACGATATAGACAGTACTTTATTTTTCATATTTTCCTATTTTAATCCTTCTTATTCCATGAACAAAGATAATCATCTGTTCGACTTTATGACACCGGAAAGGGCGAAAACCCCTATCCGATTGCATTTTTTTATGTAAGTTTGCGCCCGATTAAAACGAGAATAATGACAATTCAATATAAGACTCCATCCGCAGACTTGCAGCATCAGTTGGATCTTCTGCAAAAAGAATTCGACTATGAAAAGGAGATGTACAGGGAACAGACCGAGCGGACCGGAATACACCGGCGCATCCAGCAGGGACTTTGCTGGTATCCCGTCTTGCCGGGAAGGAGTTACTATAATTCACTTAACCAACTCGTCATCGAGATCGAACGGCGGGAAGACAAAGAGATAGAACATAACTTCGAGTACGGGCGGCCGGTTTGTTTTTTCACAACGGGCGCAAGCGGGAAACCGGAATACCTGAACTTCTCGGCAGTTATCAGCTACGTGCAGGACGACCGCATGGTTGTAGTATTGCCCTCGCCTTCCGCCCTGTTCGACATTCAGGGAAAAAGCGAGATCGGCGTACAGCTCTATTTCGACGAGACCAGCTATAAGACGATGTTTAGCGCCTTGTCTGCCGTCATAGGCGCCAAAGGAAACCGCCTGGCTTACCTGCGCGATGTGTTATTAGGAAAGACACCTGCCGGCAGGCGCACGCTTTTCCCGATCCGTTTTCCCTGGCTGAACGGGTCGCAGGAAGAGGCTGTCAACCATGTGCTGGCGGCCAAAGACGTTTCGATCGTACACGGCCCTCCCGGAACCGGAAAGACAACGACTTTGGTAGAGGCGATCTACGAGACTTTGCATCGTGAAAACCAGGTGATGGTCTGTGCACAGAGTAATACGGCCGTAGACTGGATCGCGGAGAAGTTAGTGGACCGCGGCATAAACGTCCTGCGTATCGGCAATCCGACGCGGGTAAACGACAAGATGCTTTCCTTCACCTACGAACGGCGTTTCGAATCGCATCCCGACTATGCCGAACTGTGGGGCATCCGCAAGGCGATCCGCGAGATACAATCCAACCTGAAGAAGAAAAGTCACAGCGAGAAAGAGACGGCACGCAACCGTCTTTCCCGTCTCCGCTTCCGGGTAACGGAGTTAGAGGTGAAGATCGATGCGGAACTGTTTGCCGAAGCGCGCGTCGTTGCCTGCACACTGGTCGGCTCTGCCAACCGGGTGCTGATGAACCGCAACTTCACTTCCTTGTTTATCGACGAAGCGGCACAGGCGCTCGAAGCAGCCTGCTGGATCGCCATCGGAAAGGCGGACCGCGTTATCCTTGCCGGCGACCATCACCAGCTCCCGCCTACTATTAAATGTATAGAGGCGGCACGGGGCGGACTGGACTGCACGCTGATGCAAAAAGTAACGGACAGTAAACCGGAAGTTGTCTCGCTACTGAAAACACAATACCGGATGCACGACGACATCATGCGCTTCCCCTCCCACTGGTTCTATAACGACGAATTGCTGTCTGCGCCGGAGGTGAAACATCGCGGCATCCTGGAATACGACACGCCTGTCGTCTGGCTTGACACGGCGGACTGCCATTTTACGGAAGACCAGCTTGCCGACAGCATGAGCCGTATCAATAAAGACGAAGCGAACCTGCTGGTCTCGACCTTGCAGACTTATATTGGGAAGATCGGAAAAGAGCGCGTCCTGGACGAGAGCATCGACTTCGGACTGATCTCGCCCTATAAATCCCAGGTGCATTATATCCGGGGACTGATCAAACGCAATGCCTTCTTCAAACCTTTCCGCCGTCTGATCACCGTCCACACGGTAGACGGTTTCCAGGGACAGGAACGCGATGTGATCATGATCAGCCTCGTCCGTGCCAACGAGAAAGGACAGATCGGCTTCCTCGGCGACCTGCGCCGCATGAATGTGGCCATCACCCGCGCCCGGATGAAACTGATAATCTTAGGCGATGCACCGACGATGACACGGCATGCTTTCTATAAGGCGCTTTTCCAATATATCCGGCAGAACGGGCAAGTGATAACGCTTACACCTGAAGAATAGTTCGCCCGGCAGGAAGGAAGGGAAATAAATTTTCCCTATATTTGTATCATTAACAAAAAATACAGAGAGGCCATGAAGTATAAATTATTAGTTCTCGACGTAGACGGGACGCTGCTCAACAATAACAAAGAGATCAGTCCCCGTACCCAAGCTGCCCTGTTGAAGGTACAGCAAATGGGCGTACATATCGTATTGGCATCAGGAAGACCGACAAATGGCGTCATGCCCATCGCTGAAAAGCTGGAACTGAATCATTACGGAGGTTATATCCTTTCCTACAACGGCGGTCAGATCATCAACGCGCAGACCGGCGAACTTCTATTTGAGAAACGTATCGATCCGGAATGGATTCCCTATTTCGAGAAGAAAGCGAAGAAAAACGACTTTGCCATCTTCACCTATCACAAGGACTTTATCCTGACGGATAAGCCGGACAACAAGTATGTCATCCAGGAAGCAAACCTGAACAAGATGCAGATTATCGGTGTCGATAACTTTGCCGAAGCCGTCGACTTCGCCCCCTGCAAATGTATGCTGGCAAGCGATGACGAAGAGGCGCTGATAGGACTGGAAAACCATTGGAAGAAACGGCTGGACGGAGTCTTGGAAGCTTTCCGCTCGGAACCCTATTTCCTTGAGGTCGTGCCCCAGTTTATAGACAAAGGAAACACGTTAGGCGTGTTGATGACCAAATTGGAGATTCGTCCGGAAGAAGTGATTGCCATGGGCGACGGCGTTTGCGACGTAACGATGTTGCAGTTGGCCGGTGTCGGCATCGCAATGGGCAACGCACAAGATTCGGTGAAGGCCTGTGTGGACAATACGACGCTCACCAACGAAGAAGACGGTGTCGCCTTTGCCGTAGAAAAAGCAATCCTGGCGGAAATACGTCCGACCGAAGTTCCGCTCGACCAGCTCAATATGCGCGCCAAGCATGCCTTGATGGGCAACCTCGGCATCCAATACACCTACGCATCGGAAGACCGTGTGGAAGCAACGATGCCCGTGGACGAACGTACGCGCCAGCCTTTCGGAATCCTGCACGGCGGCGCAACGCTTGCACTGGCTGAAACGGTTGCCGGACTGGGTTCGATGATCCTGGCAAAGCCGGACGAGATCGTTGTCGGCATGCAGGTCAGCGGCAACCATATGTCGTCCGCCCACGAAGGAGACACGGTCCGTGCCGTCGGAACCATCATTCACAAAGGTCGCTCCTCGCACGTATGGAATGTGGATGTCTTTACATCAACCGACAAACTGGTATCATCCATCCGCGTGGTCAACAGTATATTAAAGAAGAAATGACTCCCGACGAAATCAGCACTTGCCATATAATAGACGCATTAATCAACGAGAACCGGAGTTTTGCACTCTGGCGCATACCGGGAGAATCGCCCCGTTTCGCCATGCAGACCTCCGGTTCTGCACGTCTTCTCTATAACATCGAGGAACTGGACGGGCAAAGCGGTTTCGTCATCGCTCCGTTCCATGTCAGCGAACAGCATCCGATTGTCCTGATCCGCCCCGACACAACCGTTGTGCCATCGGCATGGCACAACCGTGCCAATACCATGACACAACCGTGTCACCGGCATGGCACAACCGTGCCAACAGTGGGAAATGACAAGGAAGACTACGCATATCGCTTCAACCTCTTTATCGAACCGCTCCGCAAGAAGGCATTCGACAAACTCGTCCTGTCGCGCCATCAGGTCGTGGACGGACAGCCGCTCTCCTTCTCGCCTGCCGCCACGTTCTACGAGGCTATCAAGCGGTATCGGTATTCATATGTTTACCTTTGCCATACGCCGGCAACAGGAACCTGGCTCGGCTGCACGCCCGAAATCATCCTCTCCGGGGAAAAGGGCGAATGGCACACGGTGGCCCTTGCCGGGACACAGCCGCTTCAAGACGGAGAGTTGCCGACGGAATGGGACGACAAAAACAGGGAGGAACAGGAATACGTGGCATTCTACATCCGCAAACAGCTACACGCATTAGGCATCAAGCCGGAAGAGTCAGCACCGTCTCCGGTTCGCGCCGGGGAGTTGGCGCATCTGAAAAGTGATTTCAGCTTTCCCCTGCCCGACAATAGAAAGCTGGGCGACCTGTTGAAACGACTGCATCCCACACCGGCAGTCTGCGGATTACCAAAAGAAGAAGCATACCGTTTCATCCGGGAGAATGAGGGCTACGACCGGAGCTACTATTCCGGTTTTATCGGCCTTCTGGCTCCCGAAGGCAGAAGCGACCTGTATGTAAACCTACGCTGCATGAACATCCTTGCCAATACGCTTGTTTTGTATGCAGGCGGCGGCATTCTCGCCTCTTCCGAGCCGGAAAGCGAATGGCTGGAAACAGAAGCGAAAATGCAAACCATGAAACGGTTGCTGGAAATATAATTCATAATTCTTAATTCATAATTCGTATGGCACACATAGCAAAAAAGCTGACCGACCTCGTCGGTAACACACCGCTGTTGGAGTTCTCTAACTTTAACGCAAGTAAAGGGCTGAAAGCAAAAGTAATCGGCAAGCTGGAATATTTCAATCCGGCAGGAAGCGTGAAAGACCGCGTGGCGCTCGCCATGATAGAAGATGCAGAAGAAAAAGGGCTCCTGAAACCGGGCGCAACCATCATAGAGCCGACCAGCGGAAACACAGGTGTCGGACTGGCTTTCGTCTCGGCGGCGAAAGGTTACAAGCTGATCCTGACAATGCCCGAAACCATGAGCCTCGAACGGCGTAACCTGTTGAAGGCATTGGGTGCAAACCTCGTTCTCACTCCCGGAACGGAAGGGATGAAAGGAGCTATCGCGAAAGCGGAGGCTCTGCGCGACAGCACACCGGGCTCCATCATCTTGCAGCAGTTTGAGAACCCGGCAAACCCGGCACAGCACGTAAAAACGACCGCACAGGAAATCTGGCGCGACACAGACGGTCAGGTCGATATCTTTGTGGCCGGTGTCGGAACGGGCGGAACTGTCAGCGGTGTCGGCAAAGGCCTGAAAGCCCACAATCCGAACATCAAGATCGTTGCCGTCGAGCCAAGTGACTCGCCTGTCCTCTCCGGCGGCAAACCGGGACCGCATAAGATTCAGGGAATCGGCGCCGGCTTTATCCCCAAAGCTTATGACGGTACGGTTGTCGATGAAATCATCCAAGTAGAAGGAGACGATGCGATCCGCACATCCCGCGAACTGGCACAAAAAGAAGGTCTGCTGGTTGGCATCTCATCCGGCGCTGCCGTATATGCCGCTCTCCAACTGGCCCGGCTGCCGGAAAATGAAGAAAAAACGATTGTCGCATTACTGCCCGATACGGGAGAAAGATATCTTTCGACGGTCTTGTATGCGTTCGAAGAATATCCGCTTCTTTAATTGACAATGGACAATTGACAATTGACAATTGACAATTTGAATAACTTTGATGATCGTTTCTTTAATTGTCAATTGTCCATTGTCAATTATCAATTCTCTTTGTAGTTCTTACGAAGAGAGCAACTTGTCTCCGTCGGGAAGTCTTTCGGGACTTTCTGTGTCACCTTGCCGGTAGCAGCCCATTCGGCACCGCGAAGCAAAAGGACCTGGAAACCGGTGCACTGCATGGCGATGTTATCTTCCGGCGTCGGACCGGCATGGCCGAGCATTGTATGGAAAATACGGGCGTTGCCGTAATCGACCGTAAAGACCAGCGGTTCTTCGCGTCCGGAGCCATTCGTTTCTTTCTCCGAATAAGCGGTGTATAGAATATCCTGGATGTTGCCGGGGCCACGCATGCGGTCGTAGAGTTCGTCCTGGGCATGACGCCATTTCACGGGCAAGCCTTTTACGATCGGATGTACTTTGTTACGGCCGTTCAATACATATTCATGCTGGCGTCCGTGCGAACCGCCTACGCCTGCCGAACTGTCCTTGATCAATTTGCCATCCTGCCAATAGACATAAGGACCTGCATTCTCATTACGGCCTTCCCAACCGCCCAGAGCGCAAATCTTATTAAATTCCGGCCATTTGGAGAAAGCATTATCGGCGGCATGATAAATCACGACACCTCCGCCGTTCTGCACAAACTCCAGAAAGCGTCGGTTTGTTTCTTCCGGCCACGAATCGCCGTTATAATCCAACACAACTAACTGGTAAGGGGTGAAATCGAGCACAAAACCGGACATATCTTTTCCCTGCCCGGGAGAGACTGCAAAGTCGACATCAAAACGGCCGGAGTTCTCCAATATCTGCTTCAACACGACATGGCTCACTTGCCAATTATGGTTGTTTTGTCCGGTGATTAATAATGTTTTAATCGGTTTACGCGCTGAAACCGTACAGGCTAACAGAAGGGAAAAAACTACTAATAAGAGCTTTCCTAAGTGTAAATGTCTCATGGTATTCTATGGTTTAAAGATTTGTATGAGACAAATGTAGTAAATCAATATGAAATATGTACTTTTGTTGCCGAAAGAAAAGAACCCTCTATATGAAATATCTATCTCAAACACTACTGATTGCACTTGTAATTCTATTTTCAGCACTTGATTGCCATGCCGATGATTGGCGCGACAAAACGAAACTGCTTATTTACTCCCCTCGTTATTTCGGTCCGAATGCATTCCCGATTCCGGAAATGAGGGACGGACAGGTCAGCCAGCGCTATGAAGTGGAAGTGCGGGGCGAATATCATTATTATACAGGCGATAAGACCTCGGATATAATAGGACGCGCCTTGTTGCCGTTCTTCCGGGGACGCGCCGGAATAGAAATAAACTGGTGCTTCAAGGAAAAATATAAGATGACGCCGGAGACACGCGACGAACGTTTTGCCGTAGAGACGGAAAGCCCTATCAAATATAATGGCGATATTGTCATCAGTTCCTTCTTTCAAGTCCTGAGTAGTGAGAAATGGGTGGATGCTGTTGTCAGCGCCAATATCAAGACAGCCAGTGGCGGACGTTTGTGCGATGCCCGTTTTACGGATGCCGCCTCTTATTGGTTCGATGTAAACGTCGGACGAAACCTTTGGAAAAGCACAGACGGAAAAGCGTCGATCCGTATGCAGGCATTGGCGGGCTTCTACTGCTGGATGACGAACGACATGGTACACCGGCAGAACGACGCAATCTCATACGGAGTCGGTTTCACAGGCAAGTACCGGGGATTTACGCTCGCTACCAACCTGGCAGGTTTCTACGGATATGAAAACAATGGCGACCGCCCCATCCATTGGCGAAACAACCTGAGATATGAGATTAAGAAGAACATTATCTCTTTCCGCTACACACACGGAATGAAAGACAACCTCTATGAAACCTATTCGTTAGGATATATCCGCTGCTTCTAAACCAACCGGAACGCTCCCTTGTTTAAAGGGGAATGAAGGTTAATCGGATAGTAAAGCTGAAACTGGTAGACGCCAGGCTCTATTTCGTGAGCCTGATCGTGGGGCTGCTGACCGGACTGGTGGCAGTGCCCTATCACTATTTGCTGCAACTATTCTTCGATATGCGGAAAGAGTTCTTCCGCTCTTCCCCTCCCTGGTATTATCATGTAGCCTTGTTCCTTGCCTTGTGGGGACTACTTTGCTTTGTCGCCTGGCTGGTCAGGCGATGGCCGTACATATCGGGCGGAGGCATTTCCCAAACACGCGGGGCCATCAACGGACGGATCGAATATAAGCATTCCCTCCGGCAATTGCTGGCCAAATTTACCGGCGGTGTCCTGACACTCAGCAGCGGATTGTCGATGGGCCGTGAAGGCCCTTCCGTACAGATGGGTTCCTACATCGGAGATCTGGTTAGCAAATGGGGACATATCCTGAGCGGAGAACGCAAACAGCTTCTTGCAGCAGGCGCAGGTGCCGGGTTAGCTGCCGCTTTCGCAGCACCTCTTGCAGCAGCCACCTTAGTTATCGAGTCGATCGAACGTTTCGATGCACCCAAAACAGCCATTACAACGATTCTGGCAGGTGTCGTCGCCGGAACGATTGCGAGCACTATCTTCCCGATCAACCCGTATCACGAGATACAAGCCATTGTCCCTGATCTTGCGTTAGGGCTACATATAAAGCTATATCTACTCTTTGCGGTTATCGTATCGGTTTTCGGTAAGTTCTATTCCCTCCTGATGCTCTATGCCAAACGTATGTATCCGGCTATCCGGCAACCGGAATACATCAAACTGTTGGCCCTTCTGGTCATGGCTTACGTCATCTCGCTGACAATAACCGACCTGACGGGCGGAGGTGAACAGTTTCTGATGCAACAGGCGGAAGGGGGCAACAACAATATTTACTGGATTGCCGGCATGATGCTCCTTCATATGGTGTTTACCGTTTTTTCCTTCTCTTCAGGCTTACCGGGAGGAAGTTTCATTCCGACACTGGTGACAGGCGGACTGATCGGCAAACTGTTCGCTCTCGTGTTGGTGCAGCATGGCGTGATCGGGATGGAGAATGTAAGCTATGTCATGCTGATCGGAATGGCTGCATTCCTGATTGCCGTTGTCCGTACGCCTATCACGGCAATCATACTTATCACGGAGATAACTGCACATTTCGAGGTGTTCTATCCTTCCATCGTGGTCGGAGGCCTCACCTATTATTTCACGGAACTGCTGGAGATAAAGCCGTTCAACGTCATGTTCTACGAAGAGATGATCAATAAGCCGGTCTTCCGTGAACAGAAACGACTGATCCTGAATATCGAAATCATGGCAGGCGCTTACTTCGACGGGAAAGACGTTGACACACTCGAACTGCCCAACCATTGCGTAATCCAAAATATCCACCGCGACCATAAAGACATCTCTCCCGCCGGCCAAACCATTCTCCCCGGCGACCAGCTCACGATCGAACTGGACGCCCAGGATATAGAAAAGCTGTATGAGCCGTTAGTGAGTATGGCTAATATCCACTAAAGGCTTTCTACAGGTAAAAAGCCCCCGTTCATTGATTTGTTTTTCTCTTCTCACAATAAGCCCCTACATTCGTTTCCGGCAAAATATTAGCGAACGGCTTATATTGCCCGGTGTGTTTTTACGTACCTTTGCAGGATACGGACAGAGATACCGGTTACCCGTATAAATTCTGACAGATATGGAAAGACAGGAACGCAGGCTCCGGCTATTGGAAAATCTCATCTACCTGATTATTTGGGTAGTGGTGCTGATCGCGCCTATATGGGATTTTAATGCGACAGAAAACTCATCCGGAATTGACTGGAAAGCGACTATTTATGCATGGAAAATGGTCTGCCCGCTCCTGATATTATTCCTGGTTAACAACTACGTCCTGCTCCCGTTCCTGCTGATCCGTAAGAAATCATGGCTATATTTGCTGTTCACCCTTTGTGCGATCGCATTGACTGTGACCGTCTGTGTCTATAACAGACCTAACCGGGATATGCCCAATCGTCCTCCCTGGGAAAACCGGCAACCGGAACAAATGATATCGGGACAGCGTCCTCCGGCTCCATCCATGCCGGCTCCCCAGTTCAGGCCGGAAGACCGCCCGATGAGAGGATTCTGGTTTCCTCTACTTTTCCATTTCCATATTCCGACAATCCTGTTGATTATAGGACTGAACGTGGCTATTAAGTTCCTCTTCAAGTCCATCCGTGACGACCATCGGATGAAGGATTTGGAAAAACAGACCTCGGAGACGGAACTGGCTTATCTGAAACACCAGATCAACCCGCATTTCTTCATGAATACGCTGAACAATATTCATGCACTGATCGATATAGACAAGGAAAAGGCCCAGCAGACCGTTTTGGAATTATCGAAGATCATGCGATATGTCCTATACGAGGCATCCCTTCCTTCCGTCCCACTCGAGAAAGAGATTCATTTCCTCTCGAATTACATCGAGTTGATGAAGATCAGATACACGGAACAGGTCGATATCCGTGTCTCCCTGCCCGAACAGATTCCGGATACACAAATCCCGCCGCTGCTCTTCATCTCATTTTTGGAAAATGCTTTCAAGCATGGCATCAGCTACCGGAAAGCCTCTTTTATCCACCTCTCGATGGAGATAAAAGAGCAGGAGTTGCATTGCCTGTTCGTAAACAGTAACTTCGATACGCAAAAGGCACAGGAGGCAGGCTTCGGATTGGAAAACACCCGCAAACGTCTCCATCTGCTTTATAATACGAATTACACATTGCACATTGAGAATAAAGACAATCAATATCGCGTACTTCTGATAATCCCCATACAATTATGATACGATGCATAACTATTGACGACGAGCCCCTGGCACTCATACAGCTGACAGGATATATACAGAAAGTCCCTTTCCTGGAACTGGTCAAGGCCTGCAACAGTGCGCTTGAAGCACTCGATCTATTGGCACGGGAACCTGTCGACCTGATCTTTGCCGACATCAACATGCCCGACCTGAACGGGGTCGATTTTGTCAAGTCGTTAGTGAACCGGCCTATCGTTATCTTTACAACCGCTTATACGGAGTATGCCATAGAAGGATTCCGGGTGAATGCCCTCGACTATCTGCTGAAACCATTCGGTTACAACGAATTTCTTACGGCTGCCAACAAAGCGTTGCACCAGTACGAGCTTCAGTCGAAAGTACAGCTTCCTTCCACGCCCTCCGTACAGGAAACACCGGCTGAAAAAGAAAGCCTCAATCTGTTTATCAAAGCTGACTATAAAATGATCCGGCTGGACATGAATAAGATTATCTATATGGAAAGCCAGAACGAATACATCCGTATCTTCCTGGAAGAACAAAAGCCGATCATGACGTTGCTGAGCATGAAGAAACTGGAAGAGCGGCTTCCGGCAAGCCTGTTTATGCGCGTCCACCGTTCCTATATCGTCAACCTCGAAAAAATAACGGCCGTAGCGAACAACCGCATCATATACGGCAAGGATACTTACATTCCCATCGGCAATCAATACAAGGATAAGTTCAACGAATACCTGGAAAAACATTATTTAGGGAAATTATAAGGCAACTATAGGCATTGACTCCATTATTTTATACTTTTGTCGGAATAACAAACGCCATATGCTGCCATGAAAGTATTTATTTGCTGTTTCACCCTTTTGCTCCTGTTCCTGTTTCCCCCGCTTTTTGCTATGGAGGGCGCCGGTGTCGCTTTTAAGGTCAGCTTATCCGGGAAAATATACAAACGGTTTTCATTCCTGCTGGAAGAAGATGTCCGTCCCCGTGATGATTTCCGGGAAGCCGGCTGGTTTCTCTCCACAGGGGAAATTAATTACCGTATCCTGCCGAACCTGCGGGCGGGTGCAGGTTATATGTCGCTGGTGCGGTATAAGGCTTCGGAAGAGGTACGCAACCGTTATTACCTGTATGCATCCGGCTCACACCGGTTCGGGGCATTCAAAATCGCCCTTCGGGAACGCTTCCAAAGTACTTATAAAAAGGGATGCCTGCATCCGACCAACTACCTGCGCAGTATGCTCACACTTTCCTATCGCATCGCCTCTTCGGGATTCGAGCCGTTTGTCTATATCGAACCATTTAATAATACGGGTTATAAAGGGAAGATGCGCGCCGACAAAATTCGTTACTCTACAGGTTGCGACTACCGGATGAACCCCAAAAACAATTTGCAGCTGTACTACCGTTACCATACGTTTAATGTCTACGATCCGGTCAACTACCGCCACGCGATCGGGCTGACCTATTCACACCGGTTCTAATATTGCGATCAATCAGGAAATAAATTACTATCTTTGCCGCCTGAAAAAGCAATCCTTTTTCTTATTATTTATTCACCGAGTGCTTGATAAACCTCGTTAAAAACAAGAATTATGCAGAAGACATCTACTGTAACCGTACCGTTCATGCTGTTGGGCATCCTGTTCAACATCTGCCTGGTAGCTTCCAACCTGTTAGAAACCAAAGTAGTCCAGGTATTCGGGATCACCGCTACCGCCGGACTGATCGTATTCCCGATTTCCTATATCATCAACGACTGTATTGCCGAAGTGTGGGGATTCAAAAAAGCACGTCTGATTATATGGAGCGGATTCGCCTCCAACTTCCTGGTAATCGGGTTTGCACAACTGGCCGTTATGTTGCCGGCAGCCCCGTTTTGGGAGGGCGAAGAAGGGTTTAACTTTGTATTCGGCATGGCACCGCGTATCGCTATTGCCAGCCTGATAGCCTTTTTGGTCGGTTCGTTCCTGAATGCTTACGTGATGAGTAAAATGAAAATCGCTTCCGCCGGAAAGAATTTCTCGTTGCGTGCCATCGCCTCTACGCTTGTCGGTGAGAGTGCCGACTCATTGATCTTTTTCCCGATTGCCTTCGCCGGATTGATTCCGGCCGGCGAACTGTTCATCATGATCGGAACGCAGGCGGTCTTGAAGTCGCTCTACGAAGTAATAATCCTTCCCGTCACCATCCGTGTAGTGAAATACATCAAGAAGGTTGACGGGAATGATGTGTACGATGTGGGGACATCGTACAATATATTGAGGGTAAAGGATATTTAAACCCGGGGACTATATCGTAGGGGGAAAATCGATTATCTCGGTACTTTCCGTCCAGTTCTCCACCTCAAAACCGTCGGCAGAGGTCTCTTCGGAATACAGATCACCCAAGGTAATACTGAGATTTAAGCGGTTTCCGGCAGTCAAAGCATCTGTTAGCGGCTTCCGGAAATGTTTTACCTGTCCATTCTTTAACGTCAGTAAGATTGTGAGCGGAGGATTGGCAGAAGATGGGAAAACCATCACAGTTGAATTGGCTGACATCGAAAGGCTGTCGGCAGACATACTCAGTGGGAAAGCGATCGTCTTGGTGAAATCGCTGGGTTCGGCTGTATAATAATCCAGTTGGGATGCGATATTGCCAATCAGAATGCGGGCGGATGCGATACTGGAATCCATCTTCGTACCGTTTTTATTAGTCAACGTTACTCTCAAACCGGCCGAGGCATGCTTCAGGGTTGCCCGCATCTTGTCGGTACCCACCTTGATCGGGCTTACGGCATGCAGGAAATCGTAAACCGGCATATAAGTCGTATCAGAATAATTATTCAGATATAAAGTCATATATAATCCGGATAAATTAGCCCCCAGGCGCAACCCCGGTTCTCTGATGGCAGCGGCAGCATATACAGAGTCGGTCTGGCTATTCTTGGATAAACCCCAGTACAGGAAATTATAATTCCCTAAAGGAAGCCTGACAGGAACCGGCGCTTTATAGATAGAACCATCTTTTATGCTATATGTCGCGTTGACCGGCATTAAAGTTCCATTACTTGCATAATTCCCATAATAAAGGCTGGTGTCTTCCGAACAAGGATAGACCATCAAAACGCCGGTAAATGAAGTAGTCTGACCACCGGATGTGACCGTCATTTCTGCCAGTTCCGGACTGATCAGATCGTCATTATTCACACATCGGCAGTCATCATCTTTTGAACAACTACCCAGAAACAGGGCCAGCAACAGCACATAAAAAACCATCTTATTCATAATCACCAAATGTTTGTTTAGATTTGTGCTTATTAAACAGCTAACCTGCTATTTGGTTTTTAGAATAAGGCGAATTAACAGTACCCGGCGTTACTTAAACAGGAAAGACCAGTCTTCGCGAGGTTCCGGCGTGTAGGTATGAAGCCCTAATGATTCTGCGGTGCGGCAGTTGGGCGTGGCGTCGTCGATGAACAGGGTTTCTTCGGGTTTTATCCCGGCATCCTGTAAGACATATTCGAAGATATCGGCATTCGGTTTCAGCATGTGGAGCTTATAGGAGAGGTAGATGCGGTTGAAAAAATCGGATACATGGTGGCCTTTATAAGAAAAGCAAGTCCGCTCGGACCATTCCCAATGGATTTCATTCGTGTTACTGAGCAGCATCGTGTTATAATGTTTACGGAGGTCGAGCAGCAGATTCAGCTTATAATCGGGTACATCGTCGAGCATCGCAATCCAGGCGGCATCGATCTGTTCGTCCGTCAGCGCCTGTCCGGACAAGCGACGGATACCGTCACGGAATCCGACGCTTGTAATGGAACCGATCTCCACCTGCATAAAGAGATCCTTATGCTGATAGTTGTTTACGATCTGTTCCCGGATATCCTGGACACCCAGACTCTCGAACGCTTCAATGCAGCGGTTACGGGTGAGATTGATAATCACACCGCCAAAATCAATAATCAAATTCTTAATGCCTTCCATATTATACTCCTTATGCGGAAACTTATCCCCTTCCCTGTTTACCAGCGGCGACGGCGCCTGTGGTGGCGTTTCCGCTGTTTATATTCACGTATCCTGCGATATACCAACCATACGAACAAAACACCGAATACGGCAAATATTAATAATACGATTCCTGTATTCAGGTTATCGCCCTTTACACGACTCCACATCTCGAGCACCAGTTCCGTCCTGTCTCCGAAATCCCGGATCATGGCACAACGTTCCACCACCTGCCGGTCGGGATATTGCACCGGATTGATCCGGATGCTGTCGGCCCCCGGACCAAAGAAATAGCTCAGGTCGGAAACCTTCTCCACAGTCGAATCGATCTTGGCTTCCAATATCTCGGGAGTGGCGATGGCACTGACATAACCGATTGCATCCATATTACGCAAAGCCACATCCGGACGACAAAGATAATCAATAAAATAACTGGCTGCCTTCACATTGCGGGCATATTTTGGGATTGCCCAGCCGTCGTACCAGATATTACTGCCTTCGCGGGGAACCTCGTAGTCCAGCTCCACACCGACCGCCTCCGCTTCCTCCATTGCCCAAACTGCATCGCCGCTCCAGGTAAAGTTGAGCCAAGCCTTGTTTTTCGTCATCATCTCCTTACCGAAGTCAGCTTCCCAACCGGCGATATTCGGTTTCATCTTTTTGAGATAGTCCTCTGCAATGGCAATCGCTTCGAGAGAGTTATCGTTCATCAGTTGTTCGACTGTCACCGTTCCGTCTGCTAACTCTTTCGCGTGGGCATAGATAATAGCCGTACCATAGGCGTCACGGTAACTGTCCTTCATCAGGATCTTATTCTTGTATTTGGGGTCCCAAAGGCATTCCCAGCTCTCGACAATATCTTCGGTAACAAACTTCTTGTTATACAGCAGGCCCGCCGTTCCCCACATATAGGGCACGACATAATCAGTCGTTTTCCTTCCCGGTTGGCTCAGTTTGTTCAACTGTTCCCGGATATAAGGAGAGACGTTATCCAGATAGTCCGGTGTCTTACCGAAGTTCCGGTCTATCGGGACGAGCAGGTTCTTCTTTAACATCCGCTCGATGATATATTCGGAGGGACAGATCAAGTCGAAATCCTCATGCCCGCGCTCAATCTTGGTCAACATGATTTCATTGATATCGAATACTTGATAGATGATGCGGATATCCTCGCCGGTCTGTTCCTTATACCAGGCGGGGAACTCGGCCAGGACATCTTCGTCGATATAGTCCGCCCAGTTATAGACTTTCAGGATATGGCTGCGTTCTTCCTCCGAACGTCCGCATGAAGACATGATGCCTAAAAAGAGAATCAGCCCTGTTGCTATTTTTAATAATCTGTTCATTTCCTGTTTTCCCTTTATTAGCTTTCGGATTTCTCCGCCCGTTTATTAATCACAATCAGAAGGACGAGTACCGTCACGAAGATAATCGTCGACAACGGACGCAGTTCGGGAGTCAATCCGCCTTTACGGGCATCCGCATAAATAAAGGTCGAGAGAGTTTCCAATCCTTCATTGCCGATCGTAAAGATTGTTACGGCAAAATCGTCGATCGAAAGCGTAAAAGCAAGTATAAAACCGCTGATCATTCCCGGGCGTATCTCCGGTAATATCACCTTGCGCAATGCCTGGAAAGGCGTTGCTCCCAAATCGAGCGCCGCCTCATAGACATTCTGGTTCATCTTCTTCAAGCGCGGCATCACACTCAGCACCACATAGGGAGTACAGAACGTGATATGCGCCAATACGACTGTCGTAAAGCCCTGCGAAACGCCAAAGCTCACAAACAGCAGGAAGAGGGAAACACCCGTAATGATATCGGCGTTCATCATCGGGATGGCATTTGCGAAATTCATCACCTGACGCGTCCGTGACCGCAGGTTAAAAATCCCGATTGCCGCAATACTGCCTAACAGTGTGGAAACGGTTGCTGCAATCATTGCAATCGCAAACGTATTCCAAAGAGCGCTCACTAACGAACGTTGTACACCGCCTGTAAACAACGAACTATACAGTTTGGTTGAAAATCCCGTCCAGTTCCCCAGCACCTTGGCTTCGGTGAACGAGAAAATCATGATAATCAGAATCGGGGAATAGAGCAGCACCAACAGGAGCCAAAGGTATCCTTTCGCCATTAACTTCGTCATCATATCACACCTCCTCCTTCGTTAGAAGCGTTGTCCTCTTCATTGGTAAAGAGAATGGTAACGCCGATGAGCAACAACATGATCAGGGAAAGCGCCGCCCCATAGTTCCACATACCGTTATAGATATTCTCCTGCACGGTCGTACCGAACAGTTTGATATTATTCATCGTCAGCAACTCGGCAATGGCAAAAGTAGAGACAGTCGGCATAAAGACCATCACGATCCCGCTCATTACACCGGGCATGGATAGCGGCAGGATCGTCTTCATAAAGACCTGAAAGGGATTCGCCCCCAAATCCTGCGCCGCCTCGATCAGGCTGCGATCCATCTTCTGCAACGTATTATAAATCGGATAAATCATAAACGGAAGGAAGTTATAGACCATACCGAACACCAACGCCCCCTCTCCCAACGGCAGGTTCAGGAAGTCGAACAGCGCCACGGTTGCCAGCGTACGGATCAGGATATTCACCCACATCGGCAGGATAAAAAGAACGACCATCGTACGGGAAGTATTGAAACGCTCATGGCTCAGGATATAAGCCGCCGGATAACCCAGAACCAGACAGGCCAATGTCGTGATAATAGCAATCCCGATCGAATACACAAACGTATTGATAGCCTCGGGATGAATCATAAACTTACGGAAATTGGCAAAGGTGAAAGCGCCGTCGGCATCTGTGAAAGCATAGAGCACGATCAGCAACAAAGGCATCACCACAAAGACAGCCAGAAACAGGGCATAGGGAATCGTCCAGTTCCTGCGCCGCATGAAAAAAGACGAAATTTTACTTATTATCACTTCCTTCCTTATTATTAGATTGAACAATCCGTATATTTTCGGGTGCGATTGTGATGCCGACCCGGTCGCCGTCGTCCCAGACATCGTTCGTATCGACAAAGATATCCTCGTCCCAGTCGGTAAACACCGTCAGGTGATAATGGTTGCCTTTATACAGGATAAACTTAACTTCACCGGTCAGACGTCCGTCTTCCTCATTATCTTCCAGGATGACATCTCCGAAGCCGATCTCCACCCGGACTGGAGTCTCGGGTTCGATACCGGACACTTCCTTGCATTCGAACGTACATCCTAAGAACTCCACATGTGTAGTGTCGATCATTTTTCCTTCGAACGTATTGCAGACACGTTCCTTCTTCATCACATGGATGTCGAACGGCTTTACCAATAAACCGACTTCCTGTCCGGCGTCAAAGCAATGGTAATCCTGTACCATGAACTCAAAGCCTTCGGGCGTCTGTACCATCATTTCATAATGAACACCTTTAAAGATGGAGGAAGTAACCGTTCCGGTAAGCATTGCCGCTTCCGAAGGTTCGAATATATAAATGTCTTCCGGACGGATCACGACGTCCACCGGTGTATGTTCACCGAAACCTTCGTCAACACACTCGAACTCGTGTCCGGCAAAAGAAACCGATTTGTCTTTAATCATCAACCCGTTCAGGATATTGCTCTCGCCGATGAAGTCGGCAACGAACGAGTTGATCGGTTCGTTATAGATGTCGATCGGTGTCCCGATCTGCTGTATCTTTCCTTCACTCATCACCACGATGGTATCGCTCAGGGTAAGCGCCTCTTCCTGGTCGTGGGTAACATAAATAAAGGTTATCCCTAAGGATTTATGCATCTCTTTCAGCTCCATCTGCATATCCTTACGCATCTTGAGGTCGAGAGCCGCCAACGGTTCGTCCAGCAAAAGCACCTCCGGTTCATTCACGATGGCACGGGCAATGGCTACACGCTGCTGTTGCCCGCCGGAAAGGGAATCGACATCGCGGTCCTCGTAATCGGTCATCCCCACCATTTTCAACGCTTGCTTCACTTTCTTTTCAATAACGGCAGCCGGCAGCTTCTTCAACTTCAGCCCGAAAGCAATATTATTGAAGACATTCAAGTGAGGAAAAAGGGCATACTTCTGGAATACGGTATTGACCGGGCGTTTATGAGGAGGCGTTTGCGTGATTTCCTTTCCCGCAATGGTGATCACACCCTCCGAAGCGGTCTGAAATCCGGCAATCAGACGCAACAACGTCGTCTTTCCACAACCGGACGGCCCCAGAATAGTTACGAACTCGCCCTTACGGACAGACAAATTGACATCATTCAATACGGCCTTGTCCCCGAAAAACTTCGAGACATGCTCTACACCAATGATGCAGTCAGACTTTTGCATAGACTATACCTCTTTTTACCAATACAGATTAAACATATTCCGATTTTTCTTGCCTAAAGCGGCACAAAGGTATAGTAATAAATTGAAAATCGAGAATTGAGAAATAAACTATTTTGTTGTCCAGACTTCGCAATCCAATTTCTTTTCCTAATTTTGCCTGTACTACAAATAATACACAAACATTATGAAAACGATCCCATTCGCCATTGTCTTAGTCTTCCTGTCAATAAGTACCGGATGCAAGATGAATCCTGAAAAAAAAGAAACACCTCTTCCCGCCTTCGATTTAGGTGAAGCTATCACAAAGCATGTTCCGGACACATTTACCTGGAACAGCATCACTAAACATATCACCTATATCCCCATATCGAGTACATCCGACCTTCTCTTCGCATCGGCCCAGCCAGTATATAGCGGCAAAGATTTCTACTGTGTGGTCGATCATAGAACCAGTACAATCTTCTGTACTGATAAAAACGGGAAAGTGATCCATTCTTTTTCAAAGAAGGGACAAGGCCCCGGTGAATATACCACGATCGCATACGTACATGTCAACCCGCAAGAATCAACCATCCGGGTTTTCGACCAAAGAGCTAATAAATATATTGTTTATGACCTGGATGGAAACATGAAACAGGAGATTTTCCTGAAAGATAAAGAGATCACCACCCCTCTTTTCATCTCCGACAATTACACCGTAGCCAAAGGTCAAAACGATGCGCCTTATAGACTGTATATTACCGATAAAGAATTGAATATCCGGGAAGGTATGTTTCCTACAGATACATCTTTAACAGAAATGGAACGTATGTGTATGACCTGGCAACTTAATTTCTGCCGAAACCGAGACCAAGCAATTGTCCATTATGTAAACGAAGACACGGTATTTACCATCAACGGAACCGGTTTACAACCTCTCTGTATCTTTAAAAAAGGAGAATACAAACTTCCCGAAGAAGAAGCGAAGAAACCGATGGAGATGACTACCAGTGGTTCACCTTATATCCGGAGCATGTGGTTATCCTCCATACCGGGCTATTATCTGATTGCCTATTTGCGGGAAAACCATTTCTTTTATGAAGTATGGGACCAGACTAATAATGAAATAATATCACGTTTTTCAAATGAAAAAGGAGAATGGGGCTTGCCTTTATGCCTTCCTTCCGGGAAAAAGGTACGGATAGATACAAGAAATATCTATATTAATGGCAATACGGTTATCTCCTATATCGATGCAGCAACAGCTGCTGAAGGAAAAGTCCCGGGAGTAGAGGAAGATGATAATCCGGTTCTGGTCGTAATGGAATTATAGTAATAAGCGACAGGACAGTTCATGTCGTTTAATACAATAACCCCCTTTTGATGCTATTTTTCTATTTCGTCCGAAATCTTGATCGATTTTGGATTGACTCTTTTCAGGGTTTTGGCCTTTTTATCTGACAACAGATGAGGTGAGGTGCGCAGCCCGTTCTAAAAAACGCTCTTTTTGATTGCCGAAAGACGGAAACGCCGACAAAGTGATAAAGCTTAACTCCCGGAGAATCGCCTGTAGCAAAACAAAGACGGACTGCGTCTCAAATATGCAAAGGAAGTTCCGGGAGCTTGTCGCCACGACGACCGTCTTCATCGCCCTCGCGACCGTCTTCATTGGAATGGCGACCGTCTTCATAGGGTACGGCGACCGTCTTCATGGCGATAAAGTACCTCGAAAATGAAATAAAGGTTGACTTCCCTGCCTAAAGACTCCCGGGAAAGAGTACAAAGTCCTTTTTTGAGGTCAAAAAAGCGGATTAACATTTGTTTTGTTTCGGATGCTTTTTGAGCCTGAAAAACGCGTTTTATACAATAAGCCCCCCAGGCAATCCCAATAAAAAAGCGGTTTGTGTGAAAAAGTTTTCAGAATTACTTACATTTGTCGATTATATTAAAATGAATCAGTTATGATCTGTTTTCCTAATGCCAAAATAAATCTGGGACTGAATGTCGTAAGCAAGCGCCCGGACGGCTACCATAATATCGAAACTATTTTCTATCCGGTTCCGGTGAAAGATGCACTGGAAATAGTCGGAGCCGACAGTTTTTCCTTCACGCAGACCGGGATTCCCGTCGATGCCCCGGCAGAAAAGAACCTGGTAATAAAAGCGATGAATCTGCTGAAAAGCCGGTACGAAATTCCTGAATTGAATGTCCATCTGTTGAAAGCAATCCCTTTCGGGGCCGGACTGGGCGGAGGATCGGCCGATGCCGCTTTTATGCTGAAGCTGCTCAATGATTATTGCAAATTGGATATTTCGCAGGAGGAGCTGGAAAAGTTAGCATCCTCTATTGGAGCGGACTGCCCGTTCTTTATCCGCAATACACCGGTATTTGCTTCCGGCACGGGGAACATATTCGAGCCGGTGAAATTGTCGTTGAAAGGTTACCACCTTTGCCTGGTGAAACCGGATGTAGCAGTCTCCACACCCGAAGCCTATGCAAACGTAACGCCGCAAGCGCCCCATGTCTCGCTAAAAGAGATTGCCGAAAAACCGGTGACGGACTGGAAAGAACTGATGATAAACGATTTTGAAAAGAGCGTTTTCCCTAAATATCCGGTGATCAGCGAAATAAAAGAGATGCTTTACAGGGAAGGTGCGCTGTATGCCTCGATGTCCGGTTCCGGTTCATCCGTCTTCGGACTGTTCAGGGAAGCAACCGGATTGAAAGGATTGTTCCCGGATTGTTTTGTCTGGGAGGGACAATTGCCATGAATAAAATAGCGGAATTCTTCGATACCCTGGCAGACCGCTGGGACGAATTGTGCACGCATGATCCGGAGAAGCTGAACCATATCCTGCAAAACACCGGACTCCGGAAGGGGCTTCGTATCCTGGATGTGGGATGCGGCACGGGAGTATTGGAAAGTTATCTCCTGCCTTATTCTCCGCAACGGATTGTCGGAGTCGACATATCGCCGGGCATGATTGAAAAGGCACGAAGCAAGTATGCGACACCGGTTGTCGATTTCCGTTGTGCGGACGTGTTGGATCTTCAGGGAGAGTCGTTTGACTATATCATTGCCTACAGTGTCTTTCCCCATTTTCCGGAACCGGAGAAGCTCATCTCCCACCTCGCCGGACTACTTACGGCAGGGGGTGAACTGGTGATTTGCCACAGTGAAAGCCGTCACAAGATCAACGGCCATCATGATAAACACGCCGGAAAGCTATCCGAAGGATTGCCTCCGGTGGAAGAATTGGCCGGCATGTTGTCCCCTTTCTTCACCGTGAATAAGGCCGAAGACAACGAGCGACTCTATATGATTAGCGCTACACGTAAACAAACATTATAAACATACACAAATATGAATCAAAAGATTAAACTTATCCCGGTACTCCTCTTCTCGGCTTTCGCGGCACAAGCTGCGGACGACGTCAAGGTGATGCAGTACCTTCATGCCGGCCCTGTTCCGGTGAACAAGCCCATCCTAACAGACAGCCTGAACGTCAACGGCAAACCTTTCGAAGCAAAAAACCTGGTCAAGTCGACTGTCCCGTTCGACCGGGCGTTGAGTAATGCAACCGTTATCGATGCAGACACGGCAGGACTGATCACCGTTCCTGCCCCCGAAAAAGGATATGCCTTGCATCTTTACTCTTTCTACCTGAACAGTGACCGCTACACAAAAGGATCATTAGAGGTATCCGGCCCGGGCACATTCGAGGTATTTGTCAACAACAAACTGGTCGGTGCAACTTCCGAGCTGACGCTGGAACCGCACCGCTATGAAGTGGTAGTGAAATATCTGACTGCAGAGACCGACACTTGCCCCTCCACGCTGAAAGCGCTTTTTAAAAGTGAAGAAGAGGCTCAGGTTACAGCGTCCCTCGATCCGGAGAAACGATATACCTCGCGCGACATCCTCGAAGGAACACAGTTTCGCGGGACAAGCGTCTCCCCGAACGGTAAATATGTATTGGTAAAATACTATACCCGCATGGAAGGCGGCAAGAGCGAACAGTATGCCCAACTGCGGGACGCGGCAACCGGACGTGTATTGCTGCAGGACAAGGGTTTTATCCTGAGTGCCGACTGGATGCCGACCAGCAATAAAATGTATTTCACCCGTACGGGATTGAACGGAAGCGAGCTGGTCACCGTAGATCCTGCCACCATGCAGGAAGAAGTCCTGGCTGAAAACCTGCCGGAAGGAAGTTTCAGCTTTACGCCGGACGAAAAGACTCTGCTCTACACGATCCAGGAGGAAGGACCGAAAGACGGGCCGGACATGCTCCGCATACTGGAGCCGAACGACCGCCTGCCCGGTTTCCGTAACCGCTATTTCATCTGGCGTTACGACCTTCAGACCGGCTTGTACGAACAGTTGACATACGGGCATAACAACACGTTCATCAACGATGTAAGTGCAGACAGCCGTTACCTGCTGTTCAGCACCAGTGAACAAGATTACACTGCGCTGCCCAGCTCAAGCAACTCGATGTATAAACTGGACTTGCAGACAATGGCCGTCGACACATTGTGGGAAGGCGCCAAATACATCAACGCAGCCACTTTCTCGCCGGACGGCAAACAACTGCTGGTGTTCGGCTCCGGTAACGCTTTCGACAATATCGGTCTGAACATCCAGGAAGGACAAATCTCCAACACATACGACGGACAGATTTTCCTGTATGATCCGGCAACCCGGAAAGCGAAAGCGCTTACCAAAGACTTCAATCCGAACGTCACGACCGCACAGTGGAGCAAGTATGACGGACAAATCTATATGCTGACGGAAGACCAGGATTACCAGCGTGTCTATACCTGCAATCCGGCAAACGGGAAGATTCGCCGGATAGACCTGCCGGAAGATGTGATTTACAACTATTCGTTGGCCGAAGCCGCCCCGGTGATGTACTATTACGGCCAGAGCGTATCCAATGCCAACCGCCTGTACTGCTATAATACGAAGAGCAATAAGAACCAGCTGATCTACGACCTGTCTGCCGACAAGCTGAAAGACGTCAAGTTCGGCGAAGTCCATGACTGGAACTTTACCTCTGCCGACGGAACCGTGATCCAGGGACGCTACTACCTCCCGCCCAATTTCGATGCGGCAAAGAAATATCCGATGATCGTCTATTATTATGGAGGTACATCCCCGACGAACCGCGCGCTGGAATTTAGCTATTCCATGCATATGTACGCTGCTCTCGGCTATGTGGTCTATACACTGAATCCAAGCGGAACAACCGGCTTCGGACAGGAATTTGCAGCCCGCCACGTCAATGCGTGGGGAACCAAGACTGCCGACGAGATCATCCAGGGCACGGAGCAATTCTGCAAGGAACATTCCTTCGTCAATCCGAAAAAGATCGGTTGTGCAGGCGCCAGCTACGGTGGTTTCATGACCCAGTATCTGCAAACCAAAACCGATCTGTTTGCCGCCGCCGTCAGCCATGCCGGCATCAGTGCCCTGAGCAGTTACTGGGGCGAAGGATATTGGGGATACGGATATTGCTCGGTTGCCAATACGGGCACTTATCCCTGGAATAATCCGGAGTTCTTCACCCGACACAGTCCGCTGTTCAATGCCGACAAGATCAAAACTCCGCTCCTGCTGCTCCACGGCAATGCAGATACAAACGTTCCTATCGGCGAAAGCATCCAGATGTTCCTGGCGTTGAAGATACTTGGAAAGACAGTTGAGTTTGTTCAGGTAGACGGCGAGAACCACGGAGTGGCCGATTATAAGAAACGGCTGGAATGGCAGAACACGATCTTCGCCTGGTTTGCCAAATACCTGAAAGACGAACCGCAATGGTGGGACGCTCTTTATCCGGAAAGACATCTATAAACCAAAAAGGTACATCTAAAGGGAAAAGCCCCTCCGGATGTACCTTTTTTTAATAACCTAAATCTTTTTACCTAATTACAACCTTCTTATTTAATATTCGGATTCAATGCATGCCATTCGGAGATCGGAGGCAAGACTCCCATTGCGATCACCTCGTCACGCAAAGCGCAAAGGTGTTCGTAGCTCTTTTCCAAAGCAGCTTCTTCTTCCGGAGTTCCTTTCACATCCTTCAGGGCTACACCGTCTTTCGTAATGGAAGTTTCCCATGCCATCATGATATGGTCGAACTTGCCATTCGATACGTAAGCGCCTGCCGGCCAACGGAACGGTTTACCTCCCATAGCGGCGGCAATCATTTCGATAGAAACATAAGAGGGGCTCTGGAAAGAAGAACGGCCACGCAAAGCAATGATGTTGGCACCGCCTTTTGTCACCTTCGTCTGGATTTCAGCCCACTGTTCTTTGGTCAACTTATCAGTTCCGATCATATCTGTCAACGGTTTGCCGCTGACTTTTGCCGTAGAAGCGTAGACAGCCATCTGTTCGCCATGACCTCCGTATGTGCGGCAGTTTTCGACTACATCCATAGATACGCCGAAATGTTTTGCCAACTCGCTACGCAGGCGGGTCGAATCCAAAGCGGCCAATGTCGTTACCTGCGACGGTTTCAAACCTGCATACAATAAAGTGATCAGACCGGTAATATCAGCCGGGTTGAATATCACAACAATATGTTTAACATCCGGACAGTAAGCCTTTACGTTCTTTCCGAACTCTTCTGCGATAGCAGCATTGCCTTTCAGCAAATCTTCACGGGTCATGCCGGCTTTACGGGCAGCACCACCTGAATTTACGATATACTTGGCACCGGTCAGCGCTTCTTTGATATCGGAAGTGAACGTAATATTCACACCTTCAAAACCACAATGGAATAATTCTTCTGCCACTCCTTCCAAACCCGGAGCATACGGGTCATACAAGCAAATATTGGAAGTAAGTCCCATCATGATGGCAGTCTGTGCCATGTTTGAACCAATCATACCTGCTGCACCTACGATCGTGAGCTTTTCGTCTGTTAATGTTTTCATATTGTATTGTTTTTAAATATATATCTTCTTATGTAACACTTCCGGCTCCATAAAGTTCGCCCGGAAACCTTAATTCTTATTTCCTTTGCAAAGATAAACAGTTTAAAAATCCCTTGCCAATCATTAATTCCTATCTCCCATAAGCAAAAGTTATATCGGCTCAGTCCGTATCTTCCAGTTGGAAGATTTCATCCACATGCTTCCCGAAAATACCGGCAATCTTCAATGCCAGGACAGTAGAGGGAATATACTTGCCCGACTCTATCGCATTGATCGTTTGGCGGCTCACACTTGTCGCTTCCGCCAACTGCTGTTGCGTCATCTTCTTGATTGCTCTTTCTACCCGTATCGTATTATTCATCTTCTACTCCATTCTTTTTAAATTGATACAAATCCCATCTGTATTTTACAATAAAAAATATCAGGACAGTGAACAACCCGACAAATGCGACACTCAGATAGGCAGCGCCATATATAAATATGGTAGCCAGGATCAGCAATAAATAATTAACCAATATAGCCCAAACCAAAGAGTTCATACGAATCCTGGCTATGCACTCATCTTCATCTTTCTCTCTTGAAAAACCTACAAACAAGAGAGAAACGGCCAAACCGATCGAAGCAATTTCATCCAAAGCCCCATTTTCACCCACATCCAGCAAAACATCGATAAAACCCCTTTGCTCGGGAGAATGGTTAAACGGCGGAAACTGAAACAATTGAAATCCATCCGATCCGTAATTAAATACATACAAACAGTAAATGCTTAACAGCCCGAACGGGATTAATAAGCTCCAACCTATCTTCCTGAAGACGGCAGGAAAAAGATAATTTGCTTTCATAATATTCAAGTATTTGTAACGCCACAAATGTAAAGTATATTTTACATTAAAACAAACAAAACAGACAAAAAGTAAAGCAAACTTTACTTTTAAGCAAACTCTCTCTTCTCTACAATCTTAATCTTGTAACTCTATTTCGGCAGGAAATTCGTATCTTTGCAGATATGAAGACATTCAGACCGGAGGCTTGGTTACCGACTACCAAGAAAGAAGTTGAAGCTCGCGGATGGGATTATATAGATGTGGTGCTTTTCAGCGGGGATGCGTATGTGGACCATCCTTCGTTCGGGGCGGCTGTTGTCGGACGGACGCTCGAGTCGATGGGACTGCGCGTTGCCATTGTGCCGCAACCGGACTGGCGCGGAGATTATCGTGATTTTAAGAAGTTAGGAGCTCCCCGCCTCTTCTTCGGCGTCTCTGCCGGAGCGATGGATTCGATGATTAATCACTATACGGCCAACAAACGACTGCGCAGCGATGATGCTTACACGCCGGATCGCCGGGCAGGTATGCGCCCGGATTATCCCAGCATTGTCTACACCAAGATATTGAAAGAGATTTACCCGGATGTTCCTGTCGTATTAGGAGGTATCGAAGCCTCCTTGCGACGTGTTACGCATTATGATTATTGGCAGGACAAATTGCTTCCGGGTATTCTGAAAGACAGCCCGGCCGACTTGTTGATTTATGGTATGGGAGAACTTCCCCTTAAAGAACTGGTCACCCGGCTACAGGCGGGAACTCCTTTCCATGAGCTCAAAGACATTCGCCAGACAGCTTATCTGACTGATACGATAGAACCGCTGCCGGACGACATCAATCTCTTTTCGCACGAAGAATGTCTGCGCGACAAGCTGAAACAGGCAAAGAACTTCAAGCATATAGAAGAAGAATCCAACAAGCAGCATGCCTCGCGCATCCTGCAAAAAGCGGGAAAACAGACCATAGTCGTAAATCCTCCCTTCCCGCCGATGACGGAAGAAGAGATCGACGCTTCATTCGATCTGCCCTACACGCGCCTGCCCCATCCCAAGTATAAAGGGAAGACGATACCGGCTTTCGAGATGATCAAATTCTCGGTAAATATCCACCGGGGATGCTTCGGCGGCTGCGCTTTCTGCACGATCTCGGCACATCAGGGAAAGTTTATTGCATCCCGCAGCAAGGAATCTATCCTGAAAGAGGTGAAAGAGATTACCCAAATGCCCGACTTCAAAGGCTACCTGAGTGATCTCGGAGGCCCTTCCGCCAATATGTACCGGATGAAAGGGAAGAATCCGGACATCTGTGCCCAGTGCAAAAAACCGTCCTGCATCTCTCCCGTCGTCTGCAAAAACTTGAATGCAGACCATTCACCGTTATTAGATATCTATAAAGAGGTGGACAGCCTGCCGGGAATCAAGCGTTCTTTTATCGGAAGCGGTGTCCGTTACGACTTGCTCCTGCACCGCTATACAGATGAGAATCTGAATAAGACGGCCCAGAGCTATACGGAAGAGCTAATCGCCCGCCATGTATCCGGTCGCCTCAAAGTGGCGCCCGAACACACCGAAGATAATGTATTGAAGATGATGCGTAAGCCCTCTTTCGAGCTTTTCGGACAATTCAAAAAGATATTCGACCGCGTAAACAAGCAGTATGGCCTGAACCAGCAGCTGATCCCCTACTTCATCTCCAGCCATCCCGGTTGTACGGAGGCGGACATGGCAAACTTAGCTATCCAGACCAAGAAACTGCATTTCCAGTTGGAACAGGTACAGGACTTCACGCCTACGCCTATGACACTGGCAACCGAGATGTATTACACAGGCTATCATCCCTATACGCTCGAAAAAGTGTACACCGCCCATACCAAAGAACAAAAGCTGGCACAACGGCAGTTCTTCTTCTGGTATAAGCCGGAGTTCCGCCGCCAGATCACACAGGCGTTGCAAAAGATCGGGAAGAAAGACTTGGTCGGGAAATTATTTGGTAAATGAAATCTTATATAACCAATATGAATATAACACTTAGACTTGAGCAACCTTCGGATTATTCCGAAACGGAATATGTAACACGGGAAGCCTTTTGGAACCACTATTCCCCGGGCTGTTATGAACATTACTTACTGCACATCATGCGCGACTGCCCGAGTTTCGTGCCGGAGCTTGACATCATTGCAGAATGCGACGGCAAAATCGTCGGAAACGCCGTCTGCCTCAAAGCTGTTATCAAGGCGGATAATGGCAATGATTATGAAGTGCTGAGCTTAGGCCCGATCTCCGTCCTTCCCGAATACCAACGCAAAGGCATTGGCGGCAAGCTGATAGAACAGACCAAAGACATCGCCCGTAAAATGGGATTCCGTGCCATCTTGTTGTGCGGAGACCCGGACTATTACCTGCGGCAAGGATTTATACCGGCCGAAACCTTAGGCATACGGACTGCCGATAATATGTATATGACCGCACTCCACGTTTGCGAATTATATGACAATGCACTGGCCGATGCCAAAGGGCGTTATTTTGAAGATACGATCTATGAGATTGATGAAACCGCAGCCACTGCGTTCGACAAGAATTTCCCGCATAAAGAATTGGTAACCGGAACACCGATGCAACGACGCTTCGGGGAGCTTTCGGCCATGATAAGAAAAGCGTAACACTTTTAAATTTTAATTCTCATGAAACATGTATGCACTAAGTGCCCGCTACGGGCCAAGTATGACAAAGCCCCAAAATCATTAATCGGAAGATTTTGGCGTTGGCACATCGACTATTGTCCGGGATGGAGAAAGTATTTTACTTCCTTGAGCAAGGAAGAGCAGGCAGAACTGCGTAAACAGTATAAATTCACCAGATATGCTTAAGTGAAAGAAAAGTTTCACGCCGAAGAAACTTTTGTTCCCTCTGGAAGAAACTTTTGTTTCATGCCGGAGAAACTAAAGTTTCACCCTAAGGAAACAGGTGAAACTTTAGTGTCCTATTTTTATGATTTTACGGCAATGACTTCGATCTCGACCAGGCCATTCTTCGGCAGCGTCTTGACAGCTACAGCCGAACGGGCTGGGAATGTCCCTTCGAACTGGGAAGCATAAACTTCATTCATGGCAGCAAAGTCACCCATGTCGGCCAGGAAAACAGTCGTCTTCACAACATCGTTGATGCTGAGTCCGGCTTCTGCCAGGATTGCATGGACATTCTTGAATGCTTGCACGGTCTGTTCTTTTACTCCGCCTTCAACGAAGTTGCCTGTTACCGGATCCATGCCTAACTGGCCGGAAGCAAAAAGCATATTTCCTACTTGTACAGCTTGGCTGTACGGGCCGATAGCGGCAGGCGCGTTTTTTGTTGCGATTACTTTCTTCATTGTCTCTTTATTTTAGTGATGTTTATTGTGCTTGTTCATTCATCCGCTGGCGGACTACTTCATAAATCAGGATGGAAGAGGCCACCGAGACGTTCAACGAGCCGATCGTGCCAAACTGCGGTATCTTCACCATGCTGTCGCAGATGCGGAGGTTATCCATGGAAACGCCCGTATCTTCAGCCCCCATCACGATGGCAACAGGACCTTCATATTTAATAGCGGTATAATTCTCGTAAGCCTTTTCGCTGGCGGCATAGACTTTCACTCCCGATTCCTGCAGGAAACGGATTGCCTGCGAAATACTCTTCTCTTTGCAGACGGGCAAAACGTGAAGCGCACCAGCCGACGTCTTGATCGCATCGGCATTCACTGTAACGCTTCCTTTCTGGGGAATCACAATGGCGTCAACGCCGGCACACTCGCAGGTACGGGCTATCGCTCCGAAATTGCGGACATCGGTAATGCCGTCCAGCAACACGATAAAAGGATTCTTCCCTTGTTCATACACAAACGGTATGATATCTTCCAGACGCTGATAGGTAACAGCCGGGATGAACGCGATCACTCCCTGGTGGTTCTTGCGTGTCAGACGATCCAGACGTTCAGCCGGCACACGCTGCACGGGTATGTCGCGCCCTTTCAACACGTCGAAAAGTTCACGGGACAAGTCACCCTGCAATTCGCGTTTCACCAATATTTTATCAATCTCTTTATCGGCCTGGATAGCCTCGATCACGGCACGGATGCCAAACACCATTTCGTTTTCCTTCATTATTCTATGTCTTTTCTTTTCGTCGGGCAAAGATACAAAGATTTATGCTTTTATTACATACCTTTACGGCGCATTCAAGAACAAACAAACTTTACATTAATCTAAATTGAGAGAACATGGCAAAAGAAAAGGCATTTACCATTGAGGGTGTACAGGGAGAACTTAAATTAGTATATGGCCCTTTTAAGATGCGTCTGTACCAGGATGGAAGAGAAATTAAACGGCAGGGGACGTTCAAACCGAAATATTACGTAACCAACACTGCCGGTGAACAGGAAGAAATGATGCTACAATATGGAATTGACTTCGTGCATGTAGCCATATTCAGAGGACAGAAAATCGCCTTGGAGGAGAGACTGACAACCGCAGAATATATCATCGGAGGACTTCCCGTCCTGCTTATCTTTTTAGGAGGAGTAATCGGAGCTGTATTCGGAGTCTTCGGGGCAACCTTCAATTATGATTATATGCGGCAGGAAAAACGGATGCCTATGCAGCTTCTCGTTTCCATCGGCGTATCCGTATTGTGCTATATCAGCTACTTTATCTTAGCTATTGCCCTCCAGCTTTTGGTGGGGAAATAAATAAGCCCGCCGCAGAAACAGCAGACCGGTAATAATCAATGCAGACGAAAGACCGGTATAGAAAACGGAAATAAACGAGTTGGGAAGCAGATGGAAGTGACGGATGGTGATTCCGAAAGTAATCATAAAGATCATCACGATCCAGCCTTTGACATCAAAAAAGGAGAAAGGACAATTCTTTTCTCCTTTTTGTGAAATACGTTCCGAATGCTTGACAAACAGGCGGCGGAATACGAATTGGAAAAAGAGCAGAAAAACAACAGTCGCCTCTCCCATCTTGAATAACCAGTAATGGGCATCATTCAGCCAAGTGACGATGCCGATCCGTAAGATATTGACGCCTGCTATTATCCAAATGCACCCGGCTATAAAAAGCAGGGTGCGTCTGTTCACTCTAAAACCCATTTATCAAACACTTTTCTCCATGCTCTTTCGGGTGTTCGTACGTTGACGATTGTTTGTACGATCCTTGTCCGAGCGTTTATTATCTTTATTATCCTTTTTATTCTTGTCGTAATGTTTGTCTTTATCGCGGTCCGGGCGCTTCTTGTCGTATTTGCCGCTATCGCGCTTATCCTTGTTCTGTTTATTTTTATGGTCATCGAAATGAGGACGACCTCCGTCATGATTGGGGCGATTGTTATTGTGGGGCGGACGGACATTATTAGGAGCCGGTTTTGAATGGTTATGCCCCGGGCGGTCATACTTGCCGGGATACCATTTGCCATCGTCAAAGTGATTAGTCCATCGGTTGTTCGTATATTCCCACTGGCCATGCCAGTAATGATCCTCATACCGATGACAGATATTCGACGGGCGGTAATTCGGATAATGCGGATTATCATACCAGCCGCGCCAATCATGGATACGTGTCGGTGTTTCGCGGACGAAACGGACATACAACCGGAACTGCGAAGGCGAAAGGATACGCTGCAATTTCCGGTCGCGTTCCATCCTTAACTTGTAAATCTTCTGGGCAGACTGGTCCCAATAGCGGTAATTCCGGCGTGCCTCACGTTCTATCTTCTCTCCGTATTTATGGATGATCTTGTGATACTCGGCTGCCTGGCGGCTTGTCATACGGATTGCCTGTTCCATCCAAAGGCAATTCTGGCAATGCGGTTCGTTCCATCCGAAGCTAATCCAGAATTGTGCGTGTCCCTGCAAGCTGCAGAAAAGGACTACCATTAATATAATACTCAATCTCTTCATGTCACTCTACTTTTTAAGTTAGCAATTATATCATCTTGCTATTATGACCATCCATCGATGGAAAGGTTTAATTCTTCGCTTTCAATAATTCTTTCGCATTGGCAATGGAAGCACCGGTCAACGAAGCACCGCTCAGCATGCGCGCGATCTCCTTCACACGTTCTTCCTTATTCAATTTCTTGATACGGGTAACTGTCCGGTCCTCCGTATCTTCCTTATAAACAAAATAATGTTCTTTTCCTTTTGCTGCGATCTGGGGAAGATGGGTAATGGCGAATACCTGCATCTTTGTTCCTAATTCCTGCATGATATCGCCCATTTTATCGGCAATATCACCGGATACTCCCGTATCGACTTCATCAAAGATAATAGCAGGCAAAGCCGTAAATCCGGCAATCATAGCCTTGATGCATAACATCAGGCGCGATATTTCACCACCGGAAGCCGTCTGCGCCACCGGTTGCAGTTCCGCACTCTTATTGGCGGAGAACATAAACCGGATTTCGTCCATTCCATCGCTTTCCGGCTCCGGTCGGGCAACAAAGTCGATGGCAAAACGCGTATTCGGCATCCCTAACGGAACGATCATCTCCACCAGTTGCGAAGCGATTGCCCTCGATGCGATCTTGCGCTGTTCGCTCAACACGGCGGCTTGCTGAAGCAGCTCCTGATGAGAGACTTCCAATTGCTTCTTCAACGATTCGATCTGATCGTCAAACGAATCGATTTCCTTCAACTGTTCCTCGTATTTATCCTGTTGCTCGATCAACTCTTCGACGGTCGAGACACGGTGTTTCTGTTCTAAGGTATAAAGCGTATTGAGGCGGTCATTCACCCAGTCCAGGCGTTCCGGGTTAAACTCGATGTCTTCCTTTTGCACCTCCGTTTCGGATGCCAGGTCGTTCATGTCGATATAAGCAGAGCGCAGTCGTTCCGCGATTTCCTTTGCTTTCGGATAGTAGCGTTCCAGGCTGTCTGCGGTGGAAAGGGCATCTTTGATCAGTTGGACAGCCCCTTGTTCTTCTCCGTTCAGCAATTGTGTGATCTTATAGAGAGAACCTTTTATCTCTTCCGCATGGGAAAGGGTTTCCAGTTCCTGTTCGAGTTCTTCCTGTTCGCCGGCAACAAGATTGGCTTCTGCCAACTGTTCCAACTGAAAACGGACGTAATCTTCTTCCTGTTTGGTTTGAGCTGCTTTTTCAGTCAGTTCTTTCAACTCCCTTTTCAAAGACAGGTAACGGGTGTATTCCTTACGGTAAAGAATCAGCAATATCTCATTTTCGGCCATTACATCGATCACCTTTAACTGGAAACGGTTATCTCCCAACAGAAGATTCTGGTGCTGCGAATGAATATCGATCAGGCGGCTTCCCAGCTCCTTTATCACCGTGAGCGAAACGGGAGAATCATTTACAAAAGCCCGGGATTTACCCGAAGCAAACAGTTCCCGACGAAGGATACAGACCTCTGCGTCATATTCCAAGTCGTTGGACTGGAAGAATTCTTCTAACTTATATCGGGACACATCAAAGACAGCCTCTATCACGCATTTTTCAGAACCGTTCTTAATACTCTTTCCGTCCGCACGCTGTCCGAGCACCAGCGACAGGGCGCCCAATATGATGGACTTTCCGGCTCCCGTCTCACCGGTTATCACCGAAAAGCCTTTGTCAAACTTAATATCCAGGCTATCTATCAGAACAAAGTTCCGTATAAATAAAGATTTCAGCATAGTTGTTTCAGATTACTTTTTAAGCGATTCCATACGTGTCGTAAGAGCCGGATAAAGGTTGGACAGCATTTTATAGCCATCCTGCTTCTCCTGTGTCGTTGCCTTCGAATAGATCAGGACAACTTCATCCAACTTCGCATCGGCAAACATCTGGAGCAATGGAGAGGTCGGACGGGCACTTTTGATCTGTTCCAGGACAGGAAGCAGACCGATGATGGTCGTACGTCCGCGATCCGGATTTGCCGCCATTTCATCGAGACCTTTACGATGATAATTGTACCACATATCACGGAAAAGATCGGAAGTATTGTCGCTCAGCGCTGTTGCCAGTGCATGACGGTTCCGATCGTTTTCGAAGGCTTTCCAGCCGGTCCACGAAGGCTGTGACTGCGCCAGGCTGACAATCTGTTGCGCCTGCTGCAAGAAAGCGCTGCCGCCTTTCGGGGAGAAACTGTCGAAATCGAGTCCGAGGATCGTATAAATATAATATACAACGGTAGCAATCAAGTTGCTGCTCAACGTATTTTCCATATATTCCAGCGGCTCGAATTCGGTATAATCGAAAGAAAGATCCGTATCGCGGTAGTTCAGTATCGTAGTCGTATAACTGGAATTATAGACCGGGCGGCGGGCCTGTACCTGAATCTCGCCCTTAAAGCTATTGTCCGACACGACTTCATTGATGATAAGAGTCATGGTACAGTCGATGCGTTCGTTCACTGCGAAAGTAGCGTCCGTCCACTTCTTGTTATTGACAAACTCGTTCAACGCAGTTTGCAGGGTGGTGAATACCTGTTTGTTGGTACTCTGTATCTTATCACTGTTGATCGTGATACGGGCATTCAACTCCTGCGCTTCGCCCCAGAAGGGAGCTGCGCCCAGCAAGCATATACATAACAATCTCTTAATCATTTTCATTTTAATAACGTTGCCAATTTGTTTACGATATCGACAGCCACTCCCTGTTTGCTCTTCAGCGGATAAGCGACCGACTCTCCTTCCTTGTCGATGATGGTGATCTTGTTCGTATCGCAACGGAAACCGGCACCTGCATCTCTCAACGAGTTGAGCACGATGAAATCGAGATTTTTCCGCTTCAGCTTGCCTTCTGCATGAGCGGCTTCATCATTCGTTTCGAGCGCGAACCCGACCAACACCTGCCCTTCCCGCTTGATGGCTCCCAGCGAGGCAGCAATGTCCTTGTTCGGGACCAGGCGAAGCGTCATCTCTCCTTTCGTCTCCCGCTTGATCTTTTCGGCAGCCTGCACATCCGGACGATAATCCGCGACAGCAGCACAAAGGATACCAGCATCTGCCTTCGGGAAAGCCGCCATAGCAGCCTGATACATCTCTTCGGCAGACTCGACATCGACCCTTTTGATGTTCGGATGAACCGTTTTCAAGGAAACCGGACCCGCTATTAGCGTTACCTCCGCTCCCTGCTGCACACAGGCTTCCGCCAGTGCAAATCCCATCTTTCCGGAAGAATAGTTACCTATAAAACGTACAGGATCTATCTTTTCATATGTCGGACCGGCAGTTATTACAATCTTTTTTTTTTCGAGTTGTGTTTGGGAAGCAAAGAAATCCTCCAATGCAGCCACGATCTTATCCGGTTCTTCCATACGTCCCTTGCCAACCAAGTGACTGGCAAGTTCTCCTTCGGCAGGCTCGATGATACGGTTTCCGAATGAACGGAGACGATCCAGGTTATGCTGTGTGGAAGGATGTGCGAACATATCCAGATCCATTGCCGGAGCAACGAATACAGGCGCTTTACAAGACAGGTAAGTGGTGATCAGCATATTGTCGGCAATGCCGTTTGCCATCTTCCCGATCGTCGAAGCCGTAGCCGGAGCGATCAGCATGACATCCGCCCAAAGGCCGAGATCGACATGGCTGTTCCACGTCCCGTCGCGGTTCGAGAAAAACTCGCTGATCACCGGATGGCTGCTCAAAGTCGATAAAGTAAGCGGCGTAATAAATTCTTTCCCGGCAGGCGTAATGACAACCTGAACCTCCGCCCCTTTCTTGACCAGCGAACGGATGATATAAGCCGCTTTATAAGCCGCAATACTCCCGGTTATACCTAATATGATATGTTTACCTTTTAAATTATTCTCCATAACCCATTTCTGTATCTCTCCGGACGAAACCGGAATTTCATAAGCATGAAACTTTTGTTCCATGGGCATGAAACTTTATTTCCATAGGCATGGAACTTTTGTTTCATCGGCATGGAACTTTTTTCCCATAAGCACGGGAGAGTGATTACAAGCGCAGCGCCATAATCTCGCGAGCCACCTTGCTGTCGATGTTATGATGTTCGCCCAGCTTCCATCCCTGCTTGTCGACAGGGGCAGCCAGTGCATCCAGATCTTTTTCCGTGATGCCGCACTCGCCGAGGCGTGTTTTCAATCCCATCCGGCGGAAGAAGTCTTCACAGGCTGCAATGGTTTTATGCGCACGTTCCTCTTCCGAACCTTCGGTAATACCGAATACGACTTCACCCATACGAGCCAGTTTCACCTGTTTCTCTTTAAACATATAAGTCATGACGCCCGGCAAAAGAATGGCAAGTGTCTGTGCATGATCCAACCCGAACTGCGCCGTCAGCGAATAACCCATGCGATGGGATGACCAGTCTTGCGGAACTCCTTGGCCGATCCAGACATTCAACGCATTGGTTGCCGCCCACATCAGATTGGCACGGATATCGTAATCGTTCGGTTGATCCAGCACTTTCAAGCCTTCTTCGTGGATGACACGCATCAGGCCTTCCGAAAAAGCATCCTGCACTTTCGCATTGACCGGATAGGTCAGATATTGTTCTACGACATGAATAAAGGAGTCGACAACCCCGTTCGCCACCTGACGGGCAGGCAATGAATAGGTTACTTCCGGGTCCAGGACAGAGAATTTCGGAAAGATCAGCGGACTGGCAAAATTCAGTTTCTCACGGGTCGACACACGCGAAATAACCGAACGTTCGTTCATCTCCGAGCCGGTAGCAGCCAACGTAAGCACCGTACCCAAAGGCAACGCACTCTTTATCTGACCGCCTTTTGAAAGAATATCCCAGGGATCTCCTTCAAAGCCAACGGAAACAGCAATAAACTTCGTAGCGTCGATCACCGAACCACCGCCTACCGCCAACAGAAAATCAATCTTCTTTTCCCTGACGATCTCCACTGCCTTCATGCAGGTCTCGTAATGCGGATTCGCCTCTATGCCGGGAAACTCCGTTACGTCAAAACCTTTCAGGGCATCCGTCACTTGCTCATAGATGCCGTTTTTCTTAATGCTTCCGCCTCCATACACCATCAAGACCTTGCTCCCTTCGGGAATCAAAGCAGACAAACGGGCAATGGAACCTTTGCCGAAAACAACCTTTACAGGGTTACAGAACTCAAAATTATTCATTGTTCTTATTTTGAATTAAAACCTCTCAATTTAATTTCTGTCAACATCTTCTTGGTGTTCAATGGGAAATCGCCATTCATGATCCAGGAATAATAGCCCGGATCATTCTTCAGCACCTCTTCCACCAAACGGCCTTTATATTTACCGAAGTTGATCACCTCTTCTCCCTTGTCGTTGTAAACCATACGGCCTGCAAAATCCACATTATTACCATAGCTCGAATATTGGGAAAGGAAATTGATGTCGTTCTGCAACTCCGGATAGCGGTCCAATTGCGCCTTCAGCACTTCATAAGTCGCCATTGTATCGGCCTCCGCCGTATGGGCATTTTCAAGGCTTTTATCGCAATAGAACTTATAGGCTGCGGCAAGCGTACGCTGTTCCATCTTATGGAAAATGGTCTGCACATCCACAAACTTGCGTTTATTGAGGTCGATATCGACACCGGCACGAAGAAACTCTTCTGCCAACAATGGAATATCAAAACGGTTGGAATTGTATCCGGCCAGGTCGCACCCTTCAATCTGGGCTGCCAGCGATTTGGCTATTTCTTTAAAAGTAGGACAGTCTTTTACATCTTCATCCGTAATACCATGGATAGCCGTAGATTCCGGTGGAATGGGCATTTCCGGATTGATCCGTCTCGTTTTAGACTCTTCTTTTCCGTTCGGGTGAACCTTCACAAAAGAGATTTCGACGATACGGTCTTTTACAATATTAATACCCGTAGTCTCCAAATCGAAGAAGACTAACGGGTTTTTCAGGTTTAACTGCATTTCTTATGTATTAATCATTCAACATCATAGGCATCAGCAGCATCAGCAGGTCTTCATTCTCTTCGTTTTCAGAAGGAACGATCAGGCCGGCGCGTGAAGGATCAGCCAGTTCGAGTATCACCTCTTCCGAGTTGATGTTGCTCAATATTTCAATCAGGTAAGTAGCTTTAAAGCCAATGCTCAATTCCGTTCCGTCGAAGTTGCAAACGATCTTTTCTTCAGCGGAAGTAGAGAAATCGATATCCTGGGCGGAAACCACCATCTCGCTTTCTTTCAACTGCAACTTCACAAGGCTGCTTGCCGGATTGGAGAAAACGGAAACACGCTTCAGGGCGTTCAGGAAAGACACGCGGTCGATCGTCACCTTGAACGGGTTTTCCTGCGGGATCACACTGTTATAGTTCGGATAACGTCCTTCGATCAGGCGGCAAACCATTTCGAAGTTCGAACAGCGTACATAGGCGTTATTATCGTCGAACTTGATGACAACTGCTTCTTCCTCTTTCGAAAGCAGCCCTTTCAGGATGTTAGCCGGCTTCTTCGGTAAGATGAAAGATGCTCTTTCCGGCGATTTCACCGAAAGATTGCGCAGGCGCACCAGTTTATGCCCGTCGGAAGCGACAAAAGTCAGATCGTCCGTATGGATATCGAAGTAAACACCGTTCATGACCGGACGAAGCTCGTCGTCAGCAGTGGCAAAGAGAGAACGACTAATACCGTTCAACAACATCTGCGCATCCATCGTAACGGAAATAGCATTCTCGTTCAAGGGTTTCTGCTGCGGATAAGTATCCCCTTTCTGCCCGATAAAATTATATTTACCATTCTGGAAATGGATAAAGATCTCCAGGTTTCCGTCGTTGATATCGAAAGTCAACGGTTGCTCGGGCAACTCTTTCAACGGGTCAAGTAAGATTTTCGCAGAAACGGCAAAAAGCCCGCTTCCCTGTGCATTCATCACGTCGACAGATGTCACCAGACGTGTTTCAGCATCCGAAGCTGTTATAGTCAGTTTATTACCTTCCAGGTCAAAAAGGAAACTGTCCAGGATAGGCAATGAATTCTTAGAAGCAATAACTTTGCTAATAGACTGCAAGCGTGATAACAGCGCAGTGCTGGATACATCAAATCTCATGGTTCTTAATTATTATATTGTTTTTATTATATTCGGCCACACAAAATTAGGAAAATATTCCATATAACCATCCGTACGGGAACAAAAAAAGAGGTTTCTCCCATCATCGGGAAAAACCTCTCTTTCTATTATCTATTACGCTCTATTATTTCGCGAAATAATCTTTAACAGCTTCGTTAGGAATCATTTCTTCCTGGAAGATGTAAGCACCGGTCTTCGGGGACTTAACCATCTTGATTACTTTAGAATAGGTACGACCGTCACCTTTCTTAAATGTTGCAACCGCTTTTTTTGCCATTGTTTAATCTCCTCTTACTTAATTTCTTTGTGTAACGTCATCTTCTTCAGGATAGGATTGTACTTCATCAGCTCCAATCTCTGAGTTGTATTCTTTCTGTTCTTAGTTGTGATATAACGAGAAGTACCCGGCATACCACTTTCTTTGTGCTCAGTGCATTCAAGAATCACCTGAACTCTGTTACCTTTTGCTTTCTTTGCCATTTCTTATTTCCTCCTCAAATTAAGCGTTTAAATAACCTTTTTCAGCAGCTTTCTTAATTGCTGCATCCAAACCAAGTTTATTGATAGTACGCAAGCCAGCGGCTGAAATATTCAGGCTAACCCAACAGTCCTGTTCTACCCAGTAGAACTTTTTAGTAAACAGGTTCACATCAAACTTACGTTTCGTTCTTCTCTTAGAGTGAGAAACGTTGTTGCCAACCATTGCTTTCTTTCCGGTAATTTGACAAATTTTAGACATCGCTAATCTTTCTTTTTAATATTACGAAATTTAAGTCAACTCCTGCTATCTGTCTTCCCTTTTTGCACTGCATCTTGAACAAAAACAAAGATTCTAATAGAGTTTCTCTTCTTTTACGGGGCACAAAGGTACTAATTATTTTGATTTAAACACAAGAAATCAATAAATAAATCAGCTCTTTCTGCTATTTTTCCTTAATTTATTCTGTATAAGAGTATCAAACCCTGCTGCCGCATAAACCGTTATCGCAAAAAGATAGGGATAATGATAGCGGGATGTGATCACAAAAAGCAACGTCACAGCCGTTCCCAAAACAGGGAGCAACAAATAGACATTCCGCTGCCGCAACAGGTCGCGCCGGTTCACCCAGACATAGTAAAGGAAAAAGAGAAGGGCCAGATAATAGACCAGACTCTTTAAGAACAGCACTGCTATTAACTCCATCATTTTTAACCTATTGCCCTCTACATTCGAAAGTACCACTCTAAATCCCATATCCGGCTTCACCCGTTCCGTCCAAGTATCTTCGCAATACAAAGCCGCCAACTTGAACGGCACCTGCGAAAGATATTTCAACGGATTATCCAGTATCCAGCGAACCGACGCACGCTTCAGCAAACTGTCGCGCTCCATGTAGGTATAATCGCCGGGAGGCAGATAAATGTAATTATTCGGATCAGCGAAACCCTTAAAGTTAACCAGCCCGTTTGCATCGTCAAATGAGCTCATCGCCAGATTAAATCCGCCGGAAACCGCCTGATAAACGAAATGGCCGGTCCTTGCCTTTGCACTCTGCCCGATCAGGAAAGCAGTCAGCACGAGCGGTAATGCCAATGCCGCATACTGCCGCCATCCCCTCTTTTCCACGATGAAATGGACAATTATCACCAATAAAAAGACAATCGCCAACGGCCGGAACCAGTTAGCCAGACTGATCATCACACCCGCCACCGCTATCGGCAACAGCTTACGGCTAAGACACAGTAGCAACGCTGTCAGCAACAGGAACGTAAACGGCAGATCGGTCAACATGGCAATCGGAGTATAAAGATTCGAATAGATCAACATATAAATAATGGAAGAGATATACCCGATTCGCTCATTAAACAGTTTCCGGGCCAAGATCAACACCTCGAACACCATCGCAATGTTCAATAACAGATTCAGCAGGCGGACAAAAGAGAATGATCCGAGAAGAGAATGGATACCGATAAGCAGATTGACATATCCGGGGCCAAAAATAAACGGGTTATACAGGTTATGCGGCGCCGGATACCAAGTCCCCGCCTCTATACATTCCGTCGCATATTTGGCATAAAAATAGGCATCATCATGGTTCGGCATATCCCAATACTTCACCACCAGGCAAACCTGTATGATCACCCACACCACAAACACAATCCCAAAAACAGCAGGTAACTTCCTCCCAATCATTATCTTTCCATTTTTGCCAGACAAAGATAGCCCTTTTCACCGGAAATCTTTCTATCATAGATTATTTCTATAGCATCATATCAAAAACGGCCGGTCTTTTTCGCAACAAATCCAATCACCCGAAGGTTCTTATTTAAAAGGAACATAAAATAAAACAAATTAATTATGGCACGAGATTTTAAAGAAGCATTGAGACATCGCAGAACGTATTACCATATCACGAACAGTTCTCCGATATCAGACGAACAGATCAAAGAAATAATAGACTTCGCTGTTATGAACGTCCCTTCCGCCTTTAACTCACAATCAACCCGCATTGTGTTATTATTAGGCAAGAACCATAAACGCCTTTGGGAGATCACAAAGGAGACATTGCAACGGCTGGTTTCAGCTGAAGTATTCAAAGGGACAGAAGCCAAAATCGACGGTAGCCTGGCTGCCGGATACGGAACAATTCTGTTTTTCGAGGATAAAGCCGTAATCGAACAATTGCAGGATTCATTCCCGACCTACCACGATAAATTCCCCATCTGGGCGCAACAGACTTCCGCCATGCACCAATTGGCCATCTGGACCATGTTAGAAGATGCCGGCCTGGGCGCATCCCTGCAACATTACAATCCGCTAATCGATGACACCGTATGCGCAGAATGGAAACTCGACCCTAAATGGGAACTCATCGCCCAAATGCCTTTCGGAACGCCGACAGAAGAACCGGGGCCGAAAGAGATCAAACCGTTGGACAAAAGAGTGCTGGTATTCAAATAAAAAAACGAGGGGCTTGTAAAAGCCTCTCATTTCAACACCTCATCTATGATCTTATGCTGTTTATTGAAAAACAGGCGCCTTTCGATACGTCCGCCTTCGGAGAGCAGGGTGGAAAGCTTGCAGAATGACCGGACCCACTCCTGCATCTTCTTAAAGTTACCACTGGTATCTGTAGACATGGAAAAGCTGAAATTCGTTTTAAACAAGGCCAGTGACTGCTTTTCGGAAGTAAAATAACCGGTTGTAAATCCCAGGTTCATAGCTGAAACATAAAACTTATAATCCGGCGGCAAGGCAAATTCCGGAGTATAAGTCCCGTTCAAAAACATTTCCAACTTGACCAAAAACTCTTTGAGTTCATTTTTGATTTCGTCTTTCTCTTGCGTACTGATAATACGCATCTTATGGAAATTATGTATTTCTATACTTATATTCCATATCAAGGCATTATCCCAGACATAAAACCCTTTCTGGAAATTATATATATCATAGAATTTCTCCACGATTTTAAGCAACCGGCCTGGTGGTTCCCAGCTGGCAAAATCACTGAATTCTTCCGATTGTACAAAATAACTGCCCCATTTGAAAAACACAAACTTCATAAGAATCGGAGAATGCACATAACATTCCAACGGCAAGGCATGGTACACATTGCCGGTTTCACTTTCTTCATCCAGACCGATTTCCCTCACTTTCTCGATATTGGAATCCAGTAAGTCATACAACGGATCCATAGATTGATATGCCGACGGCAGCCCCAAGATGACAGGCACCCATTGAAGTCCTAAATCCTGGTACAAAAGACTGTCCAAGGATATGTTCAAAGCTTTAGCCAGGATCCCCATTTCCCTGACGGAAAAGTTTACTTTGCCTGCCAGCCTTCTATAGGCAGACTCCTTCTCCAGTTTGAGAATGTCAGATATGAGGTAGACAAGATCAGCTTTCTTAATTCCCCTATTCTGCAATTCTTCGATAAATATATCATGTAGATCTTTCTTTTTCATATTTGTCACATTATTATATATGAATAGAAAACACAAAATTACGGGTATCGAAATATAAGAAAAATTATCAAAAGGCACAAGGTCCAAACTGCTAAAAAAAGACAGAGTTTCAAACTTAGCCCCATCGCCCTGAGTTTTTCTCCTTTTCTGTCAATATCCGGACAGGCTTCCTCCAAAAAGTCCATAAACAACATCTTTATTCCCATCGTTTTGCAGAATAATCTATGTTCAAACATCTTCCTCCTCAAAAAAGGTTCTAACCCTTCATTTTCACCTGATAAAGTTGTCTTTTTTCGCACTTCATAATAGCGGAACTTTGCCCTTGAAAACAAAAAGAATTTTATGCGTATGCAAAAAGTTATATTATCATTTACTTAATCACAATTAAAAAAACAAGACAATGAAACTGAGAACTATTTTTATGTCAATGTTGGTGATAGCCGCCTTGACCAGTTGTAACAATGATGACGTAGATCATCACGGCGGTCCGCAGATGGCAGACGTAGACGTGGCGTATCTTTCCATCAAAATCGAAACGCAGCCGACGACCCGCGCTTCCGGTTCCACCGAAAAACCCGGGGCAAACGAGAGCGATCTGAAAGCTCTTTACCTGATTACTTTTGATGATAATGGCATGGTTGTGGGAATCCCCGGAACAACAAATTATTTCACGATGCTCTCTACATCCTCGACAACACCAGAAGCGATCAAAGTGTCGAAAAACGCAAAACAACTATTGGTGATTGCCAATCCTGACGGAATGCTTAAAAACGCAATCAACAATATCAGCGTGACATCGAGCTTCAGCTCTGTCAATGCTGCAATCACCGGTACGACAAAAGACGAGGTTATAGACAACCCCAACAGTATCAGTAAAGGTTTCACGATGATCAACAGTGGTCCCAATGAAGAGACAGAAGGTAAAGTAACCAACCTGCTCATCGACATCTCAAACAGTCTTAAAGATAATGAGGATGAAGCTGAAGCCAACAGAGTGCCTGTCAGCCTTGAGCGTCTGGCAGCCAAACTCGACTTGCAGGAAAAGCCGGGTGGAGCCACAACAAAACAAGAAGGAGCGTCTTTTACGTTCGGTCGATGGACACTCGACGCAGTGAACTCGACCTACTACCCATGCGCCGAAAAACACATACTTGGAAGTACGCATACCCAGGGTATCTATAAAAAGAATTTCTATACATACGATCCAAACTTCAACGGAGCTTCCGGACTTGTATTTGCAACAATTGATACAGACAACGATTATAGCCCGTTGCTGGCTGAATCTTATGACTGGCAGAATAAGGGGACAACCGCTTATTGCATCGAAAACACAATGGATGCTGACGATCAGCTATTCGGAAATGCAACCCGTTTGGTGATACAAGCGACCTATTTCCCGTCAGGCTTCAATACTCAAGGTGACTGGTTCAACTATGCCGGTAAGAATTATGATGGCCTTGAAAAACTGAAAGAGGCTTATAGCGAAGCCGGTGAGGACTCAAACTTAAAGAAAGCTTGTGACAAAATGTTTAATAAAATCAAAGCGTATGCAAGCGAGCATCCCGGAATTACCATCTCCGGAGTTAATTTCGCCAGCCTTACAGAGGAAGATTTAAGCAAGATACCTAACGGCGGACAAGTAATCAAAGATGGTAAGGACGACGTGATCCGCTGGTATCAGAAAGGCCTCTGTTACTACTACTACATGATCCGTCATGACAATACATTAGACGACGAAATGGTTTTCGGAAAATACGGTGTTGTACGCAACAACTGGTATTCGCTGACATTGAATTCCGTTGGCGGACCTGGAAGCCCCTGGTATCCGGAAGCAAACAACCCGGGCCCGGGTGATCCGGACCCAAAAGATCCTATCGATGAAGCAGCAGGTTATCTGGGCATCACCGTATCGGTTGCTCCATGGATTGTATGGGAAAATGAGATTGATATTTAAGACTGTCAAGTCCTTGATGTAATAATAGTTTCATTCGGAAGAAACTTTAGTTCCACCCTCATGAAACAAAGGTTTCTTCCGAAAGTACTTTTTAATAATAACACAGGAGTATGAACACGAACAGAACATATCGGAATTTTAGTGCATTGGCCTTGACAGTCTTCGTGTCTGTCTTCCTGTTGTCTTGCATCAGAGAGTATATAGATGAATGCAGGACATACCTCGAGTTTATCTACGACCATAATATGGAGTACACAGACTCTTTTGATCCGCATGTCGGCTCCGTCGACCTGTTTATCTTCGATGCGCAGGATAAATACCTGTTCACTATGCAATCTTCGCAGGAAGAACTTATTGGAAACAAAAGAATGCCTTTTGGCTACAACCTCCCTTTCGGGAAATATAAGATATTGACAGTCGGCGGACTCTCCGACAACTTCCGTGTCACAGGAAAAAACGGAAGCCGGCTTATTCCCGGAGAAACAACGCCATACGAAACACAAATAGCACTGGCGCGTAACTCGAATACCGTTTCCCATGAATTTCCTCCGTTATGGATCGGGACAACAAAGGAAATCGATTACCAGGCAAATGAGACCGTTCATCCCATACACCTCATAAAAGCAACCAATCTTTTCAATCTGGTGTTGGCAAGTTCGGACTACGGACAAGAGACAAAGGCCGATACGAATGCTGCCGCCTATACGTTCGAGATCACTACTCCCGAAGGCGCAGTCTACGGACATGACAACAGCCCGAAAAATAAAGAAACAGTGAAGTACACCCCCTATTCCCTGACAGCCGGCGATGCCGCATCCGGAGCAATAGCGGAAGCCCATATTAATACCGGGCGGTTACTTCATGAAGAAGAATATGATTACCGGCTCACCGTCTGCAGTACGGAAACCGGAAAGGTCGTATGGGATTACGACCTGATGAAATTATTGGAACATACCAAGCCCGCTTCGCGCCCTGACGGCAACCCGTTGCCCATGCAGGAATATCTGGACAGACAAAGCGAATGGCATATTGTAGTTATATATAAAGGAGATGAGCCGGGTGGTCCTGAGAACTTTGTCGCTGTCAAAGTGATTGTCAACGACTGGATAATATGGCTCAACGATATAGGAATTTGAATATTTGAAAAAGGAATTTTATGAAAACGATATTGAACCTGATATACATAGTTATTGCGACCATAACCCTTTATGCTTGCACAGCAGAGCACGCAATAGGCGAACCTGTCCTGCAAGATACAAAGGGGATGATGGCTATAAATATCATTACAGGCGATGTGCAGGTCGATGAGTATGTATATTCCGCCCGCTTTATTGTGTTCGATAACGTATCGACTTATCCCACTGTCGATATCAACCAAATGGTAATACTGGACAAAAACAACGTCTGGTCATTCAATACCTATTTGAAAGTTCGCCATAACCAGGACAAAGCGCTCATCGTCATCCTGAACGAACCGGATGCATTAACCAGGACATTAGAGTCGGTAAGCTCTCCTTACGATCTGAACACGATAAAATTCCAAATGGCAGATATTTTCAATCAAAACCATACAGCTATCGGGACAAAGGGAATACCGATGACGGGCATCGTCCATAACATCTCCATAACAGAAAGTCATGCAAACGAAAACAGCGCCCTTGCACAAGAATTAAGAGTCGAACGTGCAGTCGCACGGGTCGATATTTGGTTCAAAACCTATCCGTGGTTTGAAGCAGCTGTTACAGAGAATACTAAAATCACCTTGTCGAGGTCATATGACGAAGGCTATCTGGTTGGTCCCGACATATTTTTCGGTTCCGATATGCAGACTGTCATACCCAATAAGGAGGTTGTCTGGCAGCATACGGGAGTTCCTTTGAAAATCGGGTATGAAGCAAAACGATATTGTTCTTTCTATACACCGGAGAGAACCTGCGACGCGGCAAACCATAACGATAAACTAATCTTGACCATTGAAGGCATAGACACCGAAGAAGGACAAAGAAGAGCCGTTACGACCTTGTTGGACTTTACCGATATGACCAACTTAGAACCCCTGACCATGCGAGAGGTAAGGCGTAACTATGTCTATAAAACAATCGCAAATATACATAGAGAAAAGATAGAGTTTTACACCACTATCAGTCCATGGACAAATGTCAAGCAAGACGTTATTATCGATCCGCAATATTTCCTGACCGTGAGTGAAGATAACCTCTACTTGCCGAATTACCAAGACAGAGCCGATGTGATTGCCATAACCAATTATGACCATAGCGATCGGAATTACCCGGATGGCATCTGTATTGGAGAAACACGATATTATACCAAAACAGGCGAACCGGTCACCGACACCAACAGCCTTTTATATGGTTGGCTGCGGGTAGCTCTTGACGAGAAGGAGGGCTATCTCCGCCGGGAAATAGAATACTCGAATATGCAAGAGATAAAAATTCCAGAGCATAACGGTTGCTATGCAATAGCAGAAGTCAAAGCCGGCAACCTGACAAAGCTGATCAGGATCAACCGCTAAAATGATTTATAATTAAATACATATAACAGTATGAAACAATATAATATCCTGACAAGAATAATAAGCGCAATCATCCTTTTGCTGTGCATAATGGGATGTACCGACGAGTCCATAATCAGTGGCGTTATACCGACAGAAAATAAAATAACGGTAAAAATGACTATGCCCGGCTTGGAAATCCCTATGCTGACCCGTTCAGGTGAAGATAGAATTTGGGAAAGAAAAATTGAGGAGGTAGACCTGATGTTCTTCGACGATTCATCTCCAAGCGAATTAATCAAACACGTTCATATCAATCAATTTTCAGAGGAAACATGGGGTGATGATCACTTCATCTTATTCCATTTGGCATTAGGAGAAAATGAAGATCTCAGCCATGCCCGCACCGTTGTCACAGTTGCCAACGCTCATGACAAAGTAATGGATGTATTAGGACAATATCCTCCCAAGAGTATATCCAAAACAGATTTATTGGATAATCTGATATTCCAGAGTTCCGGTCAATGGGACACTTCCGCCCTGATACCAATGTATGGAGAAACATATGTATATGGCATCTATAAAGGAGTACCGGTACCCAATATCGAAATGAAACGTATGCTGGCGCGAATTGATGTAGAAAACAAGGTAAACGGAAGTATTTTCAAATTGGAAAAAATCCACTTGGCAAACTACCGTACAAGCGGATTTATCGCCCCCGCCTGGAGCCATCATACCGGACTGATAATCGGAGAATGGGAGCATACATATCCTTATTCGAGAAATATGGACCCGATGGTTCCGTCGGGCTTTACTGTAAATCCCCCTATCGAATACAGCTATTCGCAGTACGATAATCTCCCGGGACCGCTAATGGAAGGACTAATATATACATACGAAGCTCCAAAAGCTACTCCAAATGAAAAAGTATGCCTTGTGTTGGAAGGTCTTTATAAGGGAGTGCGCACCTATTACCGTGTCGATTTCACTTCCGACCGGGAGGCGCATGAAGATTATGAAGTCTTTCGCGGAGACGATGTCCCGTTATATCGCAACCATAAATATGTCGTAGCGATTACCGCTGCCGAAGGAATCGGTTATCCGAGTTTTAATGAGGCAATTAAGGCCTCATCCGTACTGTCGAACCTGAAGACCTCCATCCTGATTGTGGATATGGCAGGAATAAATAACATTGTTTACGACGGGCAATACTTCATGGGAACCGAAAAAAAGGTAATCGACGTGCCCTGGAAGACAAGCAAAGAATTAAAGGTCAAGATTGTTTCTGATTATCAAGGTAGCTGGGAAGCTGAAATCCTCGACCCGGAAAAAGCATACTGGCTAAAGTTTGCAAACGGTACGACTTCCGACAGAGGCGAGAATCTCTCCGGCTTGGACCTTCTTGTGGCAGAGTCTACCCCTCCTCTTGAAGATTGTTATGCAACCGGCCAAGTCGTATTCTCTACCGGAAGACTCCGCGATACCCTTACTATCCGAAGAGTCACATTGGCAGAAATGTTTGCACACAGTAATATTATGATTATCGACAAGAGTTTGACATTCGCCACTTCGGATATAGATAGAGAGAGACTTAGGCCGACTGCGCAAGGAGTACTCTTCAAATGGGGATCGCTTTATCCGATCAGACCGGCCGGCAATCCTTACGAATCGCACAAATACGAGAGGTGGGAGGATATACCCTATGCCCACTGGAGTTTCAATTTCACGACAACTCCGACAAATAACAAAGATGCCGATGCATTCAAAACATATAACAATAACCTGGGTTTCAAAAAGGAAGCCGATATTGGCGATATATGCCGCTATATTTCAAGCCAAAAGACCTGGGGCGGAGGCAAATGGCGTTTGCCGACTAATGAGGAGCTAAGGTCACTGCTTGCAGAAACGACAAAAGACCCTCATATATATCGTTTTGGTAAATTCGGAAATATAACGAATGGCCTCAACAATGCGGCCGACAGTGTGTTTTTCAATATAGTCATGACAGGTACTTTTACTTATTTGAGCGGATTACAATTAGGAATCACAGCAAAAGACCATGTTAATGATACAAATTATCCGCCCGCCGGATCTATTATGCTTCCGGCTTCCGGTGGCCGGTATTTAGACGGCGAAGTTCAATATATTGGAGAGATAGGCGTTTACTGGTCTTCAACACCCGGCATTAATAATGAGACCGTCAGTTGCCTTCATTTCAAGCATGATGAGATTGAGTTTTACGATATAAACCGTTCATGTGCATTTCCGGTCCGCTGTGTCAGGGACTATTGATTGACGCATACGATTTTTCCAGCATCCGCGCCTGGAAATTTATTCCGTATTTCTCCGCTCCTGTCCCATATTTTCCCGGACAGGGGCGGTTTTTTTTCGGACGGGAATAAAAAAAGGGGCACGAGGGGCACGTTAAAAGGCTTTTTCCGTAACTTTTATAAATATACAAGACGAGATATACTCTTCTGTAGCATATCTCGTCTCGCGTTATGATAAATGTTTAGAAAAAGGCCTTTTAACGTGCCCCTCGTGCCCCTTTTTACTAAAATGGAATAGATAAATTTGAGTCAGTATGCTCTTTTTCAACAGTTTGACTAATCTCGTCTTTCGGCAGTGTTTCGTCTGTAAATCCCATCTGACGGGCCTAAACCGGGTCAAAAGTCATCTCTATGACCGCAAAAAGGCGTCTGACGTTCCGCTTTAACTGTTCAAAATCGCCCCTTTTTAGCATCTTGCCCAGGTTATTTACGTTCAGATTAGTGATCTACAGACGTGTTTTTCGACTAATTTGGCCCATATTTCACTGCTCGAGAGATATAATGGCGCATCGAAACAAAAAGTGTATATTTGCAACAAAATATACAAATATGACCGCAAATAACAAGCAAATGTATCGCTTTCACTTTCTGGCAATCCTTACCGTTATAATATGGGGTACTACTTTTGTCTCGACTAAAGTGCTTATAGGCAACGGACTGACGCCGGTCGAAATTCTCCTCTACCGCTTTGCACTGGCGTACGCCGGTATCTGGTTCTTCTGCCCGCGTAAGCTGCTGGCCAAATCCTGGCGGGACGAACTGCTCTTTCTCGGGTTAGGGCTTTGTGGAGGTTCCCTTTATTTTATTGCCGAGAACACGGCGTTAGGGATTACCCTTGCGTCGAATGTGTCGCTGATTATCTGTACAACCCCTATCCTGACCGCTCTCCTTTCACGCCTGTTCAATAAAGGGGAACGGCTGAAAAGGCATTTGATATATGGTTCCCTGATGGCTCTGCTCGGAGTGGCGCTTGTCGTTTTCAACGGCAGCTTTATCCTGCAAATTAACCCGCTGGGCGATATGTTGACCTTATTGGCTGCCCTGATGTGGGCATTCTACGGGTTAATACTGAAACGGCTGGGAAACCGGTATCCGACTCTTTTTGTCACCCGGAAAGTATTCTTTTACGGAATCATCACCCTGATTCCCGTCCTGATAATCTCTCCTATCCATCCGCAAATGGAAGTACTGACAGCGCCTGCCGTTATCGGAAACTTGCTGTTCCTTGGCGTTATCGCTTCCCTGCTCTGCTATATCATGTGGAACACCGCCGTGAAAGAATTAGGGGTTGTCCGCACGACAAATTATATTTATGTCGTTCCCTTAGTCACCCTTCTGACTTCGGCCATCGTCATCGATGAAACCATTACGGTGATTGCGCTAATCGGTTCCGCTTTCATCCTTTCGGGTGTATATGTAGCAGAGAAAGGATTCACACTGCGGCGAAATAGCTGACAAAAAAAGGGGATATGTCAAAAGTCCCTTGTCCCCGCGCTTGACGCGGGGCCGCAAAAGAACAGGCCTTATCAATCAGTTGTTTATACGGTCGGTTTTAATGCGATCCCGCGTCAAGCGCGGGAACAAGGCTGTTTTGACACATCCTCTTTTTTATATATTATTGCAACCGACGAAGCCCCACAGCCTTGTTATATTGGGCAAGGGAAGCTTTCTGCTGGTACCAGGTTTGGATCAGGCTGCTGTAGGACTGAATCCAGGAGAGTTGGGCAGAAAGCACGTCGAGGATCGGAAGTTTACCTTCGTTGTAACTGAATGTATTCAGGTCGAGGTTTTCTTCGGCAATCTGGCAGGCTTCTTCGGCCATATTGATCTGCTTGGTATTCTCCGTCAGGCTGGTCCAGGAGTTGGCCACTTCCTGCGAAATCTGGTCGCGGGTGTTGTCCATTGCATATTCCTTACTGCGCAGGATCGCTTTCTGCGAATTGACTTCCTTGAAACGGGCGCCCCAACGGAACAAAGGTATCTTCAACGAGGCAAATACGGCGGGTGTCCAAAGCTGGTCGGAACCTTTTACATTCAGCATCGGAGTACCCCAGGTTCCCTGGAAACCGATTGCCAGTGTCGGGTTGTATTTAGCTTTTGACAAATTGATCTGCCGCTTCTGGTACTCGATATTCAGTTTGGAGATCATAAAATCCGGACGGTTTTCCAAAGCAGCCTCCTCTCCTATATGCAACGGTAAAGGCTGAACCTTTGTGATGGAATCGGCTATATCCACCGGAGTCATAGGAGGAAGCCCCATAAGAATATTCAAGTTTTGCAGAGCAATCTGGTAATCCTTATATGCAGAACTTTTATTCAACTCGGCTTCTTTCAGGCGAGATTGAACTTGCAGCAGGTCTGTCTTACTGATCTGTCCGTCCTCAAAACGGGTAGTCAAGACATTCGCAAGCGTTTGCACAATATCAACATACTGGCACATCACGTCGTACATACCTTTACGGGCAGCGGCAGACCAATAGTTCAAGTCGGCGGCATAAATAACATTATCCGTCGTCAGTTCTTCGGCCTCGGAAGCGATCTGTCCCTGGACCTGGGCAGCTTTGTAGTTATTGTAAATCTGTCCGCCGGCATAGATCGGCTGGCTTACCGTAGCTCCCAGGCTATAGGTGTTATGGTCCATTTCAACTGCCATCCCCGGTCCGAAATCAAGATCATACTTGTTGATACGGTATTGGTAACTGCCGGAGAAGTCCACAGCCGGGAAGAACCCCGTTTTTGCAGCCTTTACAGCCTGTTGCATCGCAATGCGTTCTTCGGCACTTTGTTTTATCTGGCGGCTATATTCAAGCACTTTCTGCTTGTAGTCTGCTACTGTGATGGGCTTTTCCTGTGCTCCCACAGACAAAGCCCCCAACAGCATACAACCGATAATTATTTTATTTCTCATATTATTCCGATTTAATCTTAAAGAATATACAATAGGTCACCGGAAGGACGAAGATGGTCAGGACTGTCGAGATAAACAAACCTCCCATAATCGTAGCAGCCATACCGGCAAACATGGCGTCGCCCAACAACGGCAACATACCTAAAATCGTCGTACCCGAAGCCATCGTCACCGGAACGATACGCGTCTTGGTAGCCTCGATGACAGCATTCACCGGCGCCAGGCCACTGTTGAGCTGCAAGCCGATTTCGTCCACCAGCACGATCGCATTCTTGATGTTCATACCGATCAAGCCCAGCAAGCCCAACATGGCAAAGAAGTCGAGCGATTTGCCGAACACCAGCAATCCCAATACCACACCGATAAAGATCAACGGCAACATACACATGATCAGCACCGGTTTCCGGTAGAATTTCGGGAAGAGGAACAACAGGGTAATGTAGATCAAACCGAACATCAACGGGATGTTGGCAGCGATCGCCTTGTTTCCTTTATCCTGTTCGGACTGTTCACCGAAGTATTGCAGTTTATAGCCTTCGGGCACCTGTACTTCCTGCTGTATCTGTTGCCACAACTGGCTGAAGGCGGCCATCGTATTGGCTCCGCGTTTCGGTTCGCACTGCATCATCATATAACGCTGGCGGTTATAACGCTTGACAACACTGAACTCGTAATCGAGTGAGAAATCGTCAATCACCTGTTCCACTTTTACGGAACGCCCTTTGGCGCTGTAAACCGGAAGCGTTTTAAGATCGTTCAGGTTCATGGAGTCGCGATCGGCATCTTTCATCAGGATCGGCATAAAGACGTCTCCTTCGCGGTATTCGCCCAGCGGCACACCGTTCGTGGCCGAACGGAGCGAATAGGCCATCTGCTGGCGCGTAATACCCAAGCGAAGCCCCTTCTCCTGCGAGTATAAGGGTTTCCATACCGGGACTTTATTTCCCCAGCTATTACGCACTTCCATCACCATATCGTTCTTGCGTGCTATCTCCTGTGCCCGTTGCGTCAAAGCTACCAACGTGTCGATATTGTCACCCACAAAGCCGATTTCAATAGCGGCATCCGGTACGGGAGACAAAGCGAACAGGGCTGAACGGGTCAGGATGTCCGGATAGTTGGCAACCATATATTCATAGAACTTGCTTTCCTCGCTTTGCGCATCCTTGGCATCCTTCGTTTCGATCAGCACGTTGGCAAAGTTCGGCTTCGGACCGATAGAAGAACTTGCCAGATAGTAACGGACCGGAGAGCCTCCCAAAGTGAACGAATAGGACTTGATCTTATCATTATTCTTCAGATAGTCCTCAATCTTAATCACGTTCTTCTCCACATCATCGATGCCATATCCTTCCGGGAAAATCAGGTCGGCACGGAAATAGGGCTTGCTCATGATCGGGAAGAAGCTCTGCGGCATGATGCTCATGATAAACAGAGACAGGAACAAGGTTGCGACAACCGAAGTAAGCGTGACATAACGGCGTTTGATCAAACGGCTCAATACCTTCTCGAACTTATGGTACAGTTTGGTATCGTACGGATCTTTGGATTCGCCCGGCTTTGCCTCTTTCAGGATGAAATTACCGAAAGTAGTCGTCTGTGTCAAAGCCAACACCCAGCTTAACCCCAGAGAGACAGCCAAGACGATAAACAACGGTTTCACGATCTCGGCAACCGAAGCCGGAGCCAGATACATCGGCAGGAAAGAGCAAACGGCGATAAAGGTTGCGCCAAGCAGCGCCCACTGCGGTTTTGTCGCACCGTCGACCAAAGCCTGGTAACGGGAAAGACCGCGTTTGATGCCGACCTGTGCATTATCTGTCACCACAATCGCATTATCCACCAACATACCCATCGCGATAATAAAGGCAGCAAGCGAAGTTCGGTTCAGCCCGACGCCCCAGATCAACATGATCAGCAACGTACCGCCTACCGAGAAAAGCAACGAGCTTCCCACCAACATACCGGCCCGGGAGCCCATCACAAGGAAAATAATCACGATTACGATCAGCAACGATTCGATCAGGTTCAGGATAAAACCGTTGTTCGCCTCGTCGGCAATCTGGTTTTCCGGATAGATCGTTTTCATCTCCATGCCGATCGGGAAAAGCTGCTCCATCTCTTTCAGATGGTCGGCAACAGCATTACCGACAGCCACTACGTCATCCTTTGCACCTGTAGCCACACCGATACCGATAGCCCGTTTACCGTCCACACGCATCAGGTTGGAAGGCGGATCCATATAGCCGCGTTCGATAGTGGCGATATCGCCCAAACGGACTTCACTGCCTCCCTTAGTCACGATCAGCTGGTCGCGGATATCCTGTATGCTTTTATAAGTACCTTCGGCACGTACACGAAGCTGGTAAGTTCCCGTCAGGATCTCACCGGTATTGACCAAGAGGTTTTGTGTCTGGAGAACCTGCTGGATCGAATTGGGATCGATTCCCAGGTTTGCCAGCTTGGGGACGGAGATACGGACATTTACAACCTGTGTCTGTTCGGCAAACAGATAAACTTTCTGTACACCGGGGATAGGAGTCAACTCCGTTTTGATCTTCTGCGCCCAGTCGCGCATATCGTCGTAGGTAAAACCATCGTCGGCCGTCAAGGCATAATAGATACCGAACACATCCCCGAAGTCGTCACTCACATTAATGGCGGAAGCTCCACTCGGGAGGCGGGGTTGTATGTTGGCTACTTTACGGCGCAACTCGTCCCACTTGACGGGCATATAATCCGGCGACAGGGTCGGTTGCAGTTCGATCGAGATTTTCGACATGCCGAAATAAGATTCAGACTTGATCTGAAAAACATCAGACATGGACTGAATTTCCCGTTCGATAGGTTCCGTTATCAATTTCTCTACCTCTAAAGGAGTGGCGCCCGGATATTGCGTAACCAAAACAGCCTGTTTGATTACAAAGGGCGAGTCCTCCTTCTTCGGTAATTTGAAGAAAGAATATATACCTCCTATCAGCATCACTGCCAAAAAGAAGTATATAATCTTCTTATTCTCTAAGGAATATTTTGGAAGATTCATTGTTTATCAGCTTAATCTGTTAATACTTTTACCTGTTGTCCGTCTACCAGGCGGGTAGCCCCGGCCGAGACAACCTGGTCGCCGGCTTTCAGCCCTTCGGTAATGACAACATTGTCTTTCCCGACCAGTTCGACTTCCTTAATCTGGCGACGTTCCACTTTCTGCGTCTGGCTGTTGTAGACGAAGACATACTTATCTTGGTTCTCTTCGTTGGCAACAATTGCGGAAAGCGGCACCAATACGGCTCCTTCGTTAAAGCTTTCGCTTTCGATATGCAGAACCACACGGCAGGAAAAGCCGACAGCCACTTTATATTTCTTCAGATTAAACTCCGGATCATCTATGTACAGAAATACCGGAACACCGGAACCGTCGGGAGAAGCTTCCACGTATTCTTTTACCTTCGCTTTGAAACGGACGCCTTTGTAGTTGTCAAACTCTACATATATATTATAAGGCGTAGAGAAATAAGTGATGTTCGTCTCCGGCATCGTAAACTGCACTTGCAGCTTGTTCGGATTGATCAGGCAGACAATTCCCTGCCCGGCCTGTACCTTTTGATAGTTTTCCACATATTTCTTCTGGATGAAACCATCGAAAGGTGCACGCAGTTTCGTTTGTTCCAATTGGTTCTGGGCATACTCGAAGGCTGCTTTGGCGTTTGAATAAGAGGCTTCGGTCGTTTCATATTCCTGCTTGGAAATAGCCTGTTTGGAAAGCAACTTCTTGGCACGCTGCAATTGTGCTTCGGCCGTTTGAAAAGAAGCTTTCTTTGCTTCATATTCCCATTTGAAGTCTTGCGGGTCGATTTCGGCGACAATCTGTCCCGTACGGACTTTCTGCCCTTCGTCTACATTCAGCGAGATCAGCGGTCCGGACATCTTAAAGGCCAGGTCACTGAACTGGTCCGGCGAAACCACGCCGCTAAACGACTTTTCCACAACATTCAAAGAGGTCACTTCCGCCAGTTTCACCGGACGGGGACCTTGCTCCTTCACCGGCGGCTGACTACATGACATCAATGCTGCCAATACAAAAACGGGGATTAATTTACCATTCATGATAACTTGCATTTAGTTATTTGTTATTACTATTTATAATCTGATTTGTAATTGCATAACTCTGGTTTATTATGCCATAGTTATACAACATCCTTTTAAATTCTATTGTTCCGATTCACATCGGATTTCAAAAAGACCAACTGTCCCAATCGACAGTCCGTTCCATTTCTTTTTCCTCTCCATCGGGGATGGATGGGAAAAAGTCGATACCTGTTACCCTCTCAACGCTATCGATAGGAATTGCCATCGATTTCAACGAGTTTTCTTTATAGTCCCTATTTTCGAAAAGGAAAGCGATACCTTTATAACCGCTTCCCGTATGATAACATAATACTTTATAAAATGATTTAGGTATGGCTACCCTGTTTTTACCCAAACGTTTCATATCGTCTGTCATGACCGGGCCTGTAACGATCAGCAACGAACCGTTGTCCATCGCCCATAAACGGCACTGTTCTTCCAGGTCTTTCCAGATTCCCCGGTTCAGTTTCGGCTTTTGAGGACAGATATTACTCAGGTAGAAAGATTCACGCATGGCCTTTTCCGACCATTTCATATCGCCTGCCGGAGCCAGATGCCCCCGGTCATAGCCCGTACGTGAATAGTCTTCATTCGTCGCAGTCGCCCCTTTCACTAAGGGGTCGGGGACGAACTTGTTCGAACGTTCCGTCTTCCGGCTTTTGGCTTCCGTAGCGGTCAGCTCGTAAGCCACCCAGTTTGCAATACGATATTCGGAATTATAAGACACAGTGTATCCTTCATGCTTGATTACCTGCTCCTGGCGTTTTGCCTTCAGGCGGGGAATCTCAGTATTGGCAGGGATTTTAAATGTCTTTGTGGAAGTAGCAACCGGAGCTTTACCGGCCGGTGTCTTTTTGGGCGTTTGCTGTTTCGGCGTATCCTGCTTTGGCTTGGCTACAGGTTTCTTGGCTGGGATAGCAGTCCGTTCCTTCTTTTCCTCCACTGCCGGCTTTTGATTTGCGACAGCAAAGTAGTCATAAATAAACAGTACCCCCATCAAACAAGCAACCACGATAAAGGCACCGATAAACACCCGCTTCACCGTTGAAAGGAAAGCCGAAGTCTTTTGAGTCTTTTTTCGCGGTTTTCTTACACTCTTTCTTTTTGCCATTTCTCTTGATAAACCGATTCCTATTGGGCGCAAAAGTAGGCAATATCAATATTCTACACAATATCAAGAGAATAATTGTATTGGTCTGTATTGTTATAAAAAGTGCCCCGATTAAAAGGGGCACCTTCATTTATAACGTCCGGGATGAAATTGTCAATGTATGTTCTCCCGCTTCCAACCGCTTCACTTTCCCCTTTGAGACAGGGACTTCGGCGGTTGTTCCTGCCGGGACGGACAGTGTCATCCGAATCTTGCTGCCTTTCCGGTTCAAGGAAACCTGTATTTTACCGTAATGGGTGTCAACCGTTGCAGATGCTTCGGTCAGGGTTCCCATCTGCGGGCAGACTTTGAACGAACGGAAACCGGGTGAGGTCGGTTCTATGCCACATACTTTCTGGCTCAAGAGGGTAAGCGGCCCTCCACTCCAAGCATGATTAGTCGTTCCGCCTCCGAAACCATCCGGACCAATCCCCCAACCTTCGAATAAGGTGGTGCAATCAGGATACTGGTCGATCATCTTGGCATAACGCTGCCGGGTGCGTTCAAGGGCAAATGCCGGTTCATTCATCTGGAAAAGCGCTTCGAGCACATACTTCTCCATATAAGGGCTGGCATGGTATTCCTTTTTCAGCACCTTCACCAATGCCGGGTATTTATCGGCGGAAGCCAGGCCGGAAACAACAGCCATCGCCTGTGCACGGTCGTCCGTCTCACCCTTATAGCCGGGAGAGCGGTAGGCGGTTCCTGTCCAGAACTTCGTATCGAAACATTTCTCTATGCTGTACATCATACGGCTTATGTCTTCAGCATCGGCCGTCTTACCCAATTGAAGGGCAAAAGCCTTTTCGGCTTTCAGCGCCAGGTAATACCAGCAGTTCGTGAGGACGCCCATATCGATATCTTCGCCCCAGTCGCCCCAACTCCAGTCGCCGTCGCGCTCGATAGCCAGGCCGCTCTTGTCGACCTGCCAAACCTGGTGCAGATAACGGTGCAGGCGGTCGTAGATACCGGCAACGAAACTACTGTCGCCACTATAATAATACTGCGTATAGAAACCATACCAGCCGACAGATGCCAACATCTGCAAAGGCAATTCCTTCCGCCAGTTTCCGGCAGGCGAAGGAGCGAAAATCACGCCATCCTCCCGTTGCCAGTTCATCAGCTCATGGATACCCTTCAGTGCCATTTTATGGCTGGACGGGGAAAGAGCATAGAAGGCTTCGCCTAACTCATTCACTTCATCGCCCCACCATTGTGCACGCTCGCGATCCGGACAGTCCATATAGCTGTCGCGCATCGTTATGTACAAGGTACGTGCCGAACGCTTCCACAGTTCATTCATAAACGGATCGTTACACTGGAAAGAACCGGTGAACTCCGTATTGTAGCCCGTCTCCCGGAACTTCACATCGAGCACCTTCACCCCTTCCGGCAGGATATACCGCATCTCGTGCCCATTCATCCAACCATAGCTCTCGTATTCCTGGACACCGTCGCGGGTGATATATTCGGCACGGACATTGTTCGCGCTGCCTCCTTCATAATTATCGGTCAGGATATGGACCGTCTTACCCGCCGGAGCTTCCACTTTCAGATAAGGCGTCACCTGGCAGTTATAAGGCAGGCGACAATAAAGCGTATCGCCGGCAGCCGACTTACGGACATCGACATACGGCTTCAGGCCATAGTCTTTAAACAACGGGATCGGACGTTCCACCAGCTTACCTAACGGCGCCACTCCTACCTCGGAAATCACGACGGCAACCCCCATCCTGCCCTTATAACCCGGCTGGTTCCAACCGGTCAATTCCATCCGTGCATCAAAACGGATATTACTTTCCGGCAAACGGTAGTTCGGGAAAGGAGCTTCCGTATTCTGATACGCATCATAGAGGGAACAGAACCAACTTGCATCGGACACGATCTCCACACCCGGCGCAATGGCTTCAAACAGCAGGGCGGCCAGCCCGCTGTTTACATGACTGAACCCGCTCTTACCGAAATGCCAGACCAGAACGGCTATCGTATTCTCACCGGCAGTCAGGTAGGGAGCGATCTCCACCGAATCATAATAAGTATCGTACAGAGACGGACCGCGCTTCAACCCACCTTCGAACACAACCAGCTTGCCATTGATCCACAGCCAGTATTTGCTATCGGCGGCAATATGGGCGGTAAGCGTCTGCGGCACCTTCTCTATATCGACGGTCTTACGGTACGCTAACCAGGTGTTTGCGGCACTCTGGCAACGCTCCGTATTGATCCAACGGGCTTTCCAGTCGGACTTGGCCTGAGCGGAGGCGAAGCATCCGATCAACAGCAGTATCAGAAAGTATTTTTTCATCGTATTCTTATTTATCAGGTTAATCAGTATATGTTGACGTGCGTACCGGAACCGACCTTCTTTGTCTGGTCGCCTACCCGGATATCGGCTGTACAGCCGGAGGGTACCGTAACCGTAAGCGTCACCTTTCCTCCTTCCCGCTTCCATTCGCTGGTAATCAGCCCGCGAACAGAACGGTATTCACCTTTCGCCCAGTCCAGTCCTTCCACAAAATGAGGGGTGATCAGGATATGGCTGAATCCCGGCCCTGCGGCATCATGATTGATACCGGCAAGCTGGTTCATCATCCAAGCAGAAACATCGCCCATAAAGACATGGTTAAGGGAAGCATCCCTGAATTGCGGACTCAGCGTCCAGGTCTCGGCCAATGTCGAATAACCCATTGTTTCCACCCAATAACCCCATGAAGGCGCTTCTGTCTTCGTAACCATCTTCATGGCATCTTCCACATAGCCGTAGCGAGTCAGCATGGCCGGAACGGATTTACTGCCTAACAGGCCGAAATCGAGGAAATGATTGTTGCCACGTACAACCTCGCAAAGTTTATCTGCAACCAACTGTTCCTTGCCTTCGGGAACGATACCTAAATAGAGGGCGATGGCCTGTGCCGTCTGTGTCCCTTCCGCATAGATGCCTGTCTCCGGGTTAAAGAATTTATTATTGACCAAAGCCTTCAACTCATCCGCTTTCTGCTGGAAAGGAGTGGCATCCTTACCCAATAAGCGGGCAAAACGGGCCATCAGCGTATAATCCAGATAGTAGTAGGCTGTGGAAGTGTAGGTATTATTGGTGGTAGACTTCCAGTACACCCAGTCGCCCAATCCGAAAGTCAGGTAACCGTCTTTCTCCTTCGTCTTCAGATAATCCAGGTAGCGGAGCATGGTCGGATAGAGGTTCTCGATACTGCGTGTCTCCCCATAATAATCATACAGGGCATTCGGAATGATAAACATGGCTGCATCCCAAACCGGACCGGGCCATTCGCCGTATCCCCAACCGCTGGACGGGATAATGCCGGAGATATCGCCGGCTTCACGCTGGTTATCGATAAAGTCGTTCATCCATTTCTCATACAACGTGATCCCGTCGAAGCCCCACAAACCGAGGTCGACTGCCACATGTGCATCGGCCGTCCATCCGTTCTTCTCGCGCTGCGGGCAATCGGTCGGAATGCTGTGCAGATTACTGCGATAGGCCTCCATCGTAGCGTTCCATATCTTATTCAACAACGGGTCGGAGCAGGAGAACGAGCCGACCGGATCCACCGCCGTATGCATAAACAAACCGGTCAGGCTTTCTTTCGTCAGCTTGACAGGAGCGGAACTTTCCACTTCCACATACTGGAATCCGTGGTAGGCGAACGAAGGCATGAAGACCTCTTCCTCACCGGTTCCTTTCAGTGTGAAGACATCCATCTGGAACACTTCACCCGGTTTTACGGGATGATAATAGACATTGATATTGCCCTGTTCCAAACGGCCGTCAGCCTTCAGCAGCTCGCCGTGCTTCAATGTGATGCGTGTGCCGGGAGCTCCCTTCACCTTCAGGCGGGACAGGCCGGCAAAGTTTTTCTCGAAAGAGAATACATAGAGCTTGTCGCTGAATGCCTTCATCGAGACAGGAGACAGCTCTTCCGTAATCCGGATGCCGGGCATTTGCTGGGCTACCAACAGAGGAGCCGGAGCCTCAGTCACAACGGCCTGCGCCCATTTGGCGTCATCGAAACCGGCGGCATTCCAACCCGCCTCTTCCAGGGTGGCATCATACTTGTCACCGCTGTATATGCTGTTATACGTGTATGGGCCTGTTGCCGTACGCCAGGTTCCGTCGGTAGCGATCACATCTGTCGTTCCATCCGTATATTGGACGCGTAATTCGCAAAGCATCTCCGGACGCTGACGCCAGCGTGCCGTCTCGAAATTCCAGACGGCAACGGACTGCTCGTTGAACCAACCGTTACCCAACACCGTTGCCACAGCGTTTTCACCCGTCTTCAGCAACGGGGTGACATCGTGCGTCACATACAGGATACGTTTGTCGAAATGCGTATAACCCGGATCGAGGTAGTTTTCCCCTACCCGCTTCCCGTTCACAAAGAGATCGTAATATCCGGCGGCGGCGATGTAGACGCGGGCATCCTTTACCTCCTTATCGAGTGTAAACGATTTCCGGAACATCGGAGCCGGTTCAAATTCCTTATCATTATTGTCGGTAATCCACTGGCCCGACCAGTCGGACGGTTCGAACTTGGCAGTCTCGAAAGTAGCCGTTTCGGATGTCTGGCAGACATTCCCGCCTTTATCCCATACCGTGACATTCCAATAATAACGGGTATGCGGTGCTAACTTCATGCCGTCCGTATAGGGTTGCAGGTTGTCGGGGGAAGTACCAATCCTTATTTCCGAACGGGAGGCGAGGAAGTTGTCCTCATTTCCTTTATATTCCCAGGTAAAGCGCGGGCTTTTCGTGTCCAAACCGATCGGTTCGCGCAGGTACTCCGTACGAAGGTTAACCGGTACCGTCAACTCGTTCTTACCCTTGCAACCTAATAACGAGAGGAAGGCAAGCGAGCAAATAACTAATGTGTTTATCTTTCCCATATATCTTTATTTGATTTGATTATTGTATGATCTTTACTTCTGCCGGAGCGTCGATCCGGCTCTTTACCTGACCGTCGACACCTATCTCATGACGGATCGTAATGATGCCGTACGGAGTCGGGAAAGTACCTTCCACCCACTCCAAGTCACCCAGGTGAGGCGTAATCCGGACAGTCCGGCAACCCGGCTCCACAACCTGGACGCCCAACACATATTCACTCAGCCAGGAGGTCGGTCCGGAAGCCCAGCCATGACAAAGGCTATGACGGAAACCCTTATAGCAATAAGCGCCGTAATCGCCATGAATATCTTTCTTGCCTGCCGGAACCAATTCATCGATGCGCGAGGCATCCGGCAACCATTCCATATTGAAATCTTCCCAGAAAGTAGTCGCTCCCAGGTCGATCATCGCACCCCAATATTGGCGGATCACATCGATAGCCCCCCGGTAATCACCGGCGGCAGCCATTGCACGGAGCATATAGTAACCGTAAAAAGTGGAGAAGCCTTTCGCCCCGTTCACGGACAGGTATTTCCGGTTTGCTTCTTCCGGCTTCATCAGTCCGGCAAGCGTCAACAGGGAAGCGGCCTGCTTGGAGCCGGGGGCGTCCGGGGCAACGCCGGACTTCAGCAGCGGTTTCGTTACTTTCGATGCGGCCTTGACCATTTTCTCCATCATTGCCTGGCATTCGGAGGCAAGCGCGTTCTCTCCCAAGACTGTGCAGAGTTCGTTACCCGCCTTCATCGCCTGCACCATCAAAGCCTGCAAGCCGGCGTTTATCGCCATCGGGTTCGCATTGGAGGGCCAGTCGAGAAAACGGTTTCCGTCAAGTTTCTCCACCCCGTCTGCATCCACCTTGGAAATAAGGTGGCGGAGAAGGGCGGTCATATAGGGCTTTTGTTCTTTCAGGTAAACCAAGTCGCCATGGTAGTAATACCAGTCGCGGTGAATCAGCAGCCACCAGATCGAATAGGAACTGATGCCGTTCATCCATTCGGGCAGCGGGGTGATATCACGTATCAGGTCGAGGCTCTTCGGAACCACTTCATTGTAACCGAAGACCGTATTCACCGTCATCACTTCCGGATGCAGGTCGCCTACCCAGACCAGGCGGTCGCGTTTGATCCCGTCCCACAGGTATTCCTGCATATTCAGATGCACGGTATAAGCGCCGGTTTGCCAGATTTTATTCAGCCGCTCGTCATTGCAACGGAAAGAACCTTTATACGGAATATCGCGGAAAGTCGATATGGCGCGGACCTCCTTCAAGTGCAGCTCGGCCGAATCATCCAACAGGTCGATGCGGACAAAACGGAAACCGGAATTACCCACTTCCATGACTCCCAACCAGGGAAGGCGGATCGTAAAATCGCGCATGGCATGATCGTTAGTAGCTCCGTTTACTCCGTCAATCTCGCACATGGCTTCGCTCACCGACTCGCCGAAACGGACACGGATGGCAACCGGTTCGTGTGAAGCCGGCATCCCGGTCACAATCTGCAAGCCGCCTTGCAGTTCCTTTCCGAAATCGAGCAGGATGGCGGGGTGTTGCTTGTCGGTACTGGTCATCTTACAAATAGTACGGTTTGCGAGGTCGGACTGCCCGTTACCGGGAAGAAGCAGATGGTCCGCCCCCCGGATCAATCCGCTTTCCTGTTGCCAGACAATACGCACGGGAGGAAGATATTCACGCACACGGCTGTCGCGCTGCTGTGCGGACAACGAAACGGTAAGGAATAGAGAGATGAGAATTAACTGTATTTTCATGGTAACATTATAGTATTAAAAGATAAGGAGGTGTGTCAAAACTGTCCTGTTCCCGCGCTTGACGCGGGATCGCATTAAAACCGGCCGTCTGATTGATAAGGTCTGTTCTTTTGCGGCCCCGCGTCAAGCGCGGGGACAAGGGACTTTTGACACATCGCCTTGCAATCGTATATTACAATCCGAACGCCGGCACCAAATCATCCAGCTGCTTGTCGGTCATGCCGGCGGGTTCGTATCCGGCCATGCGGGCGCTGAAATAAATCTGGGCGGATTTGCTCAGGGTGTCGATTGCGTCGAAACATTCGATCAGGTCTTCGCCCACCGCCAGGATTCCGTGTTTTTCCCAGAATACGACATCGTGTTTCTCCAACTGCTTGATAGTGGCACGCGCCAGATCCAGTGTCCCCGGGATTTCGTACGGAACGATACCCACGCCTTTCGGAACGATGATACGGCATTCCGGGATCATGCTCCATAAAGTACGGGTGATCTTTTCCGAATCGAGGAACGGCTGGCAATGCGTCATACCGATCAGGTCGGTCGGGTGTGTATGCAAAACGACTTTATTATTCCGTCTCAATCCACGCAGATAATTGTGCATCATCAGGTGGGAAGGCAGTTCGGAGGTCGGCAAGACCAGCTGTTCGGCAATTATATCGTAGCTTTTCCCATCTTTAGCGATACGGATCAGGGAACCGTTGGCAAACGGGTCTTGCGCCACATAGCGCATCCGCTTTCCGGTTCCGGTGACATAGAAAATATCCCCTCCAAGAGCCGTCATCGCCTCTTGCAAAGGAATAGCCGGGCCTAATGCGGGCAGCGCTTTTTCGACATCGCTCATCAGGTCGGTCAAATTAACAGAGATGTTACCACCGTTGCGTTCCGCCCATCCTTTTGTCCAGAGATAGCCGGCAACTTCGGCAATACGGCCGATTTCGGCCATTAATTGTTCATTGTTTCTGATTCTTTCCATTTTACTTATTTGTACATTAATCAAACCAAATTAGGCAGCAAGAGCGAGAATATCAGGAGACACATACCGCAGATCAAAACGATGATCGTCTGCCTGCTCACTCCCTTCCATTCTTTCAGGATAATTCCCCAGACATTGCTGAAGATCACATTCAACGACATCAGGATGCTCCATGAAAAAGCCAGCATCACCGGAGAATCGGCGAAATAGCTCTTTCCCATCCCTAACCCGAAGAATTGTGAATACCATAAAACCCCTGCCAACGCGCAAAATAAGACATTATTCAGCAAAGTACCACCCGATACCGAGAAATAATCTTTCCCTGTCTTATTCCGTATATTCTGAAATATGCAGTAGGAAGCATTCGTCAGAAAGCCTCCGATCGTCACCAACAGGATAACCGGGTTCAACGCGAACAGTTCGCTTGCGCCCGACTGCTTGGCCTTTTCAAGAATAGGAGCGCCGGATTCCAGCCCCAAATTGAAACAGGCGCTCATCACACCCGCCAACAGAGCGACCAGCAACCCTTTTGTCAGGGCAAAGTCTTTCACAGCCGCCTTCTTTTCCTCTTCCGTCATATTACGGGCACGAAGGCTCCCGGCATACCCGATCACGGCAATACCGGCAAGCGTGATACACACGCCGATCAACAGGATTAACCCATCGCCATGAAAGAGGTCCGTTCCGCCGAACACCGCCGGGAAAAGGGTACCGAAGCCGGCACAGGTGCCAAGCGCGATACTCTGACCGAGCGCGACACCTAAATAGCGCATACTAAGCCCGAAAGTCAGACCGCCTATCCCCCACAGGACACCGTAGATGACAGCTCCCGTAGCCCCGCCTGCATTCCACAGTTCGGCAAGGCTGCTCCCGTCGGGAATGGCAAGCTGCGCACCTAAGAACGGGAAAACGAGCCAGGCAAAGATACCCTGCACCAGCCAGAAGCTTTCCCAACTCCAGTCCTTAACCTTATTGATCGGGACGTACGAGCTGCTCTGCCCGAAACTCCCGATCGCTATGATGATTAAACCGATGATTATTTCCATAAATAATAATTTTTCAATGTGCTAATTTGCCAATTTGCCAATAGAGGCACATTTAGCGAAGCGCCACATTGGCATATTGGCACATTATTAACGTTTGCTTGTGACTTCAGCCTCGTACTTCTCGATTTCAGCGATGTAATCTTCGCCTACAGGAACGTCGTTTTGCAGGCAGAACATATCCCATACAGCTGTCCAAGGCAGGCTTTTCAGCTCTTCCTGCAAAGCTAAGCGCTGGAAATATTTGCCTTCGGCCTCGTACTGCTGTAAAGTGGCGGACGGTTCCAAAAGTGCCTGCATAAAGGCCTTCTGTGTAGCACGGCAACCGATCACATAAGCGCCGATACGGTTGATCGTAGCATCGAAGTAGTCCAACCCGATATGCACACGGTCCAGCGCCTTGCAGCGGATGATCTCGCGTGCCAGGTCGAGCAGGTCGTCGCTCAGGATCACAACATGGTCGCTGTCCCAACGGACCGGACGGCTCACGTGCAGCATGATCTCCGGCGTAAAGAGAAGAAGCGCGGAAACCTTGTCGGCGATGCTTTCCGTCAGGTGGAAGTGTCCCGTATCGAGCGTCACGATCTTATTCTTCTTCGCACCGTAGCCCAAATAGAAATCGTATGAACCGACGGTATAGCTTTCCAGACCGATACCGAACAGCTTGGCTTCGATACAGTCTTTCATATTGGCATACTTCGTAGCAAAAATCTCATCTAAAGATTGCTCCAATATCTGGCGGTATTTCAGGCGGTTGGCAGGGACTTCCTTGCTTCCGTCGTGAATCCAGAGGTTCATTATACAAGGATCATCCTGATATTTACCCATCTCTTCACTGATCCAGCGGCAACGTTTCGTATGCTCGATCCAGAAGTTACGGATATCGTCGTCCGGGCTTGCCAGCGTCAGGTCGCCACTCTTCGGATGCGAGAAAGAGGTACTGTTGAAATCCAACTTCATCCCGTTTTCCTTCGCCCACTGCATCCAGCTTTCGAAATGGACAGGCTCCACTTCATCGCGATCGACCTTCTTACCCTGGAAGTCGCCATATATTTCATGCAGGTTCAACCGGTGCCGGCCGGCGATCAGCGACGCCGCTTTCAATACGTCGGCACGTACTTCCTCGATCGTGCGGGCACGGCCGGGATAATTACCCGTTACCTGGATACCGCCTGTCAGCGAACCGCCCTGGTTCTCGAAACCGCTCACGTCGTCCGCCTGCCAGCAATGCATCGAAAGGGAAATCTTCTGCAATTTGTCCATTGCGTCTTTTACATCTACACCAACAGCAGCATACCGTTCGGCAGCTGCATCATACGCTTGTTTGATAATGTTTTCTTTTGTCATGGCCTTATTTTTATGAGGTTACAGATTTATATTTCCTGAAAGCCTCTTCCCACTCGCCGCTGCCTTCCGGCTGGAAGACGGACGGTGAGAGGAAAGAGTTGATCATACGGCGCATCTCCCAACGGTCGGCCACCAGTCCGGCCGCCCTCGCCTGCACCATACAGTTGCCGATCGCCGTCGCCTCCGAAGGCCCTGCCACGACCGGCATATTAATTACATTCGCCGTAAATTGGTTGAGAAGATTATTCATCGAACCTCCGCCGATCACGTGCAACTTGCGGATCGGGAAAGGTGCTATTTCCGATAACAATGTCAGGACCTCCTTGTAACGGAACGCTAAGCTCTCGAAGATGCAACGGATAAACTCGTCATCTTCGGCAGGCACCGGCTGCCCCGTTTCACGGCAGTATCCGGCAATCGCCTCCGTCATGCTTGCCGGGTTGGCAAAGCGCGGATCATCGGGATTCACAAAACTGCGGAAAGGAGTCGCCCGTTCCGCCATCTTGACGATCGCCGGATAGGAATAATCGCGTCCGGCCTTCTCCCACTCTTTCCGGCATTGTTCGAGCAACCACATTCCGGTGATATTCTTCAGGAAACGGGTTGTCCCGTCTATACCGCCTTCGTTTGTGAAATTATGGCGGAAAGATTCTTCCGTGATAATCGGCTCTTCCGTCTCGATCCCCATCAGGCTCCAGGTTCCGCTACTCAGATAGGCGAACTCTTTGTCCTGTGCGGGGACAGCGGCAACAGCCGAAGCCGTGTCATGTCCGGCAACCGCCACAACGGGCACCTTGCCTATCCCGGTTTCTTTAGCGAGCGCATCGGTCAGCTCTCCCACTAATGTACCCGGCATCACCACCTCCCGCATAAGGGAAGGCGAAACACCTGCCGCCTGCAACAAAGAGGCCTCGAACTTCTTCGTCACCGGATTCAATATCTGGGAAGTGGACGCATCCGTATATTCACAGACCTTTTTGCCTGTCAACAGATAGGACAGCAGGTCGGGCATAAACAGAATCTCTTCAGCAGCCTCCAACGGGCCGAATCCCTCCTGCCCCGCGCGGAACAGTTGGAACAGGCTATTGAAGTTCATAATCTGGATACCGGTCAACCGGTACACTTCCGAACGGGGAACGCGCTGGAAATACGCTTCCGGCGCCCCGTCCGTATAAGGATCGCGGTAAGCGCGCGGCAAGCCCAGCAAAGAACCGTCTTTTGCCAGATAACCGAAGTCGACGCCCCAGGTATCGATCCCGATCGAATCGGGGACAATCTGCCGGCGCGCACAAACCATAAGGCTTTCTTTCAAAGCATCATATAGCTGATATATGTTCCAGTAATATTTTCCGTGCAATTCCATGATTGCATTGGGGAAGCGGTGGAGTTCCTGCATTTCAAATTTGCCACCTGCCAGAGTGCCAAGAACGGCACGTCCGCTGGTTGCTCCAATGTCGAAGGCTAAAAAGTTATATTTCTTCATGGTACAACAAAGTTCTTTATTTTATAATGACAAAAGTAATGGGTAAATGATTACCTTTGCTTTTGAAAATGATTTTAAACCTTTCAAATCTGACAGATGCGATGGAGAAACAAATTAGCGATCAATTAAGATATCTGGCGATAAGTGCGATGGATGAAGAATGGGGAATTGTCGTCACCACTGTCGGCTACCAGTTCATTCCCCCCAAAGGGAATTATCCTCTTTCCAAACACCCGGACAATTACAATTTCAAACCGCAGACCGGGCGCATCCTGAACGAGTACCAGCTGGTTTATATCACAAAGGGAAGCGGCTACTTCTCGTCCCAGTCCTGCAAGGAGCAGAAGATCAGCGCCGGCACCATGATCCTGCTTTTCCCCGGCGAATGGCACAGTTACTATCCGGACAGCGAAACCGGCTGGGACGAATACTGGGTCGGTTTCCGGGGCATGCACATCGACAGGCGTGTGGAAAAACGTTTCTTTACCCGCGAAGAGCCGTTGCAGCATATCGGGCTGAGTGCGACCATTGTCGGGCTGTATGAAGATATCCTGAAGTTCGCCTCGCAGGAAAAGACCGGCTATCAGGAGATGATCTCGAGTATCGTGCTCCACATAATGGGGACGGTCTATTATAAAAGGCGGAACAACTCCTTTACCAATACATATGTGGTAGATAAAATCAACGAAGCCCGCATCCTGATGAAAGAAATGGTGGAAAACCCGCTGACACCGGAGGAAATCGCTTCCCAGTTAGGGCTTGGTTACTCCTGGTTCCGCCGTATGTTCAAAGAATACACGGGTGTCTCGCCCGCCCAGTACCAGTTACAGCAAAAGCTGCTGAAAGCGAAAGAGCTGCTGACCGGCAGCAGCCTGAACATATCGGAAATAGCCTACAGCCTCAAATTCGAGAATGCCGGACAGTTCTCCACCTTCTTCAAAAAGAAAGAAGGCGTCACCCCCTCGGAGTTCCGGGAGCGGGCACACTAACGTTATCGAGCCTTTTATGTATCGAAAATGACCGTTTTTAGCCCTTATCTACGACGAGTAGGTACGACTGAAAACTCGAAAAGCGGGTGAAAACAGCGGATTTTGACCTCTGCAAAACGGCATAAAAACGCCTTTTTCGGGCAGTTAAGCCCACTTTTGTGCTGGTGAAACGGCACAAATGGGGAGTACGACAGAAAGATGGGCAAAAAAGAGAAATAAACAAAACATTAATAAATAAGCACTTACAAAAATACATCTCTTTCTTTTTAACCTGTGGGGGGCACGTGCCCCCCATTTCTGATTCCCGTCCGAAAAAAAACCGCTCCCGTCCGAAAAAAAACGGGACCTATAACATTCCCTTCGTGCTCGGGAGCTCATATTTATAGATATCGCGACGGATAGCCATTTTAATAGAGCGTGCCAGGGCTTTGAAGATTCCTTCTATCTTGTGGTGCTCATTGGCGCCTTCCGCTTTGATGTTCAGATTCATGCGGGCGGCATCACTGAGGCTTTTGAAGAAGTGGAGAAACATTTCGGTCGGCATATCCCCCACCTTCTCACGATGGAACTCGGCATCCCAGACGAGCCAGGGACGTCCCCCGAAATCGAGCGCCACACTGCACAGGCAGTCGTCCATCGGCAGGCAATAGCCATACCGTTCGATCCCCCGCTTGTCACCTAAAGCCTTCAGCAAAGCCTCTCCGAGCGCGATGGCCGTGTCTTCTATCGTATGATGTTCGTCCACCTCCAGGTCTCCTTTCACCTTAACGGTCAGGTCTATGCCGGAATGCTTGCCGATCTGGTCGAGCATGTGGTCGAAGAAGCCGAGACCGGTTACAATCTCCGTCGCGCCGCGTCCGTCCAGGTTCACTTCCACGTAGATATCCGTCTCCCTCGTCGTACGCTGGACTACGGCACGCCGTTCGCCGGCAAAAAGGTATTCGGTCACCCGGTCCCAGTCATCCGTAACCAGAACGGGGGAAATAGCGGGATTGGCAGCCAACAGTTGGCGGGCTTCGTCGTCATCGGCATGCAACCAGATGCCTTTAGCGCCCAGATTGACGGCCAACTGCATATCCGTCAGGCGGTCACCGATCACATAGCTGTTTGCCAGATCATATTCGCCGGACAGATACTTGCCCATCATTCCCGTACGGGGCTTGCGGTTCGGCGAATTGTCTTCCGGAAAAGAACGGTCGATCAGGATATCGTCGAAGCAGATGCCTTCGCCTTCAAGCGTTTTCAGCATCTTGTCGTGCGCCGGCCAGAACGTTTCTTCCGGAAAGGAAGCCGTTCCCAACCCATCCTGGTTCGTCACCATCACAAACTCGAAGTCCAACTGCTTCCGGATAAAATAGAGATTGCGGAAGACTTTCGGATAAAACTCCAACTTCTCCAAGCTATCTAACTGATAGTCCACAGGCGGCTCTATCACTAACGTGCCGTCACGGTCTATAAATAAAGCTCTTTTCATGCTTACATCTTTTTAAGGGCGTCCAGCAGGGCGTCGTTCTCGCCCGGTTTGCCGACCGTGATGCGGAGGCAACCGTTGCACATCGTCACGTTCGTCCTGTTACGCACAATAATTCCATATTTCACCAGATTCTTATAGATCGTGTCCGCATTGGTCACTTCGACCAGGATGAAGTTTGCATCCGTAGGATAGACTTTAAGGACGCAGTTCAGCTCCGGCAATGCAGCCAGCAGGCGGATACGCTCGGAAAGGATCGAACGAAGCTGGTTCTCCATGCGTTCCTGGTTTTCCAGCACATAGAGGGCGCGTTCCTGTGTCAGCAGGTTCACATTGTACGGATATTTGATCTTATTGAGAATCGCAATGATCTCGGGAGAGGCAAACGCCATTCCTAAGCGGATTCCGGCTGCTCCCCAGGCTTTCGACATGGTTTGCAGGACAATCAGGTTCGGGAACTTCTCCAACTCGGCAAGAAAAGAGGGTTCGATAGAGAAATCGACATACGCCTCGTCTATCACGACAATCCCCTGGAAAGTCTCCAACACCTTATAAAGCCGGTCGCGGCTCAGGTTGTTTCCCGTCGGGTTGTTCGGGGAACAGAGGAAGATCACCTTCACCCAGTCGTTCGCCGCTTTCAGAAGGTTGTCCGTATCCAGGTCGAACTTATCATCCAGCTTAACCTTCCGGAACTCTACGTTATTGACATTGGCCGCCACTTCATACATGCCGTAAGAGGGGTCTATACTGACAATGCTGTCGATAGACGGCTCGCAGAAAGCGCGGATGATCAGGTCGATCGGTTCATCGCTGCCATTCCCCAGGAAGATAGATTCGCGGTTCACGCCTTTGATCTCCGCAATCTTCTTCTTCAGTTCCCATTGCATCGGGTCGGGATAACGGTTGTACGGCCTGTTGAACGGATTCTCGTTCGCATCCAGGAAAACAGAGGCATTGCCCTGAAACTCATCACGTGCGGATGAATAGGGTTTCATGTTCCAGACGTTGGGTCTGACTAAGTCTTTTAAGTCTTTCATAATGTGTTCAATCTGATTGTTACTGCATTTCTGTGCGCCTCCAACTGTTCGTTGGCGGCCATTGTTTGGATCGTCCCGCCCAACTGCCGGATGCCGTCTGCCGTGATTTCCTGGAAGGTGATCTTCTTGATGAAGCTGTCCAGGTTGACACCGCTGTAAGCCTTGGCATATCCGTTGGTCGGAAGCGTGTGGTTGGTTCCGGAAGCATAGTCGCCTGCGCTTTCCGGCGTATAGGGGCCCATAAAGACACTGCCTGCGTTCTCGATCTGTCCGGCGATAGCGGCATAATCGGCGGTCTGGATAATCAGGTGTTCCGGTGCATACAGGTTCGTGAAGTCGATCACTTCCTGCCGATCCTTCAGCACGATGATACGGCTGTGGCTAAGGGACTTCTCCGTTATCTCCTTGCGGGGAAGGCGGTCCAGTTGTTCCTTTATGGCCTGCATGACGCCTTCGACAATGCTTTCGGAAGCTGTTACCAGCATGGCCTGGCTGTCTACGCCGTGTTCCGCCTGTGACAGGAAATCGGCTGCGATAAAGGCGGGGTTGGCCGATTCGTCGGCAATCACCTCCACTTCCGAAGGGCCGGCAGGCATATCGATCGCCACCTCTTTCAGGCTGACCAACTGCTTGGCTGCCGTCACATACTGGTTTCCGGGACCGAATATCTTATACACTTTCGGCACTGACTGCGTCCCGTAGGCCATCGCGGCTATCGCCTGGATACCTCCTGCCTTGAATATTTTGCTGACACCGGCCACCTTCGCGGCAAACAGGATGGCGGGATGTACCTTCCCGTCCTTGCCCGGAGGCGTACAAAGTACGATTTCCCTGCAACCGGCGATACGTGCCGGAACTGCTAACATCAAGACCGTTGAGAACAGCGGCGCCGTCCCTCCCGGAATATACAGCCCGACCTTCTCGATGGCGACCGCTTTCTGCCAGCAGGTGACACCCGGCGCCGTCTCCACCTTTTTACCGGTAAAGCGCTGTGAGGCGTGGAAGGTTTCTATGTTTTCCTTTGCCCGGCGGATGGCCTGTTTCAGGTCTTCGGCCACCAGTTCTTCGGCTTCAAGCAATTCCTGCTCCGACACCCGGAGGGATCGGAAGGTCGAAGGGTCTATCTTGTCAAACTTCTCTTCATACCGGATAACGGCTGCATCTCCTTCCCGGCGCACTTCATCCAACACCGTACGGACGGTGTCGAACAGAGCCGTCACATCCATAGCCGGCCGCTGGGCCAATGAGGCCCATTCTTCTCTTGACGGATATTTGATTACTTCCATGGCTTAGAGGATCATCTTTTCAATCGGTATGACTAATATGCCTTCGGCTCCCAATGATTTCAGCTTGCCGATGATTTCCCAGAAATGTTTCTCGGCGATCACGGACTGGACGGATACCCAGTTCTCGTCGGCAAGCGGCGTGATGGTAGGGCTCTTCATCCCCGGCAATACTTCGATGATCTCCTGCATCTTGTCTTTCGGGGCGTTCAGTAAGACGTATTTCTTACCTTCCGCCACCTGGATGGCTTCGAAGCGGAACAACAATTCATCCAGAATCGCCTGCTTTTCTTCGGACAGGTTGTTGTTAGCGATCAACAGGGCTTCGCTCTGCATGATCACTTCCACCTCTTTGAGCTGGTTGCTTACCAGCGTACTGCCGGAGCTGACGATATCGAAAATAGCATCCGCCAGGCCGATACCCGGTGCAATCTCCACCGAACCACTGATGACGTGCAAGTCTGCCTTCACTCCCTTTTCTGTCAGGTAAGCCTTCAGTATTTCGGGATACGAGGTGGCAATGGTCTTGCCCTCGAACCACTCCACGCCCCGATAGTCTTCATCCTTCGGGATGGCGAGCGAAAGGCGGCATTTACTGAATCCGAGGCGTTTGATCAACTTGGCTTCCTGCCCTTTCTCCACATACTCGTTTTCACCGACGATACCGATGTCGGACACGCCGTTTGCCACCGACTGCGGGATATCGTCATCGCGCAGGAACAGCACTTCCACCGGAAAACCTTTTGCCGACAACAGCAAAATGCGTTTTCCCCTGTTCAGTTTAATACCGGCTTCTTCCAACAGAAGCATTGTTTCATCGTAAAGACGACCTTTCGATTGTACTGCAATTCGTAACATGTTTATTTCGTTTATATATTATTGTTCGTTTCCAAAAACAAAATAAGGCTTACCGTATAACGGCAAGCCTTACTTATTTATCTTATATGTTTCTACATACCAAACAGCCCACCGAACTATTGCCCGTTGTAATGATGATGATGGTGATGCAGAACTGTTCTTTTCATTTGTTATTATTTTTACGCTGCAAAGTTACAATAATAATTGAATTAGCAAATAAAACTTACAAAAGATTACTCAAACAGGCCGTTTTTTCTACTTAATCGTGCAAACGGTAGAGATGGTCCGCCTGTTGCCTGATTTTATTCGCGAGCAGAACCGGATAATCGGGATGGGCGGCAAAGAAGTCGTCCACCTCCTTCCGCGCTTCTGTCGAGGTATGCCCTCCAAGCAACGCACTCGCCCAGTTGCGCGGGAAGAAAATATCGCCTGTACGCTGTATCTCCTGCATCGCTTCGAGAGCGGGACGGATATACGCGACCGCTTCCTGTTGACGCAGCGGACTGTTCAGGTTGGCTAAGGCGGCCGATGCCCACGGTTCGACACGGCGGTTTTCGGCGACAAGCAGGGAGGCAAACACGCTGTCGCGCACCTCCTTCCGCGGTGAGACGGAGGGCGAGATAAAGGCATACTGCCGCTTGCGGTCCGGATTCGTGATGCGCAATTGCTGGGTAGCGACAATCTCGTCCGCCTTCTCCGGCATCAGCAGGGCCAACTGGTAGGAAAGGCCGATATAGTCATTCTCGCTCAACGAACAGCCTGCCGGTGCTTTCCGGTCCTGCCAGAGTGCATACAAACGGGCGACGGCTTCCGGCGAGCGGGCGATGGAACGATACTGGCGGAATGCCTGCAAACGGTACTGGGGTTGTTCCGCCGTCGTCACGATCTGCCAAAGTACCTGTTCCAGTTTCTCCGGAGCAGACGGATACAGGCGTTGGCAGTTGCCGATATATCTCAAAGCGGCAGAGAACAACAAGCTGTTCTTCTCTCCGGGCAGATAATCCAGCATGGCATCCATGTAGCGGCCGGCAGGGATCGTCTGGTTCAACAGGTTCTCATATAAGGTAATCAACAGGGAGCCGCGCAGCACTTCATCGGGGTGAGTCTTCAAGACGGACATCAGGCCGTCGAGCTCCTCCTCTCCCACACGGAAAAAGCCGTAGCCCGTACCGTCGACATTCGGAACCCAGACGGAACTGGCAGTATAAACAACTGATTGATCAGGGCTGTTCTTTTGCGGCCCCGCGTCAAGCGCGGGGACAAGGGTTTTTGAGACATTCCCATCGGATCCTAATGAAACGGATACCCTGTCCGTACGACTATCGGTAATAACAGCGTACGTCACCACCTGCGGCCAGCGTAATCCCCGTCCCCAGGGATCGGACTGGGTGACGATCAGACTGTCTCCTTTCACCTCCGAACGGATTTCCGGCATGCCTTTCTCGTTTATCCAGACATGGCTCCAGGCTTTCAGGTCGCGGTCCGTATAGTTGTCCAGGATGGAGATCAGGCCGTCCCAGGTCGCATTGCCGTAGGCGTAGGTCTTCAGATATTCCTGTATGCCTTTCCGAAAGGCATCCTTCCCCATCATACGGATCAGCATCGCCATGACGACGGGGGATTTATCGTAAATGATATTGCCGTACATCAGCCCGGCGTCGCGCATATTCGCCAAGTCCTGCTTGACGGGGTTCGCCCCTGCCGTACGGTCTTCCGAGTAAGCGCCCGGAATATAATCGAGCATGAAATTGAGGGAATGGTTCACATCGGGGAACAACGGCTCGACCATCTGAGAGGCATAGTAATTGGCAAAGACCTCCTTTGTCCAGACGTCATTGAACCACTCCATCGTGACGAAGTCTCCGAACCACATATGCGATGTCTCGTGTGCGATCAGGGCACTGCGCGAGAGGCGTTCGTTCAACGTCGGGTTCTCGTTCAGGAACATCCGCCCATCCGTATAGAGAGTTGCTCCCGTATGTTCCATGCCGCCGAACTGGAATCCCGGAAGGATAATCAGGTCGTATTTGGCGAAGGGATACGGGATGCCGGTATAGTTCTCCTGCCATTCAAGCGCATCGAAGACTTCGGAGGCGATCTCCGGACACTGTGCCGCTTTCTTCGGATCGGTCTCACGGTGATAGATCGAGATATGCCGTCCGTCGCGCGAAAAGGTTTCCCGCGTCAGCTTCCCGGCGACAAAAGAGAAGAGATAGGTGCTGAGCGGCTCCGTCTCCCGGAAAAGAATCCGGCGGCGTCCGGCTACGGTCATCGAGTCGACTTGTTCGACCGCTCCGTTGGCGACAGCCTGCCAAGCGGCGGGAACTTCTAAGGACAGGGTGAAGAGCGACTTCATATCCGGCTGGTCAAAACAGGGGAACAGCGTGCGGGCGCGGTCGGGCACGAGCAAGGTGTACAGAAACTCGTCCCGCCGGTTGAGCGACTGGTCGTTTGCCGTAAATTCGATTGCGACGCGGTTCTCGCCTGCCGCCACCTCTCCGGCTTCGATCACGATATGCTCGTCTTTCACCGTATAAGGAGTTTGCTTGCCGTTCAGCAAGACAAATGCCACCTGCGCCGGTTCCCCGCGAAAGTCTATGATAAGCGGTTGTTTCTCCCGGAGGGTAAGCGCGATCTCCGCTTTGCCGATAACGGCTTCCTCGCGGGATTCGGGGATCGAGAAGAAGAGATGATAGCGAACATCCCCGAAATGTTCTTTCCTGTACTGCGCCAACTCACGACTGACACCCGGTTGCAACAGCACGGCATCCGGCGCGGGGCTTCCGCAAGCCGTCAATAAGCCGATAGCAGCCACAGCTATGAGTTGTTTGATATTATTTATCTTCATAATATGGTAAATTATTGCCTTAATAAGAAGTTATGTACTATCCCGTTCCCGCGCTTGACGCGGGATCGCATAGGAACAGGCTTGATCCGATATTTCATACCGACAGTTCTTTTGCGATCCCGCGTCAAGCGCGGGAACAGGGCTACTTATTCCCGTAAATATTCAGCGATGGACATAAAGTTGCGTTCCAACAGGTACATCTGGCTTGCCATAAACCCGAAGAACTCGCCCCAATCTTGACGGCGATGGAAGTCGATTCCTAACTTTGCCGTGTAGATGCGGGCGACCTGTTTGCCTGTGTCGCGCACAAAACATATATCCCATATCAACCCCTCGGGGAAATCCGTTTCCAGCGTTTCCTTATACCACGTCAGGCGTTCGAACATCTCCAACCGGGCTTCCTCGCTCCGGTGGTTTACTTCCAAAATGACAAATGCGCCTTCACGGTTGGCGTCAAATTTAAGTTCGACTCCCCTGACTTTCGTATCGTACAAGGTCCAGACCTTCTTGCGTCCTCTCAAATAGGGTTGTACTTCACAGAACGAGGCGAAACTTTCCCAAAATTCAAGTTTCAGGTTTTTGAGTTCGTCTTTACTATACATTATCTATATATGTCTTTCTTTTTTACTTTAACGATCGTACCGAATGCAGCCAGTTTCTTCATGTCGATACGCTTCTCATTCCCGGCGATCACGTAGACCACCGGACGGCCGCTGACCTGCTCCCGGTAGAAGCGGGAAATATCCTGCATGTCCATTTTGGCGACATTCTGCAAAAATGCTTCTCCCGGGTCCTGCTCGAAACCTTCCATCCTGAAGGCGGCCACTTTCTCGGAGAGGTTACGGAAGGCAGGGTATTCGTTATTGGTCTGGTTGACCAGCGTCTGCCGGATTGCATCCACCCGTTCCGGTTTCAGAGGCATCTCGCGGATCAGCGAATCCAGTACGCCCAGCGCATCCAGCGTCTTGTCTCCTTGTGTGGAAAGCATCGCCGTAAAGCTTCCGGCCGCTCCCTTATGCGCATGGCTTGGCAACTGGTAACGCCCGTTCGTCCGGTAGGCAAACGAACGGAACTCCCTTATCTCCTGGAACATCAACGACGACATATCGCCACCGAAATAGACGGAGAAAAGACGGGAGGCATGACGGGAAGCCGTGTCATCGACAGGATCGCCCTTTACATAGCTGTAGACGATGCTCTGCGTCATGTCCGGCATATTGATAAAGAAGACCGTCGGCTTGTCGTATTCCCGCAGCTCGCGCCGGTAAGGTGACTGGGAGGCTACCGTAGCCCGTTCCAGCGGGATATGCCGCCGGACTGTCTCCACCACCTTTTCGGGAGACAGCGTACCGCAGTAATGCAAGTCGCACTGTACATTCCGGACCTGGTCATAGACGGCCAGCAGGTCTTTCCCTTTCAGCTTCTTGATCTGTGAAAGCGGCAGTTTGCGCAGGTAGCGCGACTGGTCACCATATTTGACCTGCTCCAACAAAGCCGCCGCGACATTATCGCTCGATTTGAAAAAGGCTTTTTCCGTTACCTTCGCATCGTCCACGATTTGGCGCATCTTCTTATCGTCGGCTTTGGCGTGGCGGATAAAATCGCCCACCAGCTCCATTGTCTCGTCTATATGGTTGTCGAAACCGGTCACTTTCATCGTAAAAGCATCCGCCGTCGCATCAAAAGCAAGCGTACTCCCGATCGACTGCAAGCGGGTACGGAACTGCTCAAACGGCATCGACTCCGTCCCTAAGAATTGCAAGTAGTTGGCGAGTTGCATCAGGGCCGGCTGTTCCAAAGCGCCGATCCGATAGGTGATATTAAAGGTAAAGATATCATTCAGCGGATTGGGGGTTGCATAGAGCGTCACTAAAGGGGTAAGCTCCAACGTCTGCACATCCTTCTTGAAATCGATAAAACGCGGAGTCACGGATTGCGCCGGCAACTGCTCCAACTGCTTGGCATAGGAAGACGAGGCATCCGCATGGCGGGGAACGACCGGAGCGAAGGAGGGCTTCGGCAGGTTGTCCTTCGGGTATTTCCCGGTGCTCTTGGTCACACACAAATAGTTATCGCTGAAATATTTTTGAGCGACACGCACGACATCTTCTTTCGTGATCGACTCGATCCGCGCCACTTCGTTCAGATAATCATCCCAGCTCTTCCCTTGCGAGAAAAGATTCATCATGACCGTTGCACGCGAATCGATATTCTCCAAGGCGGAAGCATACTGCCGTTTCTGTTCGAGCTTCAGGCTGTTGAACACTTCATCGCTGAAATCGCCCTCTTTCACGCGGTCGATCTCATGCCAGACCATCTTCTCGGCAGAACTATAAGACTGGACAAGCAATTTGGGCATGATGGCAACCGCCAGAATCCCCGCCTCGTTCATGCTCTCGTTGATCGCGATAGCTCCCATCAGTTTGTGCTCCACCATCAGTTTGTCTAAATAGCCTGTCCCGTTGGCATTGTTCAATAAGTTGACCGCGATATTCAGCGCGACCTGGTCTTCGTGGTTGGCCGAAACGCCCCGGAACCCCAGTCCCATCGCTTTGATAAACGGGATCGGGAACCTCACTTTCATCTTCTCCCGCCCGTTAAACGGGGGCAGCATCACTTTATCCTGCTTCGGCACCTGTCCACGACGGATGCGTGAAAAAGTCTTCTCCAACACCGGCATGACCTGCTCCGTATCGAAGTCTCCGCTAAGGATCAAGGCCATATTGGAGGCGACGTAATAGTCCTCGAAAAACTTGCGCATCTCCGTCAACCGCGGGTTCTTCAGGTTCTTCGTGCTTCCGATAATCGGATAGGCGTACGGATGCGGACTGAAATAGCGGGACAAGAGCGTGTCCATCACCTGGCCGCCGATAAAGTCGCCATACATATTCTTCTCCTCATACACCGTTTCCAACTCGCTCTGGAAAAGACGGAAGACGGGATTAATCAGCCGTTCGCTGTTGATCTCCGCCCACTGGGCCATATATTGCGGGGAAAAGGTATTGAAATAAATGGTGGCATCGTATGAAGTAGCGGCATTCAAACCGGAACCGCCAAAGCGGCTGATGAGCCGGTTGAACTCGTTGGGTATCACATATTCGGATGAACGGATACTCAGCTCGTTGATTTCCTTCTGGAGGCGAATACGGGCCGAAGGGTCTTCAGTAAGCGCCAGTTCGTCATATTTCATGACAATAGAATCCAGCAAAACCTTTTCGGCCTCGTAGTCGAGCGTTCCGATACGGTCTGTTCCCTTAAACATCATATGCTCGAAATAGTGGGCGATGCCCGTATCCGGACAATCTTTCGCACCTGCCTTTACCACAACGGCACCAAAGACTTTCGGTTGGCTGTGGTCTTCATTCAGCCAAACGGTCAATCCGTTTTCCAGTTTATATTCTTTTACTTTGAGAGCGTTCAGGTCCTCTGCCCGCAATTGATAAGAACAACATGCGAATACCATCATCAATACTTTTAGTTTCACGGTCATGTTATATATTTGCAATATAATTGACAAAGATAATAATTTTAATGAGAACCAACGATAGTAGGAATTGAGGATAAACCAAAAGGATAATTAATTGTTATCCCTATAAAGCAGATACGATATGATAAACTTAGGCAGCTGGATGAATGGCATCCTGACCGGTTGGGGAATAGATCCCAAAGTTGCAAATACATTCGACGAGATAATTATTGCCGTACTGTTGGTCATGCTGGCAGTCGGAGTGGACTATCTATGCCAGGCCATCTTTGTCGGCAGCATGAAGAAACTGGCGCAACACACGCATTACCAATGGGACACGCTTCTTATCAAACGGAAGGTCGTCCACCACCTGGTCCATACGATACCGGGCATTTTGGTCTATGCCCTGCTCCCGCTCGCCTTTATCAAGGGGAAAGGACTCCTGTTGTTATCCCAGAAAATATGCGCGGTCTATATCGTGTTCGCCCTGTTGCTGGCGATCAACGGTTTCATCCTTGTCTTCCTGGACATGTACAACCTGCGGCCCGTCAGCAAGAACCGCCCGATAAAAGGCTTCATGCAGGTCTTGCAGGTGCTGGTCTTTTTCATCGGGGGAATCGTTATGATCAGTGTCCTGATCGGCAAATCGCCGGCTACCCTGCTTGCCGGCTTAGGTGCTTCGGCAGCCATCCTGATGTTGGTATTCAAAGACTCGATCCTGGGTTTTGTGGCGGGCATACAGCTTTCCGCCAATGATATGCTCCGGCCGGGCGACTGGATCACGGTGCCCGGTTCCAATGCAAACGGCATCGTACAGGAGATCACATTGAACACGGTCAAGATCCAGAACTTCGACAATACGATCTCCACCATTCCCCCCTATACACTCGTCAATGGTTCCTTCCAGAACTGGCGGGGAATGACTGAGTCGGGAGGCCGCCGCGTGATGAAATCCATCTATCTCGACCTGAACACCATCAAGTTCTGCACGCCGGAAATGCTGGACACATTCCGTAAAGAGATCCCGCTGCTTGCCGATTATAAGCCGGATGAAGGCGTCGTGCCCACCAACTCACAAGTGTTCCGCGTCTATGTGGAAAAATACCTGACCAGCCTTCCGGTTGTCAATACCGATCTGGATTTAATCATCAGCCAGTTGCAGTCGACCGAGTACGGCGTCCCGATCCAAATCTATTTCTTTTCCCGCAATAAAGTATGGAAAGAATACGAACGCATCCAGTCGGACATATTCGACCACTTCTTCGCGATGGTCCCGAAGTTCGAATTGAAAGTTTACCAGTATTCGGAATAATGCTGAATTTTTGTAGCTTTGTAGACCAAACAATAATAATTTATTTATGCACGCAATACAAGAATGGGTTAACAGTCATTTGATTGAATGGGGTATCATCAGCAGTTCGGCAACCGAGATAGACAACCTGATCGTCCTTCTGCTCATAATCCTGGCAACAGTAGCTATCGATTATATCTGCCGTTACATCTTCCTGAATATGTTCAAACGCCTGGCGAAGCGGACACGCAACCAATGGGACGACCTGATCGTTGAGCGCAAGATCATCAACAAGCTGATGCACATGATACCGGCCATACTGGTATATGCGCTGTTGCCGTTGGCCTTCCCGCCTGACGAAACGCCCAAACTTCTGGGAATCCTGCAAATGATATGCCAGATTTATATTATTGCCGTCTCCCTGCGCTTCATCAACGCGTCCCTGAATGTCGTACACGAGATATACAACCGGAAAGAGTCCCTTAAGAACAAACCGCTGAAAGGATTCATCCAACTGTTGCAGGTGGCAGTCTTCTTTATCGGCTTTATACTGATCATCAGCATCCTGATTGGGAAATCACCCACGACGCTATTTGCCGGGTTAGGTGCTTCGGCAGCCATCCTGATGTTGGTATTCAAAGACACGATCCTGGGATTCGTTGCCGGCATACAACTATCGGCCAACGACATGCTCCGTCCGGGCGACTGGATCACAATGGCTAAATACGGTGCGGACGGAACAGTTATCGAAGTGACGCTGAATGCCGTCAAAGTAAAGAATTTCGACAACACCATCACGACTATCCCGCCCTATGCCTTAGTGAGCGACGCCTTCCAGAACTGGCGCGGCATGTCCGAATCTCCCGGACGACGGATCAAGCGCTCCATCAATATCGACATGAACAGTGTTTGTTTCTGTACCCCGGAGATGCTGTCTAAATTCCGTAAAATATCTTTGCTGACAGACTATATTGATGAAAAAGAAAAAGAGCTGAAGGCATACAACGAAGAGCACCATATCGATGCTTCCATCCTGGTCAACGGACGGAGGCAGACCAATATCGGCGTCTTCCGGTCCTATCTGGTAAACTACCTGAGAAGCCTGCCCGCAGTAAGCAAAGAACTGACCTGCATGGTCCGCCAGTTGCAACCGACCGAAACAGGAATTCCCATCGAACTGTATTTCTTCTCTTCCATAAAAGAGTGGGTCTTGTACGAAGGCATCCAGGCCGACGTGTTCGACCATGTGATGGCCGTTATCCCGGAATTCGGTCTAAGCGTATTCCAGAACGTATCGGGCAGCGACCTGCGCAGCCTGAAAGTTCCTCAATAGGCATTCGGATTACCGGCAGCATCCTCACGGGTTAGTTGTGCCGTAGAGGAACGGATAACCCGGCGAACGGAGTGTCTCATACGGAATGCCTTGTACCTATGCACTTCTCCGCTATTCATGTCACAGCTGTAAAACAAAAGAAATCCAACTGTAACATAGAAGGTAGACAGCCGTGACATGAAAAGAATACGGTTGTGACGGCTCACCCGATAATCATTGGGGATAAATAAATTCATTATTTGGCAAAAGAGAGCCTGCGGCAAAGGGGGCTTATTGTAAAAAACGTATTTTTCAGGTTCGAAAGACATCCGAAATAAAACAAATATTAATCCGCTTTTTTGACCTCAAAAAGGGACTTTTTCCCCTTTTTTGAGTGTTTTTAGTCATTACGACCGTCCTCTTTGCCATCACGACCGTGCTAATGTGTAGTGCACTCGGCACCTCGCGAAGATTAGGACGGT
>NZ_QREV01000010.1 GCF_003363715.1 Parabacteroides acidifaciens
CGGATCTGTCATGAGACAAATGTAAGCATTGTAAGGAAAATCTAAAAGAACGACCCCCAAGAAATATCGGGTGAGCCGGAAAGCAATTGTCAGTGTAGTTAAAAGCAATTTATTTCGCATTCAAAAATAATTGTTTTTATAGTTACAGACAATTGTTTTCCTTTCCGGATATCTATTCCTGGCATTAGCTGGTGGCCGGCAAAGACCTTTCTGAGAAAAAAAGAAATGATTATAAACCATATAATATATTCACTATTGGTTATGTCACAAATTATAAATACTTTTGTCTCAGAGATAAAAACAATAAAGAATTGACTATGACAACTTATTTACAACCAAACAACTGCCAAAGTTGGGACGAAGTACAAGATGAACTCTTTGGTGCTACCGGAACTCCTCTACGCGAACAACTTGAGAAGGAAAGCGAATTTTTTCGTATTAGCGAACGATTGAAACTGGCCAGAAAAGAAGCAGGGTTAACTCAACAGGAACTTGCCGAAAAGGTCGGTTTGAAACGAAGTGATCTTTCTCTTATAGAAAATGGAAAGATTGACGTCGGGATTACAACACTATTCGATTTATTCAGGGCCTTAGGCAAAAAACTTAGTTTTACCATTTTATAGCAACAAAGAAAAACAAACTGAAACTATGGAAAATATACGTAATATCTTCTTTTATGGCAATTACGCTAAAGAGTTTATCAAGGAACAGCGCTTCCCTATACAAAAGAAAATAAAGTTTGTGTTCGATTTAATACGTTATGAATCACGTGTATCCAAACAATTCCTAAAACATATAGAAGGGGCTAAAGGACTATATGAAATACGCATAGAAGCGGATAGGGATATCGTCCGTATCTTCTGCTGTTTTGACGAGGGTCAACTTATTGTTTTGTTTAATGGATTTCAAAAGAAAACCCGTAAAACACCAACTAAGGAAATACAAAAGGCTCTTTTGCTAATGGAGGAATATTTCACAAATAAAAGATAACATTGAAAACATTCCACAAACTTTAGATATATTTGAACACTCAAGTTATCTGATACTTAAATAAGACGGAAGAAATGAATAAAGTAGTAATAGCTATGGACTCCTTCAAAGGTTGCCTGACCACTGAAGAGGCCGGGAAAGCGGCGGAGGCAGGAATAAAGGCGGTCTTTCGGGATTGTGAAACACTTCTTTTCCCTATCGCCGACGGAGGCGAAGGTATGTTGGATGTACTTCTTTCCACGACAAACGGGACGTACGAAAGCCTGACGGTACACGGTCCTCTGATGGACCCCGTAGAAGGCAGATACGGCCTCTCGGGGGACGGACGGACAGCTTTGATCGAGATGGCGACAGTCAGCGGACTGCCACTCGTGCCGCGGGAGAAAAGAAACCCGATGCTAACTACGACCTACGGGACAGGCGAACTGATCCTCGATGCACTCCGGCGAGGTTGCCGCAAGTTCATTGTCGGTATCGGAGGCAGTGCAACCAACGATGCCGGACTGGGAATGCTGCAAGCGTTAGGATTCCGCTTTCTGGACAGGGATGGTAATCCGTTGGGAATAGGTGGAAGGATTATGTCGGAAGTGGCAGCCATAGATACGTCTGCTGTTCATCCGGCCTTAAAAGAGGCACATTTCACAATTGCCTGCGACGTGGAGAATCCTTTCTGCGGTCCTGATGGGGCGGCTTATATCTTCGCCCCTCAAAAAGGGGCTGATTCCGATATGGTGAAAGAACTGGACGCCGGTATGCGTTCTCTTGCACAAGTCATCCGGTCAGTAACAGGCAAAGAGATTGCCGATTACCCCGGAGCCGGAGCAGCCGGAGGCATGGGCGGCGGTTTCCTCGCATTCCTGAATGCCGAATTGAAGCCGGGTATCCGCCTGATGCTCGAAGCACTGGATTTTGAAGAAAAGGTAAAAGGGGCCGATCTGGTTATCACCGGTGAAGGACGGGTAGACGGGCAAACGGCCATGGGGAAAGTCCCTTCCGGTATCCTGAAAGAGGCACAGAAACAGAATATTCCCGTCATCGTGATAGCCGGAAGCATAGAAGATACGGAAAAGATGAACCGGGCAGGTTTCCAGGGAGTATTCTCTATCACGCCAGGCCCGATCTCATTAGAAAAAGCGATGCAACCGGAGTTTGCCAAAGCAAACATCCGCCGGACAGTCAGCCAAGTCTGCGCGGCGATCCGTCCGTTTATTACCCGATAAAATAAGATTTACATAATCACTTATAAAGAATGAAAATATGAAAGAAATCAAAGAGAAGGCTGAACAGATGCTACAGCAGTGTGAGGTAGTCACCATCGCATCCATTAACGAGAACGGTTATCCCCGTCCTGTTCCCATGAGCAAAATCAAATCGGAAGGCTATTCAACGGTTTAAGCCTCCTTGTTTAGAAGTTCATCTTCTCATCGATGATATATTCCGGACGTGCTTTGATTTCATCAAACAGGATTCCGACGTATTGTCCTAACACCCCGACTGTCAGCAATTGGACGCCACCAAAGAAAATGACGGAAGTCATGATGGATGTCCAGCCTGTTTCGGCTTTGCTGAAACCGTATATCTTGCCTAAGGTAAACCAGATTGCCAATACGATACCGACCAGCACGGCTATAAATCCCAGGCTCGTAGCCAGTCGCAGCGGCTTCTTGGAGAAATAGAGCATGGCAGTCGTGGCAAACTTCCACATCTTGCTAAACGGGTATTTCGTCTCGCCGGCAATACGCGCCTCACGCTCGTAATAAAAGGGAACTTGCTTAAAACCCACCCAGCTGATCAGCCCGCGAATATATTTACCCCGCTCCTGGAAACGGTCGAACTGGTCCATCACTTTACGGTCTATCATACGGAAATCGCCCGTATCCAAAGGGAAGCTGACATCACTCATATAGTTGAGCATACGATAAAAGGCTTTCGCTGTAATTTTCTTAAAAAGCCCCTCACCTTCCCTCGACTTGCGGACACAATAGACCACGTTAGCCTCTTCCTTCTCTTGCAAAGCCAGGATATCGGAGATCAGTTCAGGAGGGTCTTGCATATCGGCATCCAGGATAACAGCCAGGTCGGCATCACAATTATTGATGCCTGCCGTCACTGCCGGCTGGTGGCCGAAGTTGCGGGAGAAATGGATCACTTTCACCTGCGGATCGGTTGCTGCAATCTCGTTCAGCATCACACGCGTGCGATCCCGGCTACCGTCGTTGATGTAAATAATTTCCGTTTGAACCGGAAGCTGTCTCAACGCTTCCCGTGTACGCCGGTACGATTCGGCAATAACCAATTCCTCGTTATAACAGGGAACTATAACCGCAAGTTTCTTCATCTGCATTTAAGCCTTAAACGTATAGAACTTATTCATTATAAAATTAATCACCGTATAGAAAGCCATTGCTATCAACTGGTTATAATACGGATCGATCGGCAGGCAGGGATTCAGGACATACACTAACAATCCCAACTGCAGCAAATAGCACACTCCGAACACTACGCCAAAACGGACGGCACTGCCGATCCATCCTGCCGAGCTCCGGAATGTCCATTGCTTATTCCATATAAAACTATTTAATACGCCTGCCACATAACCGACTACGTTCGAGACTACATCCGAACACCCGAACAACTTCATCATAACCCAGATGACAACGGCGGTTATTACCGTATTACTTACTCCAACTATGCCATATTTAATGGCTTGCTTGACTGTTTCCTCCATTCTTCTTTATAATCTCGTCCACTTCCTCCGCCGACAATTCCTTCACATTTGTGATTGTGAAGACATCGGAAAGGAAGTTTCCATACTGGTTACATTCGCCGATCACCAGATCAAGCGTCAACTTGATATCAGTCCGGACCGGAATCAGAAAAACCAGCTCCAAATAATTCTCATTGATTGTCAACCGTTCGATCTCACAGTCCGCTTTCCCGAGGGAATACGGAAACTCACGTTCGATCACTGTCCGCTGATAATCCTGAAACGGCTTCAGTTCATTCGCCAGGATCAGGACATAAAAACGTAACTTCTCTCCTTTTCCACCCAAACCGGTGGAGATATAAACCTGCTTCTCGTCAGACAGTTCGGACTCCAACGCGATACGGCTCTCCATTAACGCCATATAAGCCCAATCCGCCACATCCGGATCAGGGGCCTGCGCATATTCTTCCAGGATCCGGTAAGCTTTCACCTTACGGGAAGTAGCCAGCATGGACAATACATATCTCTTATGTTCCGTAGACGATTCGGGATCATCCAGACTATTTTCGAAAATGGTAAAATCCATATTCGAGATATCCGGCTTGTCTTTATCTTTCCTGATCTTCTCAGAATATTTAAAATATTCCATCTGCCGTTCTACCGGTACACGCTGTTCTAATATATGGAAATGTCCGTCAATCCTACTAAAAGAGTCCCGGAACTTCTTGAAAATGTCATTATCCTCTTTCATAAGCCTACTTTTTAGTTTTGTACATATCCATTAAACAAGAAACTAAGACAAATGTAAGGCTTTTTCCCGATAAATAACTATCGGGAAGGTAAAAACGGGATATTATTATGCTCCGGCATAGATCAAAAATCCTAAACCGATCACAAACAGGACAAACATTCCGGCATTCAGATAGTCCGACGAACGCGGAGCTCCCTTAAACTCATGCCAGATCAAAATCCCCCACAAAGCAGAGACTAAGGTTGCCCCCTGTCCCAAACCGTAAGAGATGGCAGCTCCTGCCTTTTCGGATGCGATCATACTGAAAGACTGCCCGATACACCAGATTACACCGCCCAACATACCGACAAGGTGCGTTTTGGCATTTCCTTTGAAATAACCGGAGATGGATACCGGAGCGCCTTCCACCGGACGTTTCATCGCTATCGTATTGAACAGGAAATTACTGATAAACACACCCAGGGAGAAGATAAAGACTGCCGTATAGGGAGTCAGCTTGCCCGGAGCCGGATTGGCAAAATTCCCCAGGTCCATCGAAGCGGCAACGAAACGGTAGAAGAAAGCCATGATTACACCTGCGGCAACAGAAATGAAGATACCCTTTCCGGAAACCTTCTTCGAGCCGACCAATGCTTTTTTATAGGCCAGCCCGTTCAGGAGGATGGCAACAGTGATCAATGCCACGCCGATAAAGATATACATCGGTTCACCTTTGGCCGCCCCGAAATAGTTGACCAATACGCCCAACACTAATGCCAACCCGATCCCTACCGGGAAAGCGACCGACATCCCGCATATCGCAATAGCCGCCGACAAGAGGATATTGGCAGCATTAAAAACGATACCCCCCAGGAAAGCGCTTCCCAGCGAGCCCATATCGGCTTGTGCCAGATTGGGCAAGAAGCTCTGTCCTTCAGTGCCGATGCTTCCTAACGTAAAGGCGGACAATATGGAAAAGAGCAAAACTCCGATCACATAATCCCAGTAAAAGAACTCATACCGCCACGTTCTGGAAGCCAGCTTCTGCGTATTTCCCCACGATCCCCAACAGAGCATTGTTACAACGCAGAACAGGATCGCCAACGAATAATCTTGTACTATAAACATAATATTCTTATTTTGAAACAGGTTGATGCATCATGTAATTCTCGATCAAAGCCGCCATTTCCGTCGGCGGCACTTTCTCTATCAGGCGAAGGTCCCTGCCTCTCTCGTCCGGTGTCCAGCTATTCGTTCCTTCATCGTCCACGACACGGAAAGTTCCGCGCTCTACATTGTAATAGGGTTCATATCCTTTGATAGCAACCAATACAGCCGTAAGGTCCCAACTCATCCGCCCATCCGGATCACCTTCGGCAAAACAGAGGGAATAGGCCTCTTTCACCGGGCTGTTCTCCACATTCATCTGAACGAGCTTCTTTCCGGTAAGGATCACATTCCCGATCTTCCAGCCACTGAATACGATTTCCGTAGGCCACTGTTCTGCCACTACACGGGAAGACGGGACATCACAATAAACATTAAACTCTTTCCCTTCCGGAAAGAAACCAGCCATCGAAACCAAACGTTTCACCTTCTTAGCCACCAACTCGCGGCCGGAAAGAGGACTGTATTCGTCACCCTGCGAGAGCAAAAGATCTTTCAGGTTTGTGAAAAAGCCGATCGTACAAACCACGACACTGTTATCGGGCTGTGCACTCAAAATCCGGCGATACACCTTCACTGCATCGGGAGCATCCGATGTTTTAGCTGTCTTATGCGGATAGTTGGCGGGAAGCGCTTCCGTCCATTTAACCTTATGCCAGGTAGTCAAGGAGGCGCCCCCTTCACTTTTCGGAGCTCCGACAGGGATATCCGGCCGCTTGAAATAGGTATTCAACACTTCGATACAAGGCACGACATTCTCATCCTTATTGGAAGAAACAGTCGCCAGAATATTCACCTGCCCGCTATCGGCCAGCGCATGCATCAGGGCCATTGCCCCTACATCGTCATAATCCGGTCCCAGGTCGGTATCCAGTATCAGGTTGACAGGTTGTGCAGCCGGCTCTTCTGCGGTTGTTGCCGCCGGCTTACCGGTACAGGCAGCCAATAGTGCGGCCAAACAGATAAAAAGAATTGATTTCTTCATGGTATTATAATTTATTGATGAACAACTTGAAGAGGCGCATCAGAATAGACCAATGCCTCATTAAAATGAACGGAAGCATCCGGTGCCGGATTCAGCCATTTGAATGTAAAGATATGCTTTCCTTTGGGAATCTGATATTTCCAGAACAAATCATTTCTGCGGGTTCTGGAAGCGGCAGGCAGATTAGCCGTTTCGACACATTCGCCGTCCATATACATTTCGACGCGGGCAACATAACGCTCATCGGCAGCCCGTACATATCCTTTGAATACGATTCCTGTTCCGTCGAGCACAATCTCCCCGACATCGGTTACTTGTTTATTCACACGAATGAGATTTTGGGGAAATAATCCTTCAAACGCTTTCTCATAACGCACCGGAACTGGCGATTGACAAGCAATCGTGACCTCTTTTTCCCCTACCTTTCCACCATTCCGTTCGATCATCTGCAAGGCCTGCTTGAATGACATCTCATAAGTCCGGTTCAGCGATATATCCGTATAGGCAAAATTCAAATCCTCCACCTCCTTGAGATTCGTCAGCCAGTATTCCGGAATCCCGCTATAGCCCAGGACAGTTCCTAAGATACCGGCTGCCGAAGCAGGATTACAGTCCGAGTCCTGGCCGCAACGGGTGGCAATATCCATTGTCTTGAAGAAATCACCCTCGCCATACAACAGCCCGATCAGGATATAAGCACTGTTAATAACAGCATCGATATTAAACGGGACAAAGACGCCATCCGGACAACCGATATCCTCACTCCATTTCTTTTCGCATTCAAACCAGGTACGTTTCCAATCGTCCGGAAATTCTGCATGCCAACGGATCACATCGCTCATGCATTCGTAGTAACGGCTTTGTTCCGGTATCGTTTTCAGTGCTTCCGTCACAATAAATCCGATATCGTCCGACACGAAGGCAAGCGAATACATAGCACCGACATATACGCCGCCATACCAGCCGTCCCCATAATTCATGATATGTCCGATCTTGTCGGATATTTCGGAAGCCGCATTCGGCATTCCCGGCGACATCAGACCGGAATAGTCCGCCTCTATCTGGTAATCCAGATCGTCTGCATGAGGATTATTCAACCAATGCCCGGAAGCGGGCGGCATGATTCCCTGCAGAATATTATAACGGGCCGACTGGTTCGCATGCCAGAGAGGATAGCCGGCTGTTGCAAAAGCCATTGCAAACGAATCGACCGGAGCATCCAGTCCTAACCGGTCGAAGACATCGACAAACGTCAGGTCCATATAAACATCGTCATACAACCCGGGCGAGTTCTCATACCACCACTTGATATAGCCATCCGCCCAAGGAATCGGGACATACTCCTGGATCATCGTCCCGTTATACCTGAACTCTGTCGGTCCGCCATAGGTACAACCGATCGTTTGTCCGGCCCAACCGCCTTTTATCTTATCCAATAATCTTTCCCGGCTGATTGTAAATGTTTCGGGAAGAGTTGCCGCTTTTTGTCCGGCCGGTTGCTGCGAACAAGAGATCGCTCCCCCTATCAAAACAACAGCCAACATTTGTAATATTGCCTTTTTCATAATAACAAATAAGATTTATATTAACCGAAAATATCCACTTCATTCCGATAAGGTGCCGATGATTGCGCCCCTACACGTGTCACCGATATAGCCGAAGCCTTACAGGCAAAACGGGCAGCTTCCTTCAGGTCGCGCCATTCGGAAAGGGCTACGGTCAAGGCTCCGTTAAACACATCGCCGGCTGCCGTCGTATCGACAGCCTCCACTTTCCAAGCCGGGACAATCTCAGACTTTCCGTCACAGTAGATAAGCGCTCCTTTCGATCCGAGTGTAATGATCACGTTCTGCACTCCCATCCCGGAAAGGACACGGGCGGCTTCACAGGCGGAAGACTCGTCTGTTATCTTCACGCCGGAAATCATTTCCGCTTCCGTCTCATTCGGTGTGATCAAGTATAAACGGCGAAGCAGTTCGGCTGATAACGGATGAGCGGGAGCCGGATTCAGGATCACCTTCTTTCCCTTCTCCCAAGCCAGATCGGCGACATAACAGACTGTCTCCATCGGGATCTCCAACTGCATCAAAACCAGATCGGCCTGCTCGATGGCCTCCTCCGCCCTGGCCAAATCGGAGGGCATCAGGTTGGCATTCGCTCCGGAGGCAACGACAATACAATTTTCGGCCTTCTCGTCCACCGTGATCAGCGCCACACCGGAAGGATGCTCGGAATCTGAAAATATATAAGAAGTATTGATACCCTCCTCCTCGAAAAGCTGTTGCGACTGATGGCCGAATATATCACTTCCGGTCTTGCAGATAAAAGTAACCGGACCACCCAGGCGTGCAATGGCAACTGCCTGGTTTGCCCCTTTCCCACCGGGATTCATGAAGAAGGTTCCGCCTAAAATCGTCTCGCCCGGCCGGGGCAGATGTGCGGCTTTTATGACCATATCGGTATTGCTGCTACCGACCACCAGTATTTGTTGCCTGATTGACTGTGTTGTATCCATGCCTGTATCTCGTATTAAATATAATTGTCTACAATGAAGCGTTACAAATATAATCGTATATCTTTTCTCTTTTTCTGCATAATTCTTTTGTAAAGATAAACCCAAATCTTACTTTTGCAAAAGAAGTTTGCAAGAATAAAACTCATATACAAGCAGATAAGTTCATGAAACAAGCCACAAAACTCAACCAGATCATTCTACTGATCCAATCGCTCTCCAAAGCGGAAAAACGGTATATCCGGCTCTGCTCCAATCTGCAAAACGGGGATAAGAACTATATGATCCTGTATGATCTGATATGTGAAGGCATCTCTCCCGACCAGATATTCGAGAAATTCTGCGACGAAGTAAATGAAAAAAGCTTCGAGATGGCAGCCAAACATCTCTACCAGGTATTGTTGGACAGCCTTGTGCAATTGCGTGAAAAGCAGGATATACAGACAGCCATTTTCAATTACATCACCAAAGCCGGTATCTTGTTTGAACGCGAACTATTCGACAATGCGTTTGACGAATTAGATAAGGCCCGGAAGCTGGCTGTCACGTATGAAAACGACCCGCTGCTTCTATTGATCCGCCGTACGGAGCTGAAATATATGAGTGCACTCGGCTTTGAAGGTATCAGCGAGAAAGAGTTGGTAAATAAACAGATGCAGATTAACGACGTGATGAAATACGCCCGCAACACCAACCTCCACCTGCAATTATATGACATTCTGAAACACCGCATCACTTACAAAGGATATGCCCGTTCCGACAAGCAGAAAGAAGACCTGAACGATCTTGTTTTAAGTGAACTAAACCTGGTTGCCAACCATTCCTACCAGGGATTCGAGGCTCGTAAGCTTCACTTGCTGTTCCAGGCAACCTATTACCTGAACACGGGAAACTACAAATCCGCCATCCGCTTCTATCAGGAATTGATCACCCTGTTTGAAGCCAACCGCCATCTGATTCTCAACCCGCCGATCTACTATCTCAGCGCCATCGAAGGGGTACTGGATAGCCTGCACGTCGCCGGATTATATCAGGAAATGCCTTTCTTCCTGTCCAAACTCGAAGAAATCAGCACAGGCGACTATCCGTCGGAATTTCTGATAGAAGTGCAAGCCCGCCTCTATTTGTATAGACTTTCAAGCTTGCTCAATACAGGACAATTCGAAGCGGCTTCAGATCTCACAGAAGAGAACAACGAACTTGTATCAAAAAAAGCCACGACAGCGGGACCGGAAACACAATTGCGGCTGGCCCTTTATTCCGCCATCCTCCATCTTTGCCTGGGAGAACCGGCAAAAGCCCGTAAGAGCATGAAAAAGATATTCGGCTCCGGCAAATCATTCCACACATTGCCCTCTTATAAAACAGCCCGTCTTGTCAATCTGCTGATACAGGCGGAATCGGGCAATTATGACTTTTTTGCAAACGAAATCAACTCCATCAAACGCAATATCCGCTACGAGAAACAAACATACAGAACCGAAAAACTCCTGTTCCGTTTCCTGATGGCCCATCCGTTGCCCGTCTATAAAAAAGACAGGGAAAAACTTTGGCAGCAATACCGGAAAGAGATCACACTAATCCGACAAGACAAATATGAAAAACAACTCCTTAAAACATTCGATTTTACAGCCTGGGTCGAAAGCCGATTAACCGGCACACCTCTCCGGGAGATACTGACCGGCACAAAAAAAGGGGCCGTGTAAGCCCCTTCATCTATTTATTATTATCAGGTCAAACCCGAATCTTATGCCCGCTCAACGCGTAATAGAAAATCATCAGATAAGCCGGGAAGCAGATCCAGTAAGCCTGTTGCAAGTCGCCGAACACATCAGCCAACCAACCGAACAGTAACGGGAAGATAGCGCCACCCACGATAGCCATCACCAACAGCGAAGAACCCGTCTTGGTGAACTTGCCCAGGTCTTTCATGGCAAGCGGCCACAAAGCCGGCCACATCAACGAATTGGCAAGACCCAACAGGGCGACGAACCAGATGGAAACATGAACCGGAAGGAATACGACCAGCAAAGAACTTATCACACCTATTATAGCACAGATAAACATAGCCTTTTCCTGTGAGAGATATTTCGGAATAAAGAATACGCCGACCAGATAACCGGCCACCATACCGATCACCGTATAAGAAGTATATATCTGCGGGTCGGCCAGACCTATCGATTTGGCATAGTCCACGATACTTGCCATTGCCAACGTCTCAACGCCCACATAACACAGCAAAGACACCAGACCTAACAGCAGGTGCGGGAACTGCCAGATACTTGTCTTTGTGGAGGCATAGGAAGAAGAAGCTTCCTCATCACTCTCGTCCTCCCCTTCCGCTTTCACTTCGGGCAGCGGGACAAAAGCAACCAAAACGCCCAACAAGACAAAAATACCGGAGATAAAGTAGAACGGCAACTTAATGTCATCCAACTGCACATCGCCCAGATTCAGGAATACGCCCAGGAAAATAGGGGCGATCGCCCAAGCCGCCTTATTGGCAATCCCCATCATGCTCATACGGGTAGCAGCGCTTTCCAGCGGTCCGAGAATTGTAATATAGGGATTTACAGCCGCCTGCAACATCGTATTACCGATACCGCTTACGAACGAAGCCAACAGGAACATGGCAAAACTCTGGTTCTCAGCAGACGGGATAAACAGATACAGGCCGACAGCAAAAAACAGAAACGAAAGAATCATCGTCTTCTTATACCCGATCGCCTTGATAATAAGCCCGCAGGGATAACCGAAGATAACAAATGTAGAGAAAGTAGCGGCCAGAACCAGATAGGATTCAGCGGTAGTCAAATCCAATGCCGTACGCAGGAACGGAATAATCAATCCGTTAATACCTAAAGCGAAGCCGATCATAAAGAACAGTACGCCAATTACAACCAAAGGGAATAAATACCCTTTTGAAGCAGAGTTTGTGTTTTTCATGTTTATTTGTTTTTACGTTTATAAATTATTCTCCGCAAATGTACTGATATTTTTGGATTCTATCGTCATATATTTTATAATCCGGCATTGAAACCTTTTTCTTCTTATAAAACTAAAAAATACACTTATCTAAACAACATTTCCACCTTTTCCCTATATTTGCACCCAAATTGTTTAGGGATCAAATTTATGGCAACTACTACTAAAGAAATGACGGCGGGAGCTCCCCTTCCGCTTATTCTCAATTTTACCTTCCCACTGTTGCTTGGAAATATATTGCAACAAACCTATTCGCTTGTCGATGCCGCTATCGTTGGAAAATTCTTAGGGATTAACGACTTGGCTGCAATCGGGGCAAGTACGTCGGTCGTGTTCCTGATACTGGGATTCTGTAACGGGTGTTGTTGCGGGTTCGGGATTCCGGTTGCACAGAAGTTCGGGGCGAGGGATTACAAGACAATGAGGCGTTATGTGGCGGTCAGCCTGCAACTGGCAACCCTGATGTCTGTCGTTATTGCTATTCTGACAAGTATCTACTGTGCAGACATTCTGCGTAATATGCGGACGCCGGATACTATTTTCCGCGGAGCCTATCTTTACCTGTTGGTGACGTTTATCGGAGTACCCTGTACGTTCTTCTACAACCTGCTATCGAGTATCATACGTGCACTTGGAGACAGCAAAACGCCATTCTGGTTCCTTCTTTTCTCGACCGTATTGAATATCGTGCTCGACCTCTTCTGTATCCTCGTACTGGGATGGGGCGTGTTGGGTGCGGGAATTGCAACCGTTGTGTCACAAGGCGTATCGGCCTTGCTATGTTACTTCTATATGTACCGGCATTTCCCGATTCTAAGAGGGACTCCCGAAGATCGGAAATTCCGCCTGCCATTGGCAAAGAACTTACTGTATATAGGCGTCCCGATGGGGCTCCAATTCTCGATTACGGCTATCGGCAGTATCATGTTGCAAAGTGCCAACAACGCACTGGGAACCGCCTGTGTAGCCGCCTTTACCGCCGCCATGCGAATCAAGATGTTCTTTATCTGTCCTTTTGAAAGCCTGGGTATCGCGATGGCGACCTATGCGGGACAAAACTACGGGGCGGGTAAGCCGGAACGTATCTGGCAGGGCATCAAAGCCAGCTCCCTGATGATGATGCTCTATGCCGTGGTTACTTTCATCATATTAATGTGGGCTTCCGACAAGATTTCCCTGCTGTTCGTAGATGCTTCGGAGACGGAAATACTGGAAAACACGGTCTTGTTCCTCCATGCCTCCTGCTATTTTTTCCCGATTTTAGGATTGCTTTGTATCCTGCGCTACACCATACAAGGAGCGGGCTACACCAATCTCGCCATGCTTTCCGGCGTGTCCGAGATGATAGCTCGCGGACTGGTCAGTGTCTTTGCCGTACCGGTATTCGGGTTCCTTGCCGTCTGCTTCGGTGACCCGACAGCTTGGGTCGCTGCCGACCTGTTTCTGGTTCCAGCGTTCATCTATGTCTACCGCAGGTTGAAAAAGACGGTACGGAGCGCCTGATCAGGCAATGCCCAGTAGCTCAACTTCAAAGACCAGCGTAGAGAAACCGGGGATCGGACCGGATGCACGTGTGCCGTATCCAAGCGTATAAGGAATATAGATCATCCAACGGTCCCCTACATGCATGTGCCGAAGGGCTTCCTGCCAGCCTTCGATCACCTGGTTCAGCCGGAAAGCCTCCGGATATCCTCGTTTCCAGGAGTTGTCGAACTCACGTCCGTTAATCAACGTGCCGCGATAATGGACGGAAACTACATCACTCAACCCCGGCGAAACCATACCGGAACCTTTCTCTATTTCTTTATATAACACGCCGCAAGGAAGTTTCATAACTCCCGCCTGTCCGGCCATCTCATCCATAAACAGCAAATTCTGTTCCTTATATTCTTCTTTCTTTCCCATTCGAATTTCATTTAATTCATGGGCAAAGATACATAAGTATTCGGAATGAACTGCGCACCGCATTTTATCTATAGTCTGCTGAAACGAAATGGTTCATAAATTGGCATATTTGAAACAAACAGACCTCGTAGGGGCGGTTCGCGAACCGCCCAAAGCCCTATAAGGGCGATACATTGTGACACTGGATGTTACCGGTGCCGCCCTTACAGGGCTAAGAGGGGGAGGGAGACATTTTCCTTAACCCAAGGCTCACGCCTTGGGCTGAGATCTGCCGGGCTTACAGCCCTAAGACAACGTCGCTATTTGGGCGGTTCGCGAACCGCCCCTACGGGGCCGTTATCCACATCCTGTTAAATCATCATTTACAGGCTCATTATTTCTTAAATGCGATCCCTTATAACTTTCAACTATCCCGGGGGGCTTATTGTATAAAACGTATTTTTCAGGCCCGAAAGACATCCGAAACAAAACAAATGTTAATGGCTTTTTTTGACCTCAAAAAGGAACTTTTTCACCTTTTTAGAGCGTTTCCAGCATTTACGACCGTCCTAATTGGAAAGATGACCGTTTTAAGGGCAAAAAAGCACCTAAATTTCCTTGGGATATTTGGAACCGCCGTCCGTTTTATTTTCAAATATTCGATTCTCCGGGAGTTAAGGTTTATCACTTTGTCGGCATTTATGCCTTCCGGTAATCAAAAAGAATGCATTTCAGAACGGGCTGCGCACCTCACCCCACCAGGAGGGGATAAACCATGAAAAGAGTCAAACCAAAATCGATCAAGATTTCGGACGAAATAGAAAAACAGTCAAAACAGGGGGTTATTGTAATTCATCTGGTTTGCAGGAGGTCCATTATTTGCCAGTATTAAAACAACCCGACAAGGAAGGAAGGGAGGCTAAAATAAACAGAAAGAAATAAAAAGAGACAAACAATTCTACCATAAGTCTGTTCTTTAATGGCTAAATCTAAACAAAAAAGTTATGCACATACGTACATGGTGTTATGCTATGCTCTCCCTGATTTTGCCTATGACGGTACAGGCACAAGGGGAACACAAATACCTGGATCACGCATTGCCGGAGGCGTGGCAGGAAGACGACAGTAATTTCCAACAGACATTACCGGTAGACGACCAGTGGTGGAAGAACTTCAACGACCCCGTACTGGATTCGCTGATCGAAGTGGCCGTCCGGCAAAACTACTCCGTACTGATGGCGGCAGACCGCATTGCAATGGCTAAGGCGAACCTGCGCATCCAACAAGGCAGCTACTCGCCCACCCTCGGGTTTTCGGCAGGCTGGACCCGCCAGCAAACCAGCGGTAACACCGGCAGCCTGCCGCGAACAACAACCCAATACAGCGATGCCACCCTCTCGATGAACTGGGAGATCGACGTATTCGGCAGTATCCGTAACCGTGTAAAGGCACAGAAGGAAAACTTCGCCGCCTCGAAAGAGGACTATAATGCCGTGATGGTGTCCCTCTGTGCACAGGTAGCCTCCGCCTACATCAACCTGCGGGAACTGCAACAGGAAGTGGAGGTTGTGAAAAAGAACTGCCAATCACAACTTGCCGTCGTCAAGATCACGGAAAAACGGTATGAGACAGGGCTTGTCTCCAAGCTCGACGTAGCACAGGCCCTATCCGTCTACTACGACACGAAAGCCTCCCTTCCGATGCTGGAAGCCGGGATTATCCAATACACAAACGCATTAGGCGTATTGATGGGACTCTACCCTCAGGATGCCCGTAAGATCATGGAGACACAGAAACCGTTGCCGGAGTATGTCGAGATGGTCGGTATCGGCATTCCGGCCAACCTGCTGCTCCGCCGTCCGGATATCCGGTCAGCCGAACGGCTGGTGAATGCACAGGCTGCCTCCCTCGGAGCATCCAAATCCGATTGGTGGCCAAAGGTATTTGTAAACGGTTCGGTAGGGTTCGCATCGCACGATTTGGATAAACTGGCGAACCACAATAGCCTCACGTACGAGATCGCCCCGTCCATCTCCTGGAGCTTCTTCCAAGGAGGTAAACTGGCACAGGCCACACGGCTTGCCAAAGCCCAACTCGACGAGTCGATCCGACAGTTCAACCAGGATGTGCTGACAGCCGTCCAGGAAGTGGACAATGCGATGAACGCCTACAAAAACTCGATCCGGCAGATCGTTGCCCTCCGGGAAGTGGTCAACCAGGGAAAGCAAACCCTGGAACTCTCCCTCGACCTCTATAAACAGGGGTTGACTCCTTTCCAGAACGTGCTGGACGCCCAACGCTCCCTCCTTTCCTACGAGAACGAGTTGACACAGGCGAAAGGATCTTCCCTTCTTAGCCTGATACAGCTTTATCAGGCGTTAGGGGGAGGTTGGGGAATTGAAGAATAGTTGAAAGTTGAGAGTTGAAAGTTGAAAGTTAAGAATTAAAAAATAAGAAGATGAAGACGTATTTTAGAATAGGGATTGTGGGGCTGCTGGCAGTGGTGATGCTGGCAGGCTGCAAGGAGAAGAAACAGCAGACGGAAACGCCGGCGCCTTCGATCAGCGTGGCGATGCCGGTTGTAAAAGATATAACCTTGACGAAGGATTATCCGGGCTATCTGAGTTCGGACAGGATGGTCAACCTTGTTGCACGTGTAAACGGATATCTGCAATCGTCCGAGCTTGTGCCGGGTGCCAAAGTGAAAAAAGGCGACCTGATATTCGTGATCGAGCCGGAGGTCTACCAGAATAATGTCACACAGGCGGAAGCCGCCCTCAACACGGCTAAAGCCCAAGTGGATTATGCCCGAAGTAACTACGAACGCATGAAAGAAGCCGCCAAAAGCGGTGCCGTCAGCCAGATACAGGTCTTGCAGGCACAGTCGACAGCCGCCGAGATGGAAGCCTCCGTACGTAACGCCGAAGCCGCCCTGAAAACGGCCCGGACCAACCTGGGCTATTGCTTCATACGGGCTCCTTACGACGGACGCGTCACACGGGCAAGCTATGACGTAGGCAACTATATCAACGGAGCCGTCCAGCCCGTCACACTGGCCACCTTATATAAAGACGACCTGATGTATGCCAACTTCAACATCGAAGACAACCAGTTCATGCGCATGAAGCTGATTGCCGCACAGAACGATCCCAGTATCAAGATGCCGACCCATGTCACCATACGCGCCGGACAGGACGGACGCCAGACCTACACCGGTACGCTGGACTACCTCTCCCCCAACATCGACCTCTCGACCGGGACGCTGAACATCCGTGCCAACCTGAAGAACGAAGACGGCGAACTGAAGAGCGGCCTCTACGTCACCATCACACTGCCTTACAGCGAACAGAAAGATGCCGTCCTGGTGCGCGACGCCTCCATCGGTACCGACCAGTTAGGGAAATTCCTGTATATCGTCAACGACTCGAACATCGTACGCTATCGCCACATCGAAGCCGGACAGTTGGTGAACGACACGCTCCGGCAGATCGTCAGCGGCATCCGCCCGGATGAACGCTATGTGACAACAGCCCTGCTGAAAGTAAGGGACGGTATGAGTATTAAGCCTATAAAATAAAAAGCTATGGTAAAATTCTTCATCAACAGACCCATATTCGCTACCGTCCTCGCCCTCATCCTGGTGGTAGCCGGATTGGTCACGCTACATATATTGCCAATCGCACAATATCCGGAGATCACACCGCCTACCGTACAAGTCTCGGCCGTCTATCCGGGTGCGGATGCGGAAACGGTCGCACAGACTGTCGGACTGCCCATCGAACAGCAGGTGAACGGTGTGGACGGCATGCTATACATGAGTTCCAATTCATCCAGCTCGGGAGCCTATTCGCTGACCATCACGTTTGCCGTCGGGACAGACATCGACATGGCAACCGTCATGGTACAAAACCGTGTCAGCATCGCACAAAGCAGCTTGCCGGAGGCGGTGATCGTTCAGGGCATCACGACTAAGAAACAATCGTCGAACATCGTCATGATGCTGACTTTAAGCTCCAAGAATCCCATCTACAACGGGCTTTACCTCAGCAACTACGCCAACCTCAACATGACCGACGAACTGACCCGCCTGCCGGGTGTAGGCTCCGTCAGTGTCATGGGTGCAGGCAGCTACAGCATGCGCGTCTGGCTCGACCCTGACGCCATGCGTATCCGGAACCTGACTCCCGATATGATCTTCCAGGCCATCTCGACACAGAACACACAGGTCTCCGCCGGCTATGTCGGGCAACCGATCGCCAAAGCGGACAACCCCTTCCAATACACGCTGACCGTAAAAGGACGCCTCACGACACCGGAAGAGTTCGGCAACATCATCCTCCGCACCGAAGAGGGTGGCAAGATCCTACGGCTGAAAGACGTCGCCCATATCGAACTGGGCAGCTCTTCCTATAACGTCACCTCCAGCCTGAAAGGCCATTCGAGTGCAGCCATCGCCATCTACCAGCTACCCGGCTCCAACTCGCTCGAAGTGGCCAAAGGGGTGCGCGACAAGATGAAACAGCTGGCCGCCAACCTGCCGGAAGACGTCACCTATGATGTAACCTTGGACACGACACAGGTCATCAACGCTTCCATCGACGAGGTGCTCGTCACCTTCCTCGAAACGACCGCGCTTGTGATTCTCGTGATCTTCCTTTTCCTGCAAAACTTCCGGGCGGTCATCATCCCCTGTATCACCATTCCCGTCTCCCTGATCGGGACGTTGGCGGTGATGTCTGCATTGGGATTCTCGATCAATACGCTGACACTTTTCGGGTTGATCCTCGCGATAGCGATTGTGGTGGACGATGCGATCGTGGTGGTGGAGAACTCGTCGCGCCTGATGGACACGGGGAAATACACCGCTCGCGAGGCGGTGACGGAGGCTATGGGTGAAATCGTCGGCCCGATTGTCGGTGTCGTGTTAGTACTGCTGGCGGTGTTTATCCCGACCACTTTCATTGGCGGCATCTCCGGACAGCTGTACAAACAATTCGCACTGACCATTGCAGCAGCCACCGTCCTGAGCGGATTCAACTCGCTTACGCTCACACCCGCCCTCTGCGCCCTGTTCCTGCAAGCCAACAAAGAGCCGAAGTTCTTCGTGTTCAAAGCATTCAACAAGGTATTCGGCAAGACGCAGAGCCTCTATGACGACATTGTCGGCCGTATGCTGAAACATCCGGTTGTCACCATGTTAGTGTTCGGTGTCATAACCGCCGTGGCTATCGTCATGTTTATGCGCTGGCCGACCACCTTCATCCCTGAAGAGGACGACGGCTACTTCCTTGTATCCGCTCAGCTCCCTCCGGCTGCCAGCCTGAACCGTACGGAAGCGGTCGGGAAAAAGATAGACAAGATACTCGACAGCTACCCGGAGGTCAAGACCTATATTGGGGTAAACGGTTTCTCCATCATGGGCGGCGGCGAACTCTCCAATGCCGGTACCTATTTTGTAATCCTGAAGAACTGGGACGAGCGGAAAGGCAAGGCGCATACAGCCTCGGCCGTCGTCAACCGCTTCAACCGCGAAGCCTATGGCATCGAGGAAGCCCAGATATTCGCAATGGTTCCCCCTGCTATCCCCGGACTGGGTGCTTCGGGCGGTTTGCAGCTGCAATTGGAAGACCGTAAGAACCTCGGTCCGACAGAGATGCAACATGCCATCGAGACCCTTCAGCAGACCTACCACAGCAAGCCGCAGTTGCTCAGCCTCTCGAGCATGTACCAGGCGAACGTCCCCCAGTATAAACTGGAGATCGACCGCGACAAGGTGCAGCTGTCAGGCCTCCAGCTCAACCAGGTATTCTCTACGTTGAGCTACTACATGGGAGCCGCCTACGTCAACGACTTCGTTGAGTTCGGACGCATCTACCAGGTCAAGATCGAGGCTAACGGAGAGGCACAGAAGGTCATAGACGATGTCATGCACCTGAGCCTCGAGAACAATGCGGGAAAAATGGTTCCCTTCTCTGCTTTCACCGAAGTGAAAGACCAGTTGGGGCTGGACCAGATCAACCTCTATAATATGTATAAGTCCGCCTCCATCACCTGCATCGCCAACCCGGAATACAGCTCCGGTGAAGCGATACAGGCCATGGAAGAGCTGGTACAGGAACAGTTGGGTGATAATTTCGGATACGAATGGACCTCCGTCGCCTACCAGGAGACGAAAGCCGGTTCTACGACGATGCTCGTCTTTGCCATGGCGCTGTTGGTCGCCTTCCTGGTCCTTTCCGCCCAGTATGAAAGCTGGACAAGCCCGATTGCCGCCATTTTAGGACTGCCGATCGCCCTGTTGGGTGCGATCCTGGGCTGTTTCGTGATGGGTGTCCCGGTCAGTATCTATACGCAGATCGGTATCATCCTCCTGATCGCCCTCTCGGCCAAGAACGGTATCCTGATCGTCGAGTTCGCCCGCGACTACCACAAAGCCGGCAATCCGATACGCGAATCGGCCCTCGAAGCCGGCCACGTCCGCTTGCGCCCGATCTTGATGACCTCGTTCGCCTTCGTGCTGGGTGTCATGCCTCTGCTGTTCGCTACGGGAGCCGGAGCGGGAAGCCGTCTGTCATTAGGTGCAGCCGTCGTATTCGGTATGGCGGTCAACACTATCTTTGCAACGATGTTCATCCCGAGCTTCTATGAGCTGATGCAAGATTTCCAGGAAAAGGTGTTGGACAGGTTCAGCCGGAAATAAAAGTGAAATTAACAAAGGTGTCTGACAAGAGTTCGTGCTCTTGTCAGACACCTTTGTTATATTTTCAACAGTTTGACTTATTTTTCTGTATTATCAAAATCAAGTAGATTACCCGTATTATATCTGTCAAAATCAGACTGAAACAATCGGTCTTGAATGATACGATATTTCTCAAATTCACTTTCAGCGAATGCTTTGGCAACTTGTGCGGAGACTGTGCCTATATTGTTAAGTAGGTCATACTCATTAAACTGTAAAAATGCGTCTAACTTCTTTGCCCAATCTTCCATTGACATAGGGATATGTCGCTCAGCTTGTTCTTCCGCATAATCCAAATACATTGAAACGATTCTGTCCAAACGAAGAAGTTCTCGTAACGTCAGAATGCTGTAGCTCGTTTGCTGTTTATACGATAACCTACGGCAATAATAGCATCAAGGTTATAATGCTTGGTATTATAGTTTTTCCCATCGAAAGCAGTTACCGAGAAAGACTCGGTAACTGAAATTTCATCTAACTCACCTTCTTTAAAAATGTTTTTCAAATGCAGCCCTATATTATCCGTAGAACAATCAAAGAGTGTGGCCATCAGTTTTTGACTCAACCAAATCGTATCTCCTTGTAACCGCACCTCAATGCCATCGCAGCTACCTTTTTGCGTCAATTCCTTTCCCAATATAAAACAAGTCTATCCAGGTATTGAAATTACCTATTTGACAAGTGTTTAATAACATCTTACTTTTACACCACAGTCAAAAACAATATCTGTAGACAGGCAGTTTTATTTTAAAGGATAAAGTGAAGCTGAAAGAATACGCAGACAGTAGGTCCGCGCGGTCAGGTCTTATTGCAAGATCCCTGGCTGATCGAAAAACTCGCACACTTGTTGAAAGAGACGCGCTGACAGTAGCTATTTGAGTAAAACAGAAAGGGGAACCTCACGGCCCCCCTTTCCCAAAACTCACTATTAAAACCTTGCTTAAAAAGCAAAGATTACTTATGAAAAAAAATTACGTCATTATTTTTCAGTAATATCCTTAACGCCTCCTGCTCGGAATCAGAGAGAGACAGATGCTCCAACCCCCGCCGATACTTCCCCAAATTATGAAAATCGGAACCGGCAAAATCATAGAGACCGTTCTTCAACAGATAGCGAGACTTATCAAGAGCCTGCTTCCCATAGAAACCTGCCAGTGACAGGATATTCAACTGGAACTTATACCCGCGCTCTTTCAGCGATACGTACTTCTCGTGCTCCATATAGATATACCGTTCAGGATGTGCGATAAGAGGCGTATATCCGCTCACAGTCAAGTCATACAACATCCCGTCCAACTCCGGGGGAGCCGACAGGTAAGAAGTCTCGACCAGCACCAACCTCTCGTCACCCATCGTTAGATACCCGTCTTTCTGATGGGAAGCAAACCCCGCATCCAGCATATACTCCGCCGCCAACTTCACCTGAATGCCCGGAGGAAGCATCTCCTGCAGCATCGCGAACCTTTCCGACAGGAAAGAGCGGTTGTTCATGGGCAAATCTTCCATCACATGGGGAGTCAGGTAAAAAGAAGCCACCCCCATATCGGACAAGGCGCGAAAAGCGGCCATCGCCTCCTCTTCCGTCTGTACACCGTCGTCCACACCGGGAAGCAGATGGCAGTGCACATCCGCCATCCCTTCCAATAATCCGGTCTGAAGGATATTTTTCTTCCGGCTAAAAAGTGAAAACATTCCTATTCCTTATTTCCGTAACCATATCCATACCCGTAACCATACCCATAGCCATATCCGTAACCGATACGTTTATAATTGACACCGTTCAATATGACACACAGGTTACGCAGTTTCTCCTGCCTGTACATGCGCTCCAGATCCGGCAGCTGGCGGCGGTCGAACAAGCCGGCGCGAATCACATAGATCGTCAGGTCCGCTACCCGGTTGACAATAGCCGCATCCGCCACGACCCCGCTCGGCACGTTATCCAGAATCACATAGTCGTACCGTTCCTTCAGCCCGGCTATCAGCGTTTCCAGACGGTCGCTCAGCAACAGTTCTGCCGGATTGGGCGGTACAGGCCCCGCATGGATAATATCCAGGTTCTCATGGAATTCATTTCTTGAGATGATCTCATCCACATCCGTCACCTTGCCCGAAAGGAAATTCGTCACCCCTTTACCCGAACCAGCCGTATGCGATGTCAAAGTTCCTTTCCGGACATCCAGGTCGACCAGCACCACCTTCTTCTTTGTCAGGGCAAAGCTCATCGCCAGGTTCATCGAAACGAACGTCTTACCCGCACCCGGGTTGAAAGAGGTGAACATCACCACCTTCAGGTCTTTTGCCTTCACACGCATGAAGTCCATGTTCGTCCGGACAATACGGAAGGCTTCCGATACGGAGTCGCGTCCTCCTTCCCGGACCACAATCTCATTCTTATCCTTTTTCTCGCGTGACGGGATCTCGCCAAGGAACGGGATCGTCATACGGCCTTCCAGGTCTTTGCGCGTACGCACCTTCGTATCCATCGTTGCCTGCATCCAGAAGACACCGGCCGGGATCATGCACCCTAATATCAGGGAAGCCAACATCACCATCATCGACTTCGGAGCCACCGGTTTCTTGCTTCCCGACGCCGGGTCGATGATACGCGCATTGCTCTCCGTGATCGCTTGCGAGAGCGCGTTTTCCTCCCGTTTATTCAATAAGTAGAGATAAAGTTCTTCCTTGATTTTCTGTTGCCGCTCGATCGACAGGACCTGCTTTTGCTGTCCCGGCACGGCCGAGATACGGCGAACGTTCTGTTCCTCCCTGCTACGGACATTCTTTATCTGGATGTTCAGGCTTACAATCAGGTTGTCCACCGAACGGACAATCGTCTGTTTCATCGCCTGTATCGAGCTGTTCAGGCTCATGACCACCGGGTTCCGGTTGCTGCTGCTGCTGACCAGGCGGTCCCGTTTCAACAGCAAGGCGTTGTATTCCCCTATCTGCGACTCGACGTTCGAATCCGATATGCCCGTATTGGCCGGTATCAGTTCCGCCTCTTTCGACGGGTCGACCAGGTAACTGCGGATATACCGGGCCAACGTTAGCTGGTTCTCTAAGCTCAATCCCTCGCGGCTGTATTCGCTGCTCTCCTTCAGGTACATGCCTGTTTCCGAAACGATATCCGTCAGTTGGTTTTCCCGTTTGAACGATTCGATATGCGAGTCCACGTTCCCCAACTCCTTTTCGATAATGATCAGACGGTCGTTAATGAAATCCGAGGTGTTGACCGTTATCTGGTTCTTATCGTTTATCACATCCTCGTTATAGATCGCGATCAGGGTATTGACAATATCTTCCGCCCGCTGGATCGATTCGTCCTGCAAAGTCAGGTTGATGATCGTCGCCGTCTTGCTGGCAAGCGCCACCTGCAATATCCGGTTGAAATGCAAGACCGTCTCGTCGAGGTCGCTTTTCGTCACCCGCACCGGCGTCCCGAAATACGCTGTCGTGTAGAACAAGGTAGGCGTCACCACCACGCGGCCGACAGGTGTCTGCACCGTGTCGTTCAACGCTACCGTCACAGCATCCGAGACATCCACTGAATCCGCTTCAAAATCGGACAAGGCCACCTTGCCTTCGTCTATCGCCGTCGCCACCAACCGGAACTGCTGGTTCGGCTCCGCATCCGGGAACTCCAGATGGACCGGGCTTTGCGTATATAGTTCCGTAGTTCTCAATCCCCTTTTCTGCGTATAGCTGATATCCAACTTCAAGCGTTTAACGACATTCTGCATCAGTTGCCTCGACTGGAACACAAGTACCTCGTTATCCACGCTGCTCTTCATGCTAAACATTCCCAGGTCCGAAAAAGCCGATGCCTCGCTCATTGCCCCCGATCCCTTCGTGTCGTCTTTAATCAGGACCGATGCGGTACGTGTGTACTGTTTGGGGGCCCATTGCAAATAGACAAAAGCGGCCGACATACAGACCACTACCGACAAAGCAAACCAATACCAGTTGGCCCGTACGATCTGAATGATATCTCCCAGGTTCAGCTCGTTCTCTTCCTGCTGCTGTAAGTTTTCTAATTCCTGATTAGGTTCCATGCAATTCTTTTGTTATTTAGAGAGTGTTACAATCAATGAGATTACCGACGCCAGGACCGATATACCGGACAGCCATACGCCGACCGAATTATTCTGGTTAATGCCGCTCTGCCCCGCTTTCGCCTTATTGGGCTCTACATACACGATATCGTTCTGCTGCAAGTAATAGCAAGGCGATTTAAAGAGATCGGCCGAACGGAGGTCATGGTAGAGGATCGTCCGCTTTCCGTCTTTCTCGCGTATCACCGCCACCCGGTCACGTTTACCGTAGATGGTCAGGTCGCCCGCCATACTGAGCGCTTCCAACAGCGTGATGCGGTCTCCCGAAATATTGAAACTTCCCGGACGCGCCACTTCCCCCATCACCGATATCTTATAGTTCAGGAACTGCACCGTGACGATCGGGTCCTTGATCAGGTCGCCTTCAATCAGTTTCTCCTTGATCTGGTCGGTCAGCTGCATACGCGTAAGCCCTTCGACATGCATCTTTCCGAGGATCGGGAAATCGATATCCCCGTTCGCATCCACCAGATAGCCCAACACGCGCTGCTGCCCGTTCAAGACGCCTCCCGTCGTACCCAACTGATAAGTCACCATCGGCATATTAAACGGCAAAGCCAACTCCGGCTCCTTACAATTCACCATGATCGACAACAAGTCGTCACTATGGATAATCACCTTGTACTTTTGTTCGATCTCCTGCTGCTTGTACGGTTCCACATCCTGCAGGTACAAGACTTCCTTCGGAGAAGTACAGGCGGTAAACAATACCACCAGGCACAAAAGTGCCTCTTTCAAATACATCTTCATCATAAATCTCTCTTGTTTTAAATCATCATTTAATTATGAATGCCCCAATTATTATTTCTTAATTCTTAATTTTTAATTCTCAATTCTCCATCACCCCCTCCTATGCAACGCCAACGAAGCATCACGCAGCTCCAAGCGATAGCGTTGCAAGGAATCGATGCAAGCGGCACGGGCATCCTCGTCGGCAGTCCGGGCCAGACGGCGGCATTCGTTCCGGACATCCGTTTCCAGACATATTTCCCGGTAGCAGAGATGCAGGTAACGGATCAGTTCGCCCTGCCGGACCGGTTCCGTATGGGACAGTTCCGTATGCTGCTCGTACAACTTGTCCAGCTCCGGGAAACAGCCGGTGAACGACTGCCTATCTTCCGGTAACGACATCTCCGGTATCTCTTCCGGGCCGTACCCCTCCGCTACGCTCTCCGGCCAACGCCGGCAAGCCGCCGACAAAAGCTCCCCGACCCTCGACCGGGCAGGCGGTATCATCGCCTTCCGTACCCAGGCGGCAAACGCCTCGCGTCCCATCCGGCGGAACATCTCGTCGGGGTCTTTTCCCCCTTCCGGGACCAGGTTCACGACCTGCAAACCGGATTTCCGGAGCAGGGGGACCAACTTACCCGCCGTCTCGCGCCCTGCCCGATCGGCATCCAACAACAGGAAAACCGTATCCGCCGCCCCGCGTATCAAGGACAGATGCACTTCGGAAAGATTCACCCCGCACAGGGCGACTGTCCGGCCGAAACCCGCGGCATGCATCGCCAAAGCATCCTTATAGCCCTCGGTGATAAAAACCTGCCCGCTTTCGCGTATAGCCGCCTCCGCCTCATGCCAGGCATAAAGCAGGTGATCTTTTTTATAAATCGAACTGGTTTTGCTGTTCATGTATTTGCGTTGCTTCAGCACTTCGGGGTCCGTACCCAGATAGCGTGCGGCAAAGGCGACAAGCTGCCCGGCGCCGTCCCGTATCGGGAATACAAGGCGTCCCTCGGTGAACCGGTACAAAGCAGGAGTAGCGGTATCCGCCCCCATCCGTACCCCGAACCGCTCATACGTCTCCCTCAACTCCCCGCACCCCGGGTCATAGGGAAGCAAAGTCTTCCAAAAACGCTCGTTGCCGGAGACCGTCGGCGCTTCGTCATGCAGGTCCTTTATCTTCGTTTCCGGTTGCCGAACCTCCGGCTCCCGGGGAATATAACCGGTATGGCAGAGGTCCGCACAAATCCGGACAGCTTCCCCGAAACCGCATCCCTCGCGCTTTTGCACGAAGGTGAACGCATCGCCTCCCGCCTCGCAACTGAAACAATGGTAGAGCCCCTTTGCAGGGTTGACCTGCAAAGAGGGGTGTTTATCCTCATGGAACGGGCAAAGCCCCACGTAGCCCGCCCCCTGTTTCTGCAAATGCAGGTAATGGCCGATCACCTGCACGATATCGATCCGTCCGCGTAGGGACGCTATGTCTATCGGATTATTCATCTACTTTCCATGTTTAATTTCCGGTCGGGATTCCAGAAATAGGTGAACGATTTATTGCGATACACATCGGCCACGCCGCGCGCGCCGTTTCTTGTCTTCAGGACATACATCCGGATCAGGTGATGGGTACTCCGCCCTTCCGCGGTTTTCGGAATCCCGTACTCCTCCGGACGATGAAGGATGACCACGTTGTCGGCCACCTGTTCGATCGCACCCGAATCGCGCAAATCGCTCAAAACCGGTAGATGTTCTTCCCGTTTGTGTACTTCACGGTTCAACTGCGAGACGACCAGTATGGCACAATTCAGCTCCGTCGCAATCTTTTTCAAGCCGCGGATGTAATTGTTCACCAGGCTTTCCATCGTCTCTCCCTTGCCCGGCTGTCCGACCATCTGGTGGAGGTAATCCACCAAGATCAAGTCACACTGCCCTTTGCGGTGCATCAACTGTGCCTGTGCACGCAACGATTCGAGGCTCGAAGAGGCCGGATTGATGAAATGATAGGGCAAGTCCTCCAATGTCCCGGCATATTTTTCCATCTTCTCCAAGTCTCGCGTCTGCAAGCCCCCGATACGCAGCAGCTCCGGCTCCACACCGGCATAACCGGCAAAAATGCGGTTCATCGTCTGCAACCCCGTCATCTCGTAGCTGAAATGGAGCACATGCCGGCCGGACAACGCGGCAGACATGGCCATAAACATCGCCAACGAGGTCTTGCCGTCACTCGTCAGACCGCCGAGCACCACGATTTCACCCATGTAGAATCCGCCCGTAATGCCGTCGAACTCATCGACCCCGCTCCGGATGCGGTGGGGGTCGGTCTTATGTTCCATGCGGTTCCGCTGGATACCGATCGTTTCGGCCGCCAAGCGGGAGAGCGGCACCATCGGTTCATCCTCATTGCAGTCTTCCCGCAAACCGAGCAGCAGGTTCTCCGTCTCGCCTATCAGTTGCATATAATCCGTCTCGTACTGGTTGGCTTTCAGCTCTTGTTTCTTAAAGATTTTGTCCAGGCAGTCCAGCATAAAAAGGCGTTTTATTTCCCGTGCATACGAAACGGCGTTGAAGTCCAGGCGATACTTCGACATATCGCCCGACAAATACGACAATCCGCCCATCCGGGCACAACGGTCCATATCCGTTTTCTTCATTTCCGTTTCCACCAACATCATATCCGGCTGTTCTCCCCTCCCATACAAGGACAAAAACGCAGCATAGATAAACCCCAAGTTCACGTCCCGGAACATCTCCGGGCGAACTACCGCCATCACCTCCGTCAGCACTTCCCCATCCAGGAAGAGGGCGCACAGCAACGCACGCTCGATATTCATTTCTTCTTCCATGGCATCTTTCAATCTAACAGGTCCGTACGCGGTTTCTGATCTCCAAAACGCCGTAATTCTTCCTCCTTCAGCTTCTCGGCCGACCGGTTATTCTTTTCCTGATACCCGGCAAACGAACGCGTCTCCATGTTACGCATAAACTTTTCATATCCGAAAACACGAAAACAGGTAGCCTCCCCGGCCCGGCGGACATCTATCAACCCTGCATCTTTCAGCGACTTCACACAACGTCTGAACGCTGTAACACTCAAGCCTACACTTTCTGCCAGCTTATCATAGGTCGAAACGACCTCCCCGATGCCGGAAAATTTCATATTCCCGTTTACAACAAAAGTACTGTCTGCATAATTGCAGTTAGCAAACAGAGCCAGGTGTACAAGCCCGATGCGGCGTTCACGCTGGCGCATATCCAGCATGCGATTAAGGATTGGCCAAGGAATTTTTATATATGCCTTCCCCAAATATTGGACAGCCTTAAGATCCTTCTCAGCTAAATCATTGTCATTCATAGCTTTTTTTTCTTTTGAACAGAAAGCGGTTTTTCCTATGCCTTGATAATCATACCCCAGAGTAGCAACCTGAATTAAAAGCGGTTTTTCCCTACCATATATAATATATATAAAATATAGGCTCTCTCTTTTTTTATCAGATCAAAGGTCAACAACATTCATGTTTCTTGTTTGTAATTTAATTTCCTTTTAGCGCAAAGACAATAGTCTACGGTTCCAAAAACAATTGTTTCCGTTTTCAAAAACAACTGTATTTAAATCTGAAAATAATTGTTTTCCCTTACCGAAACTATGGTTCACCCAGATAATCCACGATTAATTTCACTTGTACGGGTGTCAACAGACGTTGTCCCTTAACCCACCCTTTTCCCTTCAGGCTTTCGATTAAATCCGGAATATTCTTCACCCATAAGGTTAACCTTTGCGTGGCTGCCCGGGGTGTGATCCCGGGAGCGTAGAGGATCGCTAATTCTTGCCATCCGTAACTCTTAACTTTAAAAATTTCATTCATTTTGTCCATCTATTTTATGGTTAATAATAACGCTATAAATATAAGGACTAAATACCATTAAAAGAAATTTTATCGACATAAAACATAGCATTATACGAAAACATATCATAGTTCGTATTCAATTGTATAATTTCATCAAAATACCCCTACACTCCATCCGTATATTTGTACTATTATTTACAACAAGTCTTTTATTTATTCTAAAAACAATCCTTATGGCGTTAAAGTATCGTATCGTCCTGAAAAGGGACATGAGCAAAGGTGCCGCAGCCGATGCCAAACTATTCTACGGTCAAGTCCGTTCGATAGAAAAAACCGATTTCAAAAAATTGTGCGAATTAGTGTCGGGCTACTGCACGGCCAAAAAGGGCGAAGTCGAACTCGTCGTCGACGGCCTGATCAACATCATGAAAAACGAACTCGAAAGCGGCAACATCGTCCAGATGGGTGCATTCGGCAACTTCCGCATGCTTGCCGGCAGCCGCGGTTCGGCTACCCTGAGAAATTTCGATCCGTCGATGTTCAAAAAGGGCCGTATCGTTTTCACCCCCGGAGCCATTCTGCAAACCATCATCTCCAAACCGTCTTTCATGAAACTCGAACCGTTCGAAGATCCGGACGAAAACCCTAACGGCGGCGTAGAACGCCCGGGAATATTATGAAACAGGCAGACTTTATATCTTTTCTCCTTCCCCTTGCCCGAAAGGCGGGGGAAGCTTTCCGGATCAACCCGGTAGTCATCCTGGCACAGGCAGCTATCGAATCCGGCTGGGGACAGAGCGACCTGTCCACCTTGTACCGCAACTATTTCGGCATCACCGCCTACGGCAAGAAAAACGTCTGGTGGAAAGGCGAAAGTATCAGCTTGGGCCCCCACTCCCTCCGCTTCCGTGTCTACGACACACCCGGAGACTCCCTCATGGACTACGCCCGCCTGATCCGCCACGCCTATCCCTCGGCCGCCGATGCCAGCAACGACCCGCCGACCTTCGCCCGCATAATCTCCTGCAGCAAATACATCAGCGAAGTCAACGGCGACAACCGCACCGCCTACCGCCAAGCACTGGTCAAGATCTGTAGGCAGGTTGGGAAGATTTTTTACACATATCAAATTAATAATCAATTAATCAATTAAAAAATGAAATATCTTGAAACCATTCTCAACTTCCTCACCACCCTCGCCCGAATCATCTTCCCGCGACGGAAAAGACCGGTTACCGGTGACAACCTTTGTCCTGATCCTCTGCCTCAGCCTCCTCAGTCTCCTCTCCCTCTGGAAAGGGGAAGCGGAAATAGCCCTGACAGCCTTAGGCGCAATCCTCTCACTCCTGCCCACCCCGAAACCTCCGCCCTCGAAGCCGACTGGCTCGGCCTCTCCGGATACACACTGATGCTGCTGGGTGGCACGGGGTATTTACTGAAATATTGGTTGTAGTTTCCCGAGGGGGCAAAGCCCCCTTGGCTTGTTATTGCTAAAAAGTAACCTTATCCGGATCCATACGTGTATCTTCAAAAGCCAGGATAATAATGTCATGCTCTTCAATCTCATAGTACAGGATATTTAACGGAGTCACAACACACTGTCTTATTTCCGGATAACGAATATTTGCCTGGAAAGCGAATGGATAATCTTGTATTATATTAAAACAACGTTCCAATTCATCTATCAAATTGTTATAGCATTTTATACCCCAGGCATTTAACACCTTATCACATACATCATCAATAGACTTCTGAGCTTTAGGAGTAATGACTAAATTATACTCCATCTTTATACTTTTTCATGAAGTCCGAAACCGGAATAGCCAATCCATTCTTATATTCTTCCCGACTTACTTGTATATCATTCAATATATATTCAGGTATTTCCCTTGATGAAATATCCCTTTTATATGAGACAATAGGTTCCTGAACGGAAGAAGAGCTCTTTTCCGGGTATTGATATTCTACATTTTTTTTCTTCATAGTCATAATTATTTAATATTTAAAGTGTCGGAACAAATATAGGAACTATTTTCGAGATTATGATTCTCATTTCTACCTCTTCACAAACTCCAGCACCTTATACGCATATCTTAGTGACAGAATAAAGCGGTTGGTATAGATATTGTTTTCACGGAATGCCCGCAGATGTTCTTTCATGATCTGCAGGCAGGCAGACAGCCCGGAGGTACTGACTCCTCCCATACGCATCGTCACGAAATCCATCGGCAGATAACGGACACGTATCCGGTGGACAAACAGATACCGCAGCAGCAATTCAAAATCCGCACATATCCTATAGTCCGTCTTATACAACCCTAACCGCTCATAGCACGAACGCCGCACATAAAACGAAGGATGGGCGGGCATAAAGCCAAGCCGCATCAGCCAGCAACGAAAGACCCTCGACGAATAATACCTGACACATTTCGTCAAGTCCTCCGGATAGACATAATGGATATCCCCATACACCGCCTCCAGCGTCTCATCTTCCTCAAACGCCTCCGCCACCTTCTCCAGCACATCCGGCGCAGTAAAGAAATCATCCGAATTCAAGATCCCGACCACCTCCCCGGCCGCCATCCTGATCCCTTTATTCATCGCATCATAAAGCCCCTCATCCTTCCCGCACACCACCTTCCGGCACACCGGACAAAGCGCCCCCTTCCCCTCATCCACCCTTTCCACCACCTCCAACGTCCCATCCGTCGACAGCCCGTCCACAATAATATGTTCAACCTCCCGATACGTCTGCCCATTCACAGAAAGCAACGTATCAGAAATAGTCCGCGCACTGTTATAGGCGGGGGTGATGAGGGAGATAAGCATGGGGAAAAGAAGGGTTATATTCTATTTATTATTCTTATTTTTACAGCAGGAATGCCTTGATATATACTATTCGCATCCAAATCCTTTGTCGCGACAGAAGATACAGTTAACACAGCCCCGGCATTTACAATGACACCAGGACAAACTACAGCACGCGCCCCAATCCATGCGCCCTCTTTCACTATAATCTCCCCAATCATCAAATCAAATGTCTCTTTTTTATAGTTGTGATTACCACAAAGCAACATCGCTCCTTGAGAAATACAGACATTATCTTCAATCATAACATCCGCCAGATTATCAATCCAGACAGATTCGCCAACCCAAACATTGTTTCCTATTTTTAAACGCCAAGGATATTTGATATTTACGGAAGGCTTTATACAAACCCCTTTCCCTATCTTCGCTCCGAACAATTTCAACAAAGCGACTTTTAAAGAAGAAAAGGGATTCAAAGGACATTGAAAAAATATTGCATTGACTATAAACCAAAACGTTCTTTTGATAAATCCTCTTCCCGGATCATACCAGGAATTGTCGTATTTAGAAAGATCTGTTTTCATTGATTAATAGAGGATTGTATAAATCGGGTTATTTCAGACGCAATAACCTTTTGTCCAATTTCGTTCACATGAATACCATCCCTATAATCAGCCAACCGCATCACTTCTAAACCTTTGATTAAGGGAATAGAATCCCGCTCACAAAAAGAAATAATCTCCTCTCCTTCCTGATTGTATGTCCCTTTCTCCACTTCTACCCGATCAGGATGCAACCAGATAAAGAACGGAATACCTTCCTTTTTAAAACGGTCAGCCAACGCCTGAAAACCGGGGTTAAAGACTTTCCCATCCTTACTAATCTCGGAAGGAGCTTCCTGTTTCAAAATCCGGGGCAACAAATAACGGTGTATCAATTCCCAATAAGCCAATTTATACTGATGACTCGGAAAACTCGGGTTCACGTCCACAACCGGCTGATAATTGATATTATCATGTGCATCATGCGAACTACAAAGCAAAAAAGCAACCTTAGCCCCAAACGTCCCATATCGTTTCAAATAAGCCTCACAATTATCCGGTCCCCAACTACCGGCAGAGATATTCAGTACCTGTACTTTCTTTCCGAACAGCTTCGACAATGAAGCACATAACCGGGAAGTAGCCATGCTATCCTGCTCTGTCTGCACTCCCCCATTGATCACGGAATCTCCTAATCCCAATATAATAAAAGCAGAAGAATCAACCGATTCACTCCGCTGACTATATTCATTATATCGGACATGTTTCTTGAAACGATACTGGTTTTGATTAGGCTGGGCAATATATTCAAAATCCGGATCCGACTGTATTAATACAGTATCGCAAAGCCCCCAGGCTTTGCGGAGATAAATCTCCCCACCTACTAAAACAAGAACAAATGCCACTATGGCAATCCCTATTTTCTTTTTCATGATTCAGCTACTTCAAATACACAAACTCAGGTTTCTCACCTCCATATAGAATCCACTCATACAACCGCTTCATCTTACCGGCAACCATTTCTACGGAATAATTATCTTTAATCAACTGTTTACCCCGCTCTCCCATCGCCAGCCTTTCCTCTTCGGAAGTATTCAATGCCTCCCGGATCGTCGTAGCTAACGTATCCACATCATTATCCACCCACCAACCACAAGAATGTGTGTTGAGCTCTTCCCAAGGGGTACCTTTAGAGGCGATGACAGGGACACCTTTTACTAATGCTTCAGTAATAATATTACCAAAGTTTTCAAAATCACTGGGAACAACCAAGTAAGAAAGAGATTCTAATGCTTTCTCTTTCTCTTTACCACTTAAGAAACCCGTAAAAACAACGTTATTTAGTTGTAAGCGTTTTACTTCTTGTTGTAGGTATTGCATATAACCGGCATCCCCATCTCCAATAACCAAAACCTCCACATCTTTACACTGTAAAGCATTTACAGCATAAAAGATACGTTCCACATGTTTACGGGGATGGATACGTCCTAAATAGCCTATTCTCTGTTTATCCGGCGAAAGTCCCCCTGTTTGCTGATTACAGGATTGAATCGGATTAGGAATAACAGCTACAGGAGACTTAATCCCCATATTTCGCAAATGCTCCATCTCTTCCATACAAGTAGCGTGCAAGCAAGCAGCCTTTTGCAAATCCGATTTCAGATATAGCCACAACGATAATTTCTTAATCATTGCAGACTTTTCAAAACACTGAGGATATAACATTCCTCTCAATGTTATCACATAAGGTTTATGTTCTTTTCTTGCCCATGAAGCTGTACAAACAGACGGATATTGCCAGATGCCCTGGATATGATAAACATCCGCCTGTTCCTTTTCCAATGCCTTACGAAAATGAGAAGAATAACCAAACCGTTGTTCTTTCGGACGCGGAACCAAATGGATAAACGCTGAAGAATCTATCAATTGATCTTTTTCTTTATCAATATCGTATGTCAATATAACAGAAGACAGACCAGCAGCAATCTCACCTTTAACAGATAATAAAGTGCTTAAGGCAGGACCGCCCGATAGAACTCCCATAGAGGGGATTGAATGTAATATCTTCATTTTTTCCCAGAAAAGATTTTATAATTTAAATCGTCATATTCAAAACATTAAACGCTTCTGTTTGGAGAATAACTCATTCTTTTACGAAAACGATGCGTATACTTGTATTTTATCTTTCTTATAAGAAAAGATAATTTAAGACGTGGGAGCCAATATGAAAAATATATTCTATTTCTTCCATACTTCAATAATAAATCAACCGTTATTTCTTGATATGGCAAAAAACGATTTGGTACGATCAGGAACTTTCCATCATAATCGATTTTCAAATCCACTTTCATAGGCCGTTTCAAAAAATGTATATATAAAAACTCTTCTCTTTGTATATGTCTTTCTTTATCTAAATAATAACGGTAAAGACTCCCTGAATCCCATACAAAAACCTGATAATCATTCTTATAATCATCTTCACTTTTATAATGAAGTAACTTAAAGTTATAACTTCGTATCTTTAAATCAGCAAAGGGTACATTCTCATATATAGGAATTCCAACAGTTTTAAAATAATAGTTTATTCCAACTTCATCTATAAAATAATATCCTAATTCAGAAGTAATATTTTCTTTATAAGAAGGTATCCCTGATAAGTTCATTTTATAAATAGCATTAATATCTTGATTATTTCTAAATAATGTCATGTGTCCTCTCCAAGATATTTTATCGTATTCTTTATATACATATTCTTCTATCATAGAATTAAAATTGCCCCAGATCAAATCATTATCACAATACCCCCAAAAATCATATTGTTTAATATATTCACTAAACAGCTCGCCATAAGCGACCCTAAAAGCACATATATCATAAGGTTTATTCAGTTGAATAGGATAATCATAACAAGATTGTATATATTCCTGCAACTCTTCAAAGTTCATATAATTCACTTTAACATTAGGAGGATAATCATAGCTTGATCGATCATCCGTAAAAATAATCCAATCAATTTCAGGATTATATTGACATGACTTCAGCCATAGAGGAAAATAATTTGGGAATTTTCCAAAATATGGAAGAATAAAGACTATTTTCATAATTATATAATGCTTAATAAAGTTTGAGCCACAATCTCCGGATTAATCCGCCTGGACAATTCACGACTTTTATACGACATACGTATCAATTCTTCATCGGAAGAATTGATCAACGATTGAAGAGCCTTACGAATAGAAGATACATCTCCCGGAGTAAACAAATGACCGTTATAGTTTTCCAAAACAAAATAAGGAACTGCCCCACAACAATTGGAAGAAAGAATAGGCAATCCGCCTGCAGCAGCCTCATGCAAAACCAAAGCCCAAGGTTCAAAGACAGAAGGAAGAATAAAAGCTCCGGAGTTTTGCATTTCAACAGCCAGTTCTTCTTGTGACATAAAATCTTTGATTTCCACATCAGGGAAACCATCCAATGTATCACGCAACGGACCATTCCCGATCAAAGTCAATACCCAATCTTTCCTATCAGGAATAGATTTCCATGCATTTAATAAAAAAGATAAACCTTTCACTTTAGCAAAACGGCCAATAAACAGAAGCCTACGAGGATAACTTATTTCCTTTGATGAAATAGATACTTTCTGGAATATATTCGTATCAGCAGAGTAGAAAGGCTCAATAATTTGAGATCGTTTAAAACCCAACCTTCGAGCATATTCATATTGCCATATTCCCGCTATTTGAATATGACTAAACCAACGTTTATGTCTAAGCGGAGAAAACAGAACATTCAGCCATTGTTTTCCTCCCTGCCATTGAGTATCGCAACCAGCAACAATCGGTATATTACATTCCTTACGATAAGAGCCGACTACTTTACAATACAGTTTATCAATCCAACCAGAAACCCAAATCAGATCAGGTTTAATATTTCGAACTTGATTTAGTAGAGAAGAAGGATCGGAAAATGAATTACGATCATAATAAACTACATTCGGCAATTCAGGTGGTATATAAGGAGTCTTACATTTTGTCCATCTAACAATGTGGGCTGTACAATCCATTCGTAAAAGTTCTTTTATAACAACGATGTTATAAGGCATCAATTCCGAATATAGGATTAAGATTGTTTTCATTATAATGTATGATAAATTTGTAAATATGCATTTGCCACGTAAGAAGGAGTATATTTCTCAACATTATACAAGCCTTCTTTTACGATTTTATCCCTTAGTTCTCCATTCTCAATAATAGAGATAAAACCTTTCTGGATAGCAGATACATCATAAGGATCAACAAGGACAGCCCCATTTGCTGCAATCTCTTTCATTGGAGAGATATTAGAAGTTAAAACAGGACGTCCTATCGCCTGAGCTTCAATTATAGGCATCCCAAAACCTTCATACCAGGAAACAAAACTTACAATATCACTTTGTACATATTCATTTATGATCTCCGCATCAGAAAGATGATACACGTTTGAATAATTAATCTGATAAAATTGCAAATGCTCTTGTAAAGCGGTACTGATAATTCCTACTATTCTCAAATGGCAGGGTATCCCATGTAATGCTTCTATTGTTCGATACAAATTCTTATTTTCTCCTGTACCAATACACAAAATCCGAGGGCAAATAGTATTAAAAGTATTTTCAACCGATTTGAACGAAGCATCTATGGCATTTGGTATGACAGTCAGCTTATGAGGAGAACATAATTTATACTTTATAACTTTCTGCTTAGTCTCTTCTGAAATACAAATGACTTTAGCAGACCTCCAAAAAGGAAGATAGAACCAAAATATTTTATACAGAAAATGCTTCATTCCTTTAGAATATTCCAAATAACCTATATCATGCAAAGTAATAACAGTCTTTTTACGAGGTAAGACAAACGCTAAATAATACACATCCCCTGTAATATGGTTAATACCTTTTCTATTTCGATGCACAAAAGCAAATCTAATATTTTTCAATATAGAAAGAATATCTGCTTTAGCACAAGGCATATAAAAATTTTCAATATGCTCCTTTTTTTCGATTTCTGCAATATAAGTTTGAGAAACTTTACCAATGCTATAGCCGGAAGAAGGATTACGATGGAAGTAAGTTATATTCATGAATAAATAAATAAGATATTTCCAAAAAAATTGTCTGTTGATATTTTTTCAAAATCAAACGGTTTCATAGAACATCCACATCCTCTCCAGAAACGAGTAATAGGTTTAAGAGTATATGCTTTATATCCTCTATCTATAAAATAATTATATAAATCCACTAAAGAATATCCTGCTTGATGAGCACTTTCACTATTAAATTCACACCAAACATCAGGATGGCAACAAGAAATCATCTCCTTTCCTCCTTGTACACATCCCCATTCAGCACCTTCTATATCAATTTTTAAAAAACGTACATTTAGCCTATTATTCTGTTTCCATATAGTATCTAATGTAATAGTTTGAACTTGCTCTTCTTTTCCGGTAGGTTTATCATACAAAGAATTACAACCGCAAGTAAAATCAGATAAAGTAAGAGTTAATATCTTATTATCTTCATCCAAAATAGCTTTTTGATAAACTTCCACATTCTTAACTTGATTTTGAAATAACACCGTTTTGATAAAAGAAGCATTAGAAGAACTTGCTTCTATTGCATAGATTTTCTCAAAGCAAGGTACTAAATTAAGAGAATAAGTTCCTAAATTAGCCCCAACATCAATAAATACCCCCTTTGATTTTTTATATTTATCAAAAAAGTATCTAACAAAAGAAACTTCATACGCACCATCCATATATATCCAATATTGAATAAAATCACCTATATTCAATAATACATGTAGTTTTGAAAACTTCAATTTTTTAGACTTAAAAATATTCCTTCCTTTGCAAACAGATGATAGTTTAAATAAAAACTGATAAGGAATAAATTTACAATAACTAAACAAAAACAGAATCACATTCATTATATTCATTTTTTAATCACGTTTATTTCATTATAATATGAAACAAGAAGCATATACAAATAAGCAGTTTTAACTCCTGTGAAAATAATTCCAGAAATAGAAAACAATAGAAATATCAATAATATGTAATAGGAAAATGTTCGTTTTTTTAACATCCAGTAATAGAAATACGACAATGAAACTACCATCATACCTCCATATAAAAACAACAAATTTCCTAAATCACCATCCATACCCCAATAATGATAATAAGATTCAATAATATTCATTGAAAAATGTCCAAACAGATAATGTATCACAGAAACATCTGTCATCCACAAAAAATCGAATCCAGCCAATCGTCCTCCTAAACTCTCATCATCTATATCTATACTCAAACTACGCACTTCACCAACACTTTCCATAACATAAAAATAGAAACCTCCTAAAATCAATAATAGCAGTATTACTTTTATTATATCCTTCATATATATACCTGCTCTTTGTTTATCATAACTAATATCAAATAGCAAGAGTGAAAAATAAACGACCATTCCGGTTCGACTTCCTGTTAAAAAGACAGACAGGCCTATTAATATATAAAATAGCAACTTATGCAATATTTTAGCACTTTGATTTTGTATTAGATAGATAGCAAACAGGAAAATCACCATAGAAGAATAAGCATTCGGATTTCTAAAAATCCCATAATACCTACTATTAGCAGCCAATAATAAATTGTCTGCCTTTGAAACATTACTTATTACATATGCTGCATTGTCTGTATCTAATGGATAATACGTATCAATAAAATCTTTAACAAAACCAATATCAAAAACCAATGCCATTTGTGACCCCACTAATAAAAACGTACATAAATAGATAAAATTATTATTTATCGTATCATCATATTTACAAAATGGGAACAACAGAAAAAGACTGATTAATTGCATAGACATAGCAACTGATTTAAAGTCAAGCATGTTTCCAAACGAAAAACAATAAACAATAAAACTAACAAATATAGTAGTTATTACTGCAACTGACCATTTTTTCAGTTTTAATGGATGTCGATTTTGACACCAATATAACACAAATGGCATCACTCCTTGTAGCGCAAAAGCATACATATTTACATTAGGAGCAAAAAAAGCAATAAACAAAGCTATACGAACAATATATTTTTTCAAATTTATTCTATCTATTTTTAAACAATACACTTCTATAGATCAAAAAAGTTCTTACAAATACAGGAAACTTCATGATTAAAATATAAATATATCCTTTTAAATTAAATGGTATCGTTTGAAACATTTTCCATAGACTAATATCAAACTTAGTCCAGTTTTTATAATAGCTTGTTTTTTCATCTTTAGAGATACTATTAGACTGATATAACAATAAATAAGTACGACTAATTGATTCTACCATAAATGCAAGATATTTTCCATATATGGAAGTATTCACATAGAAAGACAATATTTCTTTCCAAGCGTCAACCATTTCCGTATATTCTTTGGCATTCCTTAGAGAAAAATTCCGAAATCGATTATATTCTGTTGAATTTTCTCGTTGATAATATGTTAATGTTATATTAGACAATAAAGAACAAGAACTTGCATAATAAAAAACGAATGGAGTAAATATACCATCTTCATTAATATGATGTGGGAAACAACGTATATTGTTTTTTTTCAAAAAAGCAATTGAATAAAGTTTATTCCATGTAATCCCTGATATCATTATCTTTCTACTATACACACTCTCCGGAATTACATATTTACCTTTAAGTAATATATCCTTATAGTAACATCCTCCTTTTATCAGTTTCCCGTCTAAATCGACCTTATCATAGGATCCAGCCACAAAATCCACTGGTTCCTTCATCATCGCCTTATACAACACCTCTATACAATCTGGCGTTATTTCATCATCACTATCCATAAAGAACAAATACTCTCCTTTTGCATTATCTATAGCTGTATTTTTAGTTGCCCCCGTTCCTATATTATGAGGATGCTCAATGATCCGTACTTCTTTTCCTCGTGGATGCTCGGCTACGATTTTACGGACAATATCCATGCTATCATCCGTACCCCGATCATCCACAATCAGAAATTCGATACTATCAAAAGTTTGATTCAGAGCAGAAAGCAAAGCGCGTTCCACATAAGGCGCCACATTGTAAATGGGCATTGATAAAGTTACTTTATACATGATTGGATTTATTCTTTATATATGAAGACGAAGCAATGCTTCGCGATAGCCTTCTTTCAAAAAAGAAAGGCTTCCTATATTCATTTGTTTTAATATAACACGAGGCCAGTACCAGTTATTATAAGCCGACTGTGCTAATCCGGTAGACAAAACAATACCCCATAGGCCCAAATGAAGCCATGACAAAGAGATATAGCATCCGGCAGTTATTCCTAATCCCGTAAATAAGCAACTTTTAAGGAAGGGAAAATCGTTTCCTGCTATCACAGTCTGACATAAATTCCAAAAATTATGATCCAGCAACCTGAAGCCGGCACAGGCTAACAGAATAAAGGCACTTGGTAAAGTCGTATTTGAACCTATAAACCGAATAGCATAGGGAGCAACTGTTATGAGTAATATCGTTCCTACCACAAAAAAGGAATAGAATATAGTCATTGTATAAGCGACTTCTTTTCTAAACAGTGTTTTGTTATCCGATACACGAAGGGAAGCAAAGCGAGGTTGATAGATCGTGAACATGATACCGGAAATTCCCCCGATCAAACCGATCAACTGTATCATCAAGCCATACGAAGCAACTTCTTCCAAGGACAGGTAAATACCGGCCAGTAAAGTAGATGCACCATAGGTTAAATACCCGGATAATGTGGTTATCCCAAGTTTTTTCGAGTTATGCCACAGGGTCTTAAATAACGCTATCTTTTCTGTGACTGATACTTTATAAGACGATAAAGTTTGTCTTAGTCCTGCTGTAAAATAGTAGCGATATGACAAGTATCGGGTCAAGAATGGATAAATAAAATTAGCTATCACCACCCCTAACAAACCATATCCGGCATATAACAAAACATAAGTAAGCACAATCTTCAAGACATTGGAATAGACCATCGCCTTCTTACTTTCTTTGATTTTACCTGAACCAGTCAATAATGCGCTATAGTAGGAGTAATAAATTTGAAAGAACACACCTGCTGAATAGATCAACCAAATAAGAAGACTGTTCGGGAGATTACTGAAACCGGCTGTCACTTGATAAACATATCCAGTGCCGGCTGTTAGCATAAGTAATAAGACAACACCTCCCATCAAACGGTATATCCAACGGGCTGTCTGGATCAGTGCGGCTAAAAGAGAATAATTTATTTCAACCTTTACAAAACTGTCCAGTGTTTCTATTCCATTCTTCAACAATCGTTGTGCACCACTATAGACATACGTTACATTCCGTCCGAATTGGGGAGAAAAACCAAAGTCAACCAAAGTAACCAACTGTCCCACCGAAAGCATCAAATAGTTCATACCGACCTCTTCAGCAGAAAGCATTCTTAATACCATTGGCAATATAATAATCCCGGATGCAATAGAAAAGAACTGAGCAAAATAGCCCCAAATAATATCTTGTCGACTGACCTTTATTGTCTGAGACATTATTATTCTAAGTCCTTAAAATACTCAATCGTCATCTTCAACCCCTCTTCCAGCTTCACCTTCGGTTCCCAACCATTAAGCATTTCTTTTGCCAAAGAAATATCCGGTTTACGCTGTTTCGGATCATCGCCCGGTAACGGGCAATGTACGATTTTGGAATTGGAACCGGTGAGCTCGATTATCTTTTCAGCCAGTTCCAGCATTGTGAACTCGCCGGGGTTACCGATATTGACCGGGCCGATGAAGTCGTCGACTGTAGCCATCATACGGACCATGCCTTCAACCAGGTCATCCACATATTGGAAGCTACGGGTTTGAAGGCCGTCGCCGTAAATCGTAAGATCTTCGCCTCGTAAGGCCTGCATGATGAAGTTGGAGACGACACGGCCGTCGTTCGGGTTCATATTCGGACCGTAGGTGTTGAAGATGCGGATGATTTTAATCCGTACGCCATTCTGACGGTGGTAGTCCATGAAGAGCGTCTCGGCAGAGCGTTTGCCTTCGTCGTAGCAGCTACGAATACCGATCGGATTGACATGTCCCCAATAGCTCTCTACCTGCGGATGGACAGCGGGGTCGCCATAGACTTCACTGGTGGATGCTTGGAGGATCTTCGCATTCGTACGTTTCGCCAACCCTAACATGTTCATCGCTCCGTAGATGGATGTCTTCATCGTCTTGATGGGGTTATATTGGTAATGGGGAGGGGACGCGGGACAGGCCAGGTTGTAGACTTCGTCGACCTCGGCATAATAGGGAGTGGTCACGTCGTGACGGACCAGCTCGAAGTTATGACAGTCCAGCAGCTGCCGGATATTATCCTTGCTACCGGTAAAATAGTTATCCAGACAAATCACATCATTGCCTTCTCTGACAAGACGCGCACAGAGATGGGAACCGATAAAGCCGGCGCCTCCCGTTACTAAAATCCGTTTCATTTTTTCCCTATTCGTGAGTAAACAAAATATTCTTCTTCCAACTCTTTCGCATCATATATGTTACGACCGTCGACAATCACATTTCCACGCATCAGGCGTTTGATACATTTCCAACTGGGCAGGCGGAATTGTTTCCATTCGGTGATCAGCAACAGGGCGTCTGCATCGATCACAGCCTCGTACATATCCTTGCAATATTCGACTACCGAACCGATCCGACGCTTACATTCGTCCATCGCCACAGGATCGTAGACTTTGACGATTGCACCGGCTTTCAATAGTTTGTCGATAATGACCAGGGCCGGAGCTTCACGCATATCGTCGGTTTCGGGTTTGAAGGAAAGGCCCCACAAGGTGATGATCTTACCTTTCAGTTCTCCACCGAACAGTTTATTTATCTTATCGAAGACTATGCTTTTCTGATTTTCATTCACTTCCTCTACCGCTTCTATCACGCGCATATTGTAGCCGTTCTCTTTTCCGGTGTGGATAAGCGCTTTCACATCTTTCGGGAAACAACTGCCTCCATAGCCGCAACCGGCATACAGGAAACGGTTACCGATACGACTGTCCGATCCCATCCCCTTACGGACAGACTCAACGTCGGCACCGACGATCTCACAGAGGTTGGCAATATCATTCATGAAACTGATACGGGTGGCAAGCATGGCATTAGCGGCATATTTTGTCATCTCGGCAGACCGGATATCCATAAATATAATGGGATAGCCATTCAGCAGGAAAGGACGGTAGAGACGTTCCAGAAGCTTACGGGCTTCTTCACTCTCCACACCGACCACGACACGATCCGGAGCCAGAAAGTCTTTGACGGCAGCTCCTTCTTTCAGAAATTCAGGATTGGAAGCGACATCGAAAGGGATTTGCACGCCCCGTTTATCCAATTCTTCGCAGATAGCGGCTTTGACTTTTCCGGCAGTTCCTACCGGAACCGTGCTTTTGGTGACCAACACGATATACCGGTTCATATGGCGTCCTACCGTACGGGCTACTTCCAATACATATTTCAAATCGGCACTGCCATCTTCGTCCGGAGGAGTCCCGACGGCACTAAAGACAACCGAAACCTTATCCAGGCAAGAAACCAAGTCTGTTGTAAAATGCAAACGGCCGGCCTGTACATTCTTTTGCACCAGGCTTTCCAAACCGGGCTCATAAATCGGCATAACGCCTGCTTGTAAAGCTTTTATTTTAGCTTCATTAATATCTACGCAAGTGACATCGACTCCCATTTCAGAGAAGCATGTACCTGTCACCAAACCGACATAGCCGGTTCCTACAATCGCTATATTCATATTTTTTTATTTAAACTCAACACTGATGACGGATGGGCATCCCGTACCTTATCGATCCATAGGTTTATACCGGTATAGAGAACGATATCGACCAGGAGCAATACATTACAATTGATATAGGAGACCAACGTCATATTTAAGACACAAAAAGCGCCAGACATAAAAAGAATAGTCAACATCGAGCGGCGGGGAGAGAAATCGATCGACAACAGTTTATGATGAATGTGATTCTTATCTGCTATAAAAAGAGGTTTATGCAGGCGGGTACGCAGCAGCATCACCCGGAACACATCAAATATGGGGATCAGCAATGTTGTAAAAGCAACCGTAAAAGTTTTCCCGGAGCAGGGCATCAGTTCCGGATGACAGGAAGAATAGCGGATGATCAAAAAGGCCAACAGATAGCCTAAGGTCAGACTGCCGGTATCTCCCATAAAGATCTTTCTACAGTGTTCGGCCCGTCCGAATACATTATAATAAAAGAAAGGAATCAGAGTTCCTAACACGGTAAAGACCAACATGGCATAAATCAACATATCGTGATAAAAGAAAAGGCTGCCCATTATTATCAGGGAGATTCCACTTATACCGGAAGCCAGGCCGTCCAGACCGTCGATCAGATTAATCGCATTAATAATAAAGACTGTAGCCAGAATGGTAAACGGGATACCGAGCCAGGGTGATAACTCGTGGATACCCAACAAGCCGTACAAATTGTTAATCCACAAGCCGGATAGAGGTAACATACTGACAGCTACGATCTGTATCACAAATTTAGACCGGTAGCGAAGCCCTATTAAATCATCTTTTATTCCTGCTAAATATAATAGAATTAGCCCACATATAAGAAAAAAGAATTCAGGCACTATAAAGCCCAATGATTTCACAGGTAATTGTAAACCAACCAAGTACCTAATACCAATAGAAAAGAAGAGGGAAAACAAAATCGTCGGAAGGAAGGAAAAACCGCCTAAACGGGGAATTGCCTGATTATGGACCTTTCTTTCGTCCGGGATGTCGAATAATTTCTTTCGGTAGGATATCACCAAAATGCGAGGAATTATGATAAAGGATAGTGCTATCGAAACAGATAAACACAACAGTATCAGCAAATAAGACATATCTATTAAGTATTAAGTGAACATGACAAAGTTCGTCAGTCACAAAGGGTGTACTAACTAAAATGACTAAAAAAAACGTTCCTTTTTTTTAGTCATTTTTTAGTTGATATATCCAAAAAAATTGCGTTAGACCTTATATTTCTTTATTCGTTGATCTACAAGTAATATATTATTATTTTATTTTGGTTGTTCTAAATTAAATATCTACTTTTGCAATGACTAAAAAAAAGGAACGTTTTTTTTAGTCATTTTTTAAATGTTCATTTTTAACCATCCAATAGCGGAGTAGAGTTATTTATTTCCACAAAACCACGTATAAACTTTCTTTTTGTTACCATTCTTTTCATATTGAAAACTAAATGATAATCTCAAAAAGTCTATTTTCAGGGGTGTGTAAAGAAAATCCAGGTAAGAGAGTAAAGCACAAAGAATTTTTGTTCCCAGTTAAAGAATAACCAGAAACAAAAACTCTTGTAGATATATATACATTATTAATATAAGGAGAGAATAATACTGCGCAAAATCAAAGAAGAATAAAAACAGTAATCTATTTTACCGTATATTCCCCAATCTGCTTAAACCCATTCAAAAACTCCGTAATAGACAGGCGTTTCTTTCCGGCGAGCTGGAGGGAGAGCAGACGGAGGTAGCCGCCTTCTACGGCGATGTCGACATAGCTTTTCTTGTCTGTGCAGATGGTGCCGACGGGAAGGTTATGGGTGGCGGGATGTTTTTCCGCCTGGTAGACCTTCAAAACGGTCGGGACGCCTTCGGGAGAGATGATCTCCGTCCAGGCGGCGGGATAAGGTGACAAGCCACGGATGAAATCGTATATCTTTTTCAAGGGCTGGTGCCAGTCGATACGGCAGGTTTCTTTAAATATCTTCGGGGCGGGACGGAGTTCGACTGAGTCTTGATAGAACTCTTCCTGGGGTATGGCGTCTGTCTTGCCTTCCAACAGCAGGTCGACTGTCTCCAACACCAGGCCGGCACCCATCGTCATCAGAGAGTCGTGCACAGTGCCGACATCGTCCGTATCGGCTATAGGGAGGTGTTTCTGGCGGATGATCTTGCCGGTGTCGATCTCATGTGTCAGGAAGAAGGTCGTCACGCCGGTTTCCGTATCTCCGTTGATGACCGCCCAGTTGATCGGGGCTGCTCCCCGGTACTGAGGCAAGAGAGAGGCATGGAGGTTAAACGTCCCCAGACGCGGCATGTTCCAGACCACCTCCGGCAGCATACGGAAGGCCACGACAATCTGCAAGTCAGCCTCCAACGCACGGAGTTCGGAGAGGAAAGCTTCGTCTTTGAGCTTCACCGGCTGGAGCACAGGCAGACCTTTCGAGACGGCATATTGCTTGACGGGGCTTGCCTGCAAGACACTACCATGACGGCCTACGGGTTTGTCCGGCATCGTGATCACGCCTACTACATTATATCCGCCTTCAACCAAGGCACGCAGGCTCTCCACGGCAAAGTCGGGAGTGCCCATATATACGATTCGCAAATCTTCTTTCTTCATTTTCTTAATCTCCTGAAAAGTTTTCTACCAGCACTTCGCGGTATGAGTTAAATATTTTCGACTTGGACATAAAGCCTATGTATCGTCCTTCCTCGTCCACTACAGGGAGGTTCCAGGCTTTCGTATCGTCAAAGATACGCATAATCTGCTCCATTGGCGTCCCAACCTGTATCTTGGCGGGAGCCGACACCATGAACTTGGAGACATGGAACCGGTTATATAACTCCGGACGGAACATAATATTCCGGATATTGTCCAGCAGGACGAGCCCCAACAGGATTCCCCGCTCGTCAATGACCGGGAAGGTGTTTCGTCCGCTCTTGGCTATCACCTTCACCATATCGCCTAACGACATTTCGGGAGAGACGGTGAGGAAATCGCGTTCGATCACACTGTCTGTATTGAGGAGTGTCAGGACGGCACGGTCCTTATGGTGGGTCAGCAACTCGCCTTTCTGGGCCAGACGCATCGAGTAGATGCTGTGGGGCAGGAACATCTTGATCGTGATATAGGAGCTGACCGAGACAATCATCAGCGGAAGGAAAAGCTCGTAGCCGCCTGTCAGCTCGGCAATAAGGAAGACACCCGTCAGCGGTGCATGCATGACACCGGACATGATGCCTGCCATCCCCAAGAGGGCGAAATTCTTCTCCGAGAGGTACATCGTAAAGGGGAAAAAGTTGGACGCATGGGCAAACACAAAACCGGCAATACAACCCAAATACAAGCTGGGAGCAAAAATACCACCGCATCCGCCTCCGGCGTTCGTCGCACTCGAAGCAAAGACTTTGAAGAGCAGGATCAGCGTCAGGAAGAGTTGCAAGCCCCAGTAAGTATCGTTCAGACCGTAGAACATACTCTTGTCCATGATATGGGAGAACTGGCCGTTGAGCAGGGACGAGATCGTATCGTAACCTTCACCGTAAAGCGGGGGGAATACGAAAATCAATACGCTCAGCATGATGCCTCCGACGAGAAATTTCTTCCAATACTTACCGAGTTTCCGGTACATTCCCTCCACCCTGTTCATCACCTTCGTAAAATAGAGGGATACCAGGCCACAGAACACGCCGAGCAGAAGGACGTAGGGTATGCGTTCGATCACAAACACTTCGGTCTGCGAGAAGGGGAACATCGCTTCCGTCCCTGTAAAGATATAGGAGACAGTCGCAGCTGTCACTGAAGTGATAAGCAGAGGCAATACCGACGTCATCGTCAGGTCGAGCAACAGCACTTCCACCACGAAGACCACTCCGGTTATCGGAGCCTTAAAGATACCGGAAATGGCGCCTGCCGCCCCACAGCCGACAAGCAGCATCAACGTCTTTTGCTCCATCCTGAACAGGCGTCCCAGATTGGAACCGATCGCCGCTCCCGTCAGCACGATAGGCGCCTCCGCCCCGACCGATCCACCAAAACCGATGGTGACGGAACTGGCCACAATAGAGGTCCAGGTGTTATGGGGTTTGATACGGCTCTTACGCTGGGAAATGGCATACAGGATTTTCGTCACCCCGTGGCTGATGTCGTCCCGCACGATATACTTGACGAACAAACCGGCAAGCAGGATACCAATCACCGGATAGAGCAGGTAGAGGTAGTTAGCCCCGTCCTGGTTAAAGTTTCCGGTCAACATATGTTGGATATGATGAATGATCCATTTCAGGATAATAGCAGCAGCTGCCGTGCAAATCCCGACCAAAAGACTGACGATCAAGATAAAATTTTTCTCTTTTATATGCTTGTCCCGCCATAGCAGGAACCGATAGAATAATCCTTCGTTTACCATCTTAAATACCTTTACCTGTAATTACTGTTTTAACTGTATAGATCAGAATTGTCAGATCCAGTGTCAGTGACATATTTTCGTAATATAATATATCGTATTCCATACGCTCTATCATTTTATCCACATTCTCGGCATAGCCATACTTCACCATCCCTAACGAGGTGATACCCGGACGGACGTTGTGCAGCAGGTAATAATAAGGAGCCTTCTTCACAATTTCGTCAATAAAATATTTTCGTTCGGGACGGGGCCCGACGAGCGACATATCCCCTTTCAGCACATTCCAGAACTGGGGCAGCTCATCCAACCGATACTTCCGCATGATCCGCCCGAACGGCGTAATGCGGCAATCGTCTTCCGAGGCGAGCAACGGTCCGTTTTCCTCTGCATTCACATACATGGTCCGGAACTTATACATCATAAACGGCTCGCCGAGATAGCCGATCCGTTCCTGACGGAAGAAGATGGGACCCGGAGAGTCTTTCTTCACCCGCCAAGCGATATAGGCGAATAACGGGGAAAGGAGTACCAATGCGGCAACAGAACAAACTTTATCCAGAAAAAGCTTAATATTCTGTGCGGCAGGCGAGAAATTATTGTCCGTCACATCGACCAGGGGAATTCCCCGAATGGTCCGGATCTGGATCTTGGACAACATATTGAAGCGGTCTGCCAACACCTTTATCGGACGTTTATAACGGTAGAGCGAATAAAGGATGCCCAACAGCTCCTTATTGCTTTTCGACTCGACAGCCAGGACGAACTCGTCGACATTCCCTGTATCCATCAGGGCCGGGATATCCTCCACCGTCCCTAAGACATGGGCACGGTCGGCCTTGACAGGGATATTCCCGTTCTCCGATACGAAACCGTAAATATTATATCCCAGGCGGTACAGGTCACGGGCGATACGGACAGCCTTACCTCCGGCGCCGACCACAAGTACGTTCATCGCCCATTTCCGGCTCTTGATCTTACGGACACCGTCCTGCGTGATCAGCAGGCGCGGGATATAAGTCACGATAAACTGTAAGCCGAACAGGCCGAAAAACAGCTTGTAATATATCTTGAACGAATGGGGTATATCGTCGAGCATCAGGGCAAAGAATACGACAAGCGTACCGATCAACACCGTGATAAACGTCGAAAACAATTCGGTCAGACGGGATTTTCCAAACGGTTTATTATAATACCCGGAGAAATAATAAAGAACCAGCCAGAAAAAAGGGATGATTGCCTGACCGGTAAGCACACCCGGATATTGCAGATAGTCGAGCAGACTGCTTGCCCCTTCGTCGATGGCAAACACCTCGTAACGAAGGATATTGAACAACAACCATGCAACGGAAGCCGATAGATAATCCGATAATATATATTTCCCTGCCTGCTTGCTCTTCTTCATTTTTATCTGATTACCTGAATAACGCCACCATCTCCTAATTTAATGATATTGGAAGGTTTTGCCTTACTCATATCATCCTGGCGATACTTCACTATATAATCGACACCGTTCTTAATCACATCCGACACTTCACTAAAATTAGTCGGAGAAGGTTCTCCGCTTACATTTGCAGATGTGGAAACCAACGGCCTCCGGAAACGTTCGCACAGCTTACGTGAGAACTCTTCGTTCGTGATCCGGATCCCGACGCTGCCGTCTTCGCCCAACAGGTTACCGGCAATATTCTTCGCATGCGGATAAATAACCGTCAACGGTTTGTCGGCTACCTCGATCAGGTCCCAGGCTATATCGGGAATTTCCGACACGTACATGCTCAGTTTCGCCGTACTGTCAGTCAGGACCAACATAGCCTTATTGTCAATTCTTCTCTTCAGCTCGTACACTCTTTGCACGGCTTTCTCGTTGGTTGCATCACAACCAATCCCCCAAATAGTATCTGTGGGATAGAGTATTATCCCTCCTGCCTGCATGATTTCACAGGCTTTTTGAATATCGTCTGTCATTGTTTTTTAAATAATGTCACAAATGTACAAATCATTCGCGGACTTTATTATAAAAAGTAGAGAAAATGTATTTTAATAAAAATGTATGCGCCTGAACAGAAATATCCATTTATATTGTCTAACTTTACGGATTGAAATATATTGGAGATTTTGTTGCTATCAGCTTCTATATCCAATATATCTGGGACGATAAAAAAGAAAAAAACAATATATAATGATTACAAAATGGAACTTTCAAACCCCAACAGAAGAAGAGTTACATAAAAGAGACAAGCTGGCAACCGAACTGGGCCTCAGTCCGGTCGTATGTCTTTTGCTCGTTCAACGAGGACTGACCACTGTTGAAGAGGTGAAGAAATTCTTTAAACCCAGCTTGAGCGACCTGCACGATCCATTCCTTATGCCGGATATGGAAAAGGCTGTCAAGCGTCTGAACAAGGCTCTGGGCAATAAAGAAAAGATTTTGGTTTACGGTGACTATGATGTAGACGGCACGACCGCTGTTTCTCTGGTCTACAAGTTTTTACGCCCCTATTCGTCATCATTGGATTACTATATCCCGGATCGGTATGACGAAGGGTACGGGATCTCGTACAAGGGGATCAATTATGCCAAGGAGAATGGGATTACGCTCATCATCTCGCTTGACTGCGGCATCAAAGCGATTGAGAAGATCGAGTATGCCAAGGAATTGGGTATCGACTTTATTATCTGTGACCACCATATGCCGGACGATACATTGCCGGATGCTGTGGCGGTGTTGGATGCCAAGCGGGTGGATTCGATCTACCCGTATGAACATCTGTCGGGATGCGGAGTTGGTTTCAAGTTCATGCAAGCGTTTGCCAAGAGCAATAACTTCCCGTTTGCCGACCTGGAGAAGCTGCTGGAACTGACGGCAGTCAGCATTGCATCGGACATCGTTCCCATCACAGGGGAGAACCGCATACTGGCCTATTACGGTCTGAAGCAACTCAACAGTAACCCGAGCCTCGGACTGAAGGGAATCATCGACATCTGCGGTCTGTCCGGAAAAGAGATCACCATCAGCGACATTGTTTTCAAGATCGGACCGCGTATCAATGCCTCCGGACGTATGATGAACGGAAAGGAAGCTGTCGAACTCTTGTTGGCAAAAGATGTGGACAGCGCAAGGGAGAAAAGCGAAAGCATCAACCAGTACAACGAAGAACGACGCGAACTGGACAAAAAGATCACGGACGAAGCGAATGCCATCATCGACGAGTTTCAGAACATGGAAGACCGGAAGGCGATCATTGTCTATAACCCGGGCTGGCACAAGGGTGTGATCGGTATCGTTGCATCCCGCCTGACGGAAAAGTATTACCGTCCGGCTGTCGTACTGACCAAATCTTCCGAACTGATCACGGGCTCCGCACGCTCGGTTACAGGATTCGATATCTATAAGGCAATCGAGAACTGCCGTGACTTGTTGGAAAACTTCGGCGGACATACTTATGCAGCCGGGCTCTCCCTGCGAGAAGAGAATCTGGAAGCTTTCACCGAACGGTTCCTCAAGCTGGCTGCCGACGAGATTATCCCCGAACAGATGATACCCCAACTCGACGTCGACGCCGTATTGGACTTGCAGGATATCAATCCCAAATTCATGAGCGAGCTGAAGAAAATGAATCCCTTCGGCCCGGACAACCAGAAGCCGGTGTTCTGTTCTTTCGGCGTAAAGGATTACGGAACCAGCAAGCTGGTGGGGAAAGAGCTGGAACATATCAAACTGGAACTGATTGATGACAAATCGAATACACCGATACATGGCATTGCCTTCGGTATGCACCAGCACAATACCCATATCAAAAACATGAAGCCTTTCAATATCTGTTACACCATCGAAGAGAACACCTATAACGGCAACACCTCTCTACAACTTATGGTGAAGGATATCAAGGAGAACGATATGTGAAGAGATGCGGTGGACGTCTACCATAAGATATTAGGGAAGTACTGGGGATACCCTGCTTTCCGTCCTTTGCAGGAAGAAATCATTCATGCTGTCTGCGAAGGAAAAGATACGCTCGGACTGATGCCTACGGGAGGTGGTAAATCCATTACCTTCCAGGTTCCGGCACTGATAATGGAAGGGATATGCATCGTCATCACCCCATTGATAGCGTTGATGCGCGACCAGGTGGATAATCTACGCCGGGTAGGAATCAACGCTACGGCTGTCTACTCAGGCATGAGCCGACAGGAGATTGCCACAGAACTGGAAAGGTGCATTTCCGGAAACTGCAAATTCCTGTACATCTCGCCCGAACGTCTCGCCATGGAACAATTCCGGGAGAAGCTGCAAGCCATGAACGTCTGCCTGCTGGTTGTAGACGAGAGCCATTGTATCTCGCAATGGGGCTATGATTTCCGTCCCTCCTACCTTCATATAGCCGATGTCCGCAAACAGTTGCCCGGTGTACCGGTATTAGCGCTTACAGCAACGGCGACTCCGGAAGTGGTGGACGACATACAGGAACGGTTGCTTTTCAAAGAGAAAAATGTTTTCAGGAAAAGCTTTGTCCGTCCGAACCTGGCGTATATTGTACGCCGCACGGAAGACAAACCGGGTACACTTGTCTATATACTCAGTAAAGTCCCGGGTACAGCCATCGTCTATGTACGAAACCGGAAACAGACAAAAGAGGTTGCCATTCTCCTGCAACAAGCCGGCATATCCGCCGATTACTTCCATGCCGGACTGAGCCGAGAAGAGAAGGAGATACGGCAAAACCGCTGGAAGAACAACGAATGCAGGGTAATGGTTGCCACCAATGCTTTCGGCATGGGGATCGATAAACCGGATGTACGTCTGGTCGTACACCTGGATATGCCCGGTTCGTTGGAGGAATACTACCAGGAAGCAGGACGCGCCGGACGTGATAACAAGAAAGCCTATGCCGTAGCCCTCTGTTCTGAGACGGACAGCCTCATACTGAAAAAGCGGATAGAAGATGAATTCCCCGATAAGAAACTCATCAAACAGATATATGAAGCCTTGGACAGCTACGACCTGGCGCATAACTTCTCGTTAGCGGATTTCTGTTCAACCTATCAACTTCCCCCGTTGCAGGTCCATCATGCTCTGAAGCTATTGGAACTATCCGGATATATCGAATACATCGAACAGCAGGATGAAGCCCTCCATAAGATAGCTCCACAAGTCACTCGCACCCATCCGGGGATAAAGGGAAACTCCCTTATCATTCCCCCCTCCATCTATGAGAAGCGACGTGAAAGAGCCGGGAAACGCATCACCAAAGTCGTGGAGTACCTCGAAACAGAACGCATCTGCCGCAGCCATTTGCTAATCTCTTACTTTGGAGAGAAGGACACGGAAGCCTGCGGATGCTGTGATGTCTGCCTCTCCAAGAACAGTTCAGGATTAAGCAACAGGGACTTCAACATGATACGCGACAAGCTCCTGAAACGCTTATCCGGGGAACAACCGCTCCCGGTCAATGCCATAACGGAATCCCTGCCTTTCCCGGCAGAGAAAAGCATAACTGTCATCCGTTTCCTGGTGGAACACGACAGCCGCTTTCACATGAAAGACGGAGAAATCTGTATGAAATAAAATAATCATTAAACAACAAGAGTATATGCCATATCCCATTTGCTTCGTATCACTCGGTCCGGGAGAGCCGGAACTGATTACCCTGAAAGGTTTGAAAAAGCTCCAACAGGCCGATGTCATCTATTGCCCTGCAACCTTAAACAAGAGTGGGCAATCCCTCTCACGCGCAGCCAATATCGTAAAGGAACTCAATATCGAAGATTCGGCAATCCAGCTGTTCACACTCCCGATGAGCAAGGACCGTACCGAAGCCTGGAAAGCCTACGACAGACTATACGAAAAGGCTGTATCCGCCCGGCTGGAAGGGAAAAAGACTGTCATTGTAGCTGAAGGGGATGCAGGCTTCTACTCTTCCATCCAATATATATACGATAAATTCAAGGCTAATGACATCGAGGTGGAGCGTACCGCCGGAATCCCCGCCTTTATCGCAGCCGGAGCCCTTGCCGGCTTGCATATCGTCAAACAAGAAGAACAGATCATCGTCATTCCCGGAATGCTGACAGCGGAAGAACTGTCGGAAAAGATCAAAGCCGGCTACGTAATCGTCATTATGAAACTGTCCCAATGCGTGGATGCCGTCCATGAATGCATCTGCAAGCACCCGCAAGCCCGGTTTCACTACTTCGAGAACGTCGGGACGGATAAAGAGTATTATACATCCGATAAAAAAATCATCAGTGAAAAACCGTTTCCTTATTTCTCACTGATGATCATACAGTAGTTTATCATATAAATAGTAGAATCTATTCGGATTCCAAAAGATTGCTCAATTGGATGATGTGATAGCGAAGGGATTGAACGGATTCCCAGTTCTGATGGCCGGACTTGCAGAGTTCACGTGCACTCACCAGCACTCCCGAAATATGGCTGCCGATCTTTTCAATCCTTTTATTCGTGTCACTGTAAAGAGACTCCAAATCTTCCGGAGAATAGATGGAAGCCGATTGGGCCAATGATTCGAGCAACTTCATTTGATAGACACCTGCCTTTGGGATCAAGTCGCGGACTGCATAATGATGGAGATCCTGGATTTCTTTCTGTTTAGTCACATCCCAACCTACATTATTCATACCACCGGAAGGATTCATCTTAGAAAATGCCTGAAAACCAAGACTATCTGCAATAGTCTTTATCCATGAACTTGTTTCCCTTAACGCTACTTCCATCAAACTTAATCTCATTGTTGCCATAATCAAATCTCCTTAAATTACATAAACCGTAGTTTTCTTATTTGTTACACTATTTACTTTTTATCACATTTAATCCTATGTTTCTTTCATTTTATCATCGTGACATTGCAAATGTAATCAATTTATCACATACAACATGAACCTTTCCAGATTTTATAATTCTTTAAGACAAAAGATAACCAAAAGCCCATATTCTGCCAACTCAAGTTTACAAAATAACAACAAAATAACATATATACATAACACAATGACAATCTATCCCCACTTTTATTATCAATTATCAAACTGACATCTATTTTACGGAAGACTTGGCTTTCAACAACTATCCTCCCTTTCATTTTGTTATTATATAAAAATATAATTACATTTGTTTCTCACTTAAACTTACATCAAGCATGAAATCGGACATAGAAATTGCAAGAGAGGTTTCCCTACATAAAATAAAGGAAGTCGCAAGCGGGCTGGGTATCCCACGTGAAGAAGTTCAAAATTACGGCAGGTATATAGCCAAAATACCCCTTCACCTGATCGACGATAAGAAAATCAAGGAGCATAACCTGATCCTGGTCACAGCCATCACCCCGACCAAGGCCGGTATCGGTAAGACTACCGTCTCGATCGGTCTGACATTGGGACTGAACAAGATCGGAAAAAAAGCGGTTGTCGCCCTTCGTGAGCCTTCATTAGGGCCGTGCTTCGGTATGAAAGGCGGGGCTGCCGGAGGCGGTTACTCGCAAGTGCTGCCGATGGAAAACATCAACCTCCACTTCACAGGAGACTTTCACGCGGTTACCTCCGCACACAATATGATCACGGCTCTGCTGGATAACTACATCTACCAGACCCGCAACACCTGCGAGGGCCTGAAAGAGATCAAATGGAAGCGCGTACTGGACGTAAACGACCGCAGCCTGCGCAATATCGTTTCTGGTCTGGGAGGCTCCGCCAACGGCGTCCCGACAGAGACAGGCTTCGACATCACCCCTGCTTCGGAAATCATGGCGATCCTTTGTCTGGCAACGGACATCGAAGACCTGAAACGCCGTGTCGGCAATATCCTGTTGGGATATGCATACGACGGAAACCCGTTTACCGTAAACGACCTGGGAGTAGCAGGCGCCATCACTGTTTTACTGAAAGACGCCCTCCTGCCCAACCTGGTGCAGACGACCGAGAATACTGCAGCATTTGTACACGGAGGCCCGTTCGCTAACATTGCACACGGTTGCAATTCGATCCTGGCAACAAAAATGGCACTCACATATGGTGACTATGTCGTGACAGAGGCCGGCTTCGGTGCAGACCTGGGAGCAGAAAAATTTTTCGATATCAAATGCAGAAAAGCAGGACTGGCCCCGAAACTGACCGTTATCGTCGCAACGGCACAAAGCCTGAAACTGCATGGCGGCGTACCGGAAGACAAGATCAAAGAACCGAACGTCGAAGGACTGAAGAACGGTTTTGAAAACCTGGACAAGCATGTAGAGAACATGAAGCGTTTCGGGCAGGAAGTAATCGTCACCTTCAACAAATATGCATCCGACACAGACGAGGAAATCAATCTGGTGGCCGAACACTGCCGCGAGATAGGCGTAGGTTTCTGTATGAATAACGTATTTGCAGCAGGTGGCGAAGGAGGTGCCGAACTGGCCAGACTGGTTGTCGATACCATTGAGAAGAAACCATCCGCCCCGCTCCAATATATATATGAAGACAATGACCCGGTCCGCACTAAGATCAAGAAGGTATCCGAACAGATCTACGGGGCTGCATCCGTCGTTTACACCACATTGGCCGACAAGAAGATCAAACAGATCGAAAGCCTGGGAATCTCGCACTATCCGATTTGTATTGCAAAGACGCAGTATTCATTCTCATCCGATCCGAAAGCCTACGGCGTTGCTAAAAACTTCGAGATGAAAGTACGCGATATCATCATCAACAACGGCGCTGAAATGATCGTCGTGATTATGGGTGAGATCATGCGTATGCCGGGACTTCCCAAAGACCCGCAGGCAAAACGCATCGACATCGTGGACGGTGTGATCGAAGGATTGAGCTGACCAAAAGAAAAGCGTTACATCCTATAAAACCAAACACTTATGTTGCGATTCAAAAACATAAGTGTTTGGTTTCAAAAACATAAGTATTTGTCGGTGAAAACATAAGTATTTCGACTTCAAGACATAAGTATTTCTTATTTCCGGTCGAAAAATTTCTTGAAGAACATGATCTGATAATCGATCGAGTTTTTCCAATACTCACCGTTATGGGCACCGGGACGGACCAGGAAATCATGGTCGATCTTATACTTCAGGAGTTTCTTGTGAAAGTCATTATTCACTTCAAAGAAGAAATCGCTGTAACCGCAATCAAAGATAATTGCCAATTCGCCATTCTTGATACGGTCAATCTGGTTGATTGCCGTATGGCTATTCCAGACATCCTGGTTGTCGCTCTCATTCCCCAGCTGCTTGCTCATCTCCCAGTTGTTCGGAAACGGACGGATATCGACACCTCCACTGGTACTGCCAACAGCCCCGAACACATCTTTATGGCGGAAAGCCAGCCACATGGCTCCATGTCCGCCCATGCTCAAACCGGTAATGGCACGGCCGCTACGGTCCTTGACTGTCTGATATTTGGAATCGATATATTTGACCAGTTCCCCGGAAACGAATGTTTCATAACGATACGAAGGATCTTTCGGGCTATCCCAATACCAACTGTTTTTACCATCGGGGCAGACAAATATCAGTCCGTCCCGGTCGGCAATATCTTTCAACTCCGGTTTCATGGAGATCCAGGTTTTCGCATTCCCGCCATATCCGTGCAACAGGTAGATCACAGGCTTAGGCGACCGGCTATTATCCGGAGAGACGACAACTACCTGGACATTTTTTTTCATCGCATCGCTGTAAACAGCCAACGTATCGACAACAGCACCTTTTACTGAAAAAACAACCAGTATAAAAACAGCCAGAAAAGAGAATTTAAGTTTCATGGTTTCAATTTATTAAGTTATTTATTAAGTCCTAACGATAGCCATCGGTCAGCGCCTGCATGAAAGCAACAATGGCAGCCTCTTCCTCCGGGCTAAGCCCCAGATTGCCCAATTCCTCCCGGTTGACCGTCGCGGCATATTCGGGCGCCGGATAGTCCTCCACATCACGTACGTTATAAAAATGGACAATCTCTTCGAGTGTCTTAAAATAGCCGTTATGCCCATAAGGGGCGGTCAAAGCGATATTACGCAAAGTGGGTACACGAAACTTGCCAAATTCCGCACTGTCACCGAGAAAAGCGCCCAACCCCAGGTCCATCGTATCCCGCCCTACCGTGTTATAAGGAGGCGAAACATGAAAAAACGGGTTGTCCGGATTGGAAGGGATCCCTAAGTTATCATACGTATGGTCGGTAAACAAAACACGTCCGGCACGTTCGTCTTTCTCCAGTACATGACATTCGGCACACATCCCTTTTTCCTTAAACAAAGCCAAACCTTTCTTCTCCTGTTTGGTAAGTTTGCATTTGCCCTCCAGATAGGCATCATATTTCGAAGTGTAGGGATTGACTTCCACCGAACGCTCGTAGGCAGCCAACGCATCCAATATTTTCGAAAAGAGAGAATCATCAGACGCTATCTCGCCATAAAGGCGGACAAAATCAGGATAGTAGGCTGTACGGCGAAACTTCCCGACAACCATCCGGCTGTCCTTGTTACCCATCTCCAACGGATTGATAAAAGGTTGGCCGGCCTGTTCTTCCAAAGAGTTCACACGTCCGTCCCAGAACAAACCGCCGACATATGTTTCATCCTCGTCATCGTAATACAAGGCGGGGACATACGCCACATATGAACAGGTCATGGCATTCCGGTTGCTGAACAAACCTTGCACGGCCCCCTCCGAAGTGATCCGCCCATATTTATCGGCAAAGCCTTTAGACGGTTCATGGCAGGTTCCACAAGATTGTCCCGCCGGTTCCGAAAGCGATTCGTCGAAAAAGATTTGTTTTCCCAAGAGTTCTTTTTCACTTAACGCCGTACGAACTCCGGTAGTACACGAAGAAAGCAACATGGCGATCCCGACCGACCATGCAGCCATTGTTTTTCCATATACTACACAACTATTCATTACCAGAACTTATTATTCTCCCGGCTATACTCGAATCCAACGTTTTTCAATTTCTGAACAAGTGTTTCTTTCTTGATATGCATATCGTCGCACAATTCATCAAGAGAAGAATAATCATCACGCAGTTTCATATTGATGACGCTAAACAGCATCATCGGATCTTCCGGCAATGTCATCTTTTAGCACTTTATACTAAGTTGGTTCAATACGTCACGGATCTTTTCAAATGTCGTAATACGGGTCGGAACCAATGGCAAACGCAACTTGTTTTCGATAAAGCCCATTGCATTCAGCATACTCTTCGCCCCTGCCGGATTACCGTCTACAAACAAAAGGTTGAACAACTCCGTAAAACTATGGTGAATCGTACGGGCACTGTTGTAGTCACCTGCCAATGCCAAGCGTACCATACGGCTAAATTCACGCGGGAAAGCATTCCCGATTACGGAGATCACGCCGACAGCACCCAATGTGATAAGCGGGAACGTGATACCGTCGTCACCGGAAATCACGCTGAAGTTAGCCGGCTTGTTCTTGATGATATCATCCATCTGGGTAATATTGCCGGAGGCTTCCTTGACTGCAATCACATTCTTAAATTCACGGGCAATGCGGAGAGTCGTTTCGGCCGTCATGTTCACACCCGTACGTCCGGGGACGTTATACAACACGATCGGCAACGTAGTCGCTTCGGCAATCGCTTTATAGTGCTGGTAGATTCCTTCCTGGGAGGGTTTATTATAATAAGGTACGACAGACAGGATCGCGTCTATACCGTCGAAATTGTCGTTCTTCAGTTTTTCGACAATCGACCGCGTACAGTTTCCGCCCAGTCCCAACACAATGGGGATGCGACCGCTAACCTTCGTTACTACTAAATCAACTATATTCTTCTTTTCTTCTTCTGTAAGTGTAGGGGTTTCCGCAGTGGTACCAAGCACAACCAGATAATCGGTTCCATTCTGCAACTGATAGTCTACAAGCCTTCCTAACGCTTCGTAGTCAACACTTTCATCTTCTTTAAAGGGAGTGATCAACGCCACACCCATTCCTTTTAAGTTTATGTCTGCCATGATTATTAATTGACAATTGATAATTGACAATTGATAATTGAAAGAAAAATAGCAACAATTATCAATCAGCCTTGCAAAAATAAGGAATTTATATCATTTTGAGCGTATCGCCTGCAAATAAAATAATATATGGTCGAACAAATGCTTGATATCTTCACGCTCTGTCAAGGATATAGACAGGTCGTACAAATCGATATCGGCACGCTTCACTCCCACCTTAAACCGGCAAGGATGCTGTAACATAATATATTGCATCGGATAACAATCAGAACGTGTAAGGTCGATCAGTATATCCGCCCTGACCGTCTTCAATTGTTCGACAATGGCATCCGAAGGTGTCTGCCAGGTATCCAGATCCTTCTTGGCATGGACTGCCGTGTATGACGCTTTCATCTCCGGAAGCGTACTGCCGGACACATAGACACAGGCCTCTACCTTTTTACGCATCTTACGCAACTTTTCGAGACAAGGCTCCACAAACTCATGGTCGTCCGCCTGGTACAAGACCAGGATGTGGCCGGCATCTTCCAATGTGCAAAACTCATGTTTGCGGTTTGCAGCTCCGGAAGCTAAAGACTGCACTTTCTTCTTAATAAAATAATTCGTCAGTCTCATTCCGCTATCATGTTTAGAAATTCGTCTTCGTTTATAATCTTCACGCCCAATTTGGCGGCCTTTTCAAGTTTAGCCGGTCCCATATTCTCGCCTGCCAGGATATAATCGGTCTTACCGGATACGGAACCGCTGTTCTTACCGCCATGCTGCTCGATCATCGCCTTGTATTCGTCACGCGAATGTTTCGAGAACGTCCCGCTGATCACGATGACCAACCCCTTCAGTTTCTCGGAACGGTTCGCCAAAACCTCTTCGGCAACGGACATCTGAAGACCATACTCTTTCAAACGGTCCACCAACACCCGGTTACGTTCGTCGGCAAAGTAATCGATTACGCTCTGTGCGATACGCCCCCCGATTTCATCCACTGCCGTCAGCTCTTCCAAAGAAGCTTGCTCCAGCTGTTCCATCGAATGGAAAGCGGAAACCAAACGTTTTGCAACTGTTTCCCCCACATAGCGAATCCCCAATCCATACAGGACACGTTCGAAAGACACCTGCTTGGACTCTTCAAGGCTGGCGATCAAATTGCTCGCGCTCTTCTCCGCCCAGCGTTCCAGACGAAGCAAATCGGCTATTTCCAGCGTATAGAGATCAGCTGCGTTCTTGACATAACCGGCCTCGTACAAATCTTCGACTGTTTCCGGCCCCATATTGATATTCATTGCCCTTCGGGTAACGAAATGCTCGATCCTTCCTTTAATCTGGGGAGGGCAACCGGATTCGTTCGGACAATAATGCCCGGCTTCTCCTTCCGGACGTACCAACGGCGTTCCGCATTCAGGGCAGGAACGGATGAAACGCACCTTGTCGCCTATCAGTAAAGAACGGGCTTCGACGTCCACCCCTACGATCTTAGGGATAATCTCCCCGCCTTTCTCCACATAGACCATATCTCCCAAATGCAGGTCGAGGCCTTCGATAATATCCGCATTATGCAAGGATGCACGCTTAACAGTCGTACCTGCCAGCAAAACCGGTTCCAGATTGGCCACCGGAGTGACAGCTCCCGTACGCCCCACCTGGAAAGAGACAGAGTTCAGACGGGTCACGGCACGTTCTGCCTGGAACTTATAGGCAATCGCCCAGCGCGGGCTTTTAGCTGTAAAGCCTAAATTCTTTTGTTGCCGCAGGGAATTTACTTTCAGGACGATCCCGTCGGTTGCCACCGGCAAGTTCTTACGTTCGGTATCCCAATAGGCGATATAATCGTAAATATCCTGCAGGCTGTTACATTTACGGATCACATCCGGTATTTTAAAGCCCCATGAACGGGCAGCCTCCAGATTGTCATAATGCGTCTCAGCCGGCAACTCTTCCCCTAACAGGTAATAAAAATAGGCATCCAGCTTACGTGCCGCCACGACAGTAGGATTCTGCTGTTTCAATGTGCCGGAAGCCGCATTACGGGGATTCGCAAACAGCGGTTCTTCCTGCTCCTCGCGTTCCTTGTTCAAACGATCGAACTCAGCCCAGGGAAGCAATATCTCCCCGCGTATTTCAAACACCGACGGATATCCGTCTCCCATCAGCTTCAAGGGTATGGAACGGATTGTTTTCACATTCGCCGTCACATCGTCGCCACGGGTACCGTCGCCACGGGTTACAGCGCGAAGCAGGCGTCCGTTCTCATAAATCAGCGAGATGGAAGTTCCGTCATATTTCAGTTCGGCAACAATCTCAAAAGGCTCGTTCAGGTCACGGGCTATACGCTCGTAGAAGTCCTTTACTTCCTCTTCCGAATAAGTGTTGCCCAAAGAAAGCATCGGATATTTATGCACTACCTGTTCAAACTCTTTAGAGAGGTCGCTTCCCACCCGCTGCGTAGGCGAATGGGGATCGGCATATTCGGGATGCGCCTCTTCAAGGGTTTGCAACTCCTTCATCATCTCATCAAACTCGCGGTCTGATATCGTCGGCGCCGAAAGCACATAATAATTATAATTATGCTGCTCCAAGGCCTCACGAAGTGCTTTTATTTTATCTTTTGCTTCCACCATTTTTTCAATTGACAATTGATAATTGACAATTGACAATTAAAGACATCGACAAACAAATTGTCAATTGTCCATTGTCAATTATCAATTTATTAATATATAAGTTCTACGTTATCGATCCACATCGTATTACCCGGCGAACCGATATAGGCACCGCCATGGCTGGAAGTAAACTGCAGGATCAGATGAGTCGGCATTTCGTCTTCCTCCGCCCAGCCTATTTCCTGAATCGGGACGCTTTCTCCCCGGCTGTTCAAGGCATACCGTTCTTCCACCTGAATCTGCATATAGGGTTTATATTCCGGATGATGGGATATATCTCCATAAAGAATCGGATAAGTAGCGTCGTTCGTCCAGCCGTCTGTGGACTCCGTATAACGCTGCACCATTGTCCCGACACGCTTGGCATATATATTCCCTTCCTTATCCTCCCAACGTTTCTGCAAGAAAAGGATGGCGGCGATCGAATCCTGCCCGGCCACCGTCGATTTACGGCTGAAACCGGTACTGCGAATACGGTCCTTTTCCGGAGCCAACTTCACCTTATAATCAAAACGCAGGGCTTTCGGCTTCTTGCTAAACGCAACTCCGCTGTTCAACATGGCCTGCGGGTTCTTGGTCCCTTTGATCGGTTCGTGCACTGATCCTAAGAAAAGAGAACCGGCAGCCACGACTTCGATGTCGACCAAACCGAATACTTTTACGCTCTCCATCCGTGTTTCCAGGCGTGCGCACCATCCGTCACCCCGTTCCTCCGGGAAAACGGAAGTATTGGTCTTAACCACGCCCGCTACTTTAGCCATCACGTTGGAGTTTGCCCAAGGAGAACCGCCCCGGTTCTTATACGCCGTATTGCCGACGATCGTATCTGTCGGCCCCAGCTCATAAAGGTGCTTCGTGTTTCCTCCGATAATACCGGATTCATGTATTTCACGAACCACCCACTGGTCCATATCGCCGTAAGTAAACGGGACGACATGCTCCTGTCCTTTGACAAGCGATAGCTGACCATTGGCAAGCAACAGGGAACCTATCGCCAATATTTTCAAATATTCAAATCTCATTCTCCTTTTATTACACAAACTATCCATCTTATAAAGAATACCCCCATTCCTTGAGAGCCATTCCCCAGTTTTCCTCTACAAGCTGTACCGTACGGTCGTCATACTTGTATTGGTTCTTTTTATAGCCTTTCTTCTTACCGAGATATTTCTCGATATCTGCTTTAGACTCTTCGAATCCGGGGAGGTTTAATTTCTTGTAAATATCCTCCGTCATGGCAAAGGCGTCCTGCTCGAAATCCTCGAACTTCACCTCTACCAGGTTTCCTTCAGGTATCAGGTGCTTTTCTTCTTCATATTTATAGAACAAACGGCGATACACTTCGATCAGGTTGCTTTCGATCTGTTCGTTGGAAATATCCTGCAAGCGAAGCGGCTGTATCGTATTAGTGAAGAAGCTGCGTGTACTTTCGAATACAGTGTACGGATTCCGTTTCAGGTAAATAAATTTGGCATTGGGGAACATCTCGACCAATGTCTTTACACGTCCCGTATGAGGTGGGTTCTTGCTCAAGAACTGGGTTCCGTGCGTATTCCAGAGTGAAATCTTGATCAGTTTGAGGAAGGTCTGCTTAAATATTTCCCGCTCATGTTCGCTGATATTATTGAACAGCAGGTAGCGATCACAATATTCTAACATGTGTTTCGGGAAAAACCAGAAGTTATAATACGAATAAGGCATCATGTTAGCCAAAGCAAACTCCTCTTCCTGGGGAAGATCCACCTTCAACTCCATATTATCGGTCGGACGCTTATCCGGCATCATGAATGACATATTCTTCTTAAAGAAAGGCTGTCCCCAAAGCATCAGGTTCGGGAATACGGTCTGATACGTCGTGTTATAACCGAAATGCTTATCGCATGAAAAGACATTGTGCATGAATGTCGTCCCGCTGCGCCAATGCCCGAGGATAAATACCGGGTCCATTTCCAGCGGCTTGTCGGCAATCTTACGATAGCGTGCATTTTCAAACGGTTGCAACGGACTAAGCAGGCGGCAAACGGATTTAGTCAGAAAATACTTCTTACGAAATCCTTTGTCGATGGTTCTATTGGCTGTCACAGCCTTAAACGTTTTCCAGTCAGCCCCTACCAATGTATTGATCGGTAGCTTGTCAAATTCCAATCCCATAATTTATTTATTTTCTGTTATGTATTTCACAGGAACACCTTGCCGTTCGAGTTCCTGGCAAACAGTACGGATAGCCTCGTAATGCTCGGCCCCGATACCCAATTCCGGCAGGTTCAGTACGGCCAGTGCATCCTCCGTCACCATATCCCGTGCATCTATGCGGCCGATAATCATACCGACAGCCGATGTGTTGTTCGTGATCGGGTCGATCAGGATGAAGGCACCAGTCTGTTTATTCTTCTGATACGGATCAAAGAACAGTTCTTTACCGGTCGTAAAGACTACACGTCCGATCTCATTCAATTTCATTGGCAAATTCTCCACTGTCAATTGTCCATTGTCAATGGACAGCTGTTCCATCGTATTGACATTCACTTTATAGCGGATGCTGTCCACACGGGCACGTGTCAGGTTGGTCGTATGTTTGATATAGAACTGTTTGTTGACATCCATCGGTTCCTCGTCCATCCATACCAGCATCGCTTCGAAGTTACGGTCTGCAATCGGCTGATTATCCGGATGAACCAGCATTTCCCCGCGTGATACGTCGATCTCGTCTTCCAGTGTAATCGTTATGCATTGGGGCGGGAAAGCATATTCCAGTTCACCGTCATACGTAACGATACTTTTTACTTTGGAAGTCTTACCCGAAGGTAAAGCCATCACCGTATCGCCCTTGCGCACGATGCCGCTGGAAACTTTTCCGCAGAAACCGCGGAAATCCAGGTTCGGACGCAAGACATATTGCACCGGATAGCGGAAATCCTCAAAGTTACGGTCCTGGTCGATAGGAACCGTCTCCAGGAAGTCGAGCAACGACGGGCCTTCATACCAGGGCGTGCGATCGCTCCTGTCCACCACATTATCGCCATCTAAGGCGGAAAGCGGAATATAGGTGATATCCGGGATATTCAAGGAAGTCACAAATTCTTTATAATCGGAAACGATCTTATCGAAAATCTGTTTGTCGAAATCGACCAGGTCCATCTTGTTCACCGCCAACACCACATGTTTGATGCCTAACAGGGAAACTAAATAGGTATGGCGACGTGTCTGCGTGATCACTCCCGTACGGGCGTCCACCAGGATAATGGCAAGGTTGGCTGTCGAACCGCCGGTAATCATGTTACGGGTATATTGTTCATGTCCCGGGGTGTCGGCAATAATAAACTTACGGTTATTCGTACTGAAATAGCGGTATGCCACGTCAATGGTGATTCCCTGTTCGCGTTCGGCTTTCAGTCCGTCCAGCAACAAGGCATAATCGATATGATCGCCTGCATTGCCCATACGCTTGCTATCGCGTTCGAGGGCATCCAGCTGGTCTTCGTAAATCTTTTTACTGTCAAACAGCAAACGGCCGATCAGCGTCGATTTCCCATCATCCACCGATCCGGCAGTCAGAAAGCGGAGTAAGTCTTTCTGTTCATCCTTATCCAAAAACTCCTTTATATTTAATGTTGCCATATTAAAAATATCCTTCACGTTTCTTTTGTTCCATACTTGCATCCTGGTCGAAGTCGATCACACGGGTCGTGCGTTCGCTCTTCGTGGTGGTCATCATTTCTTCGACAATCTTTTCGATCGTGTCGGCATTGCTTTCCACAGCACCGGTCAGCGGCCAGCAACCCAATGTACGGAAACGTACCATCCGCATCTTGATCTGATCGCGATATTGTTCCGGCAAGCGGTCATCGTCTGCCATGATCAGGTTGCCGTCGATCTCTACGCAGGGGCGTTCCTTGGCGAAATACAATGGTACGATCGGTATGTTTTCCAGACGGATATACTGCCAGATGTCCAGTTCCGTCCAGTTCGACAACGGGAACACACGGATACTCTCGCCTTTATGCACACGTGCATTATAGATATCCCACAACTCCGGACGCTGGTTCTTCGGGTCCCACTGGTGGAACTTGTCGCGGAACGAATAGATACGTTCTTTCGCACGGCTTTTTTCTTCATCACGACGGGCACCGCCGAAAGCGGCATCAAACTTGTATTTATCAAGAGCATGCAACAAAGCCTGCGTCTTCATCAAGTCCGTATGTACCTTGCTGCCATGCGTGAAAGGCCCTACACCTGCATGGAAGGCCTCCATATTGGATTCGACGATCAGGTTCCATCCGAACTTCTTTGCATAGTCGTCACGGAACTGGATCATCTCCTTGAATTTCCATTTGGAATCGATGTGCATCAATGGGAAAGGAACCTTTCCCGGATAAAAAGCCTTTTCAGCCAGGCGAACCATGACGGAAGAGTCTTTGCCGATAGAATAAAGCATAACAGGATTCTCAAACTCGGCAGCAACCTCCCGGATGATGTGGATGGATTCTGCCTCCAACTCCTGTAAATGGCTTAACTTATAATCTGACATAATTATAGGATTGTTTTGTTTATTTCTTATTTATGATTGTCTTGCGACTGTTACTTTCGGAATGACCAATTCCATCAGCTTACGGACAGAGTCCTGCAAACTCAATACGGACGTATCTAACGTCAGGTCGGGATGCCCGGGAGCCTCGAACGGTGCGGAAACACCTGTAAAGTCTTTGATCTCACCCCGGCGTGCCTTTGCATACAAGCCTTTGACATCGCGCCGTTCGCATTCTTCGATCGGCGTGCTGATATAAACCTCCAGGAAATTCTCTTTTCCGATGATGGATGCCGCCATTTCCCTCAGATCGTTGTTCGGGCTGATAAAAGCCGCTATGGTTATAATACCCGTATCGATAAAAAGTTTGCTTACTTCGGCTATCCGGCGGATATTCTCCACCCGGTCTTCCGCAGAGAAGCCCAGGTTGTTATTGATCCCGCTACGGATATTATCTCCATCCAGGATGCGGCACAACAGACCGCATTTATGCAACTCACGTTCAAGCGCAATAGCAACCGTACTCTTACCGGAACCACTCAGCCCGGTAAACCAAACCATCACACTGCGCTGCTTCAACAAGCGCTCCTTATCCTCCCTCGTCATCATCTTATCGAAGATAGGATAGATATTATTTTGTTTTTCTTCCATTTTCAACTGTTTAGAATTTCCAGATCAGAGGTATCATGAATACCGAGATCAAAAAAGTGATCAGGTTCAGCGGCAAGCCGATTTTCACAAAGTCCGTGAACTTATAACTGCCGATACCTTGCACAATCAGGTTCGTCTGGTAGCCGATCGGCGTACTGAAACTGGCGGATGCCGCCATACAGATCACGACAAAGAAAGGCGTCGGGTCCACACCCAACTGCGTTGCCACCGACAATGCGATCGGAAAGCTAAGCGCCGCAGCCGCATTATTGGTAATCAACTCCGTAAAAATATTTGTAATGATAAAAAGAATGGCCAGCAAAGCATACGGGCCTATATTGTGAGCCATATCGATAATATGGCGGGCAATCAAAGCGGCAAAGCCTGAATTTTCCATCGCCTTACTGATCGCAAAAGCGCAGGCAATCGTGATCAGGATATCCCAGGAGATATATTTCGTGTACTTCTTCGGAGGAAATATCTTTGTCCAAGCCATGATTATCGTTGTGATACAAACGAAGAAAAACATATCCAGACGGATTTCCGGAAAAGCTTTTCTCACAACAGGCAACTCCCCGACTGTCGCACCGACAATCATAAAGATAAGCAGCCCCAGTGCCAACCAGCGTTTCTTACGGGAAACAGGTTCCGTCCCCTCGCTTCCGTTGGCAAGCAAAAGGAAGACACTCGATTCGCCCCATGTCGGCACGAACGTTTCATCCGCCCAAAGCACCAGGGTGTCGCCTTCATGCAAGACTACTTTATCCAGATCCCGCGTGAACCGTTGTCCCCCGCTCTTGACCTCTTTTACGATCGCCCCATAGTGACGGGTAAAGTTAAACTCGCCCAATGTCTTATTGATACCAGGAAAACGCGAACCCAACACAGCCTCCACACGGTGCAGATTGCCGGGGTTTCCCTCCTCCTCCTCTTCCTCGTAAGTGTCCGTCCGTGAATCGGGCAACAGTTTATTGGAGAATATAAACAGATAGATAATACCGGCCAAAGCGATAAAGATGCCGACCTTACCAAGTTCGAACATCGTAAACCCTTCGTAGCCTGCCTCCAGGATCATCCCGTGCACAACCAGGTTGGTCGACGTCCCGATCAGGGTACAAATACCGCCTAAGATCGTCACATAAGAAAGAGGTATCAGAAATTTCGTTGCCGGCAACTTGACCGACTCCGCCCACCGTTTGATGATCGGAGCAAAAATAACGACAACAGGAGTATTATTCAGAAAAGCGGAGATAAAAGCGATAGGCGGCAACATACGGAACTGAGCCTTGAAAACAGTCGTTTTCCCTTCCGGCAACAGTTTCTTTATAAGCTGTCCCAATGCACCGCTCTGCCGGATACCCTCGCTTACCAGAAAAAGCATCCCTACGGTAATCATTCCTTTATTGCTAAAACCTTCCAGCATTTCCTTCGGCGTCAATATACCGGCACACAGGAACAGCACTACAACCGTGAGTAACACCATCCCGGGTCTCAACTTATCCCAGATCAACGCCGCTATCATGCCGACCAAAGCCAGCAATACAAATATTATTTCAAAGTTCATGCCTACCCAATCTGTAAGTATAAGTTTTTAGATAAGGTGCAAATGTAATAAGAATATTAAAGCCAATCTCATTACAATAACCTATTTTTAGGGATTTCTTACTTACAGACCAAAAGTTTCAGCAAACGGAACAAACGTTCGTCAGAGGGGTTTGACTATGAACCAAGGATTGTGAAGGTCTTCCTTATTATACTTTAAAGGTGTCTTTCCGTCTATATGGAAAACCTCGCATCCGGCTGCCCGTGCAATTGCATGTCCGGCTGCCGTATCCCACTCCATTGTCGGGGCAAAACGAGGATATACATCGGCCGATCCGTCTGCTACTAAACAGATTTTCAGACTGCTGCCGCTGCTTATCAGCGTAACCGGCTGCCCCTGTTTACGCAGGTTTTCTATAAAAGCGGTCGTATCTTCCGTCTGGTGCGAACGGGAAGCCACGACGACAACTCCCTGATGCCCCATCGACAAAGGCAGACGCACGGCATTCGCCAGCATCTCATCCATTGACGGCTGGTTACTGCTATCCACTCCGGTAAGCTTAAAAGCCCCCTGCGAATCGACGGCAAAATACAATTCCTTCCGTACCGGGACATAGATAACGCCCAACACAGGCACTCCTTCTTTCACGAGCGCGATATTCACTGTAAATTCACCATTCTTCTTGATAAACTCTTTCGTTCCATCCAGCGGATCCACAATCCAAAGTTCATCCCACGCCGCACGTTCGGCAAAAGGAATCTCCTTTCCTTCTTCGCTCAATACGGGAAACGGAGTTACGGACAAAGCCATCGATATAATCTTATGTGCTTTCTTGTCCGCCTTTGTCAAGGGGGAGTTATCGGCTTTTCGCTCGATACCGAAATCAGACTCAGGATCAGTATAAATATCCATGATAGCTTTGCCTGCATCGAGGGCGGCACGCACTGCTATATAAAGGTAGTTTGCATAGTTGTTCATCATCACTTGTCTCTTTTTTAGATTGTCAATATACAAATATAAGTATTTTCCTTGAATAACCGGAATTATAAGGGCTTCTTTTTATACTTTGGGAAGATTGGCGGACCACAGAGATGGTTTACCGGAGGGGGACTTATTGTATAAAACGCATTTTTCAGCCTCGGAAGAAGTCCGAGACACAATAAATGTCAATCCGATTTTCAGCCGTCAAAAAAGGGCTTTTTCCCCTTTCCCGGGAGTCTATTGCCGGGAAGTCAACCTTTATTTCATTTATCCGGAACTTTATCGCCCTGAAGACGGTCGTCATACCCTATGAAGACGGTCGCCATTCAAATGAAGACGGTCGCGACGGCGATGAAGACGGTCGTCATGGCGACAAGGCCCCGGAATTTCCTTTGAATATTTGGGACGCCGCCCGTCTTCGTTTTGCTACAGGCGATTCTCCGGGAGTTAAGCTTTATCACATTGGCGGTGTTTCCTCCTTCCGGCAATCAAATTGCACGCTTTCCGGAACGAGCCGTGCACCTCATCTCCTCTGTTGTCAGTCGAACAGGTTAAAACCATGAAAAGAGTCAATTCAAAATCGATCAACTTTTCGGACGAAATAGAAAAACACCCCGGAAAGGGGGTTATTGTCAGTTTTAACATATTTAACTATACGATCGACCGCCCAATCTCATACCCTTCTTCATAAAGGGCGGTCAGCTTCTTCCGGTCGCTGGTCGTGCGTCCCACTTCTATTTTCTTTTCAGGACGGATAACGATTGCGTCTCCTTTGGCTTCCAGCTCGTCGATATAGTCCAGTACTTCGTTATAACGACGGTAGCGCAGTTTCAACTGTTCGCGGATAGCCGGATATTGGCGGTAGATAAATCCCGGCAACCAGAAATCCTTTTCTTTTTTCCGGTAACCTTTATTGCGTGTCAGGACAATCACATTCTTGCGGAAACCGTCGTCGATGGCACGCTGGATGGGGATTGCATCACAAACACCGCCATCTACCATCGGTATGCCGTCTACATACGCCACCGGACAAAGCACCGGGAGCGTACACGAAGCGCAGCAGATATCGACAAGGCGTTTCGCATCATGCTTTTCCTCGAAATATTCGGCTTTACCGGTGAGACAATTGCTGGTGACCATCACGAAACGGTCCGGCGATTTGAAATAAGTATCAAAATCGAGCGGGTAATATTGCTCCGGATAGATATAAAACAGATATTTCATATCGATATATCCCCGCCCACGCAGGAAATGCCGCAGACCTATGTAGTTATACTTTTCCAGCAGGTCGATATTACTGAAACGAGAACGCCCGGGCTGCCGGGAAGCATAAGAGATGCCATTGCTTGCCCCGGCGGAAACACCTATTGTATAAGAGAACCAAAGGTTATGCTCCATAAAGCAATCCAACACGCCGACGGTAAAAACGGCACGCATTCCCCCGCCCTCCAGCACCAAACCTGTATGACTGTCTATTTCCATATCTGTTTTATTATAAAATAAAAGCCATTGCCTGGCTCACACCGGACAATGGCCCCAAAAATATAATAAATCAGCGATATAAACATAGTCTCTTTACAGAATAACTTCGTTTACTAACGGACGGTGATGACGGAAATCATCGATGTTTTGAAGGGTAGTTTCTGCTATATTATGCAGTGCTTCCCTTGTAAAAAAAGCCTGGTGCGAAGTTACTATTACATTGTTAAAAGAGAGCAGACGGGCCAGTACATCATCGTCGATAATCTTATCGGACTTGTCTTCATAGAAATACTCTCCCTCCTCCTCGTACACATCCAAACCGGCGGCTGCAATCTTCTTTTCCTTCAAGCCTTCGATCAGATCGTTAGTGTTGATCAGCTGTCCGCGACCGGTGTTGATAATCATTACGCCGTCCTTCATCTTTGAGATGGAGTCTTTGTTGATCATATATTTCGTCTGGTCGGTCAGCGGACAATGCAAAGAGATAATGTCCGACTCACGATACAGCTCGTCCAGCGATACATAAGAGAAGCCTTCTTCTTCGGCAAACTTCAGGTCCGGATAAAGGTCATAAGCCAGAATACGCATACCGAAACCTTTCAGCATCCGGATCAGTATTTTGGCAATCTTTCCGGTGCCGATAATACCGATTGTCTTGCCGTGCATATCGAATCCCATCAAGCCGTTCAATGAGAAATTGCCGTCACGCGTACGCCAGTAGGCACGATGAATCTTACGGTTGAGCGACAACATAAGGGCAAGCGAATATTCAGCTACAGCATAGGGCGAATAGGCCGGAACGCGCACGACCGGCAGTTTGCCTTTGGCTGCTTTCAAATCCACATTATTAAAACCGGCGCAGCGAAGGGCCAGCAGCTTGACACCGTTGTCCACCATCGCGTCGATCACGGTAGCGTCGGCAGTGTCGTTTACAAAGATGCAGACAGCGTCCACACCTTGTGTCAGTACTACGTTATTCGGGTTCAGATGTCCTTTGTAGTAACGGATGTCGTAATTGTACTTTTCATTAACCTTGTCAAATGAAGCTATATCGTACGGTTTAGCTCCAAAGAATGCAATCTTATATGCCATATTATTTGTTTTTATATCTAACAATCAAAGAAGGCTAATTGTTGCTACAGCCAAACCGTCATAAAAACGAGGTCCGGCTAAGAAGTACTTAACCGGACCCAGTCTATAATTGATAAATAATATTTCTTATTCAGCTTCCTTTGAAGACTGCTCTCTTTTTTCTGCAGCGGCTTTACGCTTATTATCCAAATGAATAAAATAACCGCCTATAACAACTGTCCCTAATAAGCACATTCCCATAAACCACATCATATTCATATACAATCTCCTTTCTTATCAGTGTTATCAATTAAAACAAATCCTATTGCGATTCCAAACATAAAGAAAAAGAAACCCAAACCATATACAACAGCCGGATTAATATTTTCCGATACAATACTACTAAGGATTACTCCTCCGAAAATCAACTTTGAAATGTCTAAGACAAAGATTCCAACTCTTTCTTTTATTTCCATAGCTAATACATTTAGTTAAACAATATCGCAAAGATAATCAATCTTTATTACCAAGCAAGCATTACTGCCTGAATCTTACGGAAATTCAATCGCCACCGTTGTCCCCTTACCTACTTCCGAAAGGATATTCACTTCAGCCCCGTAGGTCCGCAGGATACGCATGGAAAGACTGAGGCCGATGCCGTGTCCGGCAAATTCCCGTGTATTGGAGGCGCGATAGAAAGGTTGGTACACACGGGTGATTTCCTCTTCCGGGATGCCGATACCCGTATCGGTAATGGTTAAGGTAGCGCCTTTCAAACGCATTTCGACAGGCGCTTCCCCGGAATACTTACAGGCGTTATTCAGGATATTATTGATTGCTATCTTCAGCAGATACGGATTTGCCTGAATGACAAAAGCAAAGTTATCGGTTGTAAAGCGAATCCGGTTGCCGACGAACTGCATCAGGAAATCGGCCAACAGGACTGTCTCGCGCTCATTCTTCAGTATTTCCTTATCCCCATGAGAGAGGAAGAGCAGATTTTTCATCAACTGGATAATCCGCTTTGTCTCCGACGCAATACGCCCCAAAGCGGCCTGATATTCGGCAGGCGTACGCTCTTTCAGCAGGCTGATTTCACATTCTCCCTGAATGGCCGTAAGCGGATTGTTCAGCTCATGAGAGGCATTACTGATAAAAGACTTCTCGCTCTGGTAAGCCGCATCTATACGGTCCACCATACGGGTTGCATAGAGGCGGCCTACGAAATAGACCAAGACTGCACTGACCACCAACATAGCCAGCAGCAGCCACCCGATCCGTTGCTGTATATCACCGCCATACTGGTTACTTGAAATCACCACAACGATAAAATTGCCTTCATTATCGGGATAATAGACTGCCGCCCCAAATTCCTTGTCTTTATGGAACCGGGCAACATTGCCATTATAAAGATCACTTATCTTATCGTCCGTCAGATAACGGGATAAAACAGTTCGTGTTTCGGCAAGACTGTCCGCATTCAACAATATTTCCGAAGCGACCGGCAACGTCTCCTCATAGTGTTTCTGGATACGGGCATAGTCTTCTTCGTCAACCTCGTCTTTCTCCCAATGTTTCTCGGCAATAGCATATGCCTTTTCGGTCAGATAGGAATAATAAAGACGGCTGATGTAGTTAGTTGCCACAAAATAAAAAACAACTGTCACCATTGCAATAATGCCGATGGTGATAGTCGTATAAAAAAGAGCGATCTTATTTCCTGTTTTCATGCTTCCAACATATAGCCCACTCCCACCACGGTGCGGATCATTTTGTGGTCAAAATCCTTATCGATCTTACTGCGGAGATAGTTGACGTAGACGTCCACCACATTCGTATTCGTATCGAAATTCTTATCCCATACGTTCTTCAGGAGTGTCAGGCGGCTCTGTGCCATTCCCTGATTCTGGATCAGATATTCAAGCAAGCGATATTCCTTAACAGTAAGATCGATCACAACCTTGCCGCGCGTAGCCCGGTGGCTGGACGGATCGAGTGTCAGTTCGCCACAGGTCAAAAGCGGAACGGCCGGCTCCGCTCCCGTACGCCGCAGGAGGGCTTTGATACGCGCCTCCAGTTCCTGGAAACTGAAAGGTTTCACCAGATAATCATCGGCACCGGCATCCAGACCACTGACGATATCTTCCGTCGTTCCCAAAGCGGTCAGCATAATGACCGGCGACTGATAGCCATACGTCTGGCGGTATTGCTTACAGAGTTGCAGACCGTTCATTTTCGGCATGATAATATCGAGGATCAACAATTCGAAATCTTCCTGCTGAACCAACTCCCAACCGGCCTGGCCATCATAGGCTACACGAACCTCATGCCCGAACTCCAGCAACCCCCGTTCGATGAACGAGGCAATGTTTACTTCATCTTCTACTAATAATATCTTTGCCATTGTTTATATCGTGTATCAGACTACAAATATATTAAATTATTCCTGACACCCCGTTACAACCTGCGTTGTAACAATTTCCCATCCTTATCGTAAAGCATCCGGCGGTAAAAAGCCTCCACCATCAACGGAAAGACGAAAAGAGTGAAGAATGTCGCGCCGATCAGACCGCCGATAATGACGATTGCCAACGGACGCTGGCTTTCCGAACCGATACCGTGACTCAAAGCTGCCGGCATCAAACCTATTGCGGCCATCGACGCTGTCATCAGGACGGAACGCACACGCGAACGGACACTTTGTTTCACCGCCACATCCAACGGGCTACGGGCTTTCAGGTTACTTTTGATATCCGAAATCATAATCACCCCGTTCTGTATACAGATACCGAAAAGGGCGATAAACCCGATACCGGCCGAGATAGAAAAATTAAACCGCGTTATCAACAAAGCGAGGATACCTCCAACGGCAGCATAGGGCACATTCAGTAAAACCAATCCTGCATCGCGGGCATTTCCGAAGAGGACAAAAAGGATGATAAAGATAATCGCAATACTGACGGGTACGACTTGTGCCAACCGCTTTGTCGCACGCTGCTGGTTCTCAAAATCACCGGTCCATTTCAGGGTATATCCTTCGGGAAGGTTCACCTGTTTTTGTACTTTCTGCTGCGCCTCGGCAACAGCCGTTCCCATATCACGTCCGCGGACAGAGAACTTAACGGCACAGAAACGGGCATGATTGTCACGATAGATAATCAGTGGTCCGGTAATCGTCCGGATATCAGCCAACTCTTTAATCGGAACCATCGTCCCGTCACGTGCCGGAACCAATATCTTCCCGATCTCTTCTTCGCCACGGCGGAACGTGGAGTCGTAACGCACCATGATATTGAACTTCCGCTCATCCTCATAAAGCAATGAAGCACTTTTGCCTCCTATCGCCATCTCGATGATCGACTGCACATCCTCTTTGGCAACACCATAGCGTGCCAGACGGGATTCATTCAGTTCGATCCGGAGCTCCGGCTGTCCGATATTGCGGATGACGCCCAAGTCTTCTATGCCGTCTACGGTCTGTAATACCTTATAGACTTCTACCGCTTTTTTCTCCGATTCATATAAATCTTTACCGAAGACCTTCACCGCAATAGAGCCTTTCACACCGCTGGCAGCCTCTTCCACATTATCACTGATCGGTTGCGAGAAGTTGAAATCCACACCCGGATAAACATCCAGCCGGTCCTGCATTTTATCTATCAGTTCCGCCTTTGTCAACTTGCTTTTCCATTCTTTCTCGGGATAGATGTCCACATGAAACTCAATATTGTAGAAACCCGTCGCATCCGTCCCGTCATTCGGGCGTCCCGTCTGCGAAAGTACTTGCCGGACCTCCGGATAGGAAGCTAACGTACGCCTCATCTGGTTTGCCAGTTTCACAGACTCATCCAACGAGATACTCTGCGGAAGCGTCGCACGGATATAGATAGAACCTTCGTTCAACTGCGGCAAGAATTCCGTCCCCAAAAGTGTGAAACACCACAACCCTACGGCTGCAACTAAAGTCGTAACGGTTATCATCATCCGTTTATGGGCATGGCAGCGGTCGAACAACCCTGTTGCAGCCCGGTTCACCCAAGCAAGAAACGGGTTATGTTTCTCGCGCACATTCTTTTTCAACAGCATCGACGAGAGAACCGGTACAAGCGTCAATGTAAAGATCAACGCTCCTAACAAGGCAAACCCTAACGTGTAGGCAAGCGGGCTGAACATCTTCCCTTCCACTTTCTGGAAAGAGAAGATCGGCACCAAAGCCGTAATAATAATCAGTTTGGAGAAGAACACGGCTTTCGCCCGGTCTTTCGCCGTATGCCGGATAATCCCCATCTTACTCATCACGTTGAAGGCCGGCATCCCGACCTCGCGAGCTTTTTTGTCGAGCGCGACAAACAGCCCCTCCACCATCACGACAGCCCCATCGATGATGATACCGAAGTCGATCGCCCCCATCGACAACAGGTTGGCACTCATTCCCATCACCCGAAGGCAGATGAAGGCAAAGAGCAGCGCCAACGGTATGATGATGGACACCACTACCGTTGTACGCCAGTCCGCCATAAAAATCAACACAATGAAAGTTACCAGTAAAATACCTTCTATCAAGTTATGCGTAACCGTACGCACAGCGAGATTCACCAAATCTTCCCGGTCGTAGAACGGTACGATCCGCACATCTTCCGGCAACGCATTTTGCTGGATATCGGCAATCTTATCTTTCAGCGCGGCAATCACTTCGCCGGGGTTCTCCCCTTTCCGCATCACGATGATTCCTTGCACGACGTCGTCCTCTTCCATCCGGCCTACCTGTCCGAGACGCGGCAGGCACGACTCGTGCACATCCGCCAGGTTCTTAACCAAAATAGGCGTTCCGTTGATGTTCTTGACAACGATGTTTTCGATTTCCTTCACATCATTAATCAGACCGATACCCCGGACGACATACGCCTGCGAACTGCGTGTAATCACATCACCGCCCACATTGATATTACTCTTGGCAATGGCATCATACAGTTCGAGCGTCGTCACTCCATAGTTAATCAACTGGTTCGGGTTCACGCTCACTTCAAACGTCTTGACTTCACCGCCAAAGCTGACGATGTCCGCCACTCCAGGCACCGCACGCAGCTTCCGCTCAATCACCCAGTCCTGGAACGTCTTCAACTCGCGCACCGTCCGTTTATCACTGCGTAGCGTATAGCGGAAAATCTCCCCTGTCGGTCCGTACAAAGGTTGTACCTCGGGTGTCACGCCTTCCGGCAGGTCGGCATCGTTCAGCAGGTTATAGACTTGCTGGCGGGCATAGAAATCATCCACATCATCGTCAAACATCACATTGATCACCGACAGCCCGAACAAGGTTGTACTCCGGATATCCGTCTTCTTCTGTACCGGATTCATGGCTATCTCGATCGGGATCGTGATAAACTTCTCGATCTCTTCTGCACTTCGTCCCGGCCACTGGGTGATGATGGTCACCTTCGTATTCGTCACATCGGGAAAGGCATCGACGGGCGTATGCAGGAAACTGACAGCTCCGGCAATAATGGCTATCACGGTCAGGAAAAAGATAAAAAACTTGTTCCTGAGGGAAAAGGTGATAATCTTATCTATGAATGTATGCATCTTGTCTTCTCTTCTAAAGGATCATTATTTCAGCGCATTGTAAACTAACAACGCATTCTTGTTCACTACCCGGTCGCCCTCTTTCAAACCGGTATTCAGGTAGCAATACTTGTCAGTCTGTTTATAGACATCGACCTCCTGCATGCGGAGGTATCCATCCGGACCAACACATACGACATACTGTTTGCCCCCTTCAAATATCAGGGTATGGGCCGGAATACGGGGCATAAGTTCCCCTTCCACCCGACATTGCACATACACATTCGTAAACATTCCCGGTTTAAGCATATAATCCTTATTATTCAATTTGATACGTACTTTCATTGTTTTGCTCTCATCATCCAATATGTTATAAACCTTATCGATCGTCCCGGTGAACTCCTTGTCCTTCCCATAAGCAAGTGTCGTAATACGGACATCCGCACCTTCGTTTACCTTCCGGATATCGCCTTCATACACATCAGCCATCACCCAAACGTTGTCAAGACCGGAAACGGTAAATAACTCTTCTCCCTGATCGGAACGGATCAACATATTCTTGCTGATATTCTTTTCCACCACAAAACCGGAAACGGGAGATACAATATTATAAGTCGAGTTCGCATTGATTTGATAGATATCATAAACTTCCCGAAGCCTTTTCACCTCAGCCATTACATTTGCTGCTTCCTGTTCGGCTTGCAGAAGATCGCGTTCGGAAGCGGTTCCGCTATCAAGCATATCGCGCGTCGCCTCGAGGTTGCGGTTTGCTAATGCGAGCTGATGCTCGGCATCTTTCTGTTGCTTTTCGAAATCAGCCACTTCACTGCTTCGAATAACGGCAAGGACATCGCCTTTGCGGATATAATCGCCAATCTCCACGTTTACCTGTGCAATGGTTCCACCGAAGATGGGATAGACATGCGCTACCTGCCCGGCATCAAAAGTCACACGTCCGTTCAATAGCAGTTCGTTATTTAATGCGGTTTCCCGGACGGTGTCAATAGAGATGACCTGTTGAAGGCTATCCGTCAACATCAGACCGTCAGCCGCTTTTTCCTGTACTGCCACCTGTTTACCACAAGAGGCGAACAAGGGAAGCAAAAGAATTATTAATAAATTATTCTTATTCATATGTTTTTGAGTTTATTTTATTTATCCGTATTAATCTCCTACAACCGTATTCAAGTCTTCCACAGCTTGCAACACATTCTTCTTTATGTTATACAACTGTAGACAGGTTTCCTTATAAGCCTGATAGTAGTCGATAAATTCCAACAGGCTGATATTACGCTTCTGGAAACCCGTATTCACCCCTTCGATGATACGATTGAAATCCCGTTCCAGCTCATAGTCTGACGAACGGTATAACTGTAAAGCCTTTTCCAGTTTGGTATAGCAAGCAAACAGTTCGTTATCCACTTGCCGGCGGACTAACTCCGCCCGGCTATTGTTCTGCAACACCGAGAGGCGCGCCGATTTAATATTCCCCTGATTGCGATTGAAGATCGGGACCGATACGCTTAGCCCGATTGCGAAATAATTATTACAGAAGTTCCCTGCCCTGTCATACGCACCTTTCAGGCTCACTTCCGGGAATGCAAGCGATTTTTGCAGCCGCACGTCCGCTTCCGATGCCCGTATGCCCGCCTCAGCTAACTTCTGATCCGGACGGACGGAAAGACGGGCGCTCAACTCGGCAAACGGGAGCTTATCCAAGTCGATATGTTCCAATACCGATTCATCGAAAAGCGGTTCCAGAAGCTCACTGCTTTTCAATCCTAACAGTAGCCGGAGATCGCCTTGCAAAGTGACCAATTCGTTGGAAAGATCATTCCTCTCCTGCTGCAGCGAAAGCAAAAGAGCCTGTATACGCGACTTCTCCAGCAGGGAGACGTTCCCCTTTGCACTCTGCTCCTTATAGACATTGAGCAATGTCGACAGATAGCTGATCTCACGGTCGTAAACCGATACAGACTTTTGTGTATAATAAAGATCGATAAACTTAGATTTCAGTTCTCCCCGCAGTGTACGAAGAACTTCCTCAAACTGGTAGGCAGCCATTTCCTTATTGATCTTTTCCAGACGGACACGCTTGTTACGCTGACCGGCAATGTAGATCAGCTGCTCGATCTCCACAACGGCTTCTCCTTCACGTCCTACATCAAAATATTTGCCGTTATTACGGTTATAGATATTCTGTTCGAGTGAGATTACGGGGTTATCGAACAGTTTCGCCTGAATGATTTCGGCTTCGGCCATGTCAATGTTGTAGCGCTCGGCTATCAACGAAAGATTACACGTGGTAAAACGCCCGACCGCATCTTCCAAAGACAGTTTAACGGTATTATCCTGCGCCGTAACCGTCCATATACGGAAAAATAATAACACAAATAAAACAGGTTTGTACATTTGCTTTTTCTTTTTTTTGGCAAATGTACGGACCTGCGATTTTACCAGTCTGTATATCTGATTAGAAAACTCTTAGGTGAGATTAGAAAATCATTAGATTTATTTATTAATCTCCATCCTGTAAGGAGGCTTCGGACGAAGATGATCAACCTTTAAGAAAGGTATTTCGGGATAAAGGAAGTCGAGGAAACTAAGATCGATCTTTCCGGGAACGACTTCGATACGGACACGGGCAAGTCCTTTTTTCTTAAATCCTAACAGTTCGGCGGCACCGTCGGAAACATCGATAATACGTCCTTTGCGGAAGGGACCGCGATCGGTGACACAGACAATCACCCGCTTCATATTGGAAAGGTTCGTGACACGGAGGTAAGTACCGAAAGGATAGGTCCGGTGGGCAGCCACCAGCTCGTCGTTATCATGGATACTCCCATCGGCCGCCTTACGTCCATGAAAACGCTTGTGGTAATAAGAAGCAAGCCCTTCCTCCTGACCCCACGCTTCACCGACACTCGTGAGAGCGACCAACAGAAGAATGATATGTACCAGACGGAAGGGCATGCACGTTATTGTTTATCTTACTTAGCAATAACGCAAAAAACCGGATTTTATTGTAACAGCTCGCCGTTATACTCTCCGGTCAGCGTATTCAGGAATGCCACAATACTCTTGGTATCGTCAGAAGAAATGTTCTTACCGATCTGGAACTGGTGCATGATGCGGATAGCGTCTTCCACTGTGGCAATCGAACCGTCGTGCATATACGGAGGCGTAAGCATCACGTTACGCAATGTCGGGGTCTTGAAACGGTGACGATCCTGTTCGTTCTTAGTCACGGCATAGCGTCCGTTGTCTCCATCAGTCAGGCCCGTACCGCGATAATCGAAGTAGTTGTCCTTGATACCCATGTATTCAAACGACTGTCCGCCAAGATTAGCACCGGTATGGCAAGTTGCACATTTGTTTTCCTTAAACAATTCGTAACCGGCAATTTCTTCGGCAGTCAAAGCTGTTTTATCGCCCATCAGATATTTGTCGAAACGGCTCGGAGTGAGCAGCGTCTTTTCAAATTCGGCAATTGCATCGGTTATAGTCGACTGGTTGAAACCTTCCGGATAGACTTCCAGGAAGCGTTTGCTCAACTCTTTATCTTCAGCCAGCTTAGCCGAGATATCGTCGAACGAAAGGCTACCCATTTCCACCGGATTCAGAGGAGGACCAGCAGCCTGTTCTTTCAGGTCAGCAGCACGTCCGTCCCAGAACTGGAGAATATTCAGAGCCGAGTTATAGACCGTCGGAGCATTCACGCCACCAAACTGCCCGTCAATACCTTCGGAATATTGTTTACGGTCCACACCTGCGGTAGCCAATCCGTGACAAGTTGCACAAGAAATCGTATTATCACCCGAAAGGCGTGTGTCGTGATAGAGATCGAAGCCCAACGCCACCTTTGCCGGATCGGTCGGAATCGATACAGGCAGTGGCTGTACTGGTTCGTTGGCAAATTCTTCGGCGACAGTCGGTGTCGAGTAATTCTTTTTACGTACATCTTTAGCCCATGAGAGCAGTACAGCCTTTTCACTGCTGTCAAGCGTGGTACCCCAATGCATCGGCATATGGGAATACTTGGCGGGAGGCATGGAGCCGGAAAGAGCGGCATCCTCCACCTTTGCCAGGTCGGATTCGGAAACGAGTTTGCCATTGTCGAGCGCATCCAGCATAGCCGTCAGATCCAGATAGCGTGTACCCTCCCGCATATCAGCCTTTACCGTCGGGCCGATCAGGGGAAGTTTGCCATAGAAAGGAAGCGGTGCCGTAGCCGAGTGACATTCCATGCATCCGTTCTCCCGAAGAATGGAAGCAACCTGTTTTGCCTGGTTATCCGCATACTTCTTGTATTCGGAAGAACCACACGAAGGCAATACCAGAGCCAATGCAAGCAGCCCTACAGGTAATGCCGTCCTCTTACTAAGAATAGTGTTAAGCATAAATATTGGTTTATTTAGATTTGTTAAGCACAAAGGTAACATAGAAAAATCAAGCGCTACTCAGAACCGGGATAAGTTTTATCTATGGGATGATAAATAAAACTTATATACAACCTTCTAATTAAAAAAATACCCTATAGCCTGTCTCGCAAAAGGCTATAGGGTAGAAAGATTATACAGTATCGCGATTATTCGATCGCACTGATTGTAGAAATCATACCGAACTTTTCATTGTCATTCAGGCTCCAAAGTATTTCGCCTTTCTCGTTGATCTCGAATACTTGCGGGCTGTTGGCCTCTACGGCATTCTTGTCGTGGCCCTGCCAGTTACAAACATACAGGCCGCCATCCTTTGCGGGAAGCAGACCGGCAACAAAGAAGAGACGGGCACCTTTGATATCGTTCTCACCAAAACGACGAGCTACCTGCCCGTTATCGAGATTCACTTCCATCAGGGAATGACCGTCGCCACAGGCAACCCAATAGTTACCGTTAGCCAAGGCCAGAGTAGTAAAGGGAGTTCCTTCAAGCGTTGTAATCTTCACGACTTCACCAGCCGGAGATATCTCGCGAACCTGTGAAGTAGCGAAGAGAGGCATCAGGTAGTTACCACGTTCGTTCTTGTTCAGCTGACGAAACTGGGCGTGCGGATGTTCGATACCTGTTTCGTACTCGGTACGCGACAGGATATCGCCTTTCGGGCTTACTTCCATGATTACAGCCGGATGGCCTACCCAACCTAACAAATAGTTGCCGTCGGACAATACGCGGGCAGTCTGCATCTCGCAAGTATCCGGAGCTGCAATATTCCAGATCTCCTGGTGATTGCGGTCGATCAGCTTCGCACCTCTGGCATAGGCAAAGAGGATATTACCGTCCGGAGTGGCAACAGCGGAATTACACTCCCATCCTTTTTCAAGAGGATGTTCCCATTCCACCTGCTTGGTGTTCTTATCAATAATAACGATCTTGTTCCACCCGGAACCGCCTAACAGCAATTTTTCTGTTTTCTTCTCGCAGGAAGTGGCAGTCACCAGCAACAATGCAGAACAGAGATATGTAAATAATCTACGCATGGCTTATTATTTTGACAAATCCTTGAACATTTCAAAGCCTTGTTCCGGCGTCAAACCTTCGTGTACAACAGCATGTACAGCCTGGATCATGGCAGCAGGGCTTTCGCTCTGGAAGACATTACGTCCCATATCGACACCGGCAGCACCATCGTTAACGGCATTATAGCAGAGTTCGAGCGCTTCTTTCTCAGGGAGTTTCTTACCGCCGGCAATCACTACGGGAACCGGACAGGAAGCAGCAACCTTTTCAAAACCGTCGCAATAGTAAGTCTTCACGATAGAAGCTCCGTTTTCAGCACATACGCGGGAAGCCAGTGCGAAATAACGGGAGTCGCGTGCCATTTGTTTGCCGACAGCCGTAACGCCCATCACAGGAATACCGTAGCGGTTACCCATGTCCACGGCTTCAACCAGATTGGCAGCCGTTATCGCTTCCTGGTCGCCGTCACCGGCAGAGAACATGACTGCCAATGCGGATGCATTGCAGCGGATTGCATCTTCGATGTCGATCAGAACGTTACGGTTCAGTTCCGTAAGAATTGTCGAGCCGGCATCCGAGCGCAAGCAGACAGGTTTATTGATATTAGCAGGGATCGAAGTTTGCAGGATACCGCGTGTACACATGATACAATCGGCATACTGTACGAGAGGAACGATGTTCAGGTCGATACGTTCCAAACCGGAGGTCGGTCCCATAATAAATCCATGGTCGAATGCCAACATAACGGCACGACCTGTTTTCGGGTTGAAGATACGGGAAAGACGGTCTTTCATCCCCCAGGGTAAGTTAGACGCACCTTTTACATGAAAATTATCAAATTGAGAAGTCTGTCCGAAACCATAGTTGTTTGCTTCTCTGAAACCATCCATATCTGGCATAGTGTTATTCCTTTCTTTATTTGTTATACAGTTAATTAAATCAGACGAAGGGCGGTTCACGAACCGTCCCTACGAGGAGTGTGTTATAATGCCTGGGCGAATGAAGCAAACATACAGCTCCAGGAAGTAGCGCCACTGTCGGCATAACCGATGGAACGTTCGCCGTAGTTACGGGCACGACCGAAGTTAGCTTTCATATCGACAGTCGAAGCAGCACCGACAAGAGCGGCTTTTGCACCGGCTTCCAGTATTTCTTTGATGTCGTCGGAAGAGCATGCCTGAATAGCATCCACAGCAGGGATCAGTGCATCCATCATGGTCTTGTCGCCTTTCTGAGCTTTTGTCTGTTTCTGCACGTTGGCAAGGCCGCCGGCAAACATCGCTTTCACTCCGGCTGCATCCAGCTCCGTTCCGGCAGCATGGTCACTCATACCTAAGAAAAAGGCACCCAGCAGGGTGCTGGTAGAGCCGCTCACCTGCAGCATGACGTCGAAACCCATATCGTTCAACATGGATTTAAACTCTGTTCCTTTCTGAGCCGTAGCAACGATGGCGGACATAGCCGTTACAATTGCCTGTCCGTGGTCGCCATCACCGATAACGGCGTCCAGTTTAGAGAATTCGTCTTCGCGTTCTTTGATGTTCTTCAAGGCGGTGTCCAGCATCGCCTTGAAGTTCTCGATAGTCAATTGTTTCATATCTCGTTTATTTACCGATTGTTGTCCAGTAAGGTGCATCAGCACGTTTATTCTTCAGATAGTCGATATGGTCTTCGTCGAGGATAGCCATGATCATCTGGAAACCGGCCTGTTCCTGTACGGTCAGGATTTCCTGGATGCGGCTCACGACAACCTGCAAACCACGGGCTTCCAATTCCTTGTAGGCTTTACGGAAGATAATGTTCAGTTCCATGTGTGTAGTAGCTCCTACACCGTTGATGATAAGCATCATCTTATCGCCGGCCTTCGGCTGAAGCTGCTGGCAGAGCAGGTCCACCATTTCGGCAGCCGTATCGTCAGCTGATACCAACGGTTTCTGTCCGCCGCCGCCTTCACCATGCTGCCCCATACCGATCTCCATGATACCGGCAGGCAGGTCAGTGATCGTACCACCATTCTGCGGATGTGTACAAGAGCGCATAGCGACAGCCAGAGTTGCTACATTTTTATTATAACGTTCTGCTATTTCAGCCAGCTCATCCAGTGATTTGCCTTCTTCGGCGGCAGCGCCCAGTATCTTGTACAATGGCACACATCCGGCCAGACCGCGGCGGTCGTCTATGTTAGCACCGATACCGGCACTGATATCATCGTGAGTCAGCACTTGCTTCACCTTGATGCCTACACGTTCTGCCAACTGGCAAGCCATGTTTGCACTCATCACGTCGCCCGAGTGGTTCAGGACAACTAACAGGATGCCGGCTTCGCGTTTCATCAGTTGCAAAGCCTGAAACAAACGCTGTGCACCGGGAGCGGCAAACACGTCACCGACTACGGAGCAGTCCAGCATACCTTCGCCAACGAATCCGCTCAATGCAGGTTCATGGCCGGAACCGCCCAAAGTAACGATAGCAACCTTATCTTCACTCTTCGGGTTGGCACGTACTACAATGTTTTCACCTCCCAATTTAACCTGGTCGGGATATGCCAATACATAGCCTTCCAACAATTCGGGTGTTATCTGTTCAGGATCATTTATGAATTTTGTCTTAATGTCTGACATGGTATTTTCCTCCTATTTAAGTTATTTATATTATTATTTAATCTCCATGATTTCAATAGCAATGCCTTCTTCTTCGATGAAAGCGATCGTAAGATGTTCGTCACATACAGCCGGACCAAAAATGACCTTTTTACCTTTCAGCTCTTCTTCCAAGGAAGGAACAGTGTAAGCGATATGTCCCTGTTTCTGCACCAACTCGGGCAGACAGCTTCCTGCTTCAAATTTCAGGAACTCGATACGGTTCGGGCTCTTGCTGTAGTCCGTCAACCATACGCTCAGGCCTTCGTTAAACATAGCCCCTTCTACTTTTTCTGTCGTTACGATACCGACGTGATTAAATGTTCTCATGACTAATTAATTTTAAGTGTTCGTAATATTTATTATTCGTTGTTTATTCTATTCTTCTAATCTACTCTGCCCTCTTCCATCTCTTATATGAAAGGAAAGCCAGAACAATGACAACACCCAATGCCATATAAAGGTAGGTAAATATTCCATTCACATTATCATTCTGCCCGTATGAATGCATCCCGCTCAGGAAATAATTGACACCGAAGAAAGTCATCAGTACAGAGGCAAACGCAACGACGGACGTTAAGTTGAACAACCAGGGGTTATTCCAACGTTTTACCAAGTGAAGATGGGCAACCACGGCATAAACAACCATCGTAATCAGCGCCCAAGTCTCCTTCGGATCCCATCCCCAGTAACGGCCCCATGATTCGTTAGCCCAGACAGCTCCGAGGAACGTTCCGACAGTCATCAAGGCAAGTCCTACCCAAAGCGCCATCTCGTTCACAATACTCAGTTCCGTAATGCGTGTCTTCAGCATCTCCCCGTTCTTCTTTCCCAGGATAGACATCATCACCATATTGGTCAACCCGATCAAGCAACTGATACCGAAGAAACCGTAAGCAGCTACGATAACCGCAACATGAAACATCAACCAGGGAGATTTCAAAACAGGAACAAGCGGATTGATCTCCGGATCCATCCAATTCAAACTGGACACAAAAAGAATGATACCACCAAACAGGGTAGCCAACGCAAAGGTGATCGTACTGCGCCGCACGAACAACAAACCGGCCAGGACAGTCGCCCATCCGACATAGACCATCGTCTCGTATGAATTGCTCCAGGGAGCATAGCCTCCGATATACCAACGCATACCCATACCAAACATATGGTAATGGAATACAACCAACACACCGATACCTAATAGCCAGGCAGTCATCTTCATCCAGCGGCTCTGACGGAACAGCATACCAAAAGAGAGGACCAGCAACAGCCCGCCCAGGATCAGATAGCCGATCTTGCAATAGCGGAAGACATCCATCTTGTTGTATTTCAACTCTGCCTCCATCCGTTTGGGACTGATATCGAGTGTTTTGTTCTTTGCCTGCTGATACGTGCCGATCATCCCTACAACTTCGTCGGCTTTTGCCCAGTCGCCGCTCTTCAACGCTTCCTGTACTTCGCCTAAATACCATTCGAGGATACGGGACACGAACATGGAGTCCTTACCGGCAAAAGCCGAAAGGTCGTCACCCGGCGCGTACCATTTATGGTTCGGATCGTTCTCCTTCGGGAAGAGATTCAACATCTGGTGGTTCATCAACTGATGGATGATGTTCATCTGTTCATCCAGTTTCATCAAATCCTTATCAAAACGGGTACGCTGGGCAGGCATTTTATTGTAGGCTTCTTCCAGCTTATCCTGTAACTTATAATTACCGTTACTGTCGAAAACCTGGATATAAGCACATTCGCCGTCCGTCAGATCATAGTAGTTTGCCAGCTCCGGATTGGACAGGGCGATAAAAGGAACCCGCATCCACATATCCGGCATGGCCAGAAGGCTCAACAGGAACTGGTCGGAATTCAGTTTGCCGATCTTATCCGATTTATGGAGTTTACGAAGCACTTCGGAAGAGAACGTATTGACCGGCATCATACGCCCGTTAGCCGACTGGATCGGCAAAGCGCCGAACAGTTCGGCATGGGCAGGGCTCACCTGGTATTTCTGTACGGCATCCAGCATGGGAGAAGCATCACCTTTTGCTTCCGCCGGCATGGAGAAAGCCAGTAAGGCAAGCGCTACGACCACTACATCCGTCGCCCGGCGCAGTTCTTTCAACCGGCGGCTCTGGCGCATAAAACGGGAATCTTTGCCGACCAGGCTGAGAATCAAACCAACCAACAATATCAAGTAACCGGTATAAGTTATATTCCGTCCGGCCACATCACGGTTGACGGAAAGGATGGTTCCGTATTCGTCCTGGTCATAGGAAGCCTGGAAGAAGCGGTAACCTTTTACATCCAAAATATTATTCATATAAATCCGTTCTTCACGATCCTGTCCGTCCACATGGACAATTACTTCGCTCTCGTAAGACGAAGGACTGGCGGAACCGGGATAACGGGTTAAGGTGAATTTCTTCAGTTCAACGGAAAAAGGCAGGGTATGATAGGTTGTGTTATCGGAAGTACGGACAGCAATCCGGTTGCTTGTCTCCCCTTCACGCAAATGCAGGATGCCTTCCTCACCGAAAAGGAAAGAGGTGAGAGCTCCTAATAGGATGATGATAAAAGCGAAATGGGTCAGTATCAGTCCCCATTTGCCACGTTTCAGGTATTGGTGTTTGACGACTGCCGCCAGGAAATTGACAACTAAAAGAAATTGGAGAAGGAAGAATAGAGGGGAATAATAAACCATTGCTTTGGCTGCAGCTGTACCGTGATACTTTTCAATGAAAGTGGCAACGGCCAGGCCAAAGGCATAAATCAGTAACAGGACAATCGTCGTTACAAAAGAGGAGAAAAATCTTTCGAGACTTGTTTTCATTTACATTATAATTAGAGTTCACAGATGCGGCAAATGTACGCAGATTAATCGTGCAATGAAATAATCTGTGGCAATCCGCCACATCTGTGTGCTCTATTAGTTGATAGATGTCATTTATACATCTTAATTATCAATCTTCAATGATCATACGGAAGCCGACATTAAACACACGCTGATACGGGTAATAAGCCTTACGGGTATAAGCTGCGGCATATTTCGGACGATCAATATAGGAACCGCCGCGTGCCACCTTATATTCAGATGTCTCTTTCGTCTTTTCATTATACGGATAAGATACATAATCCGAACGGGTCCATTCGGCTACGTTCCCGTGCATGCTGTACAGACCGAACGGATTGGCTTCGTATGCCTTACCGCCTACCTGGACAAGATTACCGTCGTCCACGCTTTCTTCTTTCGGAAGGAAGGTGTAGTATTTGTACCACGGATTGGTCTTTGCCATCGGCTGCGGGTCTATACCGGAAACGGCAAGCAACAGCGTTGTCTTGTCAGCCAAGTTGTCTTTCTTACCGAAGTCGGTGTGCATATCGCCATACCAGAAGTCCTGATCGCTACCGGCGCGGCAAGCCCACTCCCACTGCGCTTCTGTCGGAAGCGTAATGTTGAGACCGGTCTTTTCGCTCAGTTTCTTGCAATACTCCATGGCGTCGTTATAGCTGACACGGATAACCGGCTGTTCCGGTTTGTTGGCCGGATAACCCTGGTTCACGTGGTCTTTCCACTGCTGATCCACAAAACGGCTGTCGTGATCCGGGAAAACAACGTTGAACTGTTCATTGGTTGTTTCCAATTCCGCCATCCAGAAACCTTTATCTATCTTCACCTTAGCTGTCGGATAAGTATCCGGTTCACCACGATAGCTACCCATTACAAATTCACCGGCAGGAACACGTACGAAGTTAATCTTAACACCCGGAGCGATTTCCACCGTTTTACGGGTTTCTGTTTCCTTCGCCAGCATTTCCTTGATACGGTCTGCACCGAAAGGCCAGCCTTTCACCTTCACCTGCTTTTCCTTGACAGGAGCAGCTTTTTCCGGCATTTCCGGAGTGATCGGGCCTTGTTTCTTCAGATAGTCGGCATAGTCGGCGATCTCTTTCTTCCAGTCCACACCGGCACCATTTGCATACTTGTCGGTCAAATCCTTACGGCGTTTGATCTGGTCGAATCCCTTGTAAGGAAGCATATCCAGGACGTTTGCGTTGAAATAACCCTTGTCCGGAGCATTATAGTCGATCCAGTTATAAAGCGTCTTCCATTCCTTATCCGTCAGTTTCACATTGTGATGGCCTTTCTTCAACAGGCGGACCAGCTCGCTGGTGTTCGGATGATATTCGTACGGCTGCAGGACAACCATATCGCCTTCACCACCCTGGCGATGTACATAAGGATGCAGGTTCAGATAAGACGTACCGTAACCCAACTCATCTTTCACACCGCCACGCAGATCGAATGCTTTGCCATTGCCATTGTGACAAGCGATACATGCACGATCAAGGATCGGCTGCACTTCCAGATCGAACGTAAAGGAACGCGTACCGCCTTCCGGCAAGGTCAAAACCGACGGAGCCTTCTGCGATGCGATCACACGCTTCGGAATAGGAATCTGATTCTGGTCTTCGTGGCAACCGATACAGGAAACCACTTCACCCGGCTGGCCTGTCACCCAGCTACGCATCCACTGGATAGCAACGCCATCCTTATCCAACGGCTGGATGGAAATAGGAGTATTGGCCGGAGCTTTGAAGATCACGGAACCGTCTTCTTCGACAGGAACCGTACCTAATATACGCTTGATGTCCCAACCGGACTGAATACCATGCCAGTTATGATCGGAGCGAGTTTTCACATACGCATATTCGTAAGCATGCAGACGGAGAGATTTAACCGTACCACGAGGAATACCTCTCAGGCCTTCGCCTTCGTAGATATCCTGGATAAAGAAGGTTGCTTCCTTTTCATTCAGCTTCACACGGTCAGGAATAGACGGAGGAGTCTTGGTGTTGCGCACCAGGATCGGGCTGATATACCCTTCACCTTCAGCCTGCATCAGGCAAGTCACGTTGTCGTAAACGTCCACCAGATAAAGTCCCCACAGTGCATGCGGGTCTAACTTGGCTGCAACTAAGAAATATTTGTCGTTCAGCGGAGTCGGTTTGATGAACTGCGGCCATACGCCATTAACCAGCTGGTCTTTGATTTCTTCTTTGACCGGACGGTTGCGGTGAGGAATTTCCTGTACCATACCGAGTGTGCTCTTACGTCCTTTTGTCGGATCGAAGATAATCATACGGCCGGAACGGGCTACGCCGTGGTGGCCGGAGATGATGCCGACGAAGGCAGAACCATGACCGGGCAAAGGCTGCACGTCGAACGTACTGTTCGGGAACATCGCGCCGCTGCCATAGAGAGCCTTGTTCTCCGTTCCGTCCGGGTTCATATGCATGACGATACGGGAATAATAGTGAGTCAGGTCGGTATATTCCCAACGGGTGTACATCACGCGTCCGTTATTCATGATAACCGGATTCCAGTTGGCATCCTGGTCGAACGTCAGACGGCGCATACTCTTATCCTTCGGATTATACAGCACCATATTACCTACTGCATCAGAACCGTTCACACAAGGAACACCCTGGTAACCGATATTGGAGATCGCAATCACACGGCCGTCGGGCAGGTAAGTCCCGTCATAGAACTCCAAGTCCGGTTCGTCGTTTTCAACCAACGGCTTGAAGCCTGTTCCATCTAACTTCACTTCGTAGATGTTCCAGCGCTTGTCGTCCTGTGTCTGTGTGAACATCACACGATCACCGTCCCAGTGCAACTTCAGGTCGGCAATGGAAGAACCGTTCGTCGGCTTGTAGACCTGACGCATCTGTACGTCGCCACGCAGATTGGAGAGTTCGACAATTTCAGCATCGAAGCCTTCGCGACCGGCCGATTCCTGGTTACTCCAGTTATTAGCCTGCGTTCCTAATGAAGGAGTCATGATCTGATGCGCCTTGGCCCCTACTTTAAAGCGGGCGGCCACAATCTTGTCGGCATCCAGCAACGGGTTGGCCAGCAGGATGGCACGTTTACATTCCAATGCTTTCTTGGCATCGGCTATCACCTGCGCGTCATCGTTGTAAATACCTTTGAAGCCTTTCTTTTCGAGCTGTATCAATTCGTTCAGCATCGGTTCGTATTTGGCAGCATCATAACCCTTTTGCTTTTTCATATCGCCAAAGGCCAGCTTGACAGCTTCCACGTTCAACCATTCCAGTTCGTTCTGCAGGTTATAGACTTCCTGTACTTTTTCGACCAATGCAAGATACTGGTGTATCTGTGTATAGAGGTCTTTCTCACCGGCAATCTGCTTCGCTACATTGGTGAAATAAGCACCGTCTTTCAACCGGGCGATTGCATTCTCCGCAGCCTGTTTCTCGACAGAAGCATCCGGAGTAATCAGCCAGGTATCCAAGCCGTCCAATACAGCGCCTAACATGCCGATTTCCTTCGGGTATTTGGCATTCAACTCTTCTGCCACGAAAGCCGGAACAGTATTCAACGCCTGGAAAAAGACGCTTCCGCCGCTCGATGTATCATCGATACCGACTTCAGCTTCAAAACGGACATATTCACCATTGACCGGATAGACCAATGTGCCGTTTGCATGACAGAAGACACCGTGTTTATATTCCTTGCCGGCAATGAAAATCTCATGATCGTAAGCATTTGTGTTCATCTTAGGCGCCGCCCAACCGGCAACACCATATTCATAAGGAACCTCGTCCAACCATACGGCTGTACCATCGGCTTTTATCAGACGGGCGTTTGCCCATACAGCCTGGTCGTAATCCGTACCGTCGGGACCTCCGGCAGTCACAAGCACCAGCTTATCCAGTCCTTTCAAATCTACCACGAAAGGTTCGGCTTTCGCCTTATGTTTCATCCAGGTAGAGATGATCGGCATTCCGGATTTCTTCAGCTTTGCCTGCAATTCCGTCTTAGCTTTGACTGAAGCATCAATCCACGTTTCCGCCTTCTTCTGCTTGGGTCCTGCGGATACCAGGGCAGAAGAGGACAGAAAGAGTGATACTAATAAATAGTATTTGTTCATGTAATAAATTATAAGGTGGTATTACTTACATTATAACGAAGCTTTCGGATGAGTGAAGCGCAAGCCGTCGTTATCGTGATAGCATGCCCATTCATCAACAATAGCACCTTCAGGACCAGCCATCATAAAGTGGAATGTTTCCAGTTTTTTCAGGCGAAGAACATCACCGACATTCTGAACCACGAAGTTCTTGCTCTTGATAGCGCCGTGAGTGGCAGGAATAGCCGGAGCGTTAGGCGTTTCGTCTCCTATTTCAGAGAAGTTATACACCCATCCTTTTTCTACCATCCAAGACTCGTGTTTAGCCGGGAATTTAGTTTTCACATGAGCGTGCTCGGGAATCATCTGTCCCGGAAGCAGATAGATTGCATGAGCAAAGTAACCATAGTCTGCGTCGTTCACCCAGAAGATACCGCCCATACCTACGTTTTCAAAATCACCCAGACCGAAATCTGTTACCCACATGTCTTTAGCCATCAACTCGGTGTAAGGAACACCGTAGAAAGCAAACATGTCTTTCATTGCCTCTGTGGCAACATCCTGTTGGAACTTGCCGTCTTTGTAAAAGTCGGCGTTTGTGTACTTCTTTGAATACTTCATTTCTTTCTTATTTTTACAGTTAGCATTGTTTCCACATTCATTCTCACAATCACTTCCGCACTGTTCGGTGCATTGCCCTTTACCCGCTGCTGCGCAACAAGTAGCTTCGCCAGTAGATGTTTTGCCGGTACATGCTGCCATAGAAAGCAAGAGTGCTCCCATAGCCGTTAATTTCATCAGATTCTTTTTCATTTCTTTCTTTTGTTTATTTAGTTAATAATATTCGTTCTTTCCTCCTTAGGTAACTTTAGTTTCATGCCGACGAAACTTTAGTTTCATGCCGACGAAACTTTAGTTTCATGCCCATGAAACTTTTGTTCCATGCCTATGAAACTCCTATTCGATGGCGATTCCTTCTATCTCGATCAGTAACTCATCCCGGCAAACATCCGCCCACATATAGGAAATCGGTATATCCAACCGATAGCCTTCCAACAATTCGCGTGCTTCTTCGTAGAAAGACTTTTCTTTCAGGTAGACGCGCAGCATCTTCAACTTAGCATTTCCAATCAACTGGTCGATATTCTCCATTGTGATATGGAGCTGGCGTCCGAGGCCCACTCCCACCAGGCTTTCTTCTCCCCGGATAGCAGCCGTGCCGGAAATATAGACGATCCGCCTGCCATCAAAGGTCATACTTTTAGCGCGTTCGAACTTCGGAGTCGCCTTCTTCTGCTGGGCAGCTTCCAGGACCTGGTCCGAATAAGCGTGTGCAGCGACCTGCAACTTATTGTCGATCGGCGTGGCATAACATTCGGGACGGGCAAAAACAGCCGCATCCAGATCTACCAGGATTCCGCCCAGATTAGCCCCGATACCGGTTGCAGCCGGATAGCCATTATTCCAGTCTGTCTTCCCGTAAAAATCGGCACGGGCGTTATTAAACATCTGGTAATGCTGGTCCGGGCCATCGAAACGCGTAATCTGCTCGATGTAGTTCCATTGGCGGATAATGCTGTTTACGGGGAAACCTTCCCGACGCATCACTTCGCCTATCATGTGGAATACTTCCGCCGACTGCTGCTGGATACCGAAATTGATCACATCTCCGTGGAAACCGCCGGCAAAAAGGAAACGTCCGTCTGCATTCTCCAATACGACATACGGGAAACCGCCGTAATGACGGAATGTGACATGATCGCCTTCGCCGGTCTTGTAGCTGTGAACTTCCAGAATCAATCCGGCATTCAGAGGCGGCTGGGAGACATAGCTCAGCACCGGCTCGTGGTTGCCGTAGTACTTGCGGATCTTCTCACGCAGAATGATACGGCGAGAGACATATTGCTCGTTGTCGGACGGCATGCCAAAGAAGGCCAAGCGGAGAATCTGTTCGTCCTGCGGCAGTTGCGCCAGCAAGGCGTCGACCATTTCACTGAAGGCAGCAACCCCGGTTGTATAAATATTATAATGTATTTTATCGCAGTAGTTCATAAAGAGTTTACGTATTCGGTTAGTGCTTCGATGTCTTTCTCTGATACTTTCTTCTCGATGCCGTGTTTATAGACGCTGAACACCTCTTTCATCGTGGCAGCCCGTCCGTTAAACAGATAAGGAGCCGTGCGCCATACCTCACGCAAAGTCGGAGTGTCCCATCCTTTCTCGAACTCTATGTCTTCACCGATACGGTGCATTTTCATGTCTGTGTAGTAAACGCCGCTGTGGCATTCGCCGCATTTCAGCTTCTCGAAGACCTTCTGACCTTCTTTTGCCAGTTCGGACAGTTCGCCGTTGACCAGATAAGGACTGGCGACGGGACGAAGCGCTTTCAGGTAAGCATCCACACAAAGGGCGTCTTCTTCGGTAATATCAAAGAACTGGATAAAGTTGTATCCTGCACGGACAGCCACTTCCGCCGATGCGCGGATTCCGGAAATCATATTGGGAGGCGTCACATGGCTAAAGAGCAGGCTCTTGCAGTTCTTGGAGTTGCCGACACCGTCGTTCATCAAGTCCCAGTTCATGCCGTCCGTACGGGCATCGCCCGGATGACAGCCGTTGCAGCTTTGCCAGTTCTGGAAGCAGTGGGAGGCGTCGTTGAAATAGCGTTCTCCTTTGTTTTCATCACTTTCTTCGCGGCCCGGGTTCAGTTCGGTTGCCGTCACCTCGTTGGTCTGGATATCCATGATGTTCAATACGTCGGCAAAATAGGTCGGGATGATCAGTTTGTCGTCGACTAAAAGCATATTGCGGGGACCGTTTCCTTGTAACTGGATGCGTTCGCGCAAGCCATAGAGGAATGTCAGGTCATAATCCAGCACCGCCTTGTTCGGATAGTTCAGGAACTTGTCGAGCATGGCTTTATGGTCGATCACGCTGACTTCGTGTGTACCGGAATGTGAGATAAAGACTGATTCGTCATTACAGGCGATGCTCCAGATACCGGCTGCGCCCCGTTCCGGTTCGTCAACTACAACGGCACCTAAGAATTCCTGCTTGTCCACGTCGATCACGCTGAAAGCGCTGGTGTTCATCCAGCCCTGCTGCAACTGTGAAGTCGGAACCGTGAAGCGTCCCAGGTTGTGCGAGACGTAAATATATTTGCCGTCGGGAGTGATGCAGATGCCTCGAAGTGCGTTACTGCCGTTGGCCAGCTGAATATCTTTCACCTTTGTGAAGCCATCCATCTCGATAACCGAGACGCAGGCGGCCACGTAATCGAGGTCAGCCCGCTGGGCCGGCAGGAAGTTAGTGACAAACATATATTTGCCATCCTTGCTGAACACGGCCGATTTCGGTTCGCGTAGCACTTTCACGGTGCGTACCACCTTGCGCGACGCCGGGTCGATCTCGGATACTGTATTTTGGAACTGGTTACATACATATATATGTTTCCTATCCGGACCGAACATCGGATGGCAAGCTCCCGAACCGGTCGGAATGGAAGCCTCTATCCTGCCCGACTCCAACAACAGCACCTGCAAATGGCCTGTCGTTCCGAAAGTAGTCACATACGCTTTATCTCCATCCATCAGGATGCCGGTAGGCGCTTCATCCATCGGGAAAGAGCGCAGTAATGCCGTACCGTCAGGCGAAAAGACATCCACTCGCTTTACTCCTTTATCTGTCATCAACAACTCACCTTTCCCGTTCACGGCAATGTCCGTCGGGAAGAACGGTGGATTGCCTGCTGAAGCAATGGAGATGCAACAGCAGGCAAAACAAGCCACCAGTGAGTTTTTTAGCATGTATTTTCGTGTGTTCATGGTAAGATTATTATGTATTATATTTTTCTTGCTTTACTATATCCTAATTCAAGAGAGATAGCCTGCGCCACATTCTTTATGCAGTCTACGGATGTCCGTACCACCTCTTTCGACAAGCGGTCCTTCGGGCCTGAAATCCAGATGGCCCCGCAAGGATAACCCGTGAAATTAAAGATAGGAGCACCGATGCAAATCACACCGTTCAGTTCTTCCTCGTTGTCCATGGCATAGCCCAATTTCCGGACTTTCTCCAATTCCTCTAAATAAGCATCACGTGTAGTAATCGTCCGGGCGTTGTAGCGTGTAAATTCCATGTATGACAAATAACGGTCCCGGACAGTATTCGGCAAATATGCCATAATTGCTTTTCCCGGAGCCGAACAATGCAAGTCGAAAGATTTTCCCGGAGACAGGATGAAGCGGAACGTATGATGTCCCTGCGCCTGCTCGATGAAAATGCCTTTCTTATCCCCTAACACGCCGAAGCATGCTGTCTCTTTCACCTGGTCGCGCAAGTCACGCAGACGCGGTAAAACAGTTTCCAGCAGATTGTGTTCGTTTAGCGATCTGAATCCCAAAGTTAGTAATTTGCGGGACAACTTGTATCGTTTTGTATCCTCATTATATATCAAATAATCCAAGCGTACAAGCGTATTCAGAATACGATAAGCCGTAGTCTGGGAAATGTCGAGATCAGACTTGATTTCCTGAAGCGTGCCGCCTTGCGTGTGAAGCGACAGATACTCCAGTACGGCAATCCCTTTTTCGAGATTGGGCACCTTGTAGTTCTCTTCCGGTTTTTCCATATTTGGAATACTGCTTTTCATATTTGAAATATTGTTTCAGATTTGAATCAAATATAAAAGAGTGCGGAGAAATGAAGGCAGGATGTATGCAAAAATTAGTTAAGTATGTCGTAAAGCACATTATTCAATGAGATTGTGTTAAAACATCCCTGTCCCCGCGCTTGACGCGGGGCCGCAAAAGAACAGGCTTTATCGATCAGTTGTTTATACTGCCGGCTCTAATGCGATCCCGCGTCAAGCGCGGGAACGAGGAGCTTTTGACGTCAACTGTTTTTCCGGTAGCTCAACACTGCCAGGACGTTAAAGAACACGGCAAACAGGCAGATGATCGCAAAGTGCCCCGACATATCGGCCAGGCTGCTTCCTTTCAGATAGACCATACGCATCACTTCCACTAAATAGCGGACCGGATTAAACCGGGTCAGCGCCTGCGCCCATTCAGGCATGCTGCTGATCGGCGTAAACAAACCGCTCAGAAGAAGGAATATGATAAAGAAGAAAAAAGCCGTAAACATAGCCTGCTGCTGGCTTGAAGAAATAGACGAGATAGCCAATCCGAACCCGGTAAAAGCCATCAGATAGACAGCCGCAAACAGGTAAATGATCCCAAGGTGGCCGACCGGAATCAATCCGTAGACCAGCCAGGCAACAAGCGCCCCGATCGTAAGCAGAAACAATCCGATCACCCAAAACGGTATCAGTTTGGACAGCAGGAACAAGGCCTTCGGAACAGGCGTCACATTGATCTGCTCGATCGTCCCCTTCTCCTTCTCGCTCACGATATTCAGGGCGGAAAGGAAACCGCCGATGATCGTCAGCAAGAATGCCATGATCCCCGGGACCATATAAATCTTATAATTCAGATGCGGATTAAACAGGTTTGTCACACGGATGCCTCCCATCTGCCCGGCGGCGGGAGAAAGGCCTTTCTCCTGATTGAAGTCCATCAGGATGGACGAGAGGTATGAACTGCCCATTCCTCCTTTCGTCCCGTTCACGGAATTGGCGGCGATCAGCACCTCCGCTCCCCCTTCGCGCCCTAAGCGTTCCTCGAAGCGGAAAGGGATTTCCAGAATGATATCAGCCTTGTTACTCTCGATGGAGGTGAGCGCTTCGTCATACTTCGCCGAGACGTCGACCAGGTTGAAGTAGCCGGAAGAGAGCACCTTCTCCCTTAATTGTTGGGACAGGACGGAATGGTCGTTATCCACGATGCTCAGGTTGATATTGCGCATCTCGAAATTTGCGGCAAAAGGAAGGATCACCAGTTGCAGGATGGGCAACAGGAAAATGATACGGGGCAGGAAACTATCCCGCTTGATCTGCTTAAATTCCTTTTCCAATAGATACTTCAACATATTACAATCGTATTTTAAAACGTTTCACACTCAATGCAACCAGGAACACCGCCATACCGGCCAAGATACTGATCTCGGGCAGGATCGCCCTCGCCCCCAATCCTTTTATCATGATATCTTTTACCGCGGAAATATACCACCGGGCCGGAACGATATTGGACAGCACTTGCAGGATCTTCGGCATATTCTCGATCGGGAACATCATCCCGCTGAGCAGCATCACCGGAAGCATCAGGACAACGGCGCTGACCAGCATCGCCGCCTGCTGCGTATCGGCCACCGTCGAAATCAGCAGCCCTAAGCAGAGCGACACTAACGCATAGAGGATAGACACCGACACTAACAGCGTCAGGCTGCCGGCAATCGGCACACCTAACAGGAAGTAGGACAGCGACAGGATCGTCGCAATATTGACCAGGCTCAGCAACAGATACGGCGTCGCCTTCGCCAGGATGATATAGACCGGTTTCATCGGAGACACCAACAGCACCTCCATCGTCCCGATCTCTTTCTCCTTTACAATCCCGACAGAGGTCATCATGGCGCAGATCAGAATCAGGATCAATCCCATCACACCGGGCACAAAGTTATAGGCGCCTTTCATCAAAGGATTGTAGAGCAACGAGACGACTGGCGTAATCGCGGTGGCAGTTGAAAGTGGAGAGTTGATAGTTTCAACTTTCACCTGACTAAGGATTGCGGTTGCATAGGCGGCAAGCTGCGTTGCTTCGTTCGGGTCGGTGGCGTCGGCCAGGAGCTGGACGGAGGCGTCGGGCGAAGAGGCGTATTGGGCGGGGAAGATGATGAGCAGCCGCACTTTGCCTTGCCGGAAAAGCGCCTGTCCTTCCGCCTCGCTGTTGACCATCGTGTAGAGTTCGAAGTACTCGCTGGCGGAGAGATGATCGATCATTTTCTGTGTCACTTCGTCCCGGCTCTGGTCCAGGATGGCGATCGGGGCACGCTTAATCTCGGTCGTGATCGCATATCCGAAGAGGATGATCAGGATGATCGGCATTGCTAACAGGATCATCATCGTCCGCTTATCCCGGAAGATATGATAGAATTCTTTTCTGATGAAAGAGATAAATTGCTTCATACGTTTACTCTCCTCTTTTTGCATTTCGAGCCAGGGCCCGGAAGACATCGTTCATATTATCGGCCTTGAAAGTTTTCTTCAGTGCGGCGGGGCTGTCGAGCGCTTCGATCTTGCCGTCGACCATGATGGAGACACGGTTGCAGTATTCCGCCTCATCCATATAGTGGGTGGTGACAAAGACAGTGATGCCCCGCTGTGCCGCCTGGTAGATCAGTTCCCAGAACTGGCGGCGGGTGACGGGGTCCACGCCTCCGGTCGGCTCGTCCAGAAAGACGATGCGGGGCTCGTGGATGACGGCGACCGAGAAGGACAGCTTCTGTTTCCAGCCGAGCGGCAGGGCGTCGACCAGCGTGTTGCGTTCGTGCTCCAGGTCGAGCACCCGGAGCAGTTCGTCGGTCTTCTCCTTCAGCCGCTTTTCGGGCAGGCCGTAGATGCCTCCGTAGAGCCGGATATTCTCCCAGACTTTCAGGTCGCCGTAGAGGGAGAACTTCTGGCTCATGTAGCCGATATGCCGCTTGATTAGTTCCGTCTCCTTATAAATATCGAAACCGGCGACTTTCCCGCTGCCCGACGTGGGAGTCGAAAGGCCGCAGAGCATACGCATGGCGGTCGTCTTCCCCGCCCCGTTCGCCCCGAGGAAACCAAAGATTTCCCCCTCGCCTACCGAGAAACTGATATGATCGACGGCGGTAAAGGTGCCGAAACGCTTCGTTAGTTGTTCTGTTTCTATTACATTCATGATAATAATTACAAATTTTGAATTTGGAATGTGTCAAAACTGCCCTGTTCCCGCGCTTGACGCGGGATCGCATTAAAACCGGCCGTATAAACAACTGATTGATAAGGCCTGTTCTTTTGCGGCCCCGCGTCAAGCGCGGGAACAAGGGACTTTTGACACCCCCCCCTTTTAATCTTCAAAACGACCGTCCCAAGCTGGGACAGGCACTTCAAACCTTCAGAACGATCGTCCCAAACTGGGACGGGCACTTTCAACCCTCGGAACGGTCGGCCCAAGCAGGGACGGTCACTTTCATCCTTCAAAACAGTCGGCCCAAGTTGGGACGGGCACTTTCATCCTTCGGAACGGTCGGCCCAAGCTGGGACGGTCACTTTCTACCTTCAGAACGGTCGGCGCGGCTTGCGCCGGCCACTTTCAACCATCCAACGCCATGAAACAGTCCTCGATACCGGGTTTTATCGGCTCGATCCGGATATCCGTATGCCCTTTTGCCTCTAAAAAGCGATGCAACTCCCGGATAAAGGCCGCCTCTCCCGCTCTCGCCACCACCTCCTTGCCGACGGCGAAATGCTGGGCATCACCGAAGGAGAAACAGGAATCCGCATCCGGATAGCTCCGGAGATCGAGCAGCAAAGGATACATCGAAGCGGAATGGACGGCAAACAGCCGTTTGTCGAACGTCGCACGGATACCATCCGGCGTATCGACCGACAGGCAACGTCCGCCACGCATCAAGGCGATGCGGTCGCAACGCGAAGCCTCGTCCATATAGGGCGTCGAGACCATGATCGTGATCCCCTGACGGCGAAGGCGGTCCAGCATATCCCAAAACTCCACGCGGGAAACCGGGTCGACACCCGTCGTCGGCTCGTCCAGGAAAAGGACATCGGGACGATGGATCAGCGCGCAGCTCAGGGCCAGCTTCTGCTTCATGCCGCCGGAGAGTTTTCCGGCCCGCCGCTTCTTGAAAGGCTCGATCTGGACGTAGATATCACGTATCAGATCGTAATTTTCCTTGATCGTCGTATTGAATACGGTCGCAAAGAAATCGAGGTTTTCCTCCACCGTCAAGTCCTGATAGAGAGAGAAACGCCCCGGCATATAACCGACCCGCCAGCGGATTTCCTTATAATCGCGCACGACATCCAGGCCGCAAACCGAAGCCGTCCCGCTATCGGCCAGCAGCAGCGTGGTCAGAATCCGGAAAAGCGTCGTCTTGCCTGCCCCGTCGGGACCGATCAGCCCGAACAGCTCCCCTTCGCCGATGTGCAACGAGATATCCTGCAACGCCTGCACCTCTCCATAAGCCTTATTGACCTGCTCAATCACAACCTCCCTCATCGCTCACATTTTTTAATTTTTAATTCTTAATTAAACCTCGCTTCCCCATACTGCCCAATCTTCAGATAGCCGTCGTTCTTGACCGCGATCTTGATGGCATAAACCAGATTGGCCCGCTCGTCTTTGGTCTGGATTCCTTTCGGGGTAAATTCGGACTTTTCGGATATCCAGGTGATTGTACCCGGATATTCGCGCTGCTCCTCCTCACCGAAATCGGCAAAGACACGGACAGCCTGTCCTAACTTCAACTGCGTGAGCTGATCGGCGGTCGGATAGGCACGCAGGTAAAGGATATCGGTGTCGGCCATCTTATAGAGAGGCTTGCCGGCGGCGGTGACTTCGCCCGGTTCGGCGTATTTCACCAACACAGTACCGGATTGCGGGCTGACGATACGGCTTTTCTGGAGCTGGTCGTCCAATTGCATGATCTGGTAAACGATGCTTTCGGCTTCGGCGTCGGCTCCGCCTGTTGTCTTGTTCAAGGTGGAGTATTGAGCATCGAGTTGTTTCTGCAAGACTTTAATGTTGTTGACGATGTCGTCCACCTGCTTCTGGTTGCCGGCTTTTGCCTTCACTAAGTTTTCCATACGCTGCTGCTCGCTGCGGGCAACGGCGATCTGCTGCTCGAGGGAGGCGATCTGTTTGCGGATATCCGGCTTGCGGATGTCGACGCTGCGAAGGCCCGCTTCGAGTTGCTTCTTCCGGAGATAGAGTTGCGTACTGTCGACATAGCCTAAGACGGCGCCGGCTTCCAGGCGGTCGCCCTCCTGCAGGTTCAGTTCCATGATCTTCCCGTTGGCTTCCGAAGAGACGATCACTTCTGTCGATTCGAACGCTCCGGTAGCATCGAAGGTGTTGTCTTTGCTGCCACAGGCGGAAAGACAACCCAAAACAATAGATAAAATAACGTATTTCATATCATTATGCATTTAATTAACTACCTGTTCCCGCGCTTGACGCGGGATCGCATTAGAACTGGCAGTATAAACTACTAATTGATAAAGCCTGTTCTTTTGCGGCCCCGCGTCAAGCGCGGGGACAAGGCATCTATTATTAATAACTATCACAAATAAAACCCTCTTTATCCCAATTCTCTGATAAATCTTTCCTCGTCGGATTCATTTTATTAATCAGTTCATCCTTCCAGGCCCGATTCCATTCCTTTAATTGTTTTTCCCGTTTCTTAGCGTCAACCATCATATCGTATTCTTCATAATACACTAATTTATGACAATGATATTTCTTAGAGAAACCCTCTATTGCTCCATTATGATGTTCCATCACTCGACGCATAAGATCATTTGTGAAACCAATATAAAGTACAGTATTATAACTGTTGCTCATTATATAGACATAATATTGTGAGTTGTAATTCATAACAATATTGCCTGCTTTTTTGTGGATGTAAAAGTTCCTTGTTCTCGCGCTTGACGCGAGATCACATTAGAACAGGGAATATAAACAACTAATTGATAAGGCCTGTTCTTTTGCGGCCCCGCGTCAAGCGCGGGGACAAGGATGTTTTGACACAATCCCATGTTAGTTTTCATTCGTCGTGTACATATAATTATATATAGCCTGCAACTGCTGGACGCGATGTGCGGCGGCGGCCTGGCGGGCGAGGTCTTCGGAGTTGATCTCGCGGATCAGGTCGGTGACAGAGATCACGCCGTTTGCCAGTTTGACTTCGGCAGCCTTTTTGATGCTGGTGCGGAGGCGGATGATTTCGTCGTCGGCTTTCATCAGGTCGGTCATCTTCCGGATCTCGCTATTCTGCTGCGTCAGTTGGAGGCGGGTGTTAAAGAGGAATGTCTCCCGTTGCACTTCGACCGCCTGCCGGCTGGTTTCTATCTTCCGGCGGTCGTTCTTCAGTGTGTACAGCTTTCCCATATTCCAGCTCAGACGGACACCGGCCACATAAAACGCACTGAAGCCATCTTCCAGCATATTCAAACCCGGACGCCCGTAACCGCCCTGCACGAAAGCGCCGATACGTGGCATCAGGCCGGCAGTCAGCTGTTTGTTCTGCAATTCAAGGAAGTTGCTCTTCGCATCCAACGCCTGCAGTTCGGGGCGGTTGATGACGGGAGACAGCGCCGTGCTACCCGGCAGCGAAGGTTCCTCCAACACCATTTCCTTCCCTTCCGGCCGGCCGATCAGCGCAGTTAGCATACTTCCGTAAGCCGAACGTGCCGCCTTCAATTCGATCTCTTTCTGGCGGGCATTCAACAGTTCCACTTCCATACTCTCGCGATCGGACAGGTTGGCAACGCCGTTGTCCATCATGGCGGAGATGCGGTCGATATTGATTTGTAACTCTTTTTGGAGCAGACCGTTCTGGCGGATCAGTTCATCTTGCAGGAGGCAGCCGAAATAAAGCTGGTTGACCCGGTCGTTCAGGGTGTAGAGATCGCTCTTCAACTGTTCGCGGTCGGCAACGGCCTGCGCCTCCGTCAGCTTACGGGTGGAACGGATGGCACCGCCGTCCCAGATCGTCTGGTTCACTTCGGCAAGGACCTGATACTGGTCTTTGCTCAATGTCGGGATCTCGAAGCCGGGGATCAGAGCCGACAGCTTATCGGCATCGAACGGCAGCTTCGTCACATCGCTTTGGTACGAGGCTTTTGCATTGACCGAGAGTTGCGGCAGCCAGCCTTTTGCGGCGTTGGACAGGTTGTATTGCTCTGTCTGCTCGATCAGTTTATACTGCCGGATCTGCGGATAGTTCGCATATGCCCATTCATAGCACTGGCTCAGCGTAACCTTTTCCTGTGCCTTTGCCCCACCCGGGACAAACGGCAGGCAAAGAAGCAGCAAAGCCGCCTGTTTCCAGTTATTCGGAATGATTCGTTTCATATTCATATCTCCTTTCATTCGTTACTTGTCCGGGGTTGGTCCGGGGTAAACAACCGGATCATCGCATCCGCAATAAACGCTTTCCGTTCCCGCAGGAAGACTTCAAACTTGCGGGGATCACCGTCCATGAAAACATCTGTCAACGGATTCCGGATCAGTATCGGGAAGATGACCAGACTCAACAGCGTTGAAGCCGTATAGATAAGCGGCACCTTTTTCAGTAGCCCTCTTTCCATCTCGTCCGTCATCTGTTCCTGCAACTGCAACAGCGGCTTGACACGTTCCGGATCTTTCATAATCGTCCGGTACAAATGCTCCGGATCGCGGTTGAACTCACTCACCACGAAGATCGGGAATAACGGGTTGGCCTGAATCATCGCCATATACTGATCGATGATCTTCGGCATCTTTTCCAAACAGGAAGTCGGTTCGTCCATGATCTTTTCGATATTCGGCAACAAGGCATTCATCAACTGCCCGAAGATAGCGTCGAAAAGCATTTCCTTCGTCCGGAAGTAATAGTGCAGAGCCGTACGGCTGATTCCGACTTCAAGGGCTACATCACCCATTTTAGTCGCTTCATACCCTTTTCTTACAAACACCTGTTTTGCCGCTTCTATGATCCGGCTTTCCATGTCCTGAAGTTCTTCTATATTCATCACTATAATGTTATTAAATATTTTGTCTACCATGTCTGACACATGTGTCAAAAGTAGCGCAAAAAAACAGGAGCGCAATAGCTACGCCCCTGTTTTTAATATCTTTTAGAGATTATCGAATGTTTACTTCTTTATTGTACGGGCAGGAACTCCCTCAAAAGTCATTTTAACAGGATTTATGAATCCGTTCTCATCAAACGTCATCCGATCGATACAGGTTACACGGTGGTCACGAGCCGTATCATTAAGCGGACGGCGGTGATAAACGATGTAATAGTCTTCCGAACCCGGCACATGCATAACGGAATGGTGTCCCGCACTGGTCGCAACCTCCGGATCTTGCTGGAGAATCTTGGCTATGCGTTTGAACGGACCAAAAGGAGAATCGGCAATCGCATAGGCTACAGAATAGTCTGGTCCGCCCCAACCGCCTTCGCTCCACATGAAATAATATTTGCCGTTCTTTTTGAACATAAACGGACCTTCGACATAGTTTTCAGGCGTCACTTCCCTGTAAATAGTTCCGTCTTCAAACGGGACGAGTCCGGTAAAGTCGTCATTCAGCCGGACAACGTTACAATGTCCCCAACCGCCGTAATACATATAGTAGCTGCCATCGTCATCGTGGAAAACGAACTGGTCGATCGGCTGTGCCCCGTTCACAATCTCATTGATAAGCGGCTTACCCAGCAAATCCTTGTACGGCCCGTCCGGACGGTCGCTGACGGCAACCCCGATCCCGCCGATTTCGCCTTCATGCACATCGTTAGCGCCGAAGAAGAAATAATATTTGCCATCCTTGCGGATAATGGACGGAGCCCACATCGCCTTCTTCGCCCACTTCACGGCAGACGAATCGAGCACGGAAGAATGTTTCGTCCAGTTCACCAGGTCTTTGGAAGAAAAACAGTCAAAAAAAGTTTGATTCTCATACACATCGCTCCAGGTCGGGAATATCCAATAGGTATCGTCGTAAATGATTCCTTCGGGATCGGCATACCAACCTTCAAACACCGGATTACCACTGGTCAACACATCATCTGCGACAGCCTGCTGTTGCTTCGGCTGTCCGCAAGCCACTAAAGCGGCTGTACATAAAAACACAAACAAACTATTTTTCTTCATATCTCATATATTAATGTTCCATATTCTTAGCCAGACCGCCCTCGGATGTCTCCTTATAAAGGCTCGGCAGGTCATTACCGGTCTGGCGCATCACCTCTACTACCTGGTCGAAACTTACCCGGTGCTTGCCATCGGAGAAGTTTGAGAAAGTATTGGCATCCAACGCACGGGCAGCCGCAAAGGCATTCCGTTCGATACAGGGAATCTGCACCAGGCCGCAAACCGGGTCGCAGGTCAGTCCCAAGTGGTGTTCCAGCCCCATCTCGGCAGCATACTCGATCTGCGCGGGTGTCCCTCCGAACAACTGGCTGGCAGCCGCTGCCGCCATTGCGCAGGCAACTCCCACTTCTCCCTGGCATCCCACTTCGGCACCTGAAACAGATGCATTCGTACGAACGACGTTTCCAAACAATCCGGCCGTCGCCAACGCACGCAAGATACGGGAATCGCGAAAGTCGCGTGACTCCTTCAAGTGGAACAAGACAGCCGGCATGACTCCGCATGAACCACAAGTCGGCGCCGTCACAATCTGTCCCCCGCAAGCATTCTCTTCGGAAACAGCCAGGGCATAAGCATAAACCATTCCCCGGCTTTTGATACTGCTGCCATAGCCTTTAGCACGAATCATATAGTCGGATGCTTTACGGCGGATTCCCAGGCCGCCGGGCAAGATACCTTCGGCTTCAAGCCCGTTATGGACAGCCTGTTGCATCACTTCCCATACTTCAGCCAGATAATCCCAAATCTCCGGTCCTTCACACTCTTCGACATACTCCCAATAAGAATGACCTGTCTTTTCGCACCAGGCTTGTATATCCCGAATCGTATGCATTTCGTAAACCTGTCCTTGCGTCAGCTCGTTATAGGTTTCGTTTGCCAGCGTTCCGCCTCCGATACTGTATATTGTCCAGCTATCCAGTTCTTCGTCCTTTTCATTGAATGACTCGAACAGTATGCCGTTCGGATGAAAAGGCAGGAAGACCTTCGGTTCCCAGGTTATATCTGTCTTAGCCACCGGAGTCAGCACCTCGAGGATTGCAGCATCTGTCATATGCCCTTTGCCTGTAGCCGCCAGGCTGCCATAGAGCGTGACGTTAAACCGCACTGCACCGCGATTGCGTTCCAGAAACATCCGGGCCGCACGCATCGGTCCCATCGTATGGCTACTGGACGGTCCATGACCGATCCGGTATATTTGCTTAATAGATTCCATCTGTTTTTTGTTTACTTTTTAGATATTCACATTTACCATTTATACTTTTAAAAATATATTGCGCTTATAAAGCAGCCACAAAATTACATAAATAATCAATGCATTCGACGCCGCAATCAAAGGTGAATAATAATTCCCGATATATTGTTCCAACCCGTGAAAGAGAGATGTGCCTATACACCTGAAACTAATCACATTGGCCAGCATATAGGCCACTATCGAATTCATTCCGTACACCTTCAGCCAGGTAATATTCTTCCTGTGCCCCTTATAATCGATCCAGTAATAGAACAACCCCATCAACAAGAAACAATAACCGCTACTAACCAACACCATCGAACTTGTCCAGATTTTCTTGATAACCGGCAACTGCAATCCCCACAACCAGCCCAGTATAACCATCGCCGCACCGATGCCCAACAGACACTGCCATTTGCGTTTCTGCTCCATCCCGCTCTTCAGGATATGTCCGGCAAAAAGACCGGTCAACACCGTCACGCCAAAATTCAGGCTACTCAATATCCAGGTGTACCGGTAATATTCGGCAAACACGACCTTCCCGTTCTCGACTACGGCTCCATCACGGAACCGACCTAAAACCGTACGGTCTATCCATTCCGCCAAGTTTCCGTCCGGCGTATAATTGCCGCCACCGTAACCATCGACCGAAATGAACTGCATCGCTCCCCAATAAGCCAGCAACAAGGCAACAGCCGTTCCGATCTGCACAGACAGACGCACGTGCAGGAATAGCATCGCCGCAATCAGATAGCCCATCGCAATCGCCTGCAACGTGTTCGAATAAAGATAAATGCGATCCGGATCAAGCCCTAACAGATTTCCCTGGCACATCATACCAAAAATCCAAAGCAGGACCACACGCTTGATGATACGCCGGTAAACCGCCCATTTGTCCGGCATCGCCTTATAACGCGACAGGGCAAACGGCATCGACACACCCGCCATAAACATGAAGAGCGGCATCACCAAATCCCACGAAGAGAACCCTTCCCACTTCACATGCGAGAATCCCCACAAAAAGTCATTATACCACGACGCATCGATCGCACGTCCCAGCGGATGCAAAATTCCTTCCAGCGCCACCAGGCAGAACAAGTCGAAGCCACGCAACACATCGAGTGACTCCAGGCGATTAGTAACAGGTTTCATAAGAATTACGAGTTATGAATTACACTTTTAAGAATATCCGTTGACGATAGAGAAAATACAGGAATCCCCAGCAAACAACGATATAGCCGATCGAGACAACCAATGGTTGGGCCGCTTCGGGCATCAGCCTTGCGATCCCGCCAAACAAAGCATCGGATGTAAAAGAGAAATTCACAAACTCCTGTGCCAGATAGATCGTAATCGAGTTCGTCCCGATCACCGTAAAGAAGAGTGTCCATTTGCGGAAATTCAGTACATCGACAATATAGAAGAACAACGCGAACATCCAGACCGAATAAGCTCCGACCACGCAAACAAAAGAGCTTGTCCACAGATTCTTATTGATCGGGAAGAAAAGCCCCCACAACAAACCAACCGCTAACAGCACAGCACCGGCAACGACCAGTCCGCCAACTTTCTTCTTATCCGTCAGTCCTTCCCGTTGCAGCTTGATAAATTCGCCCGTAAACATCCCCAACAAAGCCGTAGCGATAGCAGGAACAGTCGAAAGGATTCCCTCCGGATCATGCACCGTCAGATGCAGGCGTCCGGGTAACAGCATGCGGTCCACATAGCCAACCAGCGAACCTTCCATCGTAAACACGCCTGCCCCATTTCCATCTGGTGCGGGAACAAAGGCGAGCAGCAACCAATATCCGACCAGGATAGCCGCTGTAATCCAGACACGCGTAATCGTCCGGGTATTGACAAATATCAACGCTCCGAACATCCACGCCAAACCGATACGTCCAAGAACGCTGGCGTAACGCTGGTGCTCGAAATCAAAATTCAGCAATCCGTTATAGATAAAGCCAAACAGGACCAGTGTCAGTCCCCGGCGAACGATCTTCTTATAGATATCGGCATCCGTCTTCCCCTGTTCCCGCTGTTTCTCCAACGAAAACGGGAACGAAATACCGGCAATAAACAAAAACAACGGAAATATCGTGTCATGGTGCGTCAGCCCGTCCCACTTCACATGGTGCATCTGGTCGGCAATCGCCTGAAAAAAAGGATTCGGAAACAACGTTGCCAACGCAACAAAAAGGGAAGCCCCTCCCATAATAAAGAACATGTCAAACCCTCTCAGGGCATCCAGCGACAGCAACTGCCGGGATTGTTTTTGTTTTTCCATATATACTATTTTGTCTTTTGAGTTGACCTTATCGATTGAAGATACAAATATAGCTTTTTTCCCGCATAAGCAAGATATATAAGAAGCAGATATCATTAGAGACGTTAGAATGTTTCACCTTTTCTCAAACAGTGAAAATAAGTTTTTATGCAAAGGAAGTTTTATCTACCTCCAATTATAATTTTCTTCATATCGATCGAACATCAGCTCTGGCTCACCCGATAATCATTGGGGACAACCACAAGGATGAGGCAAATTATACAATAACCCTCTTTTTTGGCGTTTTTCTATTTCGTCCGAAATCTTGATCCACTTTGGATTGACTCTTTTCACGGTTTTAATCTTCTTTACTGACAACAGATGGAGTGAGGTGCGCAGGTTGTCTGAAAAAGCG
>NZ_QREV01000100.1 GCF_003363715.1 Parabacteroides acidifaciens
ATTATTTTTTGCTTTCTCCACAACTTTCCGGGGTGATCCTGTAAAAGAGCTACCCCCAAGAAATATCGGGTGAGCCGTTTTCCTGTGGCATTATATGCTATAAAGGGCTGTATTTCGGAATATTCCAGCCCTGCATTTTTACTTGGATTGAATGAGTTCATAATATCCATATCCAAGTCGGGTACGTAGTATTGGCAATTATCATATAACTGCCCTGCAAACTTCACGAAATCGTTCATTTCACGTTTCGTTTCTACCTTTTTTACGCAGACGTTTTTCATATAGGGGATAAAATTATGAAAAGTTGTTTTAACTACAAATGAGCCACATAAAGATGCGACTTATTTAGTATTATTGGAGAACTTTAGAATATTTATGAGAGAAATTAAGGGTCAATACACGATCAATATAATAGTATTTTTAGGGCCGTAAAAAAAGAAAAGACTTCCACTATTTGAAAGAATAAAAAAGTCCCACAAATCATTCAATTTGCAGGACTTGATTGTTTTGTCGATTATTAAGCGGAAAGCGAGGGATTCGAACCCCCGGTACAGTTACCCGTACACCGCATTTCGAGTGCGGCCCGATCGACCACTCTGGCAGCTTTCCTTCGGTCGTCATTTGCGAGTACAAATGTAGGGAAAATTTAATATCATTGTCCTTTAATGCGCGTTTTTTTCACATATAAAAAGGGTATTCTCCTAAAAGAACACCCTTCCGCTTGTTAACGAATTTGCGAATTATTTGAAATAACGGTTATATAAACCTTCAAATCCTTTACCGTGGCGGGCTTCGTCTTTGCACATTTCATGAACTGTATCATGAATTGCATCCAGGTTCAGCTGTTTTGCACGAGTAGCAATACGTTTCTTATCTTCGCAAGCGCCGCATTCTGCATCTTTACGTTTTTCCAGGTTAGTCTTTGTGTCCCAAACGACATCACCCAACAGTTCGGCAAACTTGGCAGCATGTTCTGCTTCTTCCCAAGCATAGCGTTTGAAAGCTTCAGCTACTTCAGGATAGCCTTCACGATCAGCCTGACGACTCATAGCCAGATACATCCCGACTTCCGTACATTCGCCCATAAAATGAGCGTTCAGGTCTTTAATCATTTCTTCATCACAACCTTTAGCAACACCGATCACGTGTTCATCGGCAAAAGTCAATGCACCGGTTGTTTCTACTAATTCTTTAAATTTGCTCTTCGGCTGTTTGCATTGAGGACAGAATTCAGGAGCTTCATCACCTTCATGTACATAACCGCAAACTGTGCAAATCCATTTCTTTTTCATCTTTGTAAAATTTTTATTGGTTGTATAATCGTAAAATACTTGTAACACTCGTTATTTGTTCTTTGCAAATGTATGGAAACATTCGAAAACATACCACACAAAACCTGATAAATTTATTCTATCTGTTAATTGATAAAAACTATGAAACTTATCTCCGACACCCAATGTTATAATTTCAAAAACTTATATATTATGGATACATCTAAGATTATCAACTTGCTGGGCGAAGAGGGCGAGTTCTTGCTGCAGCACACATGCAAAACAATCGACAAATCGCTTATACATACTCCATCCCCGTCTGTCATAGACGATATATGGATTAATTCGGATCGGAATATCCAGACATTGAACAACCTCCAACGGTTGTTAGGTAACGGAAGACTGGCAAATACGGGATATGTCTCCATCCTGCCGGTAGACCAGGATATCGAACATACGGCAGGCGCTTCATTCGCTCCGAACCCGATCTATTTCGATCCTGAAAATATTGTCAAACTGGCAATCGAGGGCGGTTGTAATGCCGTCGCTTCCACATTCGGGATTTTAGGTTCTGTCGCACGCAAATATGCACACAAGATCCCCTTCCTGGTAAAGCTGAATCATAATGAATTGCTGACTTATCCTAATTCATACAACCAGATTATGTTCGGCACAGTGAAAGAGGCCTGGAACATGGGGGCTGCCGCTGTCGGCGCAACCATTTACTTTGGTTCGGGAGAGAGCAGAAGACAATTGATCGAAGTGTCCGAAGCCTTCGAATATGCGCATGAGTTAGGAATGGCAACTGTTTTATGGTGCTACCTGCGTAACAACGAATTTAAGAAAGATAATGTGGACTACCATGCAGCTGCCGACCTGACAGGACAGGCTAATCACCTGGGTGTCACAATAAAAGCAGACATTGTAAAGCAAAAGCTACCGGAAAACAACGGTGGATTTACAGCTATCAAATTCGGGAAGATCCACCAGAAAATGTACACGGAGCTGGCCACAGAACATCCGATCGACCTTTGCCGTTACCAGGTTGCAAACAACTACATGGGACGCGTCGGCCTGATCAATTCCGGTGGAGAATCCCACGGGGCTTCCGATTTGAAAGATGCCGTCTTTACTGCCGTAGTCAATAAACGGGCCGGCGGTATGGGGCTGATCAGCGGACGTAAGGCGTTCCAGCGCCCGATGAAAGACGGAGTGGAATTGCTGCATACCATACAAGATGTATATTTGGATCCGGAAATCACAATTGCCTGATAAAAACAAAAAAGGATGTGTACTTCAAAGTGAAGTGACACATCCTTTTTTATTATTCCTCAAAAGCTCTTATTTCTTCAGCCACATATCCAACCATTCAAAGAAAGTACGCTGCCAGAGCACGCCGTTCTGCGGTTTCAATACCCAGTGGTTTTCATCCGGATAGATCAACAATTCGGCCGGCACACCGCGAAGGACAGCCGCATTAAAGGCTGCCATTCCCTGATTAGCCAGGATACGATAGTCTTTCTCGCCATGAATGCAGAGGATTGGGGTATCCCATTTGTCAACAAACAAATGCGGTGAATTGGCAAACGTGCGCTGTGCCGTAGCATTCTGCTTTTCCCAATAAGCGCCTCCCATATCCCAGTTGGCAAACCACATTTCTTCTGTTTCCAGATATTGCATTTCCATATTGAATATACCGTCGTGAGCGATAAACACCTTGAAACGTTTGTCGTGATGACCTGCCAGCCAGTAAACGGAGAATCCTCCGAAGCTTGCTCCTACGCAACCTAAGCGGTCTTTGTCTACAAACGGTTCTTTTGCCATCTCGTCGATAGCCGTAAAATAGTCTTTCATACACTGGCCGCCATAGTCGCCGCTGATCTGTTCGTTCCATTCCATACCGAATCCCGGAAGACCACGACGGTTCGGAGCTACCACAATATAATCGTTGGCTGCCATAATCTGCATATTCCAGCGATAAGACCAGAACTGGCTTACCGGGCTTTGTGGACCGCCCTCACAGAACAACAAAGTCGGATACTTCTTGTTCGGATCGAAATGAGGCGGATAGATCACCCACGTAAGCATCTGCTTGCCATCGGTTGTCTTCATCCAGCGGCCTTCGACCTTGCCGATTGCCAGTTGATCGTAGATCTGCTTATTTTCGGTTGTCAACTGAGTGACTTTGTTGTTATCAGCCAAATCGATTGAATAGATTTCATCCCCCATGCTCAATGAGTGACGTTGTGCGATCAACTTATTCTCACCCAAAAGGGCAACGCCAGCATAATCGTACATACCGGATGTAAGCGGAGTAATCTTGTTACCATCCGTCAGATCGATCTTATAGACCTGCGCTTCACCATGCCATACACCCGTGAAATAAAGAGTCTTTGCGTCTGCACTCCAGACAAAGCCGTCAACATTGGAATCAAAATCTTTGCTGACAAAAGTCTTTTCACCTGTTTCCAGATTCATCACCATCAGACGGTTCTGATCAGATTCATACCCGTCGCGTTCCATACTCTGCCAGGCAATATACTTCCCGTCAGGAGAATATTGGGGATTGGTGTCATAACCCATAATACCCTCGCTGATATTGGTAGTCTGCTTGGTCTTCAGGTCATATACATAAATATCCGAATTAGTGGACAGTGCATATTCCTTGCCTGTCTTCTTACGGCTCGTATAGGCAACCTTATCGGAGGTCGTATTCCACGCCAGTTGTTCAATGCCGCCAAACGGCTTCAACGGGCTTTCAAACGGTTCGCCCTCCATGATGTCGACAGGGTTACTGATTGCCTTTCCGTCAAAATCCGCTACAAAAGGATGCGGAGCTGTTGTCACCCATTCATCCCAGTGTTTATACATTAAATCCGTTACAATGATACCAGTTGCCTTATCCAAATCCGGATATTTGTCAGCTGTGCTTTTCACCGTTTTTACCTGTGAGATAAACAAGACTTTCTTTTCGTCCGGAGAGAAGGCAAAGCCTTCGATATCGCCATCGTATTTAGATAACTGTTTACGGTGGCTTCCGTCCGGATCCATCTCCCAAAGCTGACTGCTACCACTTTCGTTACAAAGGAATGCTATTTTCGTTCCTCCTTTAATCCAGACAGCTTCGTTTTCCGAATAAGCTGTTTTTGTAATCTGCTTGTTATCCGTCCCGTCTGCATTCATAACAAAGACTTCGCGATTACTTCTGTTTTCCGGTACACTGTAATAGGCTACAGTATATACAACCTTTTTCCCATCCGGCGAAACATTCATTCCTCCGATACGTCCCATTGCCCACAAAGCTTCCGGAGTCATCCGTCCGTCTTTAATCTGAATATCCGAACGTCCGATAATATTTTCCGCTTTTACCTTTACGTCTACGTTAACGTTTACATCTTTATTACTACAAGCTCCAAATAATAAGGATGTTGCCATAACCATTGTTCCGATAGATTTATTCATGTAGTTTATAATATATTGTGTTTTGGGTACGAAAGTACAAAATATAATTTATATCTTTGTCCTATTAATTTAAGAACTGAACAGTATGAATAAGATTTGGTTATTTGGAGCCTCCATATGTATGGTTTTAGCAATGGGGTCTTGTAAACCTAAACAGAGTGCGTATAAGGCAGCTTACGAACAAGCAAAGGAAAAAGAATCAACAGCTCCGGTAGAAGTGGTTGAAGAGGCAGAAGTGGTTGAAGAAGTAACTCCGGTGTCAAAACCGAGAACTTCCAATGTCAGCACACGTGCAGAAAGAATTAATGCCGCACAAGGTGAAGACGCTACCAGACTGAAACGTTTCAGTGTTGTCATCGGTAGTTTTAAAAACAAAACAAACGCTTATGCTCTGAAAGAACGTATGCAAAATGACGGATATAACGCAGTTTTAGGAGAAAACGAACAAGGTATGCTGCGTGTAATCGTTGCCAGCTTCAATGATAAAGCAGATGCTGCTGACAGCCGCGATGCTATCAAAGCTAAATACGCTCCCAACTTCCAGGATGCATGGATTCTGGAAAGACAATATTAAGAAATAACGTAAGTATTTCCATAAAAAGAGCCGACGGTTTTCCCAGACTGTCGGCTCTTTTTTGTATTCTCTATCCATAGTTTCCACACACTCCACCCTATAAACAGAAAAAGGAGTCAGTTCAAATGAACTAACTCCTCTTCACTTCGCTTTCGCTTCTAAAACGGCAGCTATCTACTCTCCCACTTTTACGCAGTACCA
>NZ_QREV01000101.1 GCF_003363715.1 Parabacteroides acidifaciens
AGTTCTGCAAAAACTCTGGTAATTTCCTTTGTGGGCATGAAAGCTCAAGAGGTCAGAGTGAAGTCTAATTTAAAAGTACTGTTAGAATCTGACAACCAGATGCTTGACGAGGTAATGGTTGTTGCTTATGGTACGGCTAAGAAATCTGCATTTACAGGTTCTGCGGCTATTGTTGATGCGGAAGAGATTGGTAAAATCCAGACATCAAATGCAACACAGGCTTTAGTTGGTAAAGCTGCTGGTGTGCAATGGACCAGTTCGACAGGGCAACCGGGTGAAAATGGAGACAACAAACCCAAAATTAGGATTCGTGGTATTAGCTCCATCAATGCAGGTAATGACCCGTTAATTATATTGGACGGTTCCCCTTATGATGGTGATATGAATAATATCAACACACAGGATATCGAATCCATGACTGTTTTGAAAGATGCTGCATCCAATGCTTTATATGGTGCACGTGGTGCAAACGGTGTCATTATGATAACTACCAAAAAGGGTAAATCGGGTAATGCGCAAGTGACATTAGATGCAAAATGGGGATCAAACTCTCGGGCAACTCGTGATTACAAAACAATCAAAAATCCGGCACAATACTATGAAATGTATTATGGGGCATTGAAGAGTTATTTTATGAATGCTCAAAATATGTCTGATGAAGTAGCACACGCTAACGCGAATAAATATATGACAGGTAGCGGTGACTATGGATTAGGTTATAATATATATACAGTTCCCCAAGGACAATCGCTTATTGAAGCAAATGGAAAAATAAACCCAAATGCAACTATGGGTAATATTGTAAACTATCAAGGGGCGGATTATCTGCTAACTGCAGATGATTGGTTAGACGCTGCTTACAGTAATAGTTTACGTCAGGAATATAATGTTAGCGTTTCAGCCGGTTCTGACAAATCCTCTTTTTACTCTTCGTTAAGTTATTTGGATAATGAAGGTATTACGGCAAATTCTAATTATGAACGACTGACTGGGCGTATGAAAGCTGACTATCAAGTAAAAGACTGGTTGAAAGTTGGTGCGAACATGTCTTATACTCACTATGAAGCTAAATCATTAGGTGAAGATGGAACTTCAAACTCTTCTGGTAATATTTTTGCCTATGCAACACGTATTGCTCCTATTTATCCTTTGTTTATTCGCGATGGTCAAGGTAATATCCTGCGTGATGACAATGATTTTCTTCGATATGACTATGGCGATGGGAACAATGCCGGTATAACTCGACCCTTCATGTCTGGAGGAAATCCTTATTCATCGAATCTTTTGGATGTAAACAGTAATGAAGGCAATGCCATGACTGTTAATGGTTTCTTTGAAGCACGTTTTTTGAAGGATTTTAAATTTACTTGGAACAGCGGTGTTAATATCGATGAATCCCGTGCTACTAATGTAACAAACCCGTATTATGGAAGCTACGCTTCTTCAAACGGTATTACATCTAAAACTCACAGTCGCTCACTTTCTTATAATCACCAACAATTACTGAACTATAACAAGGTGGTTAACGATGTCCATAATATTGGCGTAATGATTGGGCACGAATCTTACAGAAGTCAATATTATTATTTGAATGCAAGCAAATCCAATATGTTTGATCCGAATAACAGTGAATTACAGGGTGCTATTACAGAAAATGGTAGCGATTCCTATACGACGGATTATAATACAGAAGGTTATTTTGGACGTATCCAGTATGATTATGCTGAAAAGTATTATTTCTCTGGTTCATATCGTCGTGATGCTTCTTCACGTTTTCACCCGGACAATCGTTGGGGTAATTTCTGGTCATTAGGTGGAGCATGGATGATTTCCAAGGAAAATTTCTTCCAGAACAGTGACGCTTTGAAGTTTATTGATATGTTAAAGATCAAAGCTTCTTATGGTTCTCAAGGTAATGACAATATTGGTAATTTCCGTTATGTAAGTACATATGATATTGTAAACTCGTCTGGTAATCCAGCTGCCGTTCCTTATACATTAGGAAATAAGGATATCACTTGGGAAACAAATGGGAACTTCAATGCTGGATTTGATTTTGAGATGTTTAATAACCGTTTCTCTGGAACTGTTGAATATTTTTATCGTAAGACTTCTGATATGTTATTCTCTTTCCCGTTGCCTCCTTCATATGGCTATTCTTCTTATTATGCCAATGTTGGTGATATGCGCAATCAGGGTGTGGAAGCAGAATTTAATGTAACAGCAATCCAAACCAAAGATTTTACATGGGATATTCGTTTGAACCTGACTCATTACAAGAATAAAGTCACATATTTGCCGGAAGAACGTAAGACCATGACTGCAAGTGGTGTACAGGGATATAGTAGTGGAAATTACTACTATGGCGAAGGTATTCCATTGTACACATACCGTATGCCTCAGTTTGCAGGTTTGAATGAGAATGGAGAAGCATTGTATTATAAAGACATTACGGACAATAACGGAAATATAACAGGTCATGAAACAACAACATCTGCTTCCGGTGCAACTTATTATCTATGCGGAACAGCATTGCCTGATGTATATGGAGGTTTCGGAACAGCTTTAAGTTTCAAGGGATTTGATTTGTCTGTGGATTTCGCTTACCAAATTGGCGGACAAGTTTTAGACAGTGACTATTCCAGTATGATGAACTCTCCGAGATCAACATCAAAAGGTTCAGCATTTCACGAAGATTTGTTGAAAGCTTGGACTCCCCAGAATTCAGCATCCAGTATACCGCGCTTACAATTCGGTGACCAATTTACGGCTTCAACATCCGATCGTTTCTTAACAAGTGCGTCTTATTTGAGTTTGCAGAATATCAATTTTGGATATACGTTACCGACAAATTGGGTTCGCACATTAGGTTTAGGTAAACTGCGTGTTTATATGGCAGCAGACAATGTGTTCTTATGGTCTAAACGTCAGGGATTGGATCCACGTCAAAGCATCAATGGCGAAGTTACAGCTTCCTACTATGCTCCGATTCGGACTATCTCGGGAGGTCTAACTGTAACATTCTAAATAATAACTGTTTAATAAAGATTTGTAGAATATATGAAAACGACAATATCAAAAATAATATTAGGGACTTGTTGCTCGGCAGTTCTCCTAATGACAGGATGCGTAGAAGAAACATTTCCTACGGATGTAGCCACTGCAGATCAGTTGGGCTCTTCTGCCAAGGCGACGGAGGCTTTGTTATGGGCAATGCCTGCATATTTTAATCATAATGCATCGGTTAGTGAGGATGCTCATTACGATTGGGGATATGGAGCTATCATGCACATTCGTGATGTGATGACGGGGGATTTGCCAGTTGTCAGTTCAGGATATGACTGGTTTTCTTCTTGGGGATTGACTGAAAATTTAGGTGATAACTGGATGAGTACACAGTTTCATTGGAATTATTATTGGAAATTTGTACAAACAGCCAATAATATAATTACGACGGTTAACCCGGATGATGCAACAGAGGTACAGATTGGCTATTTGGGAGCTGGTTATGCATTTCGTGCACTTCTTTATTTGGATATGACACAGATGTATGAATTCCTTCCGAATGATAAAATCTCGGGAGTAAATGGAAGTGGTAACAATGTGGAGGGACTGACGGTTCCTATTGTCAGAGAAGGCATGAGTGAAGAAGATGCACGAAACAACCCACGTGTAGATCGGGCTACTATGGCTGCTTTTATTTTGGATGACTTAAATAAAGCGGAAGAGTATATCGTGAATCTGACAAATGTAGCTAAGACGTTACCTCATCTGGATGCCGTGTATGGTCTGAAAGCACGCTATTATATGTGGTTGGGCGATTATGCAAATGCAAAAATCTATGCGCGTAAAGCTATTGATAATGCATCTGTTGTACCAATGGATGAAAATGCATGTTTGAGTACGACTGCCGGATTTAACGATATTTCAAAATGGATGTGGGGATCACAACTTTTGGCAGAAGATAATGCCGTTAAGACGGGTATTATTAACTGGGCATCTTGGATGTCAAACGAAACTAATTTCGGATATTCCGGTATTGAAAGTTTTTTGATGATTGATGCTTCCATGTATAAGCGCATGAGTGATACCGACTTCCGTAAAAAACTGTGGAAAGCTCCTGCCGGAACTGCATTGGAAGGACAAACGCCGTTTATGAACGAAGATTTTGCCAATCATTTAAGTGATTATTCTTCTGTAAAATTCCGTCCAGGTTCAGGAGATCCGGAAGATTACACAGTTGGTGCTGCTACGGCTTATCCTATAATGCGAGTAGAAGAAATGTACTTCATTGAAGCAGAAGCTGCAGCACATTTGAATGAAGGCGAAGGCCGCCAGTTAATTACGGATTTCATGACAACATACCGTGATCCACAATATACTTGTACCGCTTCAGGTGATGCATTGATTGATGAAATTGTTTTTCAAAAACGTGTTGAATTATGGGGTGAAGGTTTGAGTTTCTTCGATATTAAGCGTTTGAATATGTCGGTTACTCGTGGTTATCCGGGTTCGAACTTTGGTGATGCCAAACGCTTTAATACAAATGGACGCCCAGCATGGATGAATTTCTGTATAGTGCAAACTGAAAAGAATAATAATGAAGCATTGGTTGGATTTGAAAATCCGGATCCAAGTAACGCATATACCCCTTGGGCCGAATAAAACTCCAGTAAATAGAAGAAATTCTTTTATTTAGGACAACGGGAGTCCAATAAGAAACTTAAAATAGTTATTTTGTATAGAAGAAGCTGTTGTATCTTGAACAACAGCTTCTTTTTTTCAGGGCTAAGACAGAATAAAAAAGGTTATTTTGTTTCTTACAAGAAATAAAATACAATATTTACCCTATGTTATTCCCTGTAAGAAATAAAAATGCTTACTTGGTAAATCGTATTCGACCGGCAGATATACAAGGGAAGCGTCCTTTCCGTCCAATGGATGTTGAGCAAATATTAGAAAATGTAGTGTACCATCATCTATCTTTATGTGGTTACACATTGTCAGTAGGCCGTAATGGGGATCGCGAAATTGATTTTTTAGCCGAACGCAACAGAGAAAAAGTTTATGTACAAGTCGCTTATTCAGTCATAGAACCTAAAACTTATGAAAGGGAATTTGGGAATCTCCGTATGATTAAGGATAACTATCCAAAATATGTTGTTACAATGGATGAAATAGAAGGAATATCTGATGGAGGAATCAAACAATTACCAATCCGTACATTTTTAATGCAAGAATCATTTTAAATATACAAAAACAGGTAGAAAATAAGTGTCATTTCATTTCATTGAAAAGAACTTTCAAATACTTAATATAAAGGTAACAAATTGATATATATAAAATTACGACAAAACAATTAGTAGAGGGATTTCTTTGTTTGATGAAGGATTGGTAGAAGCGTAAACTGCTGATAATTAATTTAATAATCCATATTCACAGTTCTGCAAA
>NZ_QREV01000102.1 GCF_003363715.1 Parabacteroides acidifaciens
GTACAAGACTATTATAGTAGCGATAGATATTCCAAGAAAGTGAATGAAGTCCCCCCCCATGAAATATCGGGTGAGCCGTGATCCCTTTTCGGGGTGATCCATGATTATCGGGTGAGTCGAAGAAAGCGATTATATACAAAAAGCGAGCTGATATAAATTATATCAGCTCGCTTTTTGTGTCGGGGTACCAAGATTCGAACTTGGGACCCCCTGCTCCCAAAGCAGGTGCGCTAACCGGACTGCGCTACACCCCGTTTTTTTGCAACCCCTTTATTTTCGATTGCGGTGCAAAGGTACGTATTTATTTTTAACTACCAAATATTTCATTGTCTTTTTTATTTGCGTACATTCGCAACAGAATAGGAGATGATTACAGCAACATGTATACCACCTTTATTAATTTTAGAATGAACATATTACAAACCAATCTGTTATATACCATAAGGTAAAACAAAAATTTAATAATTAAGAAATATGACAATCGCTTATATACGTACATATTCTAATAAACAACAAACAGAGAGTCAAAAAAATGCAATCGAACAATTTGCTAAAGCAAAAAAAATTAAGATTGATAAGTGGTTGAAAGATGCTAAAAATTCTCCGAAGGGGAAAAACAAGCTCGAAGACGTAATAAAAAATCTGCAAGAAGGAGATATCCTCATTGTTTCCGATGTCACTCGCCTTAGCCGGAAATTGATGGAGATAATGCATTTGATATTATTATGTATAGAGAAAAAAGTAACGCTTTACTGCATCAAGGAAGGATATTCGTTTGAAGATAACGTAGACAGCAAAACGCTTGCCTTTACATTCGGGCTTGTCTCCGAAATAGAAAGTAAACTTATCTCCGCCCGGACAAAAGAAGCATTGACGGCCAGCAAAAACAGCGGAACAAAATTAGGACGCCCATTGGGAAGCCCCAAAACAGAATTTCTTCTCTCCCAGAAAAGCCGGATTGAAAGAGAACTGAAAGAAGAAAATGCAACATACGCCGAACTGGCTGACTACTATAAAGTATCTTTGAGCGGCTTCAAACGTTTCGTTCGGGAAAACATTCCGGATGTACCTTCAAGAAGAAAGAAAAAGAATATTGAATAAACATAGAACAAGGACGATACTAAACATAGATAACTCGAGTAGTATCGTCCTTTTTTCACAGTAATTCCATCCTTATTTCAGAGCAGCAAGCACTTGCGGCATCATCGTCCAGACACTGTTTTCGTCTTGGGCTGTATAAATGTTTCCATCTATTTCCGATTTATTGTCTGTCGCCTTTCCTTTCTGGATAGCCGGTTTTGCAAGCGGATGGACGGCAACAGTCTTCCCATCTACAGCACCAGCCATATCAAACAGCATAGCAGCCGCGCAATGTCCAATCATGATTTTACCTTTCTGACCGAATGCAGCAATGACAGCCATCAAATCCTGGTTGTAAGCCTCACCGGCATGTTGTGCAAACTGCGGGATCGCATCGCCACAGGAAAAGACCATTGCATCAAACTCATCTTCATGTCCTTTCAGGTTTGCAATGACATCGTCTGCAAACAAGGTGATGCCTGAGTTGGTTTTGATCTCCTTTGTGCTGCTGACTGCAAACACTTTGTAAGATATACCATTTTCAAAAAACGCTTCCAGATACTGGAATAAACCAAATCCGTTTACCGGATTCACTGCCAAAACGGCGACTTTCTTTGCCATGATAATAATAATTTTAGTGATACAATAGTTCTTTTTCGTAACTTTATTACTTTTGTACAGCAAAGATAAGCAGTCTGATTCGGTAAAACAAGAAGGCACCTCTGAATAAGCTACTTACATCGATGTAACCATTGTTGATATACAAGACACTACATACAAGAAAAATATGAAAGATTTTCATCCTACCGGAACTTGTCCCATCCGGGACATCTTGTGCAGGCTCGGCGACAAGTGGTCGATGCTTGTTATGATCACGCTGAACACGAATGGAACAATGCGTTTCAGCGATATCCAAAAAACAATCTCTGACATCTCCCAGCGTATGCTGACCGTAACGCTGCGGACATTGGAGACCGACGGACTTGTTTCGAGGACAGTCTATGCCGAAGTACCTCCCCGCGTAGAATACCAGCTGACGGAAACAGGCAAAACCCTGATGCCTCACATCGAAAATCTTGTCGGATGGGCATTGGAACACATGACGGATATATTCGACAACCGGAAAAAAACAGAACGGCAGCAACCGGCATAAGTCACGAGAGCCGTTTTCTTTCATTTTTTATCTTTATCTTTGCGCCAAACTAATAATTAATCATCTTGGCAAGAAATAAGAAACAGTTGCCTTTATTAGAAAAGGTAACGATAACAGATGTAGCCGCAGAAGGAAAGGCTATCGCGAGGGTTAACGACATGGTGGTATTTGTACCTTTCGTCGCACCCGGAGACGTCATTGACATACAATTGACACGCAAGAAACATAGTTACGCAGAAGGAAAAGCGGTGCATTTCCATGAATATTCCCCCCAACGGGCAGTGCCGTTCTGCGAACATTTCGGTGTATGCGGCGGCTGTAAATGGCAGCATCTTCCGTATGAGGAACAGATACGTTATAAACACAAACAGGTAATTGACAACCTGACGCGCATCGGCAAGATCGAGATGGAAGAAGTCCTCCCGATCAAGGGTTCCAAACATACGACCTTCTACCGCAACAAACTCGAATTTACCTTCTCCAACAAGAAATGGCTGACGGAAGAAGAGGTGAAAACCGGCACCAAATTCGATTGTATGAATGCCGTCGGGTTCCATATTCCCGGCATGTTCGATAAGGTGCTCGATATTCACAAGTGTTGGCTACAGAATGAGATTTCCAACCGCATCCGTTTGGCTGTCAAAGATTACTGTCTGACGCACGAGGGCTATCCGTTCTTCGACCTCCGCAACCAGGAAGGGTTCGTCCGTACGCTGATGATCCGCACTGCTTCGACGGGCGATCTGATGGTTGTGCTGGTATTCTTTTACGAAGATACGGAACGCCGTGAAGCGCTCCTCTCCTACGTGGCTGAGCAGTTTCCGGAAATCACTTCGTTGATGTATGTGATCAATGAGAAATGCAACGATACGATTACCGACCAGGAAGTAATTGTCTTTCGCGGAAAGGATCATATCATTGAAGAGATGGAGGGACTTCAGTTCAAGGTCGGCCCGAAATCATTCTACCAGACCAACAGCGAGCAGGCTTACGAGCTGTATAAAGTTGCCCGCGAGTTCGCCGGATTGACCGGCAATGAGATGGTTTACGACCTCTACACCGGAACCGGAACAATCGCCAACTTCGTCTCTCGCCAGGCAAAGAAAGTGATCGGCATCGAATACGTGCCCGAAGCGATTGAAGACGCCAAGGTTAATTCGGCACTGAATAAGATCGAGAATACATTGTTCTATGCCGGCGATATGAAGGATATCCTGACACAGGACTTCATCAACCAACACGGCCGTCCGGATGTTATTATCACAGACCCGCCCCGTGCCGGTATGCATGACGACGTGATCAACACGATCCTCTTTGCCGAACCGGAACGTATCGTCTACGTAAGCTGCAACCCGGCGACACAGGCCCGCGACCTGAGCCTGCTCAGCGTGAAATATGCTGTCAAGAAGGTTCAGCCGGTGGATATGTTCCCACATACGCATCATGTGGAGAATGTTGTGCTGCTGGAGAAGCGGAGAGTTGAAAGTTGAAAATTGAAAGTTGAAAGTTATATGAATAAGGTTGTCTTTCTGTTTTTTGCGACGCTGTTGCTGTCGGGCTGTAATCGTGCCAGGCAGCAAGAGAGGCAGGAGGATGATGTTACGATCGACCTGCCGCAACTCAAGGCACAGGGCGAGATAACCGCCGTCACGCTCTACAGTTCGACCTCCTATTTCCAGTACAAGATGCAGTCGATGGGTTACGAATACGAACTGATCAAGGACTTCGCCCGCTCGGAAGGCTTGAAGCTGAATATGAAAGTAGCCGAAAGCCCGGCGCGGCTGATCGAGATGCTGGAAGCAGGCGAAGCCGACGTCGTGGCTTACCCGATCCAGATCAGTAACCAGCTGAAAGACCAGGTGATCTATTGCGGCCGGGAGGAACAGGACAGCCAGGTACTTATCCAGCGTGCCAACAAAGGCGACAAAGTGATTACCGACGTAACGGAATTGCTTGGAAAAGAGGTTTACGTAAAGCCGGGCACCCGTTATTACGAACGGCTGAAGAATCTGGATGAGGAACTGGGCGGCGGTATTCATATCCATATAGTGGATGCCGATACGGTGACAACAGAAGACCTCATCAGTATGGTTTCGCAGGGAGAAATCCCCTACACCGTGAGCGACGAGAATATTGCCCGCCTGAACAAGACCTATTTCTGGAACCTGAACGTCTCCTTAAAGATCAGTTTCCTGCAACGCTCTTCGTGGGTAGTTCGCAAAAGCAGTCCCCAACTGGCTAAGGCGATCGACAACTGGGCGTCCGACAAGGCGGGGACACATGTCTACAAGGCATTGATCAAACGCTACTTCGAACTCAGCAAGCAACCCATCACAGCCGAACTGCCGGAAGTCAAGAACGGCCATATCTCCCCTTACGACGACCTCTTCCGCAAACATGCCAAGAACATCGGTTGGGACTGGCAGTTGTTAGCCTCCATCGGTTACCAGGAATCCCGTTTCAATCCGGATGTCGTCTCATGGGCCGGCGCCGAAGGGTTGATGGGCATCATGCCGAACACGGCTAAGGCATTAGGTGTAACGCCTCATGAACTGAAAGAGCCGGATACGGGTATCCGTACGGGTGTGGATTGCCTGCGCCGTTTCCGCCAGGGTTTCGGGAAGGTGACAGACCCGGTCGAGAAGATCAAGTTTACGTTGGCTTCCTACAATGCCGGCATCGGGCATATCTACGACGCACAGCGGCTGGCAGAGAAGTACGGCAAGAATTCTTATGTCTGGGACGACAACGTGGCCGAATATATCCGTCTGAAGAACGATCCGGAATACTACAACGATCCGGTCTGTAAGCACGGTTACCTGCGTGGCTCGGAAACCTTCAATTATGTGCGCGAGGTGATGGAACGCTACCACTATTACCTGGATAAAACAAAAGCAAAATAGCCCCGCCCTCTAAAGCCTCTCATCCCATAATTCATAATTCTTAACTCATAATCCTCCTCTTTCCTGCATTTGTCCCACGAATTGTCCCACGGGTTTTTATGGCAGTTCGGGTAGTTAGTGATACTTTTGCCC
>NZ_QREV01000103.1 GCF_003363715.1 Parabacteroides acidifaciens
AGGGAGAGAAAAAGTCAGATTGAACATGTATTTGGCACTGTCAAACGCTGGATGGGGAAAGTGCCTCTTTTACTCAGATCAAGAAAGAAAGTACAGATTGAAATAGATTTATATACGACCGCTTATAATATCAAGCGATTGTGTTCCTTGTCTTCGATACCTTATTTGTTATCGAGGATAGCAAATAGCTTGTCGGAACTCAATAAAAGTCTATTTCATTCGCTCATATCGACTTTTATCGTTCTAAACAACCTTTTTGGGGCTATCTCACTTTTCAAAAAACAACGTGGCAGCGTATTGATCTGATTGGAGAATAAGCCTTTTTCACACAGTCTCTGAAACGAACGGCAAAAGAGAGCCTGCGGCAAAGGGGGGAGGGCTAAGACCGAGGTACGCCCCTTTTAGCGTGTCATTGCGGGCTTGACCCGCAACCCCATCCTAATTATAGAGGATTAGTTTAGTATGAGGTTGCGGGTCAAGCCCGCAATGACACGCTAATTCATAATTCACAATTCATAATTCCTCTCATTCACCTCGCCACCTTAAACCGGCGGTCGCCAACAACCACGATGCAAGGCCCGCCCGGCGCTTCCATCACCGTCTCGCCAGCAGGGAGGCGGAGGGAGCGGAGGAGGCTGCCGTCGAAGGCGTAGATGCGCAGGTCGGCGGCTACGGGCGTGCTGATGTGCAGCTGTCCGGAGGCGGTCCACAGGCGGACGGCGTCGGGCGTGACGGCGGCATTGGCGGTCGGGTCGTCGTTGCGGCGGATGCCGGTGACGGTGATGACGACGTCTTCCCGGATGTCGCGCACCACATATCGGCCGTCGCCGGCACGCGGCTCTATCGTCTCGCCCCGGTCAGTGGTGACGACCGGAACGGACTGGTCGTAGTCGGCATCGAGGGTGATCGAGAACGTGAAGTTCGTGCCCTCTTCCACTGTCGTCTCGCCGGTTGCACGGCTAAAGGTCGCACCTTCCACGGCGGGCAGGGTGACGGTGTAGTAGGTCGGGATGACCACGGGAGGGGTCGGAGGCGCAGACTTCTCGGTGACGGTGAAGATGCTGGTTAATGTGGTCGTGACAGTGGTGCCTGTGGATTTAAGCGTGACGTCTTTTAATGTCACCGTTACATTACACTGGTATTTGCCGGCACCGAGGGAATAGCTTGGGTCGGAACAGTCTTGGCCGTTGTTCAACTTAACCCAACCGTTATCCTTCCATTCATACCATACATAACTGACAGTGGCCCCGTCCGGAATATTGCCCGACGGCTGTAGTTCCGTCCGACCTCCCCGTGCTACTTCCACATCGGCGGGTGTTTCCAGGCTAAAGACGACGTCTTTATCAGCTAATGGTATCGTGACGGAACGAATCAGGCCGGTATAATCTTGGAATATCCCTCTATTTACGACTCCCTTCGAGCAAGTAAAACCGTCTGTGCTGCTTGTTTTGTTAAGCTTTAATGAACCATTTTCAGCAACAGCAATGGAGTCAAGCTTATTCTCCCCGTTCAGATATAATAAGGTATAACCTTTCTTAACCACCAGGCTATCCACATTGACGTTATTTATTGCCATCACGACCGCTGTCTCTGTTTTAAGCAACGACGCTGTGGCGCCATCCAGGATACCGTTAAACTCATGAGTAGTTCCCTTACTATCCGTATATTCCCCGTCTTTTGTAATAGTAATGCTCTTCTCGTCTACTATCTGTGATATCGGCTTCCCTACCTTATCATAGTGAGTTATTTGATCGGCAGTAGCAGAGAAGGCATCTACTATGTCCCCTCCCAAAGTAGTCCCTATCAGTTTAACATCTCCGTTCCCTGTCACTTGGTAAAGCGTGTATTCGGCATCCTTCGTCACGTTGGCGGTAAAATAGTTAGCCTTGTCGAGATACTGGCCGAACATCTCACGGGTAAACCGGATTTCTTCGTTTCCATGCTCGGCTACCAGTTCCGTTTTAGGTTTGTTGGTAAAGCGCCATTCAATAACGGGAACATCTGACTTATCATAACTGAAAATATGTCCTGCACACCGCAGTATGCCGCCTTTGCTAATCGAAAGTTTATTACTGATGTTGAAAATCGTTCCGTATGCATAAACCTTACCTTTCGCGCCAATCATGAAGGAGCCTTGGTCCTCAATGCCGATAGCTTGATTTCCTGCCCCATACACTTTCAGCACGTCGTTAGCCGTGACCGAACCGCCCGATAAGACTTTCAGTGCGTAATTATCTATTCCGGCCGTTACCTCATTCTCCACCATCACCGGCCCGTCCAGCTTTAGCCCACCGCTGACTTCGACGTAGGAGGCTTTGAGGGTGTCGCCCTTCAACAGCGTCCAGTTTGCGGAGGCGGGGACTTGCAGGCTGTCGACGAAGCTGCCGGAGCGGGCTTTCAGGCAGAGGGGCGTCGTGAGGTCGGCGGCAGAGGTCAGGAGGATGTGGGCGGCGGCCTTATTCTCTATGCTGTAATAGGCCTCGGTCATGCCGTCTGCGCAACCGAGCTTGACGATCTTCCGGTTGTCGGCCTCGCTGTAGGTATAGCCGCTGTCGGCAGCAGTTGCGGAGGTGGACATGGTGGCGAGGTCGATGACATAGGGGTTGTTGACTGTGCCTTTATCGGCGGCGCTTTGCATATTCTTATATACAGCGTATGCTCTCGGTCCCTGATCGTTGAAAGTGAAGGTGCTGACATAGTCATAAAGACTCATTCCTCCCAGCTGTCCTTTCTGAAAGTCCTTGCCGACCCTTACGGTTATGTTGTCGCCGTCGGGGTTGGTAGCGACTGCCTTATATGAGTTGTCGCTGTTGCACGGTATTGTGACGCTTCCTCCGTCCCAATTGACAGTGACGTCGGCGGTTAGGGTAGACTCCCACTCCCAGCTTATCATGTCATATAAGTAACCGCCATAACTATCGATTCCTCCATAGAACAGGAAGCGGTTCTTCGGGTCGACGTGGCATTCGCTGGATGAATAGCTAAACACATATTGGGTATCACCACTACCTTTCACCGTCACCATCCCTTCGGAGCGCAGGGTGATGTCGGTCTTCTTCCCTTCGGTCTGGCTTTTACAAATCTGGATAGCAGACGCGTAGTTAACGGAAGGCCCTGTCAACTCCGTCTCGTCTTTAAAGCTAAGTACCGCCGCCGTGTCTGTCTTAATGGCAAGTTGTACGGCTGTGCCCTTGCCTTTTACGCGGCCGCTAAAGGCGTCTCTACTTCCGCTGGTCCCTTGCTTGTGTATCCACCCTTCGGTGTTGGAGAAGATGAGGGAGTCGGCGGTGTAGGTCGGGGGTTCGTTTGTAGGGATTGTGCCGCTGTTGGCCGTGAGGGTCGAAAGGTCCAACGGGCTGTCGAAGACGGTGGTCTTTGCGGTCGTGCCTTGCAAGTTGCTGGTGAAGCCTTTGAGGATGGGGAGGTTGTCGGTGCTATTGCCGTTGCTGGTGCTGTATTCCCAAACTGCGTCGTCGCCTGTCGGGAAGAGCTCGTCGAGGTCGGTGTCGGTATCGGCGTTGATGCCGTCGATGTGCTTATAGTTTCTGTTTTTACTGACGCCTGTCACCTTGCTGTTCACCCGTATTTTGGTGGAGGCGTAGCAGGTGGCGGTGTCGCAATGATTAGTTTCTGCCTTTCCGCAAACACGGCCTAAGAAGTCATTCGCTTTGGAGTTCGTAGCGGTTATGCCTTCCGGATTTGCGGCGAGGGCGTGAGAGAGGAGGCTGCCGGACCCTATATAACCAGCCACACCGCCCATTAGGGAATAATCTTGTCCGGTTGTTTTTATCTTTCCTGTGGCATATACATGGCTGATGTTACTTTCTCCATCGATATATCCGACAAGGCCGCCGATATTTGCAATGTAATCACTGTTGGTGATAGCCCCTTTTACGTCGAGGGTCGCATAGCAATTCGTGATACTTCCTCCGGAATTCTGACCTATAAGGCCGCCGCAATAGTTGCTGTAAGTTGATTCCGCATCTATGACGGCATCATTTGCTCCTATGGCGAAGCAGTTCTGTATGGCGCCTTCATTATAACCGGCTAAGGTACCGGCATAAACATTCATACCTATCACCTTTATCCCTTCCTCCGCGACTTGGATTCCCAGGTCGTGGACGTTGTCTGACAGATAACCGAACAGGCCGGTATATATATAATAAGTGCTTGTATCCTCTATTTTATCTATCTTCAGTCCCTTTACCACCTTGTGGTTGCCGTCGAAGGTTCCGTTGAAAGGGGTAGATGAACTATTTCCTATCGGCGTCCAGTAGTACCCGGAGAGGTCAATGGTGTCGTTGTTGAGTGAGGTGTACAGCTCGACGGTGCAGTTCTTAAAGCCTTTCTGGTGGGGGTAGAGCTGCTGGGCATCTGTGCCGCTTTCCTGGTAGATGGAGCTGTTGTTTGTGATGTTTGCGATCCAGGCGAGGCCGAGGGCGGTCTTGACGGTGTAGAGGGTGTCGGTGCGGGTGGCGTCATTGGTGTTGGGGAGGGTTACCTGGACGTCTGTGGGCGTCCCGTCGGTACCGACGGAGACACTGGCAAGAACGTTTGCGTCTTGCCAATTGGTTTTAGTAACCTCGGTCGTTTCGTTGCCTTCCGCCTTGGCGGTTGGGGCAAGGAGGAGGAGGGAGAGGAGGAGGATGAGGGGGAGAGGGGTTGTTTTCATGAT
>NZ_QREV01000104.1 GCF_003363715.1 Parabacteroides acidifaciens
ATGCAACTTTTGTGTGATTTATGTCGATTCGTTCGGCATTTGTTCAAATGTAGGGAGAATGAACCGGTTAGCTCACACCTTTTTTGCTTTATTAGTAAAAAGGGTGTCGAATATTATTCGTCTGAAAGATAGCGTTTGGCGGCATCCAATAAACTGGAAAATTTCAGGGGCTCTTTTCCTTCTTCGGGACAGACTTTGATCACCTCGTCGAGCGCACGCAGAAGGGCTTCGCGGTTGCATTTCCCGTCCACCTTGCAGTGTTCGCTCTTGATCAGTGGCGCCAGGAGCGCCAGGAACTGGTGTGTCGGCCCGTGGAAGACGACCCGGTCTTTCCACTCCATATCTTCCTCCAGGGCTGCGTGTTCCAGAATGCGGTTCAGCTGGTTACAGCGTTTTACTAACTCGTGCAGCTGCTTTTCCGCTGGCTGCAGCGTCTCATTTAACTCGCGCAACATCCGGTTCAGGCCGGCGGCTTCAATTTTTTTTTCATGCTGATTGTTTGTTTATTTGGTGATTGATTTGTTGTTGTTTTAGACCGTAGAGATGCACGGCTGTGCATCTCTATACAGCGGTGTGTCAAAACATTCTTGTCCCCGCGCTTGACACATCCCCGTAGAGAGATGCACGGCCGTGCATCTCTACATTAATAAAACGACAAAGCCCCGGAAGTGTTACCATCTTCCGGGACTAATCTTTTGTATGCTTTCGTCCTTCACAGGGTTACCGGCTACATTGAACTTTTTAAATTCAATATACTTTAGTATTATTAATATTAAACTTGACCGCTTGTTCGCCTGTCACAGGGTAATTGGTGTTGATCGAGACGGACAGCCGTCCGTCTCTACAAACCCGCGCGGCCTGTTTTAGAATTATTTGATTATAATTTCATTCTTATTTTACGATTGCTTTTACAGCTTCTTCGCCTTCGATAGCTACAACTACTACACCGGCAGGTGCAGCGATTACAGCGTCGCTTGAAGTAATAACTGTGTTAGCGATTGTCTGGCCCAAGATGTTCGTGATAACAACCTTCTTGCCTTCAGCGTTAGCGATTCTTACAGCACCCTGTTGAGCGATAACTGTTACTTCAGAAGTAGCAATTTGTTCGTTGTCAGTAGCCATATCATCTTTGTTACCCATTTCTACGTTGAAGATCAGCGCATCGTCAGCACCGGTAATCTGGTCGAATGTAGACGGAGCACCAGCAGTACCGGACAATACGATACAACCGTTCTGCATCTTCAACCATTCACCTGTAGTCGGAGCGATATCGCGTTCTTCTCCTTGAGATTCCATCAAGAATGCACGGTCTTCTTCTGCTTCGTTTGCAGCATTTTCAGGATCAACAAAACGCATTGACCATGTTACAAGTTTATGTTCGTCACCCTGCAGGTCTACAATATACTCTTCAGCATATTTCTTGTCCTTAACAGCTTTGTGGATTGCAGCAGTGTCGAAAGTAGCAGGAGTTACATCAGCAAACTGACCAGCCAAGATATACAGGCTATCACCCATGTGAACGGCTTTCACGAAACCGGCACGTGTATAACCCTTCCAACCGTAATCAGCACTCTTAGCAGCATGATCTACAGAATCAGCGAAGTTAACCAGGTATTTACCATAATGGAAGCCAGCTGTTGCCGGAGTTGCATGTGAACAAGACCATTTGTCAAGCGGTTTGCCGTCTTTGTCATAACCATGATTGTGTTCCAACGGACACGGTTCAGCGTCTTTACCCGGAGCATCGTTGCGATCGATAGAGATCAGATACTGAGGTTTGATGTTACCGCTCCAACGGTTTACGAATGCAGTGTCAACGATGAACGATTTGCCGTCTTTCGTGAAGTCCGGAGTATAGATACCTAAGAAGTCGATACCCTTAACCTTGAAGTTTTCGTTAGCTTCAACCTGCAGGTATTCTTTACGATACTTTTCTACGAAACGCAATGTATCGGCAGCATCACCTTCGTTGCCTTCCAACTTCATTGAGTTGAAACGACGGTACAGAGGAGCATCGTATTTACCGATGTTGAAAGCAGATGTTCTCTGTTCGCTCATTTTCTGGTCTTCCAGGATAGCAGAAGCGTCAATAACACCGACTTTAGTGTATGATTCAGAAGCAAGAGTACCCAGAGTTCCATCAACAGCTACCAATGCATGATAATGTTTGTTGTTTGTCAGATCGTTTTCTTCCTTGAACAAGAATGTAGAAGGAGTACCGTAAGCCGGAACTGTAAACATATACTTGTCTTCAGTATTCTTTGACAGGTAAAGTTTGCCCTTTGCTGTCGGAAGATATACCTGGTAAGCCTGTCTGCGTAATTGTTTCAAGCCAGCGATACGTTCTGCGATAGCAGGAGTTACTTCATAACCATAATCGTAGATGTTATCTTCTGCTTCAATTACAAACGGCTGAGTTCCATCCGTAGCCTGAGCCAAAGAGTCTTTTGCAGATTTAACGATATACTTGCTGTCTGCATAGTCATGCAGATAGTTGAATGTATAACGGTTTACCAACAGAGAGTCTGCCTCGAAGTTCTTATAACCTAACAAAGTATCTGACAGGATAGCCAGGTCTTCGATCTGGACGAATTTCAGAGAGTCTTTATCAGTAATAGCCAAATTTCCAATAGTATTTGTATACAGGCAGCTTGCTTCGTCTTTCTGGTTCAACTGAACCTTAGCACCCTCAATTGCAGTAAACTCGCGGTTTGTAATTGTAACCGTAGAAGTCTTTTTAGCTGTTTCAGAATAGATCTTATCTTTCAAAACAACCCACTGGTAAGCCGGCATATGAGCCACTTCCTGCAAACCACCGTTTACAGTTACCCATTTAGCTGCAGAAGTTGTTCCGTTTATAGTGTTATAGATAGGAGCAGCCAGGAACTGACCTGCTTTGTTCTTGATGTAGTACAGACCGTCGTTGACAGAGGTAGCAACGCTTTCAACAAGTGCGCCGGATACGTAGAACGGAATATTATTATCTTGATTAGCCTGATCTAAAGTAAGAACGTTAGCATCGTTCAATTTCTGATAAGAAAGGGTGAGATAAGTCTTAAGAGCGTCATTTGCAGTATGCCAATAAGTCTTCTTTCCCCAAACCTCAACAAGGTCGTCTTTTTTCTCCATCAAACCTGCAGCCTGAACAGTTACGATTACACTATCTTTAAATAAGTCACGTGTAAATGTAAACTCAAATGCCTTTTGAGTAAGACCTCCTTTGCGAGCCAAAGAGTCCAAAGTAACAATTGCACCATCACCATTCTTTGTCACTTTTCCTTCTGCCACAGCAAACTCATACCATTTATTCTCATTTTCTGACACACCAGCCCAGAAAGCAGTATCAACATGAGCAAACTTGAAAGAAGGTTTATCACTTTCAATCTTATTCAAAACAACAGCACCAGATGTTGCTGCAAGTTTAGGTGAAGTCGCATCATTTGCTTCATAAGTAAATGATGCAGGATCAGTATTATCACCAACACTACCAGCACCATCTTTAGCAACAATATTTTGCGCCTGCCATTTTGTGTTTGCAAAGATATTGCCTTTCAATGTCTGGCCTGCATCAATAGTAAAGTACTTGTTAGCACCTGTACCCAATACGTTCAAATCTTTAGCTGTAAGAACTATAGTTGCAGGTTGAGCTGCCTGAACTGCAACTTCTGTTGCATTAGTAATTGTTGGGGTAGCTGTATTCGCATATTTTACAGCAAATACATTTCCTGTTCCCGTTACTTGATACAACTTCATTACAGAGTCCTTATGAAAATAAGCTGCAAGACCTTTAAGTTCAGCAAGTTCCGTACCTGCATCCTTAGTCGTAACCCAGCTCCATTCTGTTTCAACATCTGTCAGTTGTGATGCCTTTTTTACAGCTTCAGCACTACCATCTGCAGCTAAAGCAGCAGTAGAAACATCAATCGCATTAGCAGGATCAAAAGAAAGAGTCATACCTTCTGCCTTGTTTGTGAATACAAAACGGTTAGCACCGGCAACAGCATTAACCTTAATGCTCCAAAGCATCGGGTTGATCTTGTCTAATGTTGTAAAACCTGTAACATCGCCAGCCTTAACTACACCAGCATCCATATACACACCTGTTGCAATTTCTGCAGGACTGCCTGTAGTACCAGTCGCCTTAGTCGTACTTAGGACATAATAACGGGAGCCACTCGCCAACTGCTCGATTTTGTCAACTTTATTGACATTGATGCCAGCAGCATTCGCAGCAACCGAACCGACCAGCAGAGCGCCGGTCAAAAGCGTAGAAAACTTTTTGTTCATAATTTAATAATTTAATTAGTAATAAAACTTATGTGTTATATAATGTATAGCATCTCG
>NZ_QREV01000105.1 GCF_003363715.1 Parabacteroides acidifaciens
ATGCAACTTTTGTGTGATTTATGTCGATTCGTTCGGCATTTGTTCAAATGTAGGGAGAATGAACCGGTTAGCTCACATCTTTTTTGCTTTATTAGTAAAAAGGGTGTCGAATATTATTCATCTGAAAGATAGCGTTTGGCGGCATCCAATAAACTGGAAAATTTCAGGGGCTCTTTTCCTTCTTCGGGACAGACTTTGATCACTTCGTCGAGCGCACGCAGAAGGGCTTCGCGGTTGCTTTTCCCGTCCACCTTGCAGTGCTCGCTCTTGATCAGTGGCGCCAGAAGCGTCAGGAACTGGTGTGTCGACCCGTGGAAGACGACCCGGTCTTTCCACTCCATATCTTCCTCCAGGGCTGCGTGTTCCAGGATACGGTTCACCTGGTTACAGCGTTTTACTAACTCGTGCAGCTGCTTTTCCGCTGGCTGCAGCGTCTCATTTAATTCTTGCAACATCCGGTTCAGGCCGGCGGCTTCAATTTTTTTTTCATGCTGATTGTTTGTTTGTATTATAAAACGACAAAGCCCCGGAAGTGTTACCATCTTCCGGGACTTATCTTTTGTATGCTTTCATCCTTCACAGGGTTACCGGCTACATTGAACTTTTAAATTCAATATACTTTAGTATTATTAATATTAAATCTGAGCGCTTGTTCACCTGTCACAGGTTACTTGAAAACTGAAATCTCCGCGCGTTCTATTTTAGAATTATTTGATTATCATTTCATTCTTATTTTACGATTGCTTTTACAGCTTCTTCGCCTTCAACGGCTACGACAACTACACCGGCAGGAGTAGCGATCGTTGCGTCGCTTGAAGTCAGAACCGTGTTGGCAACTGTCTGGCCTAAGATGTTAGTGATAACAACCTTCTTGCCTTCAGCACCTACGATCTGAACACCACCGTTAGCAGCGATAACTTTCACTTCTGATACGACAGGAGCAGCTTCGTTTTCTGTTGCAATATCGTCTTTGTTACCTTTTTCTACATTGAAGATCAATGCATCGTCACCATTAGTGATCTCTTCGAAAGAAGAAGAGCTTCCGGCAGTACCAGACATAACAAGGCAGCCATTCTGCATCTTCAACCAACAACCGGCAACCGGAGCAATATCATTCTCACCTTCTTGTTTCATAGATTCCATCAAGAATGCACGGTCGTCTTCTACCTCGTTAGCTGCAACTGCAGGATTAACGAAACGCATTGACCAAGTCACATACTTATGTTCCTTACCCCTCAGGTCTTTAATGTATTCTTTGTCATACTTGCCATCCTTAACAGCTTTCTTAATTACAGCCGTGTCGAATGTAGCAGGAGTTACATCGGCAAACTGACCGGTCAGGATATACAGGCTATCACCCATGTGAGCGGCTTTCACGAAACCGGCACGGGTATAACCCTTCCAGCTATAGTTGTCTTTGTTGCCGGTAGCATTTGCTACAGAGTCAGCGAAGTTAACCAGGTATTTACCGAAGTTGAAGCCCGGAATAGCCGGTGTCGCATGGATACAATGGTATTCGTCTGTCTCATTACCATTAATATCATAGTGCGGTGCTTTATCTGGACATGCTACGCCCGGAACAGTCGGTTTGTCTGTACGGTCGATAGAGATCAGGTACTGCGGTTTGAGATCGCCGTTATCACGGTTAACAAGAGCAGTGTCGACGATGAATGATTTGCCGTCTTTGGTAAAGTCCGGAGTATAGAGACCTAAGAAGTCGATGCCCTTAACCTTGAAGTTTTCGTTAGCTTCAACCTGCAGGTATTCTTTGCGGTACTTTTCTACGAAACGCAATGTATCGGCAGCATCACCTTCATTACCTTCCAGCTTCAAAGAGTTGAAACGACGATACAAAGGAGCGTCATATTTACCGATGAAGAAGGTAGATGTTCTTGTTTCGTTCATTTCCTGATCTTTCAGTACTACGGAAGCATCAGATACACCGACTTTTGTGTACCTTTCATCATCCGTTCCTTTACCCTCCTTTATAGCCAGCAATGCATGATAATGCTTGTTGTTTGTCAAGTCGTTTTCTTCCTTGAACAGGAAAGGAGTTGCACTTAAATTACTTGTAAACACATATTGGTTTTCCTTATTCTTAGCCAGATACAGTTTACCTTTTGCAGTAGGAGCATAAACGTTATAAGCCCGTCTGTATAATTGTTTCAAACCTTTGATACGGCCTGCAACATCGTCAGTAACTTCAAAACCATACGAACGAATATCCTCGCCTACGATAGCCTCAATCTCTAACGGTTGTGCACCGTCGGTAGCCAAAGCCAAAGAGTCTTTTGATGACTTCACGATATACTTGTTATCTGCATAATCGTGCAGGTAGTTGAATGTATAGCGGTTTACTAACAGAGAGTCTTTTTCGAAGTTCTTATAACCTAACAGGCTATCACCCAAAATAGCCAGATCGGTGATCTGAACGAGTTTCAGAGAGTCGGTAGTTTTAATCTTTGTATCACATTTACCACTCTCTTTTTCAAAGAGGACTTCAGCACCTACATACAGGCAGCTTCCGGCATCTTTTTGGTTAAACTGGACAGATGTACCGTCTACTGTTTTATTTACAATAAACTCACGGTTAGTTATCGTTACAGGAGAAGTTTCAGAATACACCTGATCCTTCAAAATAACCCACTGGTAAGCCGGCATGTGAGCCACTTCTTGCAAACCACCGTCTACTGTTACCCATTTAACATCAGAAACGGAAACTTTGTTATATGTGTTGTAAATAGGAGCAGCCAGGAACTGACCTGCCTTGTTCTGAATGTAATATACACCGTCTTTTACGGCAGCAGCAGTACCCTTAACAACGGGAGCGGCCAGGTAGAACGGAAGGTTATTATCCTCATTTGCTTGATCCAAAGTCAGTACATTTGCATCACTCAACTTCTGGAAAGAAAGAGTGGTATAATCCGCAAGAGTACTATTATCATCTCCCCAATATGTCTCTTTGCCAAATACTTCTTTAGTGGCATCTCCTTTTTTCTTCAAAGCTTTAGTACCTACAGCTACGATCACACTATCCTTGAACAAATCGCTTGTGAACTTGAATTCAAATGCTTCTTGTGCAAGACCACCATCACGACCTAAAGAGTCTATGCCTGTAAGAGCTTTACTTGCATCCAGAGCTGCTTTCCCTTCAGCGACAGCAAGCTTATACCATTTATCCTTATTATCAGACACGCCATCCCAGTAAGCTGTATCGATATGAGCAAAGTTGAATGAAGGTTTGCCATCAGAACCGATTTTGTTCAAAACAACACAATCGGTAGTTGTTGCAGCTAAAGAACTTGTTGTAGAACCTGCGTACACATAATCATCAGCTTTAGTAGCTCCACCATTTGCAACAATTGTCTGTGCCTGCCACTTTCCGCCAGCAAAGATATTGCCCTTCAGAGTCAGACTTGTACCCATAGTGAAGTACTTTTCAGCAGCATTATCACCCTGTGTGTTCAAATCTTTAGCGGAAAGAGTAAGAGTACCGGGCTGAACAGCCTGGATTGAAAGAATAGATCCTTCTTTAAGACTTGTATATTTCTTTGCATTTGCATACTTAATTGCAAAAACAGTACCTTTAGTAGTGTTCACTACTAACTGCATCGTTGAGTCTACATGAAAAGCACATGTCAACTCTGCGAGATCAGCAAGACCGGTTGCGTCATCATTATTTTTAACGTAAGTCCAGCTTGTTTCCGTGGGAGTCATTTGATATGCTTTATCGGCGTCATCCGGAGCAACAACCTCGCTCATGCCGGAAGCATCAATCGCATTTGCAGGATCAAAAGAAAGTGTCTCACCTGTTTGTTTATTTGTAAAGACATAACGGTTAGAACCTTCTACAGAATTCGCCTTGATACTCCAAAGTATCTGGCTAACATCAGCTGCTGTGTTAAAACCACTAATAGTTCCAGCCATAGCTCTTCCCTCAATATCTTTAGCTATGTACACGCCTGCTGCAACAGGGCCTGGTGCACTGATCTTAGCCGTACTCAGTACATAATAGCGAGTACCACTCGCTAACTGTTCAATTTTTGAAACGTTAGCGACATCGATGCCTGTAGGAGATGGATCAGCATTCGCTGTCAACGAACCGACCAGCAGAGCGCCGGTCAAAAGTGTAGAAAACTTTTTGTTCATAATTTAATAATTTAATTAGTAATAAAACTTATGTGTTATATAATGTATAGCATCTCG
>NZ_QREV01000106.1 GCF_003363715.1 Parabacteroides acidifaciens
TATTTTAGATTTTCATCGGTTTGACTTAACCAATTGAGGAATAAACTTTTAGCGAATTATTTGAGAAGTAGTGGTAACGATTTAGCAACCGTGCGAATTTCAGCGATTTGCGGTGCTATGCTGTCAAATAACTCTTTCTATTTGCAAAGGTAGAATAATTATTTGAAAGTACAAGTGTTTGCATTCCATTCAAATATTATTTATCTAATTATTCTTGCATAAACTCCTCTCTTTGAAAGAATAGTGCTAATTTTGCACTGTTGAACAAAGTAGAATTTGGTTATGGCAACAATCATTAGAAAAACAGAACGGGACTATCAACCCAATCCTAATAAAATTGATGGATTTCGTCTCTTTACGGATATTTCACGTGAAAGAAAAGGTATCAAACCGCAATATCTGAATTTTGATTTACGTCAGCTTAATCCACACGAGTATTGTGCTGCCTATCACTTTCATCGTTATGCGGAAGAGATATTCCTTATATTGTCTGGCTCTGCTACTTTGCGTACTTCCGATGGGTTTGAAGAAGTACATGAAGGGGATATAATGTTTTTTGAGGCGGGAGAAGCTGGCGCACACCAACTTTATAATCATACCGATGAACCTTGTACTTATCTTGATTTACGTTCATATATCGGTCATGATATATGTGAATATCCCGACTCGGATAAAATTATCATTGTACCTAATGGGGAAACATTCCGAAGAAGCGAACAATATCCTTATTTTGACGGAGAAACCGAAATAGATAAAGTATGGAATGATTTAAGGAATAAAACAAAATAGGATTTAGGAATAATCCCTCAAAGGAAACTGCCCTACAAGCCACCATAAGGATTGTAGGACTTTTAGTGGATATTGTTGTAATATCTCTTTTTCATTGTTCCCCTCTGTCGTTTTTACATAATACCCGTTTGGCAATGTATGAAATGGCACAAGATAGAATAGGAACGCAGATTAACCAAAGTAACATTATAATTCCGACCAACTCGTTATTGGTTATGTAGTGTCCTTCGTCAGGAGATAAATTTGCAGGGCGTTCGCCATTATCATTCCAATCCCATACAAAGCTGAACAACACAATGGCAAGAAGTACCGTTGTAATCAGAAACAGATACCCTGCCAATTTCCACCATTGGTTGCCTTTGTATAGTTTCCATGCCATGATACCGCCAACAAGAAACAGACAGCAAAAGGCAATAGCAGCGAAATTGAACCACAATAAATGGTTTATCCACAATATAAATATGCAGATACTTGTGCATATCAGCACGATTGCCTCAAATTTCCAGAATCGTCTATCGGTTAGTTTCATACTCTCCTTGTTTTTTCTTCTCCAAATATTCTTGCTTGCCAACAAAATACTGAACGCCTATCACTCCACCACCAAATTCAAAAACAGTAGAATCGTTATAAACAACCAAACACTCGTTAGCATTTAAGCTGTCTTGCTGTTCATGGGTGAGAGGAGTATCATACAATCGGAATGAATACATTCCCATCCCGTCACGGCGGAATCGGAATTTTGTATAATCTACAGTTTGATAGTTATCTATTTCTATTCCTATACAGCCTACATCGTCCAAATGGTTCTTCAATATTCTCAGAAATCGCTCGTCCAAATAATCTGCTTGCGGAATATATCCATCTTCACCAAATTCGATAACGAGTCGAGTACTGTCTGGCAACATAAGACGGTCGTATTTTGCGATATTTCTCATCCAATCACCTTCCATTTCATAGTGTTCTGCCATAATGTCGGCATTACAATCCAGGTATGTCCGATTGCCTAAATAGATTGACACACTTAACAGAATTAAGTCTGCAATATGAAAAAGAAGCAATAGGTTATCTGTCTTAGTGCGCGTTATTACCGCCCTTATAAAAGAGTATATCCAAAATCCAAGTATCGGTAAAGTGATGAAGAAAAAGAACACCGTCAATGCCAGCCACGTTAGCCGATGCCATTCATTTGTGCTTAATGAAGTATTTAAAAACACGATAAGCCATAGTGTGACAGCGAACACCGACACATATCGCATAAACCGCAAAAATGCCGTCCGTTTATTCACTGGTTGATTTGTTCTGTTGTCTATTGCTTCCATTTCCGCTATATGTTAGAGAGAGTCAAACGAAATGTGACATTGCTCGGCATATTCTTTGATTTTGTCAATGTTGTTATAATAGATTTCATCATTCATCGGATATACAACCGCACCTTTGTCACATCCACCTTCTCCATCTGGATATTCGCCATAGATAATAATAGCACCGAGAGAATCTATCGGAGTAATGGACTTCGGGAAAACCAACTCGTAACGGTGAATCTCTATTTCACGTAATCCATACTTTTTATATAAGACTGCAGTATCAAAACCCATAAAACCTTTTGCTTCCTTCATTATATATTCATCTGTTTCACAATAAACCGAATCATAAGTCAGGAATGTAATTACTCCGCCTATTATTGAGAGCAATACCCAACAAAAAGCATATAACTTAATCAGAGCATTGCATATATACTTGTTGAAATGTGTAAAATAGAGTGCTATTCCTGACAGGGCGGCTATCCAAAATATAACATATCCCAACCGCCAACGTAACTGTAAGCCGTTTATCAAAATATAAGCGAATAGAGACACTGTTACTATATGACAAAATATTAGTAATATTTTCTGCCACTTTTTCATAAGAATATCGTGTTGAAATCCAATAGCAAAGTTACAAAAAAGTACCGTTCATCAGTCATTTATGAACGGTACTTTTTTGTTTTCCAGCGCAATAATCCAATTATAGTTTCATCCCCCTACCTTTCCTTTGCGGCTGTATAGGTCGGTGTATGTTCTGCCTTAACTTGTCGAATTGTTCCTTGAACCACTCGGCAATGGGCTTTCGGTCGATGGCAAGGACTAACTTCGTTTTGTCTGTCGTGTCTTTCATCACTTGGAAGCCAGCCCTTTCGGTCGTAAATTTCCGCTTGTGTTCCTCCGAATAGAGTTCGCCTGCATACTCCAACGGCTTGCCGCTGACGAGCGTTGCTGTCTGCCTTTCATCGAACCCGACAAGGCGGCAGAGGTTCTCCATGCGCAGCATTTCACGGAAATAGGGAAACCATGCCGTCGCCTTTGCGATTACCGTTTTCAGAAACGATATTTCCTCCTTGTGCTTCGTTTCCTTGTCCGCCATCTCCTTTCGGTGCTTCTGCTGCATATCCAACAGTTGTCGGTTATGGTCGGTCTGCATGGTCTGTATCTTGTCTTGCAGTGCCTCTATCGTTTCCTCGTGGTCGGCAACTTCCCTATGCAGGGCGGTGTTCTCCCTTTCCAATGTCTTGACTTTGTTGCTGCCGAAAAGAGAACCGACACTCTCGGCGATGTTGGTGGCTGCGGTGGTTGCCGCCCCTTTCAGTTTCTCGGTCTGTATTTCTTTTTTCGCCCGTCTTAGTTCCTCCTGCGCCGTTTCTTTCTGCTGCTGCAAATCCACCACCTCCGATTTGAGGCTGTCGGCGAGTTTCTGTATGTCCCTATAATATTGTTGCGTGGACTTGTGGCGAGCCTTCGAGCCGTCTATCCCCCTTTGCAGCCCGTATTTCGCCATCGCTTCGGCATAGGTATCTTGGTAAGACTTCAATTTCAATCGTGTCATAATATCGTCTGCGCACAGCCTTGCGGTGTCGGTCGGCTTCTTGCGGTATCGCTTCTTCGTCTGTTCCTCCCTTTTCCTGCGCTTGCGCTCCCCTTTGACGATGGGGACGAGCGTAACGTGTATGTGCGGCGTTTCCTCGTCCCGATGCAGGTGAGCCGCCACGATGTTCTCCTTTCCGAACGTGTCGGCGAAGTATTTCAGATTGTCGGCGCACCACTCGTC
>NZ_QREV01000107.1 GCF_003363715.1 Parabacteroides acidifaciens
GGCCCGTCAGATGGGAATTACAGACGAAACACTGCCGAAAGACGAGATTAGTCAAACTGTTGAAAAAGAGCACGCTGGCTCAAATCCATCTATTCCATTTTAGTAAAAAGGGGCACGAGGGGCACGTTAAAAGGCCTTTTTCTAAACATTTATCATAACGCGAGACGAGATATACTACAGAAGAGCATATCTCGTCTCGTATATTTATAAAAGTTACGGAAAAAGCCTTTTAACGTGCCCCTCGTGCCCCTTTTTTCGCTCCCGTCCGAAAAAAAACCGCCCCTGTCCGGGAAAAGATGGGACGGGAACGCCTGTCGCAGATGATAAGGAGCTTGTCCCATTAAAAGAACAGACCGCCAAATCTTCATTTGTTCTTCTGTCCAAAATATACAGCTAAATCTTCATTTACAAATTCAGCCAGTTTTTCTTATCATTGGCATATTGGCACATTCCCCCATTGGCACATTATCTTCACGGCTCCCCCAAATGCTCCACAATGCAAGCGACCATTTTGGGGGTGAAGCAGCGCATTCCCGGGCGGTAGCCTAAGGTGGTCAGTTTTTCTTTCAGGACGCCCTGGTAGTTGATCCAGCGCCAGAGCTGCATGATGGCGCCACGGTGGGAAAGGTGGGGGTTGTACAGGCCGGCCAGTTCGCCTACTCCGTAGGCATGGATGCGGAAGGTTGTTGTTGTCATTTTTGTGTGTTTTTAATTAATCAAATATACGGAATAAATATCACATTATCAAATGTTTCCGGTGGTAATCGGTAATAAAAGGCGGGGATGTCACGCCCTGTCGCCCGTGTCTTCAAAGGGGGGTGGGCTGCGCTGTATCTTTACAGTGTAATTAATTACAAGACAGTCCTTATTAATCATTTAAAAAAGTAACGTTTATGGGAATAAAGTATCATTTGGTTTTGCGGAAGAACATAAGTAAGAAAGTGGAAGAGGGGAAGGAGTTTCTCTATTATGCACAGACACGCGCCACGCGTACCTGCACCTTTGATGAACTCTGCGATTTGATAGCGGAGAGCTCGACGGCTTCGAGCGGCGATGTCAAACTGGTGGTAGACCGGATGACAAAATTCATGGCAAAATCGTTGGAACGTGGCGAAGTGGTGCAGCTTGGCGAGTTGGGTAATTTCCAGTATATATTGGGCAGTTCCGGGAGCACGTCGGAGGATGTGTTCCAGGCGTCGCAGCTTCGCCGGCCCCGCCTCTGTTTCCGTCCGGGCACTTTGTTGCGCAACCTGACACTGACGGTAAAAGGTGAACACATACTGCTGGAACCGGGGAAACCGCCTGTTGAGAGACCGGGAATCCTTTGAGAGTTGAGAGTTGAAAGGGGAAAGTTGAAAGTTTAAGAAATTAAGAATTAAAAGATTATGGAGAAGGGGGAGTTTGTGAAAGGGTATGGCGGGGCGGCGCGTATGGCGGGTGAGCTGTATGGGATGAATCCGGTGGTGATATTGGCGCAGGCGGCAATCGAATCGGGTTGGGGAGAGAGCACGTTAGCGGTGAAGTATCATAATTTCTTCGGGATTACGGGCTATGGGGTGACAAATGCGTACTGGCATGGCGGGAAGACGGACTTGGGGAGCGGGGGCTTGTTGTTTCGCCGCTACGACACGCCGGAGCATAGTTTTCTGGATTTTGCCCGCCTCGTCTTTACCGCTTATCCGCAGGCGGCGGCAGTCAGTGCTTATCCGGCGGCCTATGCGCAGGAGATCGCCTACAGCCGCTACATCAGCGAGGTGAACGGCGACAACCGGGCGGCATACCGGAAGATGTTGGTGTCGATCGCACGCCAGATTCAATTATTAATCAGTAATTAAAAAAAAGAAAGCGTATGAGTAAAGTAAGGTCGATTTTGGAGTTTGTGAGGTCACTGATCGAGTTCCTGTTGGGGTTGGGAAAGAAGAACGGTTAGTTTAAACGTGGCTGTATCAAAATATCCTTGTCCCCGCGCTTGACGCGGGGCCGCAAGAGAACAGGTCTTGTCAATCAGTTGTTATACTGCCAGTTCTAATGCGATCCCGCGTCAAGCGCGGGAACGAGGGGTTTTTGATACAGCTTTTTTGTTTATTATTTAATTAAATTCTTTGCCGAACTTCATCTGGACATCGGCTACATATTGTTTGATCCGCTGTTCGTCTTCTTTCTTGCAGATCAGAAGGACATTTCCGGATTCGGCTACGATGCAATCATTAAGCCCTTGTATGACGGCGAGGCGTTTGGGATTGTCGAGTGCAATGATATTGCCGGTGCTTTCGTACAACATCGCTTCGCTTTTGAGCAGTGCATTGTTTTGTTCGTCCCTCTGGGCAAGGTCGAACAGCGATCCCCATGTCCCTAAGTCGGCCCAACCGAAGTCGACGCACAACATATAGACATTATCCGCTTTCTCCATGATGCCGTAGTCGATGGAGATATTCAGGCAGTAGGGGAAGTTTTCGGTAATAAATCCCCGTTCTTCTTCCGTATTGAATTTTTCTTTTCCCAGGTCGAAACGGAGGGAAATATCGGGGAGGAATTTTGCAAATGCCTCCAGTATCGAGTTGACGTTCCAAACAAAGAGGCCGGAGTTCCAGAAAAACTCGCCGCTTTCCATGAATACTTTAGCTAACTCGATATTCGGTTTTTCGGTGAATGTCTTTACTTTGGTGAACTCTCCTAACATGACGTCGCTGCTCTGGATGTATCCGTAACCTGTCTCGGGGCGGCTCGGGCGGATACCTAAGGTCACTAAGGCGTTGTTGTCTTTGACGAAGTCGAGGCTCTTTTGCACGTCTTTCAGGAAGACATCTTCCTTCAGGATCAAATGGTCGGAGGGAGCAACGACAATATTCGCGTTCGGGTTGCAAGCCTTGATATGATAGGCTGCATAAGCGACGCATGGAGCTGTGTTCCGGCGTGCGGGCTCCAATAGGATCTGCCTTTCTTCCAGTTCGGGCAGTTGTTCTTTTACAAGTGATGCGTATTGTTCATTCGTTACGATATAAATATTTTCGACCGGGATGATTTTAGAGAAACGATCGAATGTCATCTGTAGCAGCGACCGGCCTGTGCCGAAAAAGTCGAGAAATTGTTTCGGGTAACTTTCTCTGCTGAAAGGCCAGAAGCGGCTACCAATCCCGCCGCCCATGATAACGCAATAATTATCTTTCATGATGATTCAGGTTGTTTTTTAGTTTTACTCTTACAAAGTTAACGAAATATTCCGGTATTTAGTCTGCCTTCAACTACTAAGAAGATATAAAATGAAAAAAAAGCGACAAACCCTTGCAGGTTTAAAAATAATGCCTACCTTTGCAACGCATTAGAAAAAAACAAATGCCCAGATGGCGGAATTGGTAGACGCGCTGGTCTCAAACACCAGTGGATTCACTTCCATGCCGGTTCGATCCCGGCTCTGGGTACTGAAGCGGAGAAAGTAGAAATACTCTCTCCGCTTTTCTTTTCTGCTCCTCGCAACTCGTTGGTTTGGGATATCGTGGATCACCCCGAAAAATAGTGGAGCTATGCATATATATTTTTGAGTCTAAATAAAAAGTATGATATATTGTTCACC
>NZ_QREV01000108.1 GCF_003363715.1 Parabacteroides acidifaciens
AAACACCTCTTAAACCAAGATTTAGACCGACTTTCGGCGGAAAGGAGGTTGGTATGAGAAGGGCACTTATTGGTAAGAAAAAGAAGTTGTTCATACAACGGTTTTATCCGGCTGGCACATACAACTGGCCTGTCCCTCCTGGATGCACAGAGATTGATGTATTCTTAGTGGGTGCTGGAGCTGGTGGCGGAAATGGATACGGGGTATATGGTGGTGGATCTGGGTACACAAAGACATATAAGAAATCAAATACATCTTCCGGGTCCTATAACTCTTGGGTGAAAGATGGGGATGCTATTAGAGTCACGCCAGGACAACAGATTAAAATCGTTGTTGGAAAAGGGGGATTGGGAGGGGTGAATACATCCGGTCGTAATCCCCGATACGGTGAAGATGGTGGCGCTACTTCAGTCGTAGTTGGAAACACTACTTATATCGCTGAAGGAGGAAAGGCTTTTAAAGGAGAAACAGATTCAACAGGAAAACAGATATTACCAAGTGGAGGTGTAGCTTGTTCTGCTGCTGGAGGATGGGGACCTGCGGCAGACGCATCTTACAGTGATGGACAACAACCGCCAGAAAGAAGTGGAGTTATTTTAGGAACAAGCCAAGGTCATACAACCAGGGATTTTGGAGAGATAGAATTTGAACCAAATGCCGGTGGTACATCCGGAGGTAAAGGCGGTTATGGTACAAAAAAATACGAGCCGCTTAGATCAACAGGACATACAGAAGGCTCTGGGCAAGATGGATCGAGTTATTCCGGATATGATACTTATGCCGAATCCGAAGGAGGGGCAGGATACGGTGGTGCTGGCGGAGTTGGCGGATGTCATGAAACATCTGGTAGGCCTCATGGATCAGGTAAAGGAGGTGACGGTGGTGATGGAACTGTTGTTATCCGTTATTGGGCGTAGAATAGATTGTATAAACTTAAACTTTTAAAGAACATGGTATTAGTAATTATTTCATTAGCAATCATCGCAGCCTATACGACTGCGGTGTGCATAAAGGCAAAGGGCGTGCCTTACAGTATTAGCGCTACATATTATTCGCTCGATCACAAACTGATCTTTGGTGCAAGCATGGCACTAACAGCAATGTTCCTGTTTCCGGTTGTATGGGAGCTAAGTACGAGCTTTACAATGCGCTTGTTAGCAATGGCCGCCTGCATCGGCCTAATCGGGGTCGGCCTGGCCCCCGATTTCCGCGATGACTGGATCAACAAGATCCACTGCGGGTCGGCAGCGTTGACACTGGTATCCTCTCAACTCTGGGTCGGTTGCACATCGTATTGGTGGGTACTTATCCCGATATGGATTGCGTTTATCGTTTACACGGTAATAGGCATGAGTAAGCACGTAACCGGTGATATCTGGCAGGACTTTGTGTCGACTAAACCGATGTTCTGGTGCGAGATTGCTGCACTTAGTTCGACTTATTGTGCGTGTGGGCTTGCGTTTAAATTGCTTTTAAAAAGCCTTTAAATTGCTTTTAAAAAAGCAGCCCGGATCTCACGATTCAGACTGCTTGGACAAAATTTTTAAAATTCCATTAAAGCAACAAATGTAACGATTAAAAACAGAAGGAGGTGTTAAGTGAAGATGTTTAATGGCATGTATGAGATGTTGATTATCGTGATATTCGAGTTCTTTCTTGTATTTATTGCGATGGGCTGGGATTTCTGTTCCGGATATTATAAAGCAAAACTACGTCATGAGGACCGAAACAGTTACGGCTTACGTCGAACAGTGAGCAAGTTTATTCTGTATGCCGGTAGTATATGTATCGCCTGCGGTGTCGATTCTATTAGCTTCGTCTGTCGGTTCTGGGAATTTATTCATCTGTCCCCACTAATGAAAGTGCCGGTAGTGTCGTCTATCGTAGCGGTATTTATTCTCGTGACAGAAGGACGGTCGATCTGGGAAAAGGCAGACGCTAAACAACGCCGTCAGGCAGCAAAATCAATTGATCTATTAAGTAGTATAGTTAGTAAAGAATCTCTCAAAGAAGCCTTTACACAGGCACTCATTGAGGCAAAAGATAAGGAGGACAAAGAATATGGCAGATGTGAATAAATTGGCGCCGTTCATCCTGCAATGGGAAGGCGGCTTTGTGAATGATCCTGATGACTTGGGAGGCGCGACGAATAAGGGGATAACTCTTTCAACGTATGAGTCGTTTTGTCGGAGAAAGGGTTATCCTAAACCAACAGTTGAAAGATTGAAAAATATCTCTCAGACTGATTGGATAGAGATCCTAAAAACAATGTATTGGGATAAGTGGAAGGCTGATCAGATAATGAATCAATCTGTCGCAAATATTTTAGTTGATTGGGTATGGGCTTCCGGCGGATACGGTATTAAGCGCCCGCAAAAAATATTAGGTGTCAAAGTAGACGGTATTGTTGGCTCACTTACAATATCGGCAGTGAATGCCTGTGATTCCCGCGAGCTGTTCTATGCGATTAAGTCCGATCGCATAAAATTTATAGATGAAATATGTGAGTCTCGTCCAGTAAACAATAAGTTTAAACGGGGATGGCTGAATCGTATTAACGCTATAAAATTTGAACCATGAAAACCTGGCACGTCATAATACTTTGTGCTCTCTGTTCTTGTGGAACTTCAAAGCGATCCACAGAGGCAGAGAGATACCGGCAGGCCGAAATTGAGCTTTCGGATAGCCTTTTCTGGCGGGACAAGCTCGAGCGGACGGAATTACGTATGTCTGAAGAGATGTTAAACGCCAGGATTATTATAACAAACTGGTCTCAACCGGATAGCATCGGCAGGCAATATCCGACTAAAACAACCGAGATAGATATGAGCAGGCAGAAAAATGAATCGGATAGTACAAAGGTTCAATCAGGATCTAATGCTATTCAAGTCAAAAAACAAGATATAAAGATTCAGGATTCCGAAACCGTAAAAGAGGATGTCAAAAAAGATTCCCGGCTTGTTCCCGTATGGGTGTGGTGGGTATTGGCTTTAGGATGTGTTGCAGTCGCTTTGCTTGCTTGGCTCGTTAAAAGACGAAAGTAGTTTCTTTTTGTTTCATATTAGATTTAATGTTAATAGTGTAATGGCCGCTCTGCCTGTGAAGGTGGGGCGGTTTTTGTGTTTATCGTTTTGTGGAATGAAAGTTTGCCCGTATCTTTACAAAAATTTTACAAGGAATATATTGGAAAATATCAAAGTTATTGAAAATCATACGATAAGGTGTGGTTTGTTATTTTTGCACTCCAAATG
>NZ_QREV01000109.1 GCF_003363715.1 Parabacteroides acidifaciens
TTAAAATAAACACATAGCGAAAAAGAAAATTTGAGCAAAGCGTAGCGAATTAGCTGAAACAGCGTTCGTTACGCTTTGTTTTTCTATGGGGCAGAGCCAACGGAAAGCCAACATGAAGCCAAACGGCGCAAGAGTTCAGTTACCACCTCATTACTCCCGTAACGGGTGCGGATTTCTTGCTAAAAGGTTCTTTTTCTGCGATTTGCGTAGATTTGCATAGCAGTCGGTAACTCACTGTAACTTAATTTTGTAACCAAAAAAAGGAGTGAGTTATGCGTAGTACATTCAAGGTTCTATTTTACGTGAAGAAAGGCAGCGAGAAGCCCAACGGCAACCTGCCTTTGATGTGCCGTATCACAGTGGACGGCGAGATTAAACAGTTCAGTTGCAAGATGGACGTTCCCCCACGCTTGTGGGACGTGAAGAACAACCGTGCTTCGGGCAAGAGCATCGAAGCGCAGAGAATCAACCTTGCGATAGATAAAATCCGTGTGGAGGTAAACCGCCGCTATCAAGAACTGATGCAGACGGACGGTTATGTTACCGCCGCCAAACTCAAAGACACCTATCTCGGTATCGGCGTCAAGCAGGAAACCTTGTTGAAGCTGTTCGAGCAGCACAACGCAGAGTTTGAGAAGAAAGTCGGGCACAGCAGGGCGCAGGGGACATTCCGACGCTATCAAACGGTCTGCAACCATATTCGGGAGTTCCTGCCCCATACCTACAAGCGTGAGGATATTCCGTTAAAGGAACTCAACCTCACTTTCATCAACGACTTCGAGTATTTCCTTAGAACGGAGAAGAAATGCCGCACCAACACCGTGTGGGGCTACATGATTGTGTTGAAACACATCGTTTCCATAGCGAGGAATGACGGACGTTTGCCGTTCAACCCCTTTGCAGGATATATCAACTCTCCCGAAAGCGTGGACAGGGGCTACCTCACCCAAACGGAGATACAAACGCTCATGGACGCACCGATGAAGAACGCCGCCCACGAACTTGTACGGGACTTGTTCGTCTTTTCGGTGTTCACGGGTTTGGCGTATTCCGATGTGAAGAACCTCACCGCCGACCGCCTGCAAACATTCTTCGACGGCAACCTTTGGATTATCACCCGAAGAAAGAAAACCAACACTGAATCGAACATCCGTCTGTTGGACGTTCCCAAGCGTATCATAGAGAAATACAAGGGACTGGCAAGGGACGGTCATGTGTTCCCCGTTCCGAGCAACGGCAGTTGTAACAAGATACTGAAAGGGATAGGCAGACAATGCGGCTTCAAGGTGCGGCTGACCTACCATGTTGCAAGGCACACGAACGCCACGACCGTGCTTTTGTCGCACGGCGTACCTATCGAAACCGTGAGCCGCCTTTTGGGGCACACGAACATAAAAACCACCCAGATTTACGCCAAAATCACCGCCCAGAAGATAAGCCAAGACATGGAAACCTTGTCGCACAAGTTAGAGGATATGGAAAAGAATATCTGCCGAGCCATTTAAAACCTTAAAACAGAACAGCGATGAAAGAAGAAAGAAACATCATCACGATAGATGAATACGGCAATATCTCTTTGCCGACCGACATAGGTGCAACCGCCATGACCGAGTGGGAAATCTGCGAACTGTTCGGGGTTATCGCCCCGACGGTTCGGGCAGGGATAAAGGCACTTTGCAAGAGCGGAGTTTTGAGAGGGTACGACATAAAACGCACTGTCCGCATATCGGACAAATACAGTGTGGAGGTTTACAACCTCGAAACGATAGCCGCCCTCGCTTTCCGTGTGGAATCGTTCGGGGCTGCGAAAGTCCGCAAGGCATTGTTGGATAGGATTATGCACGGGCGAAAAGAGAAAACGACGGTGTTCGTGTCTGTCGTTACCGACACCGAGCCGAACCGCCGATGGATGGCGTAACGGTCAGTCGGTCGGGGTATCAGTCCGTAATACAGTCATACGGTCATACGGTCATACCGTCACACGGACGGAAAGGGGCTGTTTCCCGACCGCAGGCAAGCGGAGCAGTCATTCCCGTTTACAAAGGCAAAGCAAGCATGGGGCTTTCCGTCGGCTTCAAGGTCAGGCGGCTGCGCCGTCAGGGGAACAATCTCCACCCTCATTCTTCGGGTAGTATTCTTCCCCTGAACCTTGCATCCGACCGCCCCATGCAAAAGAGCCTTTGAAAACGGAAAAGACCACCCCGCCACCCACCGACCGAAAGGGAAAAATAAGGTGGGGTTACGGGCAAGCAGGCGGCAGGGACAGCCACCACCGAAAGGCAGACGGGCAGCACGCCGCAGGGTATTTACGGAGAAAATACCATAGCTTATTAGGGAATTTTCCGAGCCGCAATACTCCGTATCGCTGAAAATTCCCCAATAAGGCAAGGGGCAAGCCCCTCTGCACACCCCATCGGGGACGGCATTTGCCACCCCCGAAGATACAAAAAATCATTGTTTCACAAGTCAAGGAAGAAAGGAAAAATATATGGGTTTCGTAGTTTTACACATGGAAAAGGCGCA
>NZ_QREV01000011.1 GCF_003363715.1 Parabacteroides acidifaciens
TGTTATGTAAATTGAGTTTAGTTATAATTGTTTAATCTGTAAACTGATTTCAGGAAAGGTCAGTTACGGCTGTATTCCTTTTATGTCACAATTGTCTACCTTCTATGTTACAGTTGGATTTCTTCTGTTTTACGGCTGTGACATGAATAGCGGGTCGGTATGGAGGGGACGCACATTCCGCATCGTTCATTCTATCTGCCGGGTGGTTCCTTCCTTTACGGCACAATAACCCCATGAAGCACTGCAATACCATTTTACAGGCAATCTGCTGACTGTTTTACAAGAAATTGAAAAAAAGTGCATATTAGGTTGTGTGTATTTCCGTAGTAAGCCGACTCCATTATAAAGCACAGGGATTTTATGGAAGAAAACAACAATATAAAACGACTTATACAACTCTATTTCGGGAAGCGTTTTTCCCGTTCCGGGCGCATTCTGTTTGGCCGCTGGTTGCGGGCTGAAGACGGAATGAAGGAAAAGACAGCCGCGCTGCAAAACTGTTGGGAAGAATCGGCGGCTGACGTGACGGAGGAAACCCTGGAGGATTGGGATGGCTTGTTGAGATGCCTGCAGCCGGAGACGGTTTTTCAACAAACTCTTTTGTCGTTTCAGCGGAAATTGAAATATGCGGCAGTGATAGCGTTAATGTTGTTGACCGGAGCAGCGACTTTCTTTGCTACTGACCGCCTGAAACCCGCCCGGCATGTGGAGATGGCGGAATTGTTTGTTCCCTATGGCAAAAGCCGGCAGGTGATTCTTCCGGATAGTTCCCGTGTTTGGGTGAATGCCGGCTCATTGCTTGTTTACCCGAAAGATTTTACTGATGCGGAAACACGTACGGTTTACCTGACAGGCGAGGCTTCGTTTGCGGTGCAGAAAGATAAGGAAAAACCTTTTATCGTAAAGACGACCTATCTGGCAGTACAAGCATTAGGAACTCTTTTTACGGTTGTTTCCTATCCGGGTGATTCATGCACGAGTGCTATTCTGGAAAAAGGGAGCATCAAGGTCGACGTGAGATCCGACGAGCATCAGTCTGAGATATTAAAGCCGAATGAACAGTTGATTTATTCACATACGGCGCATACTGTGACGGTCCAGCCAGTCGATGCTTCGCTTTATAGATTGAAACGTAGCGGTTATCTGATTTATGAAAACGTACCCTTCAGTCTTCTTATGGCCTCTTTGGAACGGAGGTTTAATGTGACGATTCATTATAATTCACAGAAGTATGCCGGTGAGTCTTATAACGTCAAGTTTGCCCCGCATGAAACATTGGAGGATGTCTTGAACGTCCTGCATCAATTAATAGGTATTCATTATAAAATAAAAGAGAATGTAGTATTTATAAACTAAAATAAAGGAGGAAAAAACCATGAACAAAAGAAAACCGGAAAGAACGAAAGTGCGAAAATCCCTCTTTCCGGCGTTTGAAATCAAATAATAACTTTTTTGAACTCAACGTAAAGCGTTGAAAAATAAATAATAAATAAATTTCAAACATACAAAGATATAAACTTTATGAATCTAATACATATAAAAGCGGGAAAAACTCTTTTCCGTATTTTTATAATGGGAGCATTGTTTATCAACAGCTCGTTTGTGTTTGCTCAAAATCAGCAAGTTCGGTTGTCCGGAAATAGTTTAACCTTAAAGTCTGCTTTTAAACAAATAGAGCAACAGACAAAATTGTTTGTAGACTACAATACACAAGAGGTGAATGACTCTCAAGTCATTAAACAATTACCGAAGGAAAACAGCGTGAAAAATGTGTTGGAACAACTTCTTAAAGGGACGAATTGTTCTGTGTCATTCAGTAACGGGCATATTATTATTTCAAAAAAAGCATCCGCCCCATCCCAAGTAAAAAAAGTAACAGGTGTTGTGAAGGACGAAAGAGGTGAACCTGTGGTTGGTGCGAATATCGTGGAAAAAGGAACGACAAACGGTATTATAACCGATATGGACGGGAACTTCAGCCTCAGTGTTTCCGCTTCTTCCATACTTCAGGTTTCTTATATCGGATACCTCACACAGGAAATCCCAGTTGGCAACAAAAACTCCTTTGCTATCAAATTAGCGGAAGATTCGCAGGGGCTCGATGAAGTGATTGTCATCGGCTACGGATCTGTTAAGAAGAGCGATTTGACCGGTTCCGTGTCTTCCGTCAAAACGGCGGAATTGCAGCAGACGCCGATGACTTCCATCGACCAGGGCCTCGTTGGACGTGCTTCCGGTGTGCAAGTCATCCAAACATCCGGTATGCCGGGAGCCGTGGCCTCTATCCGGGTACGTGGTAGCAGTTCTCTACAGGGAGGAAACGAGCCTCTTTATGTCATCGACGGTTTCCCGGTTTATAGCGGTAGCGGTTTCGGTAACACCGGTGGCAAGACACAGATGAGCGGCCTGTCGACCGTAAACCCATCGGATATCGAGTCTATCGAAATCTTGAAAGATGCTGCCGCAACGGCAATCTACGGGGCGCGTGCTGCAAATGGTGTCGTATTGATCACGACGAAAAGCGGTAAGAAGGGACGTGATGTGATTTCTTTCGAGACTTCTTTCGGATGGTCTAATGTCTCTAAGAAAATAGACGTGATGAAAGCCCAAGATTACGTGAAGTTAGTCAATGAGGCTTATACCAACGACGGTTTGGACCCCTATTATAGTGCGACCGATTTAGCGGAGATCGCCAAAGTCGGGGATGGCACGGACTGGCAGGATGAGATTTACCGGACAGGCCTTACCCAAACCTACCAACTGAATTTCTCCGGAGGTGACGAGAAAACGCAATACTCCATTTCCGGGAACTATACCAACCAAAAAGGTATTATCTTAGATTCGGACTTTAAGCGTTATTCCATCCGCTTGAATTTCGACCGTAATATCTTTAGTAATTTTACGGTCGGTACGCATGCTACGGGAACTCACACGATTAATAATGCAGTAGCTACGGATACCGGTGGAGAGGATGGAACTGTTTCCGGTGCGTTAAGAATGAATCCGGCGCTTCCTATATATGAAGACGAGCTGGCGGGAACTTATACCCAGATAAATGTGCCGGGTCTTTTAATCCCAAACCCTGTCGGGACAGCCAAAGAACGGAAATTCAATAATGCAACGTCGCGTTTATTGGGGGATATATACGCCCAGTGGGAAATCATTCCCGATCTGAAAGTAAAGATCGTAGCGGGTGCGGATGTGATGTATCATAAAACGAACCGATATACGCCGGTTTCCATTTATCAGGCCCGGGGTATCGCCTCCGCTGATGTCGGCATTAACAAGAGCATCAACTGGCTGAATGAAAATACGGTGACATGGAATAAGACGTTTGCGGAAAAGCATGATTTCAGTGTATTGGGTGGATTTACCATGCAGCAGAATAATACGGAGTACGCTTTGGCCTCTTCCTCAAATTTCGTGAACGACATTATGCTGTATAATAACCTGGGAGCAGGTTCCATCTATAACAAGCCGGAATCCAACGCTACCCAATGGAATCTGATGTCATATCTGGCCCGTGTAAACTATTCCTACGATCATCGTTATCTGTTCTCGGTCAATGCGCGTATCGATGGTTCTTCCCGGTTCGGATCGAACAACAAATATGGTTTCTTCCCCTCCGCATCAGCCGCCTGGCGTATTTCCGAGGAGTCTTTTATGGAATCGGTAAAAGACCTGATCCCTAATTTGAAGTTAAGAGCCAGCTATGGTTTTACGGGAAATACCGAGATTGGTGTTTACCAATCATTGGCGACACTGGATTCTTACAGCTATGTGATCGGGGATTCACAAGTAACAGGCTTCTCTCCCAATCGAATACCCAATCCGGATTTGAAATGGGAACGGACAGGACAATTCGACGTGGGACTTGATATTGGATTATGGAATAACCGCTTACGTATTACGACAGACTATTATAAGAAGAAGACAACAGATTTGCTATATGATGTTGCCATACCTTATACTTCCGGTTATCAGACCATGCTGAAGAATATCGGTAGCGTCGAAAATCACGGTTGGGAATTGTCTATCGAGAGTGATAATATCACAGGACGGGATTTTTCCTGGACAACGGCATTCAATGTCTCACTCAACCGGAACAAGGTCCTGGAATTAGGCGGAGAAGATTATAAAGAGATGAGCGAAGGGGACGGGCACTTGAAGACCGGAGCCATTCGCCGGCTTATCGTGGGTAAACCGATCGGTATCTTCTATGGCTACCGCTTTGACGGTATCTTCCAGAATGAAGAAGAATGCAAAAAGCAAACCTCTTCCGCTTCCCCGATCGGCGTAGGGCTAAGACGTTACAAAGACCTGAACGGAGACGGTAAAGTGGATGCAACCAACGACCGGGAAATCTTGGGAGATGCAAATCCTAAATTCTTCGGGGGTATGACGAATACGTTCTATTATAAAGGTTTCGAACTGAATGTTTTCTTACAGTATTCCGTAGGAAACAAAATATACAACTACAACGCGATGGAGCTGGAAACGCCGACAGGAGGTACGAATGCCTACGCAGACTTGGTGAACCGGTGGACTCCGGAACATCCGAGTAATGTTTATCCGAAAGCCTCTACGAACCGTAATATATTGGTTAGCGACCGCTTTGTGGAAGACGGCTCTTATCTGAAATTGAAGACGCTGTCCTTATCCTATGATTTTTCCAAGTTGAAACTGAAGCATATACAAGGTTTGCGGGTGTATGTGACCGGACAAAATTTATTGACTTGGACAAAGTATCGCGGCTATGACCCTGAAGTGAGCTATAAGGGAGCCTCCACACTGGAAGCCGGTGAGGATTACGGAGGTTATCCGCAAGCCCGGACATTTATGGTTGGTTTAAAACTTGATATTAAATAAATGAAATCTAATATGATCATGAAAAGAATATTTCTATATAGCTATTTGATAGCAGCCAGTTTGTTGAGCGGTTGTTCTTTCCTCGATGAGAATCCGACAGATCGCCTGGTTACGAATAACTTTTATACGAATCAAAAGGATGCGCAATCAGGAGTCGACGCTATTTATCAGGAATTCTATGAGATATACAAACGTCAGATGTACTTGATGTGCGACTTACCGACGGATGCCATGAAGAACGGATTGGGAATGCCGAATGCTTTTTTGCAAGACCTGGAGTTCCTGCGTCATAATTCGGAAAATACGTTTGTCCGGGATATGTGGAAAAACAATTACTCGGGAGTGATGAGGGCGAATGCCGCTATCAATAATATCCCGGGAGTGACGATGGACGAGACTTTGAAAGCCCGCCTGATCGGTGAAGCGAAATGCTTGAGGGCTTTATTCTACTTCAACCTGGTCCGCTTCTACGGGGATGTTCCTCTTGTCTTGAAATTGGACAATATAGATGATGCAATGGGTCCCCGGATAGATAAAGAACAGGTCTATGGACAAATAATTGCGGACCTGACGGACGCATCTCAGGCATTGCCGGTTTCCTCTGATTATAGCTCTACCGATCTGGGACGTGTCACGAAAGGAGCGGCTAAAATATTGTTAGGTAAAGTCTACTTGACTAAAGGGGATTATGCGAATGCGAAAAGCACACTGGCAGAAGTGATCGAGAATGAAGGAACTTATGGATATGGCTTGCATCAAAATTATGCGGATAACTGGAATCCTGCTACTGAAACAGGAAAAGAAGCCGTCCTGTATGTGGAGTTTAAGCCGCAACCGCTGGTGTTCAACCAGGAAATGGGATTGGCGGGGCCTAAATACTCTATCCCGGAACCGATAGGTGTTGCCGGTTCAAATGAGGCGGATATCCCGACGATGGAGTTGTATAATGCTTATGACAAGAATGATCTGCGCTGGCCGGTTAATTTCCGTACACATTTTACGAATCCCAATAACGGGCATGAGATGGAATCCTCGATCCCTCTGTTCGGAAAATATTGGCAGGAAGGCCTGAAAGCTGAGAATCAATGCGAGATAAATATGCATATCATCCGCTATGCCGATGCCTTGTTAATGTATGCCGAAGCCTTGAATGAACTGGGGGAATCGGCGAAAGCCCACGAGGTTTTGAACAGGGTTCGCGAGCGGGCCTACGGGGATGCTTCCGGTAACTATGCAGGATTATCAAAAGATGCGTTCCGGGATGCCATACTGAAAGAAAGATGGCTGGAATTCCCGTTGGAAGGACATCGCTGGTTCGACCTGGTACGGATGGGCAAGTTCGTAGAACGTATGAAGGAACATAGCGCTTATGAAGCCTCCATCGCGGAAAGTAATAAGACAGACATTGCGAGTAACGTAAAAGATCACATGATCCTTATGCCTATCCCCCAACATGAGATGGACTTGAATCCGGAGCTGACTCAAAACCCCGGATGGAATTGATATTAGTTGAACAGGTGACTAATAAATATAGCGTATGAAAAGGAATAATCTGACAACAGTATGTTTGTGTGGCGTTTTCGCCACACAAACTATGATTGCCGCAGACCGGGATCGCCCCAACATCATTTATATCATGTCCGACGATCACGCCTCGCAAGCGGTAAGTGCCTATGGTGGAATCCTATCGGATATCTTGCCAACCCCTAATATTGACAGGATCGGACATGAAGGTGCGATCCTGCAGAACTGTTTCGTTACGAATTCGATCAGTACCCCCAGCCGTGGCGCTATTATCACCGGACAGTATAGCCAAAAGAACGGGGTATATACTTTACAAGACCCCTTGGATCCGGACCATCCGAACGTGGCGAAATGTTTGCAGCAGGCCGGTTACCAGACCGCTATTATCGGCAAATGGCATTTGCATGCAGAGCCTACCGGATTCGATTATTATAATGTCTTGCCGGGACAAGGACGTTATATCGATCCGATGCTTATCGAAAAAGGAAAATGGGGGGATGATCCGAAGGCGGACCCGCGGACCGGAGAAGTTTATAAGGGCCACTCTACGGATGTGATCGGCAGTCAGGCGATCAAATATATGGAAGGAAGGGATAAAAATAAACCATTCTTCCTGATGTGCCATTTTAAGGCGCCGCATCGCCCGTGGACTCCGGCGGAACGGTTTAAGGATTTACTGAAAGATGTGACGATACCGGAACCGGAAAATCTCTTAGATACCTATGAAGGCAAAGGGCAATACGCGCAATTGCTCCGGATGAGCATGGAAAATTTCCGTCCGTCCGACGTGAAGACCGACCTTCCGACCAATCTGAGCCGGGATGAGTTCCGCCATTGGGCTTATCAAATATACATCAAGGATTACCTGCGTTGCATCGCCGGAATAGACGAGAACGTCGGGCGCATCCTGAAATACCTCGACGATAATGGTTTGACGGATAATACGGTTATCATCTATACGGGCGACCAGGGATTTTTCCTGGGAGAACACGGTTGGTTCGACAAACGGCTGATGTATGAAGAATGCCTGCGTATGCCATTCGTGATCCGCTATCCCAAGGAGATTAAACCGAGGACGGAGAATAAGGACATCACGTTGAACATCGATTTCGCCCCTCTGTTTCTCGATTATGCGGGAGTGGGCAAACCCGGGCAAATGCAAGGGGAAAGCTTCCGGTCGAATTTGGAGGGCAAGACTCCGGGCAACTGGCGGCAAGCCATGTATTATCGTTATTGGATGAACGCGGATAACGACCATAATGTTACCGCAAATTACGGTATCCGTACGGATCGTTATAAATTGGTATTCTATTATGGAGAGTCTTTAGGCATGACCGGCACCAAGAATGTCTCGATCACACCGGAATGGGAACTGTTCGATCTGGAGAATGATCCCATGGAAATGAAAAACATCTATAATGACCCGGCAAATAAGGCTTTAATAAAGGAACTGAAAACTAAACTTCTGGAATTAAAACGCCAATATGACGATGAGGACAGTAAGTATCCGGTGATGACCGAAATCGCGAAGAAATATTATTGGTAAGCATCTAATAAATTCACATGGAGATGAAAAATACAATCAACTACGGAGCTTTATTAGCTCCCGCACTTTTGCTTTCCGCCTGCGGAACGGGGCAAAAGGAGGTGGCGGAGAAGCCGCTTAATATCATCCATATCATGACGGATGACCATTCGTATCAAACGATCAGCGCCTATGGACATGCCTTGGGCAAGTTGGCGCCTACGCCGAATCTGGATCGTTTAGCCGCGGAAGGTATGTTGTTCCGGCAGGCTTTCGTGGAAAACTCACTTTCTACACCCAGCCGGGCTTGCTTGATGACCGGACTCTACAGCCATCAGAACGGGCAACGGCAGTTGGGAAAAGGAATCGACACGACGAAGACTTTCTTCTCCGAGATATTGCAGCAACACGGCTATCAGACCGGCGTTGTCGGTAAATGGCATATGCAATGCGAGCCGAAAGGGTTCGATTATTACCATGTGTTGTGGGACCAGGGGGATTATTATAATCCGGAGTTCAAGAGCAAAGAGTCAAACGGCAAGTATATAAAGGAAGAAGGGTATGCTACGACCCTGACTACCGACCATGCTATCGAGTTTCTCGAGGAAAGGGATAAGAATAAGCCTTTCTGCCTGTTAGTCCACCATAAGGCCCCGCACCGTAACTGGATGCCGGATACGAAGTATATGGATTTGTATGAGGATGTGGAATTTCCATACCCCGATACGTTCAATGATGATTATGCCACCCGTTGCGACGCCGCCCGTACGCAGGAAATGCGTATCGACAAAAATATGACTTTAGTCTACGACTTGAAGGTCGATGAGTTGAGACACAGCGAAGCTTGCCAAAACGAGTGGAACCTGAAAGGCTGGGACGGCTCCCTGGACCGTATGACTCCCGAGCAGCGGGAAGCCTGGATCGCTTCCTATAAACCCCGTAACGAAAAGTTCATCAACCAGAACCTGAAAGGCGAAGATTTGGTGAAATGGAAGTACCAACGTTATATCAAGGATTATATACGTTGCATCAAGTCTATCGACGATGAGGTGGGCCGTTTGATCGCCTATCTGGAAAAGGAAGGGCTGATGGATAACACCGTGATTGTTTATACCTCCGACCAAGGCTTCTACATGGGCGAACATGGTTGGTTCGACAAGCGTTTCATGTACGAAGAATCTTTCCGTACGCCGCTCATCATCCGTTATCCTGCCAAGATCAAAGCGGGAAGCGAATGCACGGCCCTGGTCCAGAATATAGACTATGCCCCGACTTACTTGGATATAGCGGGAATCGAGAAACCGGATTATATGGTAGGAACCTCTTTGGCCCCTTTGTTCGGCGGCGAGACTCCGCAGGACTGGCGCCAATACCTGTATTATCATTACTATGATTATCCGGCTATCCACATGGTACGCCGTCATGATGGCGTGCGGGACAGTCGCTATAAATTGATCCATTTCTACGGCGATAAGAATGAGGTCAACGAGGCGATCAACTGTGATGAACTCTACGACCTGCAGAACGACCCGAATGAGTTGAACAACCTGTACGGTAATCCGGATTATGCCGACGTTACCGCTCGTTTGCAGAAACAGCTGGATCAGTTCAGAGTGGATCAGAAAGTAGATGAATATTAAGGAGCTTACTCCTTCTAAACATGAGGATGTGCCAAAGGTGTGGGAACAAGGATGGCACATCTTCATGTTAAATAGATTACAATAAGTTCCCTTCCGGAATAGAGAGATATGTCGATCAGTTTGTATAAAAAGCCTATTCTTTAGGCTGATTCGATTGCAATCCGAAATTTATCGTATATTTGAAGGCTGAGGAGATAAAACCGGAGGAATATGTCTAATACATTTACCACAGATGAAAAGCTGATAAAAGCGATTGGGAAGAGTGATTACGTTAGTTATAATAAACTGTTCGAACGTTATTATGCTTGTCTTTGCCAATATGTCTATAGTCTTCTTATGGACAAGGACGATGCGGAAGATGTCGTGCAGGATTTATTTCTTACTTTATGGAAGAACCGGGAACGGATTGAAATTAGAGAAAATGTCAGCGGGTATTTATATAGGGCAGCTAAACATTTGGCCTTAAACCATCTCCGTTCAAAGGTGCATTTTAATAATCTGTCGGAGAGCCAGGATCAATTTTCTTATGAAGACAACAGGGTCGAATCCGAAGAATTCAGGATCGCTCTTTATGGCTGTATAGACCATCTGCCGGACCGTTGCAGGGAAGTACTGTTGCTTCACCGGATAAAAGGAATGAAGCAGAAAGAAATATCGGAAAAACTCGAAATCTCTGTAAAAACAATCAAAAATCAGATTTGGTCGTCACTCCAGAAGCTGAAGCGTTGCCTGGAATTGAAAGGAATATAATTTTTTTGAGGTCCTCGATAGGACCTTTTTTTATTTGTCGTGTCATATAATAAAAGCGGGATTAATGGAAGAACAAAAACATATCAAAGATTATATTGTCGATTATCTGTTGGAGGAGGATGCGGGAAAGGGCGTCGATCCGGTGTTGGCGGAATGGTTGGCGGAGGATGAATCAAACAGGAAGGATTTCGATCTGTATAAGAAGATTTGGGAAGAATCCCATCTTTATACGGAATCCGGGGCTTATGATTCCGGTCTTGCCTGGGAAAAGGTGGATGCGATAAACGGGCAAAAGAAGAGTTCCCGGCAATATTTGCGGAATATATCCTATGCGGTTTCTGGTGCTGCCGCTTCGTTATTAATCATTCTTACCCTTTCTTTTATGGGTGTTTTTCAAAAAAAATCGGATGTGTTGGTACGTATGACTGCCGATTATGGGAATCGTTCGGAGATTGTTTTACCGGACGGGTCGCTCGTCAAGCTGAATTCAGGATCGGAAGTTGCTTATTCTTATGACCCGAAAAAGAAAATACGGGAGGTTGCCTTTCAAGGGGAAGGCTTTTTCGATGTGTCTAAGAGCAAAGAGCCTTTTGTGATAAAGACGGCCGGCGGTTTGAATGTGAGAGTTTGGGGAACATCCTTCAACCTGCAGGCTTATACCGATGATTCGGTTGTCCAGGCTTCTCTGGTCGAAGGTTGCATCGAACTGGAGAGCGGAAAAGAAAAACTGATCATGAAGCCGGGTGAAATAGCCGTCTTTGATAAGAATACCAATGAGATCAAGCAGGTGGGAGGCATATTGTCCCATTCGTATGGTTGGTTGGACAATAAACTGTACATGGAAGATATGCCGTTGTCGGTTGTCTGCAAGTATCTGGAAAGATGGTATGATGTGGAAATTACGCTGCAATCCGGCCTGGGCGAAGATATCCGCTACAACGGTGTTATACAGGAAGAAACCGTGACGGATGTAATGGAAGCCTTGTCCCGCCTGAGTCATATAAGCTATCATGTGAAAGGAAAACATATAAGTATAACCTCTAAATAGTATTGCCTATGAAGTAGAAAACACCATGTGAATACACAAAAACGGGAAATGCTGGAACATCTCCCGTTATAAGTTTGATCATAAAAATTAGTGCTTGCAACACTAATAGTTAACTAACAATCAATTTACAAATATATGAATTTATTTAATATGTTAGAGCTGGACTCATCTCCGGCCCTTAAAAAGATATTATCTATTATGAGATTAACTGTTCTCTTTTTAGTCGTATGTTCATTGAGTATTTCTGCAACTGTATATTCACAAACGACAAAATTGTCATTGAATGTACAGGATCAGTCGATAAAGGAAATCCTTTATTTGATCGAAAATAAATCCAATTTTCGCTTTATTTATGAGAGTGGGAAAATTAATCTGGACAAAAAAGTATCTATTCAGGTAGAAGAAGAAACGGTGGAAATTGTGTTGAAGCAATTGTTTAAAAATGAGGGTGTTGATTATGAGATAACTGATAATAATCTCATATTGATCAATCCTGTCGAAAAACCAAATAAAAATTATCAAAATCAATTTCCACAGAAAAGATTAATTAGTGGTATTGTAAAAGATGAGAGGGGAGAACCTGTTATTGGGGCTAATGTTGTAGAAAAAGGAACGACAAATGGAACTGTTACAGATTTGGAAGGCAAGTATCGTTTGGAGGTTTTGTCTTTAGCTATTTTACAGGTTTCTTATATTGGTTATAACACCAAAGAGGTAAAAGTTAACGGAAAAGATATATTAAATATATCATTAGCAGAAAATACGGAATATTTAGATGAGGTAGTGGTAATTGGTTATGGGACAGTAAAAAAATCAGATTTGACAGGTTCTGTTGCATCAATTAAAAATGATGCAATTATGGATTTACCTTCGAATAATATATCTCAGGCATTGCAAGGACGTATACCTGGAGTTCAAATCCAACAGAATTCAGGAGAACCGGGTGCTAATATGCAAATTAGAATTAGAGGTGCTAATTCTATATCTGGAAGTAATGAACCACTATGGATAATCAACGGCTTTCCTGGAGATCAAAGTATGATAAATTCGTCAGATATAGAAAGTGTCGAGGTTCTTAAAGATGCATCCGCGACTGCTATTTATGGATCTCGTGGAGCGAATGGAGTAATTATTGTTACAACTAAACAAGCGAAAGAGGGCCGGGTTAGTGTTGATTATGAAGGCAGTTTTAGCACGCAAACAGTTAGAAAAAAACTAGAATTAATGAATGGGGCTGAATATGCGGATTATTATAATACATTTTGGAAAAACACGCATGGGGAAGATTATTTTACCGAGAGTGAAATAGCTGGTTTTGGGCAAGGGACGGATTGGCAGGACTTGATATTCAGATCTGCTGCTGTTCAAGACCATTCATTAACGGTGAATGGAGGTACAGATAAAACACAATTTGCCATAGGTGCAAGTTATTATGACCAAGAGGGAGTGATCAAAGAGAATCGTTATCAGAGAATTGTATTGAGAGCGAATCTAAATCATAAATTTAATGATAAATTTTCTGTTTCATACAATTCGATATTGAGTAAAACTAATCGACATCTGACAAATGAAAATAATATATTGCTGTCTGCGTTATCAGCTACTCCTACTGTGGGTCCATATTTGGAGAATGGAGATTATCGTTTATTGACAGGGGTTTACCCTTTCAGTCCAGATAACTTAATCAATCCCATTGCTTACTTTAATGAAGTTGCAAATAAGCAAATAAATAATAAGGTAATGGCTAACGTTGCTGTTGCGTATAAACCGATACCGGATTTGTCAATTAAGATTTCTGGAAATATTTCGAATACGGATGGTAGATCTAATAATTATACGGGTGTAAAGTATCCGAATTCAACAGGAACTGCAGGTTTAGGTTCGTGGAATAACCAGACTGTGAACAGTGATAATATTGTGACCTATAATAAAACAATCAATAAAGATCATAACATTACTGCAACAGGGGCATTCACTTATGAGCGATATTCTGGAGAGTCTGTAAATGTGTCGGGGGCTGGATTTTTAAGTGATGCGACAGGCCCATATGATATTGGTTCTGCTACAACGATAAATACTCCATCTTCTTCTTATACGGACTGGACTTTGTTATCATGGCTTGGCCGGTTCAATTATTCATATAGAGGTAAATATTTGGCAACGGTTAGTTTTAGAGCGGACGGATCATCTCGTTATAGTGAAAATAATAAATGGGGGTATTTCCCTTCCGGAGCTCTTGCTTGGCGTATATCGGAAGAGGAGTTTATGAAAGATTTATCTTTTATCTCAAATGCGAAATTAAGGATTGGATATGGGCAAACAGGGAGTACGGCAATCGATCCATATTATACTCTTAATATGTTATCATCAGGTAAGGTTAGTTTTGAAGATGCATTATATACATATTATGCGCCGGGAACTCGTTTACCAAGTGATCTTAAATGGGAGACAACTTCTCAGACGGATGTCGGTTTAGATCTGGGAGTTATGAACAATCGAATTCGTGTTACTTTTGATTTTTATTTGAAGAATACTCGTGATTTATTGAATACTGTGCAGTTACCGGCTTCTTTGGGGTATACGACAACGGTAAAAAATGTAGGAGAAGTTCGAAATAAAGGATTTGAGTTTCAATTAGATGCCAATATACTGGATGGAGTGTTCAAATGGGATATTTCTGCCAATATATCCTTGAACAGAAATAAGGTAATAAAACTTCAAGACGGACAAGATATCCAAGGTACGACTTATAACCTAAATGTTGCGAATGATTATGTTAATATCTTGAGAGAAGGGTATCCGATGAGTATCTTTTATGGTTATCAGACAGATGGCTTTGATGAAAATGGACATTATGTTTATAAAGATAATAATGGTGATGGCAGCATTACTGATGCAGATAAAGCTATAATCGGTGATCCTAATCCTGATTTTATTTATGGTTTATCCTCTAATATGTCATGGAAGAATTTTGAGTTTAGTTTCTTTCTACAAGGTTCGCAAGGAAATGATATATTTGGTTTTAGCATGATAAATCAGAATTATAAAACTTATTTGGGAAATAATGCATTGAAAGAGGTTTACTATAATCATTGGACTGTAGAAAATCCGGGAGCCCAATATCCTGCTGTGGATAATGTGATTTCGACAAAGATGGCAGATTGCTTTGTTTATAATGGATCTTATTTGAGATTGAAAAATGTAAAGTTAGCCTATAATATTCCAGTCGATAGGTTAGGAATAAACTGGCTAACAAGGGGGCAAATCTATATTAGTGGACAGAATCTGTTGACGATTACAAAATATCCTTGGTGGGATCCCGAAGTCAATTCTAAGGGTGGCAGCACTTCTATCAACCAAGGGATAGATTATTATTCTTATCCTACAACTAAGGGATTTACAGTTGGAGCTAAGTTATCATTTTAAAGTTATTGAATATGAAAAGGAAATGGTTTTATTATAATATAGTCGTTATAATATGTATGTTGTTTTGCGGATGTAGTGATATGTTGGAAGAACATCCTAAAGCAATAGCAAGTGAAACGTTTTATAATACAGAAGACGAAATTACTTCTGCATTAAATGGTGTTTATGAACCGATACATGGAAGTAAGTTTACCTCTTATTTTACTTTGCTTGAAGCATGTCCTGATAATGTATATGGGAAAGGTAGCCTTGCATCTATAAGTGAATACAAGGGATTTAGCTCTGCTAATATTACAAATATGGGGTCGGTATGGACTGCATTATATTTATCAATCAGAAATGCAAATGTCGTTATTGATAATGTACCTGATGCGATTGTTCCAGAAGATAAGAAAAATCAGTTTTTAGGGGAAGCGAAGTTTTTACGTGCATTTGATTATTTCAACCTTGTCCGTTTATGGGCTGGCGTTCCGATCAGGACAGAAGAGAATATGGATGTTATAGAAATACCACGTTCTTCTCAAGATGATGTATATGATTTGATTCTTGAAGACCTGGAATGGGCCGAGACTTATTTGCCGGATAAACCCCGTCTGTTAGGAACTCCCTCAAAGTGGACTGCTAAAACATTATTAGCGGATGTTTACTTGAATATAAAGGAATGGGAAAAAGCTCGTGATAAAGCAAAGGAAGTTATTGATTCTGAGGCTTATTCTTTGGTAGAGGTAAAGTCTTCTGATGATTTTGAAAATATATATGGTGCAGATTTATTGACGAGTAGTGAAGAAATATTTTATTTTAAATACACGGACCAGAAAGGTTGGGAGTTGATGAATTTCTTCCATATAACGGGGGATGGATATAAACCTTATGGAAATAACTGGTATTCTTTTTATACTTATATGGATAATCCGTTTTATACAGAATGGGATGATCTGGATTTGAGGAAGCAACATCTATTTTACGCCTGGGATATTGGACTGGGGGATAATACACTGCTATTCAAAAAGTACATAGATCCGAATGGAACATCCGGGGCCTCTAATGATTGGCCGATATATCGCTATCCTGAACTATTACTAATTTATGCAGAAGCGGCAAATGAAGTGAATGGTGGTCCTACGTCTGAAGCTATGGAATGTTTGAATAAAGTTCGGCGTCGTGGATATGGTTATGCTCCGGGAACTCCATCCCCTGTAGATCTGAATGCTGGCAATTATAACAAAAATTCTTTTTCAGAGCTGGTTCTTCGTGAGCGGGGCTATGAAATGATTTTAGAATGTAAAAGATGGCTTGATTTGCTGAGAACGGGATTGGCTGGAGAATACATAAAAAAAGGAAAAGGTGTAGATTTGAATATGTCAATGTCTCTTTGGCCAATACCAGTAGTGGAGACAAACTACAATAAAGCGATTGATCCGGTGAAGGATCAAAATCCAGGGTATTAGTATTATCTGATTAGATTGATGATATATATGAAAAAGTTAAGATTTTATTTGATACTGATTCTTTTTGCTATCCCAAACATAGCTTTTGGGCAACAGCCTGGAATTGAAGAAAATGCAGAGATAGCCTGGAATGTATCTTGGACAAAATTCTATCATCCTTCTACAAATCTTTTTTATGACTATATAAGTAGTTATGAAAAAGGGGAGGAGCTTTCCCACTTACCTTCTGTGCAGGAAGTAAACAGGCAATATCCCAACCCTTGTGGTTATGGCACAGGAATGGAAGATTGTATGATTCTGACAGGGACGATGTTGGATGCCTTAGTCGATAGGTATAAAATTACGGCCGATGAGAAGCTGAAAGAATATGCATCTGCTGTTTTAAGAGGTATTGCGAAAAGCTCTCTTATAGAGAATGCTCCTGGGTTTGTTGCGCGAGGACTTTGTGTAGAAGATGGCAAAAGCTTTTATATCAATTCATCCCGAGATCAATATACACATTGTGTTTATGGATTGTGGAAATATTATAAAAGCTCAATGCCGAGTGATGGTGCAAAAGATACAATACGATTGATCCTCTCCAATATTGCCAACCGGATGATACAGAATGTTACTCCTGAGCATAATTATGATTTTTTGCGGATGGACAATAAGCCTTGTCCTCTTGGTATTTGTAAAATGTGGAATGTTCAATCGCACGAAGCAGCTAGGCTTCCTATGTTTTATGCTGCAGCATGGGATGTAACCGGTAAAAAAGCATATTATGAGTTGTATCGGAAATACGTCTATGATGCGGTGGTACAGTCGGAAGCAATCGAGAAGAATCATTCTGCTTATGTTTTTGTCCAGATGCTATATTCTTTTGATTTGTTGTTTTCGTTGGAAACAGATTCCGATCTTCAGAAAAGATTATGTAGCTTGAAAGAACGTGTAGGGAAAATGGCATTAGAACGTTCTAAAGAGAGCTTGGATAAGTTGATAAAATTAAACCGGGAACAGTTGGCTGTATTGGGCCCTGATTGGCGAAATGTGGAGGTATGGGATATGCAAAAGGGGTATAAGATTCCTCGATGGGGAGAATATCGTAAAATATGGGAGCTGATTCGGGAAATCGGAGAATCCTCTTTAGTCGTTTATATGCAGGACAACGAGAAATTGCACGAGGAGGAATTTAAGATATTGAATGAGTATCTTTCGGCAATCGATTATACTCGAATATCCAGTTGTGGAATAATATTTCATGTGGCATCTTATTGGAAAGCGAAGAAATTCGGGATAAATACGGAAAGCGTTCCGTTGTAGTGAAAGATTATAGGGAGAGCTGTTTATTCCGATAAAATCAGTATTTTTGTGCTCCATTAATGTGATAGTCAAATGAAGTACAAGATAACAGCTCCCTCCCTGCTGAAAGCTTCCGTCAAGCTTCCCGCCTCCAAAAGTATCTGTAACCGTGCGTTGATACTGAATGCGCTGAGTTATAGTCCGTATGAGATTCAGAATCTGTCGGATTGCGATGATACGGAGGTGATGGTGAAGGCGCTCGACTCGAATGATCGTGACTTTGATATAAAAGCCGCGGGGACTGCAATGCGGTTCCTGACGGCTTTTTTGTCTAAGGTGGTGGGCGAATGGACGATTACGGGGACGGAGCGGATGAAGAACCGGCCGATCAAGATATTGGTGGATGCGCTTAACGCACTCGGGGCGCGGGTAGAATATATGGAGAAAGAAGGCTATCCTCCGCTCCGTATTTTCGGAAGTGCGTTGCACGGAGGCGAGATTTCGCTTGCCGGCGGAGTCAGCTCACAGTATATTTCAGCGTTGCTGATGATCGCTCCTTTGATGGAAAACGGTTTGACGTTACATCTGGAGGGGAATATTATTTCGAAACCTTATATTAACCTGACTTTGCAACTGATGGCGCAATACGGGGTGAAGGCGGAATGGGACGGGCAGACGATCAAAGTGCGCCCGCAGGAATATAACCCGGTTCCTTTTACGGTCGAATCCGATTGGAGTGCCGCTTCCTATTGGTATTCCATGATGGCATTATCGCGGAATGCGGAGATCGAATTGTTAGGATTGTTTAAGAATAGCCTGCAGGGAGACGCTGCCGGGGCGAAGCTGTTTGCGCAACTCGGTGTCGGCACCACTTTTACTGATCGCGGCGTAGTCCTGAAACACAACGGCAACAGTGTGAAGAAGCTGAACTATAACTTCGTGAATGAGCCGGACCTGGCTCAAACCTTTGTTGTCACCTGTGTGTTATTGAATACCCCTTTCCGTTTTACAGGTTTGCAAAGTCTGAAGATAAAGGAGACAGACCGCATCGAGGCGCTGAAAACAGAGCTTCGCAAGTTGGGTTATCTGCTGATGGACAGTAACAACAGTATCTTGGAATGGAACGGCGAACGTTGTGAGCCGGAAGCGCATCCGGTCATTGCGACCTACGAGGATCATCGCATGGCAATGGCATTTGCGCCTGCTGCCCTGGTGCGTCCGGAAGGGATCGAGATTGCTGATCCGGAGGTGGTGAGCAAGAGTTATCCTCATTTTTGGGAGGACCTGAAGATGGCCGGATTTTTAATAATGGACAATTGACAATGGACAATTGACAATTAGGGGTTGGAAAACCTTCTCCTTTGTCAGTATTCATTGTCAATTGTCAATTCTCAATTGTCAATTGTTAAAATTATGTGGTATATTGTCATAGGTATTATCGTATTGGGTGTCATCGCCGCCATCGCCGGCTATTTCCGGAACCGGAAGTTGCAGAAGATGTTGGAACGCGGCGAGATTTCGGAGATTCCCGAAGCGCAGGAGCTTGTCACGGACGAGTGTTGCGGGCAGCATGAAACCTGCGAACGCGACAGTCTGCTGGCTGCCGTCAGCAAGAAAATCGAATATTACGATGATGAAGAACTGGACCGATTCCAGGGCGTTGATTCCGATGCGTATGACGAAGAAGCCGTGAACGAGTTTCGCGACGTGCTTTATACCTTGCAGGATGTGGAGGTGGCCGGTTGGCTGCGCAGCCTGCAACTTCGTGCGATCAGTTTGCCGGATGCCCTGAAAGACGAGGCGTTTCTGATTGTCGGCGAACGGCGTGTGCATTAAGTTCCATGCCTGTGGAATTTTAGTTTCATGGGCATGGAACTAAATTTTCATGCCCATGGAATAAAAAAAGGATGTAATAAGAAAAAGAATGGATTTACTGCAATATAGCTTTTTTCAACATGCCCTTCTGGGCAGCCTGCTTACTGCGATCGCCTGCGGCATTGTGGGAACGTATATTGTGTCCCGCCGTTTGGTCTTTATCAGCGGTGGTATTACGCATGCCTCTTTCGGGGGATTGGGATTAGGTTTCTATTTAGGGACGAATCCGATCTTGATGGCGATGCTGTTTTCGGTGCTTTCCGCGTTCGGTGTGGAGTGGGTCAGCAAGACGCAGAATGTGAGGGAAGATTCCGCCATTGCCGGCGTCTGGTCGTTGGGCATGGCGTTGGGAGTGATCTTTATCTTCCTGACTCCCGGCTATGCGCCGAATCTGTCTGCTTACCTCTTTGGGAATATACTGACGATTTCGACAGGCGATATCGTTTGGATTGCGGCATTGGCACTGTTGCTGGTCGTTCTTTTCAGTCTTTTCCTGCGTGAGATTGTCTATGTGGCGTTCGACAGAGATTTTGCCGTTACGCAAGGGTTGCCTGTCAAGTGGATCGAATATGTGATGATGTTCTTCATTGCCGTGACGATTGTCCTTTCGATCCGTCTGGTCGGTATCATGTTGTTGATGAGCCTGCTGACGTTACCGCAGATCACGGTAAACCTCTTTACGTCAGACTTCAAAAAGATCATGTTCGGCAGTATTGCCATCGGCTTTTTAGGTTGTGTGGCAGGGTTGGTCTTATCCTATTTCCTGAATGTTCCTTCCGGTGCGTTTATCATTCTCGTCCTCGTCCTTTTCTTTTTGATAGTGAAAGCAATAAAAGCGGTCTCCAAGCGTTAAATGAATGATATAAATCCTCATTTATATCACAAACGAATACAATGAAGAAAGGTTTCTACTATATATTGGCATTAATAGTTGTCTCTTTGTTTTGGTCTTGCAGTACGAAAAAGAATACCAAGGCGAACCGCTTTTACCATGCCTTTAACTCCCGCTACAATATCTATTTCAATGGTAAGACCTCTTTCGACGAAGCCTTGCTTTCCATGCAGAACGGCTACAAAGAGAGCTATTCCGACATGATCCTGATGTATCCGATCAGTGCACAGCCCAAAGACAAGCAAACCGCCGGAGGTCCTTTCGACCGCGCAATCGAGAAAAGCAATAAAGCCATCAAGCTCCACTCCATCAAGACAAAGCCGCCCAAGAAACCGGGATGGCGCAACGACCCCAAACAACGCGCCTGGCAGGAACAGGAGGAATATAACCCTTTCCTGAAAAAGTGCTGGCTGATGATGGGGCAGGCCCAGTTTTACAATGCCGACTTTCTGCAAGCATCCGCGACCTTTTCCTATATCGCCCGCCATTATGCGCACGACGAGGAAGTCGTGGCCGAAGCCCGTCTCTGGCAGGCACGCTGCTATTCGGAGATGGATTGGTTCTACGAGGCCGAAGATATCTTAGGCAAACTCAACACGAACGGTATTCCCCGGAAGAACCTGAACCAGTATGCAACGGTTTATGCCGATTACCTGGTGAAGAATAAGCAATATGAAGAAGCCGTCCCTTACTTCAAGACGGCTATCAAGGCGGAGAAGAACCGCCGCCAACGGACTCGTATGAAGTACCTGTTAGGACAGATATATGCCGACCAGGAGCAAAACGGACTTGCTTACCAGATGTTCGGGCAGGTGATAAAAGCCAATCCTCCGTATGAACTCGAATTTGCCGCCCGCATCCGCCAGACCGAAGTGTTTACCGGCGGAAACTTCCAGAAAGTAGTCAAGATGTTGCAGCGGATGGCGAAGAGCGACAAGAATAAAGACCTGCTCGACCAGGTTTATTATGCTTTGGGAAATGTCTATCTGAGCCGGGAAGATACGGTCAACGCTATCAAAAACTATGAGTTAGGCGTGGAGAAAAGTACCCAGAACGGCTTGGACAAGGCGATCTGCCAGATCAAACTGGGAGACCTCTATTTCCAGAAACGTGACTATGTCAAGGCGCAGCCGAATTTCAGCGGCGCTCTGTCCGGCATCCAGAAAGAATATAAGGACTATGAACGTGTGTCCAAACTCTCCGCCATCCTGGACGAACTGGTCGTCCATGTGGAAGCCGTCCATTTGCAGGACAGTTTACAGACACTTGCCAAAATGCCCGAAGCGGAACGCCTTGCCGTGATCGACAAGATCATCGAACAGGTAAAGAAAGAGGAAGAAGAGGCGAAAGCCCTTGCAGAGAAGGAGGCTTACCTCGCTGAACAGGAGGCAAAAGGAACAGGTATCGACCGTCCGGGAACGGAAACGGGTGGCATCACCTTACCGACCGCATCCGGAGGCGCCGGCTTCTATTTCTACAACCCGCAGGCCGTCGCGCAGGGAAAAACCGCTTTCCAGCGTAAATGGGGACGGCGAACGCTGGAAGATAACTGGCGCCGGCGTAAAAAGGAAATGTCCACCTTTAATGAAGAGATGGCAAACGGCGAAGAAGCGGCAATAGACTCTGTCGCTTTAGGTCCTGACGGCTTGCCGATAGCTGCCGATTCGTTGGAAGCCGGCTTGGAACCGGTTGCCGCCGATGATCCGAAGACGCGCGAATACTATATCCAGCAACTTCCGATGACACCTGAAGATGTGGAAGCTTCCAATATCATTATAGAAGACGGTCTCTATAATATGGCGATGATCTATAAGGACAAGCTCGAAGATATCCCGTTGGCCACCGAAGCCTTTGAGGAACTGGAACGCCGTTTCCCGAAACACAACCATCTTTTGGAGAGCTATTATCAGGTCTATCTGATGGCGCTTCGTTCGGGTAATACGACTTTGGCTACCGAGTATAAGAACAAGTTGATCAATACGTTCCCCGAATCGGATTATGCGATTGCGATTGCCGATCCCAATTACGAATACAATATCCGCATGATGGATGTGATGCAGGATTCTATTTACCAGGCTACTTATAGCAGCTACTTGGCTGAAGATACTGTGACTGTGCGCCGTAACTTCCGCGAAGTCAGCGCCAAGTATCCGTTGGCGGACCTGCTGCCCAAGTTCATGTTCCTCGATGCTTTGACCTATGTGCAGGCGGGAGATGCCGAAGGGTTTAAGAATGCCCTGAAAGCATTGGTAGAGAAATATCCGTCCGCCGATGTGACGGAATTGGCTGGCGAGATGCTGAAAGGTGTCCTTCGCGGACGTATGATGGTTCAAGGCGGTGTCAGGGGAATGACCTGGAACCTGCGTTTTGGTGTCGGTGACGATGGCACGCTTTCGGCTGCCGACTCGGCTCGTACTTTTACGGCTGAACCGAACACCTCTTACCGGATGCTGTTGATGTATCCGACCGGAACGCTCGACCGTAACCAGTTGCTCTTTGCCGTTGCCGCTTATAACTTCGCCAACTTTATGGTGAAAGAGTTCGACTTGAGTTTCGAGGAGGCAGGTCCGATGACTATGCTGACCATTCATGGTTTCTTCAACCTCGATGAGATTCTCCATTACTATAAGATGATCTACGGAAAAGACGGGTATGCGACGGCTTTGGATAAGAATGTTGCCATCCTCCCGATTTCCGATGATAATTACGAAACACTGATGCGTGGTAAGACGCTCGAGGAATACGTCGACTTCTTCCAGGAAAACTTCGGCGAGGCTGCACCTGAATTGGCCGCCCGTTGGAAAGCACGCATGACTGCCGAGCAAATCAAGGAAGAAGATGCAAAAGCCGAGGCTGAAAAAGCTGAAGCAGAAGCCGGAGAGATCGAAGAGGCAGAGGAAAACATCCCGGAAGAAACGCCTGTCGTACAGCCTAAGGAAGAACAGCCGGTTAAGAAAACCGTCCGTCCGAAGGAACAGCAACAACAGCAAGCTGTCGAGCCTCCGGTAGAACAACAAGTCGTAAAAGACACGGTTCCGGTTGAGCGTCCGTCTGTTGCTGATACTACGATTGTCCGTCAGGAAGAGGAGATTGTTAAAGACACTGTGGCCCCGGTACAGGCCGATACCGTTCCAGCCGTTGTTGCCCCTGTCGAGCAACCAAAGGAACTCACCCTGAAAGAGATCGAAGAACTCCGCAAGCGTGAAGCCGCCGAAGAAGCCGCCCGCAAGGAAGAAGCCCGTAAAGCCTTTGAAGCCCAACAAAAGGCCGAAAAAGAGTTGCAGGAAAAGAAAGCGAAAGAGAATGAAGAGCTTCTGAAGAAGCAGAAAGCCGAAGAAGAAGCTTTGCTGAAAGCGAAAGCCGACCGGGAAAAACAACTCGAACGTGATCGTAAAGCCAAGTTGAAACAAACTGAAGCCGAACGTAAAGCGAAGCTGAAAGCCCGCGAAGAACTCCGCAAGCAGAAGGAACGCGACTACAAAGAGCGCCTCAAGCAGAAGGAAAAAGAGCGCAAGCAAAAAGAACGCGAATACCAGGAAAAGCTGAAAGCCAAAGAAAAAGCCCGCCGCGAAGCCCAAAAGGCGAAAGAGGCGGCGGCAAAGGCGAAAAGAAGATAAGGCATAATGAAAAAGGGGGTGAAGTTCAGATGAACTGCACCCCCTTTTTGAGGAAAGGACTCTTAGAATCCGAAATACTGTTTTGCATTATTGTAGCTGATGTCTTCAACCATCTTGCCGATGAAAGGCAGTTCGGATGCGGGCAATTCGCCATTTTCTACTTCGCGGCCGAGGATGTTACACAAGATACGGCGGAAGTATTCGTGACGCGGATAAGACAGGAAGCTGCGTGAGTCTGTCAGCATACCGACGAAGCGGCTTAGTAATCCTAAGTCTGACAGAGCGTTCAGTTGCTTTTCCATACCGTGGATCTGATCCAGGAACCACCAGCCGGAACCGTATTGCATCTTTCCGGGCACCGTACCATCGTTGAAGCTGTAGATCGTGGTGACCATCAGTTCATTGTCACGCGGGTTCAGGTTGTAGAAGATCGACTTCGCCAACATGCCTTCTTCGTCCAGGCGGCTCAGGAAGCGGGATAGCGGAGTGGCGACTTCGGCATCGGCGATAGCGTCGTAACCGGTGTCCGGACCTAACTTCTTGAACATACGGGCGTTGTTGTTACGCGTAGCTCCAATGTGGAACTGCTGTACCCAATTGCTGCGGGCATCCATTACTGCCAACTCATAGAGCATGGCGGAACGGAATTTGTCGATTTCTTCGGCTGTCAGCTCTTTCTTCATGCGAGCTTTCAGGAAGATGGCTTCGATTTCGGCATCTGTGTAGGGCTCGGCATAGAAAGTGGTCAGACCGTGATCGGACAGGTTGCAACCCTGCGATTCGAAGAAATCGTGACGTTTCTGCAGGGCACCGATCAGATCCTTGAAGTTCAGAATCGACATATTGGCGGCGGCTTCCAGCTTCGTCAGATATTCATTGTATGTTGCGACATTCTCGATCGCCATTGCCTTATCCGGTCTCCAGGCAGGAAGAACTTTTGTTTTCAGGCTACTTTTGCGGATAGCTGCATGATATTGCAAATCATCGATCGGATCGTCCGTCGTGCAAACGACTTCCACATTCATCCGTTCCATGATCGCCTGGGCGCGGAATTCGGGTGTTTGCAGCTTGGCTGTACATTCGTCATAGATCTCGCGGGCGGTGGACGGGTTCAACACCTTGTCTACGCCGAAGATACGGCTCAGCTCGAGGTGAGTCCAATGATAGAGCGGGTTACGCATGGCATGTTGCATGGTGTCCGCCCATTTTTCAAACTTCTCGTAAGCCGGTTTGTCTCCTGTGATATATTCTTCAGGTACACCGTTGGCACGCATGGCGCGCCATTTGTAGTGGTCGCCACCAAGCCATATCTCCGTCAGGTCGGCAAACTGGTAGTTGTCGGCTATCTGCTGTGGGATCAGGTGGCAGTGATAATCGATGATCGGCATTTTCGCTGCGTGTTCGTGATACAGTTTCTGGGCGGTATCCGACTGGAGCAGGAAATTGGAATCGAGAAATGTCTTCATACTATTAGTGGTTTATGTTGTTAACGATATTTTTTGATAGTAGCCAGCGCGTCGCGGCAGAGAGTGGAGATTGCTTCCCAGTTTCCGGCTGAGATCATCTCTTTCGGGAACAGTTTGGAACCCATACCGACACAGGTCACACCTGCTTTGAACCAAGCCGACAGGTTTTCTTCCGTCGGTTCGACAGCGCCTGTCGCCATAATCATGGACCAGGGCATTGGAGCTTTGATATTCTTCACGAATGACGGACCGCCCACGTTTCCGGCCGGGAAGATCTTGCACAAGTCGCAACCTACTTCCTGGGCGAAACCGATTTCCGATACGGAACCGCAACCCGGTGTATAAGGAACCAGGCGACGGTTACAAACCTTCGCAATTTCCGGATTGAACAACGGGCCGACAATGAAGTTTGCACCCAATTGTAGGTAGAGGGAAGCTGTTCCGGCGTCTACGATAGAGCCGACACCCAAAATCATTTCCGGACATTCTTTAGCTGTGAACTTGATCAGTTCGGCAAATACTTCGTGAGCGAAGTCACCACGGTTTGTAAATTCGAAAGCGCGTACGCCACCTTCGTAGCAAGCCTTTACGACTTGTTTTGCCGTTTCTACATCTTTATTGTAGTAAACAGGTACCATTCCAGTGCTGACGATCGCGTCGAGTACCTGCATTTTATTGAATCTTGCCATAATGAATAATTTATTAATGTGTTAATATGCCAATGTGCCAATTAGCTTATGTCCCGAATCTGTCTCTTCCATTGGCATATTGGCACATTGTCTAATTGTCGCATTATTCTTCTTATCTTGATACTCGTCCTGAAGCGTCTCCACCCATCAGTTTTTCAACTTCATCAACAGTCACCTGGTTGAAGTCACCATAGATCGTGTGTTTCAGGCAGGAAGCTGCAACAGCGAAATCGAGCGCCTTCTGGTCGTCTGTTGTATAAGTCAAAAGACCGTAGATCAAGCCGCCCATGAAAGAGTCGCCACCGCCGACGCGGTCAACGATATGCGTGATGTCATAACGACGGGACTGATACAGTTTGCCGTCAGCATAGAGGACACCACCCCAGGTATTGTGGTTGGCATTGATAGCGCCGCGGAGTGTGATGATCACTTTCTTGGCACGCGGGAACTTAGCCATCAACTGTGTGCATACCGATTCGAATTCGGCAGCGTTTACTTCACCGTTCGTGGCTGTCACATCGAAACCTTCCGGTTTGATGCCGAATACCTTTTCTGCATCTTCTTCGTTACCCAGGATCACGTCGCAACCGGCAACCAATGCAGGCATCACTTCAGAAGCCGTCTTTCCATATTTCCACAGGTTCTTGCGGTAGTTGATGTCGCAGGATACGGGTACACCCATTCGGTTTGCTGTCTGGATTGCTTCCAGGCAAGCGTCTGCGGCGCCTTGCGAAATAGCGGGAGTAATACCTGTCCAGTGGAACCAGGATGCATCTTTGAATACTTCTTCCCAATTGACCATTCCCGGTTTGATTTCAGAGATAGCCGAATGGGCGCGATCGTAAACCACCTTGCTGGCACGGGCTACGGCACCTGTTTCCAGGAAATAGATACCTAAGCGGTCTCCACCGTAAACAATGTGGGAAGTTCCGACACCATATTTACGCAGGTCCATCACACAGGCACGTGCAATGTCGTTTTTCGGCAAACGGGTTACAAACTCTGTTGCAATACCATAGTTAGCCAGTGATACAGCTACGTTTGCTTCACCGCCACCGAAGGTAGCATTCAATTTATCACTCTGACAAAAACGGAGATAGTCTGGAGTGGCCAGTCTAAGCATGATTTCTCCAAAGGTTATTACTTTCTTATCCATATCAATGGTTTATAATGTGTTCAGACTACAAAAGTAGGAGTTTATTTTTAAATAAACATGGTGTGTGCGCGAAAACATGATTAATAACTGAAATTATTCCAGAAAACAGACGTATCATTTTGTCCTCTTCTGCTTTTCCGGTCATCAGCATGGCCTGGCTCGGCATACTGACGACCCCGATAGGACGCCCCCGCAAACACCGCCAGCGCCAATACGCTTCCGTTTCGTCCAATATACCCATCCGCTGTCGCCTGCCATGAAGAGTAGTAGCTTTTCTGAAAACAGAAGAAAGATATCAAAAGAACTCTCAAAAGACAGCTGAATAAATTTTAAACAGCATCTTATAACTCTGCTTTGACAATACTATATTCCGGGTTTAACACGATAGAATAAAAACTATTGTCATTCCCTTGAGATGCCAAATTGATTCTTGGCATATTGAGATTGGCGATTTTAATTAAATTGAGGTTGTAATCATAAACTCCTACTGTGTGTCGTTTAGGGGAAGTCTGGCTGCGGTCAGTTCCTTTATAATCCGGGTCATTTAAAATAGACACAATGTAATCTTTGGTCAGACAAAATCCGACAAGACAATCTTTTCCCGGATTAGGAATGTTCATGTTGTTGTCTGAAATATGATACTCGGCGTCCCCTATTTCTTGTTCATTTAAAAGGGTAATGTTGTTATCCTTAATTTGATAAACAGCTGTATATGGAAGCGTGTTTAAAGCAAGCACAAGTTTTTTGTTATAAGGGTTGTACATGATATTGCCCGAAAAACATTCTTGTCTATTAGATATATCTTGTGGATATGGCAACTTCCCGGCAGAAGCGATTTCTTTTCCATCTTTAGAATAGAGTGTGATAATACCCTCTTTTTTAGTTGGATTGTAAATAATGAAATTCCCTTCAAAATCTGTTTGTAAAGAGGCTACGTTTTCATTGATAAAACAAGTCGTAATAGGATTTAAAAGCATGCCTTCTTTTGTGTTTTGAGAAATTGCAGAATTATATCTTCCCCATTGATTCCATACCAAGATGCCCTCATCTTTATAGGGAGTGATATAGGGAGTTGTAAATTCTTCCGGTCCGTTTCCAATTTTCCCGATACTTGTATTAAAAGAGCCATCCGGATTATAGATTTTAATAAATCCATCGGTTTCTTTTATATCGGATATATAGAAAAAATCATTTGTCTTGATTAGTTTGCAATTCTTTGAAATATATAGTTCATTGGTGATAACTTTTGGAATCATGTTGATTCGTTCTATTTTTTGAGGATGCTGATTGCAGCCAATAAGTAAAAAAAGAAAGGCGGCAATGTGAATTTGTTTATAATATTTCATGATTGTTATTATTATTGATTGCTAAATAGTTAATCGAATAAAAGTGTTAATTTGTAACTATTCGACAAATGCGTATCTGATTGGAATGTTGCTTGGTGGTATTCCTTGCCGTTCGATCGGATAGGAGTAGAAGTGGCAACGACTTTGCCGTTTTGTTTGATTGTAAAAGGTTGTCCGGCACGCAGCGTACAGCTTTTTCCTGCCAGGGAATGGATATTTGCATCCGTCAGCTTACCCTCTTTCCAATTCATTGCGACTTCAAAGTTTCCTCTTGCTTTCAAGCCGGAAACCGTACCTTCCGCCCATACATCGGGCAGGGCAGGAAGCAGGTGGATGTAGCCGGCATGGCTTTGTAACAGTATTTCCGTGACACCGGCCGTATAGCCGAAGTTCCCATCGATCTGGAAAGGCGGATGCGCACAAAGCATATTCCGGAACAGACCGCCGCCTTTGTGTTCGCTGTTGCCGAATCCGACCGGGTTGAACAGGTTGGCGATGATTTTATAGGCGTGGTTACCGTCTAACAAACGCGCCCAGCAGTTGATCTTCCATCCCATCGACCAGCCGGAAGCCAGGTCACCGCGCAATTCGAGGGTTTTGCGGACGGCATTGAAAAGTTCCGGCGTCTTATCCGGTGTGATCTGGTCACTCGGGTGGAAGCCGTATAAATGGGAGAAATGGCGGTGTTGGGGTTCACGTTCTTTGAAATCGTACATCCACTCCTGTAGTTGTCCCCGTTTCCCGACCTGGTAGGGGAGTAGGCGTTCCAGTTTGTCCTTCAGTTCGGCGCGGAGCGGTTCGTCGAGGTCGAACATCTCGGCAGTAGCGAGTGTGCGTGTGAAAGTTTCCCGTATGATCGCCATATCCATTGTCGGTCCCATGCTCATGGCCGCCTGCTGCCCGTCTTCCGTGATAAAGGTATTTTCGGGAGAGACGCCTACCGGGGTAACCAAATGTCCGTTGCCGTCGTCAATCAGCCAATCGGCGAAGAACTCGGCTGCTCCTTTCATCAGCGGGTATGCCTCGTTTTTCAGGAAGTCCGTATCTTGTGTAAACTGGTAGTGTTCCCAGAGATGGCTGCAAAGCCAACCTTGTACCATTGGCCAGAAAGAGGCTGTCGGCACATTGTCGTTCGGCAGGGATTCCCGCCAGATGGAAGTGTTGTGATGCGCTACCCAGCCACGGCGGCCATACATGTTTTGAGCGGTTTCAGCTCCTGAGACGGCTAACTCGCGGATCATCCGGAACAGCGGTTCCTGGCACTCCGACAAGTTGGTAAGTTCGGCCGGCCAGTAGTTCATTTCCGTATTGATGTTGATTGTATAACCGCAGTTCCAGGCGGGGATCGTGTCTTTATTCCACATTCCTTGCAGGTTCAAAGGTTGCCCTCCGGGACGTGAACCGCTGATCATCAGGTAGCGTCCGAACTGGAAGAGAAGTGCGGCCAGATCCGGATCGGCAGTTTGTGCAAACCGCTCGAGGCGTGTGTCGGTCGGCATCGCCTTTTGTCCGGGAGAAGATACCAGTTCTAAATTGACACGGTCGAAGAGAGAACGGTAGTCTTCCGTATGGCGTTGTTTCAATGTCGGGTAATCATAGGCAAGCGCTTTGTCGAGGATATCGGCTGCTTTGGCGGCTGGATCGATACCTTCCCGGCTCGGACTTTTGTCGAAACCGTTGAAGCTGGTTGCCATGCTGAGCAGGAAATAGACTTCTCCTGTATTGTAGACGTGTATGCCGGAATCCGTGATTTCGCATTTTCCGTCTTTCGGAAGGACCGGTTTCAATTGGGCTTCGAAGAACATCCCTTTTCCGTCGATTTCATCTCCGTAGAGTATGCGTTTGTTGAATTTGCGGTTTCCCTTTGCATCGTAGAGTTCGGGATGTTTATATTGGTCGCCCCATTGCTCGAGTTGTTCGAATGTGCGCCGTTCCACATAGCCGGGAGCCTGTCCGTGCAGGATCAGGCGGTCGTCTTCCCCTTTCTGTACGGCTGTCGGATGGGGAGAGGTGAAGTCGAGTGAAATATCGATGCCTTTTGAGGTCTCGCTTTTCAGATGAATGACGATGACATCGTCCGGATGGGAGGCGAAGACTTCCCGTTCATAGCGTATGCCGTTTTGTTCGTATGCTGTTGTTGCGATAGCATCTGAAATGTTGAGTGTCCGTTTGTACTGTCCGGCATCTCCGTGTTTATTGTTTTGGATGTGCAGGTCTCCGAACGGCTGGTAATACTGATGCAGGCGTCCCAGCCAGTTCTTGCAGACCAGGTCGGATGCAGCCGTATATTTCCCGGCTTTCATCAGTCCGGTAACCCGGTCGAACATCTCCGGCGTGATCTTCACATCTTTGAAGACGACCGATGGTTCCCCGCTGTACAAGGTGTTTTCATTCAATTGCAGTTGTTCTTTCTCAACTCCTCCGAAGACCATCGCTCCGGCCCGTCCGTTTCCTACCGGCAGGGCTTCGTCCCAATTGTGTGCCGGCTCATGATACCAAAGGGTGAGAGGCTCTTTTTGTGGTGTTCCCGTACACGCAGCGAAACATAAAAAGAAAACGAAATAAGGAATAATGCGCATATTCATGGTGATTTTAGATTATACAAAAAAGTGTTTTGGTTGCAAACATACATAAATATCCCTGATTCTTAATGTCTGCAAGTGCCTATTTTGGTAAAAAAACAAAGCCGGAATTTGCTTTCACAAACAAATGTCCGGCTTTTCATCGTCTATTTTACCATGATATGACGCTTTAAACAATGGGTTCCCAACCCGGTTCGTAAGTGCGGCTCCACAGGCGTTGTGCTTCAGGGTCGTTGATGATGTGTCCGTTTGTCGGATCGATCATCAGGCGGTGTCCTGTGCGCCAGGCGATATTGCCTAATTGAACCAGCAGTGTGCTTTTATGCAGCTCTTCTATGTCTCCATTCGGACGGCTGTTTGTCTTTATGGATTCGATAAAGTTAGCGATATGTCCCATATCCAGGTTTGCACTCGGGCTGGAAGGGTCGCGTCCATCGATCACATCTTTGGATGCGACTTCTTTGATCAACTTGTTTTTCATATCGAAAATACGATATCCGTTCTCACCCGTTTCCAGCGCGCCGCCTTCTCCATAGAATATGACTCCACGGTCCCGTCCTTCCGTATTGCGGGAATTACAGCTGCGTCCTTCCCAGGAAACAAGGCAATTATCGCCAAAGCGAATATCGATTGTCTGTGTATCGGGTGTTTCCCAATCATCCTTGAAGCGGAAACGGCCGCCTTCGGAACTGACACTTGTCGGGAAATCCAATCCCAATCCCCAGCGGATGACATCTATCTCATGTGTGCCGTTGTTCAATGCTTCGCCTGTACCCCAATGCCAGAACCAGTGCCAGTTGTAATGGATCAGGTTGTCGCGGTAGGAGCGGCGGGGTGCAGGACCCTGCCACAGATCGAAGTCGATCGTTGAAGGAGCAGGAACTTCCTTCCCGAAACCGATGGATGCACGGTTATTCGTGTACCAGCCTTTTGCAAAATGGATATGTCCGATAACGCCATTGTGCAACGCTTCGATGCCCTCTGTCAGTCCGGGCCAGGAACGGCGTTGTGCACCGACCTGTACGACACGGTTATATTTGCGGGCGGCGGCAATGCTTAGTTCCCCTTCGTGCGGGTTGTGGCTACACGGTTTCTCGCAGTAGACATGTTTTCCAGCCTGGCAAGCCATGATAGTAGCAGGTGCATGCCAATGGTCCGGAGCTGTTACCAGGATCGCATCGATGTTTTTATCTTCCAATATTTTCCGGATATCTTTTTCCGTCTTCGGATTACCGCCCGCTTTTTTCACGGCTGCAACCCCTTTTGCCAATGCCTTTTCTTCGACATCGCAGACATACCGCATCTCTACATCTTTATGATTCTGGAAGTTGCGTGCCATACCTGCGCCACGTCCGTTTGTTCCCATAACAGCCATGTTCACCCGTTCATTCGCCCCTACGATATTTGCATAACTTTTTGCACTTGATGCCTTGAAAGACATACCACCGATTGTCAGCCCCACACCCGTGGCGGCTACCTGTTTGATAAAACCTCTTCTTGTTGTATTTTTCATGTCTCAATTTGTTATAAGATTATTTGAATACTTTTATTTTCACATTGCGGAAAGAAACTTCGTCTCCATGGTCCTGTAAAAGGATATGTCCTTCCTTGACATCACCGAACATCGGCTTGGAATTTTTGTATTTGCTTAATTGCCATGCTTTTTTGTATTGTTCGCTGCTGCGGTCGAAAGAAAGGATCTTTTTCCCGTTCAAATAATGGGTGACTTTTGTCCCTTTTGCCACGATACGTGCCTGGTTCCATTCTCCTATCGGATTGACTTGCTTGGGTGAGGTCGGCAACATGTCGTATAGTCCGCCTTCCAACCGGTTCCCATCGCGTCCCAATTTGGCATCCGGATGGTTTTCATCATCCAGAATCTGATATTCCAACCCGAGCCATCCCCCTTTTTCGTATTTGGTAAAGAAGTATTTGATCCCGCTGTTAGCTCCTTTGGTGATACGGAAATCCACTTTCAGGTCGAAGTCCGAATATTGATCCCGGGTGATGATGTCACCTCCCCTTTTGTCACCCTGTTTACGCACGTTCAGGATACCGTCTTCAACAACCCAGCCGAATGCAGGCGGTGTGTCTTTCCCGACGGAAGTCCATCCATCCAGATTCTTCCCGTTAAAGAGCAAGACCCAGCCTTCCTTTTTTTCTTTAGCTGTAAGCTGGTTATTCTGAGAATAAATGTTCCCTGTCCATAAGAACAGGAACATTGTTAGAAATGTGATTATTTTAGTCATATCGATTTTAATTATTTTGTCCTTACTACAATAAATTTCAAAACGTCTTTGCCGGCATTCCGGATACTATGTTTGGAGCCGGCAGGGCAATAGCAGGATGAAAGCGGTTCGATGGTCCGGCTTTCACCGTTAACCGAAACATTTGCTTTTCCATCCAGTATGAAATAAACCTCTTGTCCTGAATAGCCATCCGCTTCATGCAAGGCAGAACCGGAAAGGATATGAAGTCGGGCATTCAGTCCTCCGGCAGACATTTCTTTTGTCAGATACCACATGGTCTTGTCATTGCCGTTTTTAGTCAGAGCTGATTCTTTGAAAGGAATCAGGCAGTCCTTCATCGAGTAATTTTTTATTCCCGGCAAAAACGGTTCCGACAGCTTCCCACGAATTTCACGTTTGAACATGACATACTTAATGGCTTGATGATCGTCTGTCCTGCGGATGTTGTGAGAGGAATTTCCCGGCGCATAAAAAGCATCCCCCGGCTTGAGAACATGTTCTTCTTCATTCAGGCGGACAATAGATGTTCCCTCGACCATATAGAATAGCTCATCTTCAAAATGGGAATGCGGCTCATGGGTTTTTATCCCTTTGTCTACATAGGACATTTTAACCGAAAGCGTATCCGCAATTCCGTCCGCAGGGATGAACCAGAAAGCCCAGCCTGTACTGTTCTTATTCACATGTTCCTCCGAAAAAGTGGTTATGCAATCTGAGATTGTACACTTTTGTTCTTCTTTTTGAGCAAGGCAGACACAAGAAAGGCTGCATAATAAAAGACTGAATGTAATTCTTAATCTATTCATAACAATATAGGATTATAAGTTTATTGGGGGTGTGTCAAAAGTCCTATTTATAACGTCTGTGTCCTGGCGGGCTTGACCCGCCATCTCATCCTAATTATTGTAAATCAGTTTAGTGTGAGGTTGCGGGTCAAGCCCGCAATGACACGCTAAAACGTTAGAACTTACTTTTGACACACCTCCAAAGATAGTTTATAATTGCGTATATCCTTTATTCTGAATGATTTTTCCCGGATTAGACTGCATAACGGTCATCGGAATCGGATAAGCCAATGCATCATCACTCCAAGTAAATTCGGGATATCCGTCGAACTTTTGTTCGGCAGTCATTACGTCTTTCGCCCTTCCGGTACGGACCAGATCAAACCAGCGGTGGTTCTCAAAAGCCAGTTCCACGCGGCGCTCTTTTTCAATGGCGAGTAATAAATCATTCGCCGTTGGGAAATCGCCGGGTGCATAGTCACGTAGTAAATCAGCTGCCGGTGTAATATCCGGATCTCCCGGTGTATTGCGTGCACGTTCCCTGATTTTATTCACGTAATTAATCGCTGTTTGCTTATCTCCGTTTGTACGGACAAGAGCTTCTGCATATAAGAGGTAAATGTCTCCCAGTCTCAACTCGATCCAATTGTTGTCATTATCCGAACCACTGGATGAAACGTCGTAATATTTGCAGACATATTTCTCATTTTCCCAGCTTCCGGTTTTTGCATTTGTCCAACCATCACGCATGGATACATATTTACGGGGATCTCCGACTTCATATGCATTAGACATATCTTGTGTAGGCGAGTTTTCCCCTCCTTTATCTCCGACCAGGACCACTTCTTTGTCGGAGAATCGAGGTGCGAAATTATTATTCCAAGGACTTCCGGTAGCTCCGCCCTGAGTGCCTTTTTTGTATTGGACTTCGAACAGAGACTCTGACGTATTTTTGTTGGAGACTTCAAACAAGTCTTTATAGGTCGCGACCAGAGAATAGCGGGGATTATTGATTGTCGATTTGAACTGTTCAATCGCCAATTTGTAATATTCGTCCCCTTTGTTCAGCGGATAACCGGCCATTGTCATATATACTTTCCCCAATAGAGCGGTTGCTCCTCCTTTTGTCACACGGCCGATATCGGTAGAACCGTATGCTTCAGGTAAATTGCCTTCCGCATACTTCAAGTCTTCGATTATCAGATCGTACATTTCCTGCAAAGGAGCTCTGCCCAATTCATACGCTTCGACCTGGGTGATTTCTTTATCCACTTTGATCGCTCCCAGCAATTCGCCGTTTAATCCGTAACCGCCAAACGTACGATTCAGGTAGAAATAGAGCAATGCACGTAAGAAACGGGTTTCCGCAATATACTGAGTCTTTAGCTTTTCGTCTTTGAACTCGATATTTCCGATTCGCCCGATAACAATGTTACAACGCAAAATAGTTTTGTAACTGTCATTCCAGCAACTGGCTAAAAAATTGTTTTCAGGTAACAGAGGCGAAGCAAATTCATCCACTCCCTTCTCGTTAGCCGGGTTTCCGCTTAACCAGGAATAAGTCGTGTTGTCCGAACGGATTTCCCCCAATCTGACATAAGTCTGATTATAAAGAGATCGTAAATTAGCATAAGCCGACAGTACAGCCTGGTTCATATCTGACTCAGTCTTGTAGAACCCTTCGGAGTTTAGATCGGAAGGGGGATTCTTGGTGATGAAATCATCACTGCAAGAGATACATAAAAGCGATAGTACGAATAATAAATATATCTTTTTCATAATGAATAGTATTAAGCATTTAGAACGTAATATTGGCACCGATTATAAATGAACGGGCAGTCGGATATCCCAGATAGTCACCCCCTTGTGAAAGGCCGCTTTGGCTGCTGGTCTCCGGGTCGTAGCCTACATAATTCGTAATAGTGAAGAGGTTCTGTCCTGTTACATACAGGCGCAACCCTTTCATCTTTACTTTATCCAACACTTTCTGGTCGAAGTTGTAGCCGAAAGTCAGGTTTCTCAATCGCAGGTAGGATGCATCCTGTACCCAGGCTGAAGAAGGATCGCGTTGCCAGCCGGAAGGTGTACGGGTCGGGCGGAAGTGAATACCGTCACCCGGTTCGTTTTCCGAACGCCAGCGTCCCATTTGTTCAATCATGCCGTTACGATCACCGTGATAGATGCCGCACATGCGTTTATAGAAGCTGAATACTTCTGCACCGTATGAACCTGTAAACTGAATGTCCAGCGTGAAATTCTTATAGCTGAAAGAGTTGCTGAAACCAGCTGTGAATAACGGATTGTTGTCTCCCAATATCGTTTTATCATTCTGATCGAGTTTCCCATCTTTGTTTACATCTTCATAGCGGCCGTCACCCACTTTATCTCCACTCAGATGAGGATATTTGGCTAATTCTTCCTCACTCTGGAAAACTCCGAGATATTTATATCCATAGAAACTGGCAATCGGATATCCCGGTTGGGTGATGAACGCATTATTGGCATTCGGTGCGCTTCCGTAGATCGGGCGGCCGTCAACGCCAACCTCTAACACTTTATTCTTATTGAATGAGATGTTAAAGTTACTGGACCAGGTAAATGCTCCTGTCAGGTTCTTGGTATTCAAAGAAAATTCCATACCTCTATTCTGGACTTTTCCTATATTTTGCATCTGAGTGGAATAGCCTGTAATGGTCGGGACAGGGACGTTCAAAAGCAAGTCGATAGACCGGCTGTCATAGAAGTCGCCTTCCAAACGGATTCTATTGTTGAACATACCTAATTCAAAACCCAAATTATATTGGCGTGTACGTTCCCAACCCAAATCGTCGTTTGTCATCGTGTTCGGATTAACCGTGTTCTGGACTGCATCTCCTGTCGGATAGAATCCGGTGGATAACAAGCCGATGGCAGAATAATTACCGATACGGTTATTACCGGAAATACCGAAGCTGGCACGGATCTTCAGGTCACTGATCTGTTTCACATCCTGCATGAACTTTTCCTGTGAAATACGCCATCCTAAGGAGACGGACGGGAAGGTACCCCATTTCTTATTCCGTCCGAAGCGGGAGGAACCGTCGCCACGGAGAGTCGTTGTCAACATATACCGGTTATCATATACATAATTGATACGTCCCAGATAAGAGATCATCGAATATTCGGATTCGTCACTTGTCAAGGAATACATGGTTCCTGCGTTCAACGTCGTGATGTTGTCGTTCGCATACCCTCTGGCTTCTCCGTACATATGTTCGTAAGAATGTGATTGTGTGGTATATCCTAACAAGGCGTTGAAACTATGCTTGTCTGCCAGTGTAAATGAATAGTTTAATGTATTTTCGATTACCCAGTCCCGATCTGTCCAACGTTCATTGATCCCTTTTGCCGGACGCGGCGCTTTGGAACTATCGAAATCGACATACGACGGTTCGAACTTCTTGTTGATATTGTCTTGAATACTACCATTTATGCTGATACGGTATTTCAGGTTTTTAATGATTTCCCACTCTGCGAAAATCGTACCCAACCATCCGTGACGTTTCCGTTTGTTCATGACCTGTTCGGCTATCCCGATCGGGTTGGCTACGTCGCCTGCCAGAATTTCCGGATTGCGGACCATCGAGCCGTATGTACCGTCATCATTATAAAGAGGATAGATAGGCGGCAGGTTCAATGCGTACATGACAGGAGAGTCTTTTCCGTTGGCCTGCTCCGTTCCATTTGCATAATAAGCCATCAGGCTCATGCCGACATTCAGGCAATTTGCGATCTTGGAAGAAATGTTGGTACGGAAATTATAACGTTCATAGTCCGTATTCAAGACGATACCATCCTGGCTGGTATAACTGCCGGAGAATGTATAGCGCGTATTTTCCGCACCTCCTGAAACCGACAGCTCATATTGTTGCATCATCGCATTCCGGTATAGCAGGTCTTGCCAATCGTTGTCCGGCATTTGTGCAACGGAAGCCGGATCGAGGAAGTTGTATTTGTAGCTGCCTGTCCCGTCCGGTATCATATACTGGCTGCTTGCTCCCGAATAGAGGGCACGGCGGGAATTCGGATCGTTGATTGTATGCGGGGACTGGTCCGGATCGGATGAAATGACCTTTGCGTCCAACCATGCCTGGTTGCGGCCGTCGATAAACCACTGTACATATTGGTCGCGGTTCATCATCTCGACCTTTTTCTCACGTTGCTGGAATCCGACGTATGCATTCAATTGTACGCTCGGTTTCCCTATCTGTCCTTTCTTCGTCGTGATAATCACAACGCCGTTTGCACCTCTTGAACCGTAAATTGCAGTGGAAGATGCATCCTTCAGTACCTGGATACTCTCTATATCGGAAGAATTCAACAGGCGGAAGGCTCCCCCTTCCATCGGATAACCGTCTACTACATAGAGCGGGTCATTGGATTGTGTGATAGAGCCTGTTCCACGGACTTTAATCGTCAATCCTTCACCGCCGGGAGCACCATTCGTTTGTTGGATAAGTACACCCGGAACCTGTCCGGCCATTGCTTCGCCAAAACTTACGGCTGCCCGGTTTTTCAAGTTTTCGGAGGAAACAGAAGCGACTGCCGTTGTTACATCCGACTTTTTCTGTGTACCGTAACCGACAACGACCACTTCTTCCAGCATTTCCGTGTCTTCATTCAGTTTTATGCTGATATTCTGTTGAGTTCCGACCGCGATTTCACGTGGAGCATATCCGATGTAACTGATCAGCAATATGCTTTTTTCCGGGACTTCCAATGTGAAATCTCCGTTCATGTCTGTTATCGTACCGTTAGTCGTCCCTTTTTCAACGATATTGGCTCCGATAATCGGTTCGCCATTGGCGTCATTCACCTTTCCGGTGATTTTACGTTTCTGTGCCTGATTGACTTTCTGTGTTGAAATAACGATGTGTTTCCCTTCGATAGAGTAGGTATATCCGGTATTTTTCAACACGGTTTTTATAGCATCCGGCAAATTCAGATTATTGATAGAAACATTTACGATTTTATTCAAACTGATGTTTGTATCTTCATAATCGACAGAGTATCCTGTTTGCTTTTCGATTTCTTCAAATGCAGTCTTTAAGGTTATACTTTTTGTAGTCAATGTTACTTTCTGGTTTTCCGCAAAGATTTGTTGCGGGAGTGTAAGAAGTAAACAAATAAAAGTAAAGATGAACAGACTATTTAGCCTGCCGTGTTGTGATTCTTTATTTATTTCCATATCTTTGTAAATTAGATTTTTTAGTTGAATACTTAGAATAAAATGCCCTTATCTGTAAAAAGATATCAGGCGTGGTGTTCTACGATTTCAATTCCGGGGAGAATGATTGGCGTCGGCTCCCCGGTTTCTTTTTTTCATGGTATGTGCCTCCTCTTTTTAATAAATGAATACGTTATTGTTCTCTACCTTGTATTTGAAGCCGATTATTTTTTGGAGAATATCCATCACGTGCTCCAATCCTTCATCCGGAGTGAACTTGATTGTAAATGTCCGCTCTTTGTATCGGCCGGCTTCATAGTTGACGGTAACCCCGAAGCTACGTTCGATCGTTTGTACGATTTCCCCGAATGTAGCTCCCTGGAATATCAGGTAGCCTTGTTTCCAGTAGGAGCATTTGTTTGCGTCAACCTTGCTGAAGGATACTTTCTTATTTATATGATTGTACACAACTTGTTCATTGGGTTTGATAATAAATGATTGCCGGACAGGATATTTCGTGTCGACTTTGATTTTTCCTTCTTCTAATGTCGCGATTGTATTAGGGGAATCCGGGTAGGATTGTACGTTAAAAATGGTCCCTAATGCCTCGACGTCCATGTATTTTGTATTTACGATGAATGGTTTCCGGGGATTCTTGGCTACTTTGAAATTGGCTTCTCCGCTTAAAAACAAAGTACGAGTGGCACCTTTGAAATCCTTTTCATAGACAAGAAGCGAACCTGCGTTTAACCAGACAATCGTCCCATCCGACAAGGTGATTTGTTTTTTCTCTCCATAAGAAGTCGAACACTCCACCAACTCTGTTTTTTCAACAACCGGGTTTATCTCCGTTAAATAAAAGTACGTTCCAAAAGCTCCGAGTAAAGGCAAAAGCAGGATCGCGGCAATTCTCCGGACATACAAACCAATGGATTTATAAGGCTGCCGGTCGGTTGTTTTCATCCGTTTATGCAGTTGTTCGAGTTCTTGGAACGTTGAATCGTCTGCCACAGCCGGATCTTCCTCCCATAAAGCAGCTAATACTTTTTCTTTTTCCTTCTGAAAATTCTCGTCAAGAAGCCAGGTGTGAAACTTCTTTTGTATTTCCGGGGACAGATCGTTACCGAAAAATTTAGCAATTAGTATATGTATATAGCTTTTGTCCATTTTTTCGTCTTTATATTATAGCAGACGGACAAGTGGACGAACACACACAGCTGGGAAATGATTTTTATTCCTTTATTATTTTATATTTGCACCAAACAGGAACCTGTTTTGTGCGCTTTTGCCATTTTTAGGAACATAATATTGACTTTGTCATGGTGCTATATCGTAATATTATCTGGTAAATTAGCTAATCAATCAGAAAAAAAGCAAAATAATAGAATATGCAATCTTGCGCAGTTCGGCAAGCGCTTGTGTCAGATGGTTTTCGACGGTTCGTTTGCTGATATTCAGGCGCAGAGAGATTTCTTCGTTGCTTAATCCGTCTTTTCGGCTCATGATGAATATGTTGCGCCGTTGGGGAGGCATTTTTTCTACGGCGATGTCAATAAGCAGGGATAACTCTTTGGCATACAGCTCTTCTTCTATCAAGTCGCTGTAGTCGGATTTGTATTGTTCCTTCTGTTGGTAATTTTCTTCGATCAGGCTGTGCTCGTAATAATCGTAGATCATATTGCGGGCCATGCGGAAGAGATACGCTTTAAATGAATCGACTTTTGAGATCGTTTCACGGTTTGTCCAGATTTTATAAAAGATATCTTGTGCCATATCGCTGGCTTCGTCCGGATTTTTGATGAAGCCGGTTAAGAAATGCTTCACCTTCGGGCTGTATTGGATGTAAAGCGTGTCGAAGGCTTTATGATTTCCATTCCCAAGCTCTTTCAGATATTTTGATTCAAGGCTGATATCCATCTCTATAATGTATTGAACTCTCTTTACTTTACAAATGAGCAACGCAAGGTATGGAAAATAATTTGAAGGGACAATTTTTTGAGGGAGAATATGAAAAATAGGAGGGGGTTATTGTAAAAAACGTATTTTCCATCCTTGAAAAGCATCCGAGACCAAGCAAATGTCAACCATCTTTTCAGCCGTCAAAAAGGTGCTCTTTTCTCTTTTTCGGGAGTTTATTGCCGTGAAGTCGGACTTTATTTCGTTTTTCCGGCACTTTATCGCCATGAGAACGGTCGTCATACCCTATGAAGACGGTCGCGAAGGCGATGAAGACGGTCGTCACGGCGACAAGGCCCCTAAAAATTCCTTGCGATATTTGGAACGCCGTCCGTTTTGTTTTCAAATATTCGATTCTCCGGGAGTTAAGCTTTATCACTTTGTCGGCGTTTCCGGCTTTCGGCAATCAAATTGCCCGTTTATCGAAACGGGCTGCGCACCTCGTTTTTCTTATTGTCAGCAAGGAAAGCTTAAACCGTGAAAAGAGTCAATCCAAAATGGATCAGAATTTTGGACGAAATAGAAAAACGGCCGGAAAGGGGGTTCTTGTATATTTCGATGGTTTGCAGAAGGTTCGAATACTCTTATAATTGGCGTATCGACACCTTATAGAAGATTTGGCGGAAAATCCCGGGGTTTTATAAAAAGACGAGACATTAATACAAATTAACGCATTATCTCTTGCATATTTACGATGGATTCGTAGCTTTGCGATACGATCGTAAAATTAATATACAAACATGGAAAGATTAACAAGACAAGAAGAGGATGTGATGCGCTGGATCTGGCAGATCGCTCCTTGCTTTATCAAAGACATTTTGGCGCAGTATGAAGAGCCTAAACCTCCTTATACGACACTCGCCTCTATTGTGAAAAATCTGGAACGCAAGAAGTACGTGAAAGCGAAGCGTTACGGTAATACTTACGAGTACAGGCCGCTGATCCCACAGGAAGAATATAAACGGACGTTTATGGGAAGTGTGGTGAACAACTACTTCGAGAACTCATACAAGGAAATGGTCTCCTTCTTTGCCAAAGAGCAGAAGATTTCGGCTGATGAGCTGAAAGAGATCATCGATATGATAGAGAAAGGACGAGAATAAACCGTTAAATCCGTATTGCCATGACACCGGAATTTGCCTACTTTTTGAAGGTAAATGTAGCTTTTGTACTCCTTTATGCCTTCTATAGACTGTTCTTTTACAGGGACACATTCTTCAAATTGCGCCGTACGACCTTGTTGGCGTTCTTCGGGGTGGCGTTGCTTTATCCGTTGATGAATATTCAGGATTGGATACGGGAACAGGAACCGATGGTGGAAGTCATTCAGATGTATTCGGCCATTTTACCCGAAACCACGATTACTCCCGATAATGTCCCTGAAACAGATTGGCATGGCTTGCTTCTTTCCGGTGTATCCTATTTGTATTGGGGAGGCGTTCTCGCCTTGTTGCTCCGTTTCCTGGTGCAGTTGAGCAGTATATTATTATTGGCGCGCAAATCGAAGGTCATGCAGATTTATGATACGCGTGTGCATGTTTTAGACCGTCCGGCCGGACCTTTTTCTTTCTTCCGGCTGATATTCCTGCATCCCGGTAGTCATTCGGACAAGGAGATCGACGAAATCCTGACACATGAAGGTACGCATGTCAGCCAATGGCATTCGATCGACGTGATCATTTGTGAGCTGATCTGTATCGTTTGCTGGGTGAATCCCTTTGTGTGGCTGTTGAAGAGGGAAGTGCGCCATAATCTCGAATATCTGGCGGACGATACCGTGCTCGAGTCTGGCTACGACAGCAGAAGCTATCAATACCATCTGTTGGGGCTGTCCCATACGAATAAATCGGCAACCTCTTTATCCAATAGTTTTAATATGCTGCACCTGAAGAACCGGATCAGCATGATGAACAAGAAACGTTCGCATGGTATCGGCAGGGCCAAATACCTGATCTTTATACCGATCGTGGGAGGGCTGCTGATCTTTAGCAATATAGATGCCGTGGCACGTATCACGGATGAGCTGGTGGAAAGTTCTTTTGCCGAAGCTCTTATGCCGGAGGCCATACAGTTGCCGATACAATTGTTCCCTGCCGTGAATAAGGAGGAACCGGCTGAAATGCACAGAGGATATGTCCTTTCGAAAGAAGAATTGGCTGCTATTAAGCGGGCCGAAGAGCAAGTCTTTACGGTGGTCGAGAAAATGCCGGAGTATCCCGGTGGACAAAAAGCTTTGTTGAAATACTTGGCTTCCAGTGTCAAATATCCGGAATCTGCGATGCGGAACGGAGTCGAAGGACGCGTAAGTTGTTCCTTTATCGTCCGGAAGAATGGCTCTATAACGGATGCGGAAGTGATCCGGGGTGTGGACCCGGCATTGAATGCGGAGGCGTTGCGTATCATAAACGCTATGCCGGAATGGTCGCCCGGCGAGCAGAGAGGGAAAGCGGTTAATGTGAAATATACGGTGCCGGTATCTTTCCGCCTGGCCAATAAGCACAAGGCCTCTGTATCCGGGACGCCGGCAAAAGGAATCGATACTTCCGGCCGCATTTTTACAGTTGTAGAGCGGATGCCCGAATTTCCGGGCGGGCAGTATTCGTTGTTGCGATATCTGTCACAAAAGATTAAATATCCGGTCATAGCACAGGAAAACGGAATACAAGGCCGCGTCTCTTGCTCCTTTGTCATAGGGGCGGATGGAGCATTGAGCGATGTAAAAGTAATCCGGGGCGTGGATCCTTCGCTGGATGCGGAAGCTGTCCGGGTTATCAAATCGATGCCTAAATGGAAACCGGGTGTCCAGAATAATATGGCGGTTGCTGTGAAATATACCGTTCCTGTGACATTCCGCTTGCAGTAATTTGCTTTGGAGTTATACGAAATACGATACTATATGAAATGTAAGTTTTCTCTATTACTGTTTCTTTGCGCACTGTCCCTTTGGGGGCAGGCGCAGAGTTTTACACTCCAGGAACTGGTCAACAGGAAACAGTTTCAGGCAGTTGTAGCACGCGCCGACAGCCTGACCCCGGCTGATTCGGCTGATTACGCCACCATGTCTGCCATCGGGCAGGCCTACGAAGGTCTGTTGCGCTATAAGGATGCATACCAATGTTTTTCCTATTGCCTGCAGATGGATACGAACAATGTGGATGCCTTGAATGCCGTTGCGCGGAATGCGATTAACTTCGGCCGGATAGCGGAAGCGAAACGTTGTTACCACAAGGTGCTGGATGCCGACAGCCTGAACTTTTATGCAAACTACCAGTTGGCGCGTCTCTATTACCAATTAGGAGATTACGGCAGGGCGACGGAACACTATCATGTGCTTGCCTCCATTGAAGGCGAGAATCCTTCCATCCTCACCGGCCTGGCGGATTGCCATATCAAAAGGGGCACGGGACCCAATACGTTGATTGCCCTTTCCCTCTATACCCGTGCACTGGAACTGAATCCGGAAAACGTACGCGTCGCCTCTTCCCTGATCAACACACTGCTCCGGATGGGAGATGGAAAAGGCGCTTTGCAGGTCTGCGACACTGCCTTGTTCTATAATCCGGATAACAGCCAGATAAGGCAAAGCAAAGGGATGGCCTTGTATATGACAAAAGATTATCTGCAGGCAGATACGGTTTACACCGGCTTGCTGGCTGACGGCGATTCTTCGTTCCTGAATCTGAAATACGGAGGAGCTGCCCGTTATATGTCGGGGCATGCGCTGGACGGAGTCGAACTCTTGGAGAAGGCTTATGAAATAGATTCGACAGACGTGGAAACAGCCATGCTGTACGGCGCTTCGCTCGGGAAGACCTATGACCGGAAACGGGCTTACGAGCTGTTCGATCAGGCGGAACTGAATATGCAACCGAAGAAATTCTTTGTCAACCTGCTGACAACCTTCCGGGGAGATGCGTTGCGACGTGACGGACGTTGGAATGAAGCGGAAAAATTGTATTATGCAGCTTGGAAGAAAGACCCGACACAGTTGAATTTCCTGTATGAAATAAACCGGCACTATTGGGATTTGAACCCCGCCTTGTTTCAGAACGAGAAAGAACTGCAAAAAACTATTTTCAGTAAATATACGTACCTGACCGCCTATATGAAGACGGATAAGTCGCAGAAGTACCTGTATAATTACCGTCCTTTCCTCGAAGCCGTTTGCGAAGATGCCTTTTTCAAGAACGACGATGAAGTGACGATGCTGGCCCCCGACGGAAAGAAAACAAAGCTGGCGGTTGCCGACCTGCGTGCCCTGATCAGCCAATTGCCCGAAATGCCGGCAGAAGAAAGAGAGAGGCGTGAGAAGATGCAGGCCCAGATGAAGAAAGCCATGGAAAAGGAAAAAACGCTACATAAAAGCGGAGCGAAACTCGACACGATCGCTCTCACCAAAGAAGAAAAAGAAAAGGCGCGAAAATTGTTGAAAGAGGCAGGGCTGGAATAAACGGAATATCTAAACATTAAATCGATAAATAATATGAAAAAGCAGATTCAAACGATACGGAAGCGGGTAGTGGTTTGGATGTGCCTGGCCCTTTGCTCGCTGTCTGTTTTCGGACAGGAACAGATCCCGACACTCCAGGAGTTGGTAAACCGCAAACAGTTTGCTGCTGCCGTGGCGCGCGCCGGAAGCCTTACGCCGGCTGACTCGGCCGACTATGCTACGATGTCTGCTATCGGACAAGCCTATGAGGGTTTGCTTCAATATAGGGATGCGTATGCCTGTTATCAATATTGTTATCGGATGGATACGACGAGCTATGATGCCCTGAGTTCCGTTGCACGCATGGCTATGAATTTAGGGAAGGCTTCTGTCGCGCAGGATTGTTTTCAGAAAGTGTTGCAGAACGACAGTACGGACTTCTTTGCCAATTACCAGTTAGGCCGCCTGTATGTCCAGTTGGGTGATTATGAGAATGCGATCCGCCGCTTCGATGTTTTGCGGAATCAGGATACTGCGGTTGTGAATCCTGTCATCTACCGGAATCTTGCAGACTGCTATATGAAGATTAATGCGATCGATTCGGCTACGATCTGCTATTTCCAGGCGCATGATGCCAACCGGGAGAATGCCGGTCTTGCCAGTGCTTTGGTCAACTGCCTGCTCCGGCAGGGAGGGCCGAATGTGCTGGATGCCATTGAGGTATGCGACACAGCTCTGTATTATAATCCCGGAAACCATGCTCTGATGGGAAACAAGGCGATGGCCTATTATATGAATAAAAACTATGAGGAGGCAGACTCCATTTATGAAGTCTTGCTGGCGGAGAAAGACTCTTCCTTCTTTACGTTGAAGTATGGCGGTGCGGCCCGTTATCTGTCCGAACGCGCTTTCGACGCAATCCCGTTGCTCGAGAAAGCTTACTTGAAAGATACGGCGGATGTGGAAACGACTTTGCTTTTAGGGGCGGCCTTAGGAAAGACATATGACCGGAAGCGCGCCCTCGAACTGTTTGACCGGGCGGAGCAGTTGATGCGTCCGAATGAAGCGTTGGCCAATATGTTGCTGTTTTCCCGTGGTGAGACTTTATGGGCCGACGGGCAGGGATATAAGGCGGATGCCATGTTCTATAAAGCTTGGCTGGAAAATAAGGATCGTCTCGATTTGCTGTTTCGTATTGACCGGCAGTATGGCAATTGGGGAGTGGTAGATTACGGAACTGACGAGCGGAAGTCACGCGCTTTGTTTATCAAGAACCTTTTCCTGAACGAGTGTTTCCGTACTCGTCGTAAGACAGAAGGTTTCCATGCCTACCGGAGATTCCTGCAATATATGTATGAAGAGGCCTTCTTCCAGAATAAAAAAGAACTGGTAATGATTGCTCCTAATGGAAAAAGGAGCAAACTGGCTGTTGAAGACTTAAAGACATTAATCGACCGCCTGCCGGAAATCCCCGCCAATGAGAAAAAGTTTATGGACGAAATGGATGCCGCAATCAAGAAATCCCGTGAAATGAAAAAGAACGGCCAGACGGACACCGCCCTTTTCAACGCAGGCAGGAAAGCTGTACAGAAAGCAGAACAAGAGGGCGAAGCTAAACAGAAAGAGAACTAAACAACAAATAAACACATTGTATGAGGCACTGTTTCTTTCTACATATCAGCCTAATATTATTCCTGTTGGTGAATTGTCTTTCATCGCAGGCGCAAACGATAATCCCTTTTGCCAAAGGTGTTGAGACGAAGCAAGAAATACCATTGAGTAGAATTGCTGCAAGTGTAAAATATATTCCGTTGGAAACGACACCGGATAATCTGTTGGATCAGGGAGCTACTCATTTAAAGGTGGCTTTTGCCGGCAAATACCTGTTTGTTTGTGATGGACATCATATTTATCAGTTTACCCCAGAGGGGAAGTATATCCGCAAGATCGGAAAAAGAGGGCAAGGGCCGGGAGAATTTCAGAAACATATCCTTGCTGTTGTCTATGATGAGACGAAAGAACATATTATCGCAACCGATTATTTAGGAGGGAAGGCAATCGTTTTCTCTTTTGAAGGCAAATATCTGTATGATTTTAAAATTAAAGGGCAAATCCTTGCTTTTCTTCCTCCCGATGGGCTCTATGAATATACAGGAAATTATGTATTCTCGAAAGATAGGACAGGAGTGGATTTGATAATGATGAACGACGAGGGGAAGAAGTTGAAAGAGTTCCGGTTTAATTATGTGGAAGGGAAACGTTATCCGTCCATTTTCGAAGATGGCTTGTTTTATAATTATCAAGGGAATGTATATTATAAGAACCCGTTTGAGAATCAAATATTCAGAATTGAAGGAAAGAAGAAGGTTCCGGCTTACGAATTGGATTTGGGGACTTATGCTAAATATGAGAAAGAAGATCCCTCAAAGATCGCATTGGATAAGAAGAATGGTGTTGGCGGAGTTTTACCGACAGAAGCAGGAAAGAAACGTTTCACGTTTACGAATCTATTTGAAACAGATTCTTATTTGTATATCCGTTTTTACCAACAGGAAGAATGGCGTCTGGGCTTGTATGACAAGCAGGCAGGAAAAGTCTTGCGGGTTTGCTCTTCCAAAATGGGAAAGGATGGATTTGTAGATGATCTGGAAGGCGGTACTCCGTTTATGCCTGTTCGGGGGAATGAAAAGATTCTGATAAATATGATCCCGGCAGAATACTTGTTGGAAAAGGTGAATCCTTCGCAGGCCAAAGGTTCCCTAAAGAAAGCGATGGAGAATCTGTTGGAGGATGATAATCCTGTGTTACAAGTGGTAACTTTAAAATAATCCCGGAATGAAATGTCGTTTATTAATTAGTTTTGTGTCGCTTTTGATGTCTGCTTCTGTTTCATTGCAGGCGCAAACGATAATCCCTTTTGCCAAAGGTGTTGAGACGAAAAAGGAGATTAGGTTAAGTGAGGTTGCTTCTGGTATCAAATATATTCCATTGGAGACAACTGCAGAGTCTTTGTTGGGACAAGATATTTTGGATGTTACTTTTGCCGGAGGTTATCTGTTTGTCTGCGATTATGGCAAGGTGTTTCAGTTTACACCGGAAGGTAAATTTGTCCGCCAGATAGGAAGAGTGGGGCAAGGACCGGGTGAATATAACCAAAGCGTTTTGGCTGTAGCCTATGATGCCGCAAAGAAACAGATATTCTTGAGCGATATGCGGCAGGGGAAAGTGCTGGTCTATTCTTTTGACGGGACGTTTATAAAAGATATAAAGACGGAAGTGGGGGCGACAAGTCCTTATGTGGATGCGGCCGGAAACTTATTTACAATGTCAAGCGAATATCTTCATTCCAAAGACCGGAAGGGAGATGACTTATTTGTTTATAATCAGGATGGAAAACGATTGTATGGCTTGCCGTTCCATTTTGAAAAGGGGAAAAGTTATCCCGGAATCGTGTTTGTTCCGGCTATACTCTATCCGTATGATGGTAATCTCTTTTATAAGAATCCGTTGGAATCGACAATCTTCCGCTTGGATGGAAAGAAAAAGGTGCCGGTCTACAAGTTGGATTTGTCACAGTATGAGAAACTATCCGCAGAAGAAGAGAAACTTTTATTAGATACCAAAAACAAAGCAGGCACCGCCCTTTCGAATGAAAAGAAGTTTTATTTCTATACCCTTATGGAAACCGGTAAGCAGATGGGGATTTATTATGCGCAGGAAGATGAACGTCGTTTTGCCTGGTATGACAAGCAAACCGGGAAAGTCTGCCGTGTCCGTTCTCCTCATGCCGATAAGGATGGCTTTACGGATGATCTGGAAGGGGGCTGCCCGGTGATGCCTTATTTCCTGCGGGATGGCAAGTTGATAGGTGTTGTTCCTGCCTCTGTCTTGCTGGATAAGGTAAAGCCCGGTCAGGCAAAAGGTTCTTTAAGGCAGGTGATAGAAGATTTGATGGAAGATGATAATCAAGTGTTGCAAGTCATTACATTAAACACTAAATGATAATTTAATAATACATATTTATGACATACAAGCCCTTATTTCTAATAGGTTTGGCTTTCCCCCTTTTTTCATGTGGAGGTAACAAACAGGCGGAGCAACCGGAAGAAGCGGAAGCCCGGGTTTTAGAATATCCGGTCACGATCTCTTTTGATAAAGGGATCGAGACGGAGCGCGAAGTGCTGTTAAGTGAGATCGCCAAAGAGGTAAAGATCGTGCCTCTGGAAACAAGACCGGAGTGTCTGGTTGCCAAAGTGAACAGGGGAATGATTCAGATGGTGGACCATAATTTGTTTATTCCGTGCAGCGAAGGCTTGTTGCAGTTTACGGATGACGGGAAGTTTGTCCGTTCGGTTGCAAAACGGGGGCAAGGGCCGGGAGAATACAATATGATTCGCCATATCGCAGTGAGTGACCGGTTGAAACAGGTCTATCTGATGGATCACGGAAAGGTTCATTCCTATTCGTTGGATGGTACATTTCTGAAGGAGAGCCAGATTCCTTTTTGCTGGCAGTTCACTTTGTTGGGAGACAGCATTTATGCAGGTTATATTTATAATAATACAGGTCAGAAGAAAGATCGCCTGATTCTGGTCGACCAGAAAGGTGATACCTTGAAGTCTTTCCCTCAATACGATCAGTTTACGATCGAGAGCGGGCTGAACTATTATTTGTGGGGGCGTTATGACCGTTATGTTTATTCCTATAAAGACGAGGCTTGTTGTAAGGAATATTATAATGACACAGTCTTTACGATTACCCCGGAAGAACTCCAACCGCGTTATATTCTGGAATTGGGGAAGTATAAGATTCCGAAGGAAAGACGTTTCGAACTGTTGGAAGGAAACTGGCAGGCTTATTCCGAACCGGCGCGCGCTTATCTGCGTCCGGATTTCTTGGAAACTTCCCAATGGGTGTTTCTCCCTTATGCAACTTGGGATGTGACCAATAAAGACGAGCGTCCTCAATTGGCGATGTATAATAAGAAAACGGGAGAATGCTATAAGGTGAAAGACGGGCAGATCAGGAATGACATGCAAGGCGGAGTTTCTTTCTATCCGGCTGTCCGTGTGGCAGATGATGTTCTGCTCTATTATTGGGAAGCCTCCGAACTTTTGGAATTGGCGGAAAGCATTCCCGCTATCCGGCAAAATGAACAATTGAAGAAACTAAAGGATGACGATAATCCTGTGGTGATGTTGGTAACATTAAAATAAGAATAGCTATGTGTAAGCATTTATTTCTAATTAGCCTGGCGTTCTCTCTTTTTGCCTGTGGTGGAAAGCAGACCGAACAACAGTCGGTAGCCGAAGTGGAACCGGTAGAACCCGAATATCCCATAGCTGTTCCGTTTGAAGCGGGAGTCGGTGTGGAACGGGAAATGAAACTGAGCGATATTGCCGACTCGGTACGGTATATTCCGTTGGAGACGAAAGATAATTGCCTGATTGATTTTATTAATTCGGGTACTGTGGTTAAAACCGGTAAATACTGGTTCGTATCGAGTAATACAGTGTTATACCAATATACGTTAGACGGGAAATTTATCCGGACGATCGGTTCACGGGGTGGAGGTCCCGGACAATTCAATTATTTCCAGCAAGTCGACGTAAATGAAGACTCCGGGTTGGTCTTTATGCTGACGACTTCCGGGAAGATAAATGTGTATAATATGGAGACGGGGAAGTTTCTTTATGATATAAAGACGCCCGACAGAGATCCGGCTCAGTTTGCCATGTTGAATGATAGCCTGGTTGCGACCTTTATGCTTAACAGCAGTGGGCAACAGAAAGAGCGTATTCATATCTCGAACCCGAAATGTGAGATATTGAATACCTTTTACCGTTCCGATTTGTTTGAGATGAAAAGCGGAATCCGGAGGTTAATGATGAGTGGAATTGACCGGTATATGTTCCATTATGATGGCAAGGTTTGTTATAAAGAGTTTTATTGTGATACCTTATTTGTTGTTACGAATGATGAACTTCAACCGCGTTATATCATTGATCTGGGTAAATATTCCATTCCTCTCGACTGCCGGATGGAAGTATGTGATGGAGATTGGAAAACGTATGCCACAGTCGCAGCCCCTTATATCCGCAACCAGGTGATTGAAACGGATTCTCTGCTTTTCATGCCTTATAATTATTGGGCGGGAGAGAGAACCCGCCACATGGTGCTTTATGACAAAAAAGCGAAGGAATGTTTTTCCATCCCGGGCGGTTATATAAAGAATGACTTTCCCGGTGCCTTACCTTTGCGTCCGGCAACATCTCTGGATAAGAATCTTCTGCTCTCGGTTTGGGAGGTTGAAGAGATCATGAAAGAGGCTGAAAAGAATCCCGCTGTATTGGATCATCCCCAATTGAAGAAATTGACAGAGGATGATAATCCGGTATTGATGTTGGTCTATTTGAAATAAGTAATTTTATTAACCCGGCACAGACTCGGCATTTAATACATTTCTATATCCTTCGTCACTATTGGGCAGTTCGCGAACTGCCCCTACAAAGCCTGTCCATGAATTAGTGGATGGGGAGCTTTGGGTTAGTTTCTCCTTAGGGAAGAGATAGTTTATGCAAATTCATCTTTTAGTACTCCTGCTACTTGTGTACTAACGAAATGATGAGTATGTTTGTAAAATATAAATATGACTATGGAATTAGCTATTATACAGAATAGAATATATGATATTAGGGGGCAGAAAGTCATGATTGATAGAGATCTGGCAGAGCTTTATCAGGTGGAAACAAGGCGATTGAATGAAGCTGTCAAAAGAAATATCAAACGTTTCCCCTCTGATTTTATGTTTCAACTGACTAAAGGAGAGTTTGAAAGTTTGATGTCGCAATTTGCGACATCAAGTAGAGGTGGAACCCGTAAACTCCCATTTGCGTTTACAGAACAAGGTTTAGCTATGCTATCGGGTGTCTTGAACAGTGATGTAGCTATAGAGGTGAATATCTCCATTATGCGTGCTTTTGTTGCCATCCGTCGCACGATGGTTATGTCCCCGGATAATGATATTAAAAGGCTACAGAATGAGATGAAAGAATTGAAGGAATACATAGAAGATGTATTTACTGATTATAATGATATAAATGATGACACAAGAGTGCAATTGGAACTTATAAATCAGGCGATTGCACAGTTGCAAGGGCGAGGACGGTTTCCTGAAACTCATAAGCCGGTAGGATATGATGTTATTTTGAAAGAAATAGAAAAAAGTAAATAAGATTGCTTCAAGATTTGCAATGATGAAGAAATTCCTGTCTCTTTTGCTCATGTTTCTGCTTGTGTGGCCTGCGATGGCGGGGGAGCGCAAGAAGGTTGCTGTCGTGTTGGGCGGTGGCGGGGCAAAAGGTGTGGCGCATATCGGGGTGTTGAAAGTTCTGGAGGAAGCGGGCATACCGGTTGATATTGTAACAGGGACCAGTATGGGAGCGATTGTCGGTGGACTGTACGCGATCGGATATAGCCCGGATGAGATTAAAGAGATGGTCGAGTCGCAAGACTGGCCGATGCTGCTTAGCGATAAGGTGAAGCGCAGCCACCTGTTTTTCCCCGAAAAGGAGAAAGCTGAACGATATATCCTTTCCCTGCCTTTCGGACGTGAAAAGAAAGACCGTGTGATCGACGGTGTGGTAAAGGGACAAAACTTGCAAAACCTGTTTTCCGACCTGACGATGGGCTATCATGACTCGGTCGATTTCAATACCTTCCAGATACCTTTTGCCTGTGTGGCCGTAGATATGGTCAGCGGCAAAGACTATGTGTTTCACGGAGGCAGCCTTCCGCTTGCCATGCGTGCCAGTATGGCGATTCCGGCAGTCTTTACCCCGGTGCGGCTGGATAGTATGGTGCTTGTCGACGGAGGATTGAATAACAACTATCCGGTGGATGTCGCGCTTGCGATGGGGGCCGATATCATTATTGGCGTAGACCTGGCAACCAGCGATCTGCGTACCTTCGACCGTTTGCATTCGCCCGGTGATATCGTGACGCAGATCATCGCCTTGCATGGTTATGACAAATATGCCCGTAATCGTGACCGGACGGACTTGCTTTTCCGGCCGGATATGGAGCCGTACCGCTCGGCCAGTTTTACAACAGCCGCCCTCGACACGATGATGCGGCGGGGAGAGATGGATGCCCGCCGCCGTTGGGACGAGATCATTGCCTTGAAACAGAAGATCGGCCTTCCGGATGATTATACGCCTCCCATTTTGGCCTCCCGGCAGAAACACCGACCGGTCCTCCCTGCCGATACGTTCAATATCCGTCATATCCGTTTTGATGGCGCCGATCCGCGGGATATCGGTTGGTTGCACCGTATCTGTGCTTTGAAAGAAAACAGTCGTATCACGTTGAAAGAACTTCGGAAGGCCATGTCCGTATTGGTCGGGACAAATGCATACGCGTATGTGAATTATAAACTCGCGGGTGAGGACCAGCAGGACCTGATCCTGACATTGCAGCCGAAATCGGAAAGCTCGGTCAACCTGGGAGTACGCTTCGACTCGGAAGAGATTATCGGGGTACTGCTCAACGCTACTTATCATCAAGGCAAGCGGAATCATTCGCGGTTTGCCTTTACCGGGCGCGTGGGAAGCAAGATATCTTCGGCCAAATTGGAGTATTCGATTGAACGTTCGCCACTTCGTAACTTTAACCTGTCGTATAAATTCAGCTATAATGATCTGGATATTTATGAGAAGGGGGATAAGCGTTTTAATACGGCTTATACGCATCACCTGGCCGAGTTTGCCTATTCGGACATGAACTGGTTGAGCTTTAAGATCCGGGCTGGGCTCCGCTATGAGTATTTCAATTATAATTCATTTCTTTATACGGGAAACAGCGAGCAGTATGATGTGCGCCCGGAGAGCTTCCTGAGTTATTTTGCTACGGCACACCTCGAGACGTTCGACCGGCGCTATTTCCCGAACAAGGGCGTATCCTTAGAGGCGGATTATTCACTTTATACGGATAACTTTGTGGGGTATAACGGCAGTTCTCCTTTCTCGGCTATCGGGTTGAAGTTTATGACGGTTTGCCCCATCAGTTCGCGCCTGAGTCTTTTGCCGGCGCTTTACGGCCGTGTCCTGATCGGCGGAAACACGGCTTATCCGTTTTTGAATGCGGTAGGCGGTGAGACGTTTGGACGCTATTTGCCGCAGCAGTTGCCTTTTGCCGGCATTAGCCATATGGAGATATTGGACAATTCGGTTGTCATCGCCCGTTTGCAGTTGCGGCAACGTATTGCCGGTAACAATTACATCACATTGACCGGTAACTATGGTATCCATAACGGCGACTTTTTCCATTTACTGCAAGGAAAAAGCCTTTGGGGAGGCAGCCTGGGATATGCCTATAACAGCATAGCCGGACCGCTGAGTGCGACGTTCGGGATGTCTAACCGCAACTCGAGCTTGCAGTTTTATATGAATTTAGGATTTATGTTTTAACGATATAATATATAAAGGTATGAATGCAGAAATAATACAATTCCTGACGGAACTGCGTCAGAACAATAATCGTGAATGGTTCCAGGCAAATAAAGATCGTTATGATGCTCTTCGCAAAGGCTTTATCGACGAAGTCCAACAACTAATCAACCGGATTGCCCTGTTCGATCCGGAGGTTGCCGGGTTGGAGGCGAAAGATTGCCTGTTCCGTATTTACCGGGATATCCGCTTCTCTCCGAATAAGACTCCTTACAAAACGCATTTTGCGGCCTATATTGCCTCTTGCGGTGGCCGCGGTAGTGAACGGGCGGGCTATTATATCCATCTCGAACCGGGTGGTTGTCTGCTTTCGGGCGGTGTCTGGTGTCCGCCGCCGGCTTTGTTGAAGGCGCTTCGCAAGGATATTTATGAGAATATAGAGGATTTTGTGGCGATCATGGAGAAACCGGCTTTCAAGAAAGTATATCCGGTGATGGAAGGTGAAGTCCTGAAACGTATGCCTGCCGGCTATCCTTCCGATTTCAAATACGATGAAATCCTTCGCCATAAAGATTTTAGTGTCGTCTCCTACAAACCGGACGAATTCTTCTTCGCCTCTGACTGGATGGATAAAGCGGTTGCCGATTTCAAATTGTTGCACCCGTTCAACCAATTCCTTAATTATACGGTGGATGAGTATGCCGGAAGGGTCTGATGTGAGTTTTTCAATATATATTTTATGTGTTTCGTAATATTTTTATCGAAAAACAATAAAAAAAGTTTGGTAGTCTCGGAAATAATATATTCTTTTGCATATCGAATAACGATAAATATTATTTGAGAAACAAACTACAAACAGATAAAACATTATGAAACAGTTCTTCAAAACAGTATTTGCATCCACGCTGGGCGTGCTGATTGCGCTGGGAATCGTAACGATGGGTTCCATTTTCTTTTTCATCGGAGTAGCAGCCAGCTCTGGTGGTTCTACTGAATACAAACCGAGTAAGAACACGGTGTTCAAACTTTCTTTGAACGGTATGTTGGTAGAACAGTCGGTTAAGAATCCTTTTTCCGAGTTGATGGGCGAGAACAGTGGTCAGTTGGCTGTGCCGGATGTGATCAAAGCGATCCGTCGTGCAAAGGCGAATGATAATATCAAAGGTATTTATCTGGAAGCCGGTTCCCTTTCTTCCGGTTTTGCCGGAGTTGAGGCAATCCGCCGCGAGTTGGAAGACTTCAAGAGTAGCGGAAAGTTTATCGTTTCTTATGGCGACTTCTATACACAAGGCTCCTACTATCTGTGTAGCGTAGCCGACTCTATATTCTTGAATCCGCAGGGAAGCGTTTCACTTGTCGGGCTTGCTTCACAAGGTATTTTCTATACTGGCCTTGCCGAAAAGATCGGAGTTGAGCATTATATCTTTAAGGTTGGAACCTATAAAAGTGCAGTGGAGCCTTATTTCCTGAAGAAGTTCAGCGACGCTAACCGCGAACAGCTTACTTCTCTTCTGGGTAGCGTCTGGGGAAATATGACATCTGCAATTGAAAAGAGCCGCAATATCTCTTCCGACGAATTGAACCGTTACCTGAATGAAGGTTTAGCAACGGGACAGGCAACGAATGCCGTAGATTATAAGTTGGCCGACAAACTTTGCTACCGCTATGAAGTGGAAAATGCAGTAAAGGAAATGGCCGGACAGGACGTGAAAGGCAAGCTGAAGACAGCCGGTGTTGATAAAGTCGCTTCAATCAAAGTCAAAGAAAAAGACAGTAAGAATAAGATTGCAATCCTCTATGCCGAAGGTGAAATCAGGGACGAAGATTCTTCTTCTCCTTTCGGAGCAAACGAACAGGTTATTTCCGAAGAAATGGCAAAGAAATTGCGTAAGCTGAAAGATGACGATGATGTGAAAGCTGTTGTATTTCGCGTAAATTCTCCGGGCGGTAGTGCGTATATCTCCGAACAGATATGGAAAGAGGTTGTTGAGCTGAAAGCAAAGAAGCCGATCGTCGTTTCGATGAGCAATTATGCTGCTTCCGGCGGATATTATATTTCTTGTGCTGCAAACAAGATCATTGCCGAACGTACGACACTGACCGGTTCAATAGGCGTGTTCGGCGTAGTCCGCAACTTTACCGGAACATTTGACAAGCTGGGTGTCACTACCGATATCGTGAAAACCAATACATATGCCGACCTGGGCGATTTCACCCGTCCGATGCGTGAAGATGAAAAAGCATTGATCCAGCGTGGTGTTGAACAAACATATGATCTGTTCCTGACTCGTTGCGCCGATGGCCGCGGTATGACAAAGGCAGAGATCGATTCAATCGGACAAGGCCGTGTCTGGACAGGTGAACAGGCTTTGGAAAGAGGTCTGGTCGATAAGTTAGGCGGTATGGATGATGCTATTAAAGAGGCGGCTTCTTTAGCTGAACTGACTGATTACTCCGTAACGGTTGCCGACGGTCCGAAAGATTTCTTCACTAAGTTTATGGAGAAGAAGATGGACGAAGTAAAGGTTTCGATGGTTAAGTCTGTTATGGGCGAAGAACAATTCAATCTCTACTCCACTATCCAGAGAGCAAAAACGGAATCCGGTGTTATTGCCCGTATGCCGTTTGATATAAAAGGTTTATAATAAAACATAAGGGCGGGGTTTGCCCGCCCTTTTTTATAAGAAAAGCTATAGGTTATGAAAAAGCAATTGAATCTGATCTGTGTATTGATATTTTTCTTTGTCGGGCTGTCTTTAGTGCCGACCATCTACTCGATGGGCAACGCTTTTGTGGATGGTTTCAAGGTTGGAATGTCGCAAGTGGAAGAGGCTCACAAGCAAGGAGCAACAAATATCACGACGGAAATAATGAGTCCGCTGGCTCTTAATTTATGGCCGAAGTCTTTGGCTGCCACTTCTGATAAGGTCTTTAATCAGAAGGATCAGGAGTGGTATCCGGCTTCGCATATCAAAACGTTGGTTTGGGCAAAAACCAAAGATACTGGGTTTACACAGTTCGGTAGTTTCCTTGTCTTGATCGGCCTGTTCTTTATCGTGAAAGCAATCACCCAGTTCTATAAACTGATCAATGCGATTAACCATGAAGTGATATTCGACTGGGTGAATGTACGCCGCTTGAACTGCATCGGCCGCAACCTGCTGATCTCCTTTGTGCTGACACAGGCTTATATGTTGATGAACTATTGGGCTGCCGCCCGCCTTTTCGAACTGGAAGGTTATGAGCATAATTTCTGGTGTGACTTCCAGTCAATGACGCTGATTATGGGATTGATCGCTTTGTTGGTAGGCCGTATTTTCGCAATCGGTTTGAAGATGAAGGAGGAACAGGAGTTGACAATTTAAAGGAAGTGTGAAATGAAAAATAGTATTCGGTTGTTTTGCATCCTGTTAGGAGTCTGTTATATTTTGTCTATCGGCAATGGTTTTCTGGAGTTTGCGGAAGGATGGTCGGAGGCTTCACATGATGTGATTGAGCAGAAAGATGGTGAGGAGATACATCGGGTGAATCTGGATCTGAAGCCGTTGGCTGATAATATCTTTCCGGATACATTACAACTATCGTCCGGTGATAAGTATCCTTATCAGTTGAGTGCTGTTACCGTGGCGCATAAGACATCTGACACCTATCAGCTTGTTTCTGCACTTATGGGTTTTATCGGGACTCCGGTTATCTTGGGTTTAGGAGTTTGGGCTTTGTTGTCTTTTGCTTATTTTATCCGTGATGTACAGCGGCAGCAAATATTTATTCGTCCGAATATCCGGAGGCTTCGTGTTATTTGTGTGGCACTGGTTTTGGTAGGTGTTTTGGAGAACTTATTTTCCGGAATTGATTCTTATTTGTTGTTGAAGCAGAGTGGAATTGCTTTTCCTGGTTATTCGGTTGCTGATTTTGCATTCGAATACCGGACATTCTTTATAGCACTTTTGTTCGGTCTTTTTGCTGAAATATTTGCCTTGGGAGTTAAATTGAAAGAAGAACAGGAATTAACGGTTTAGGAGGAAGAAATATGAAAACGATTATTAAGTTAGTACTGATTTATATAGGATTTCAATTTCTTGGGGGATTGCTGGCTTTACCGGTGATGTTTTTCCTGGATAAAACCTATATGCTGGCGTTTGCGCTGATCTTGGCCTCTTTGATGATGATCTGGTATCTGTTTAAGAAGGACTATATACGTATAAACGAGTACACTTGGTCGATCCGGTCGGTTTCTGCGCTGTCATGGATGGTTGCCTATGGACTGGGTGCTTATTTCCTTGCTACTTGGTTGAACGAGCAGGTTGATTTGCCGAATGTGATGGAAGACCAGTTTATGGACTTGAGCTTTAATCCCTTGGGTGTTTTAGGCATCGTTGTATTAGGACCGGTTGCAGAGGAATTGTTGTTTCGTGGAGCGATATTGGGGTTCTTGCTGAAAAAGCTATCCTGGCGAAATGCGGTTTTGACTTCTGCATTAATATTTGGCATTATCCATATGAATCCGGCTCAGATACTTTATGCTTTTCTCTTGGGGATGGCGTTGGGCCGTATTTATTACAAAACCGGTAGCCTGCTGATTTGTATGATTATCCATGTGATGTTGAATGGAATCAGCACTGCACTTACAATCTGTTATCCGGATGCTCAGAGTCTTGGGGAGATGTCAGGTGTTGCGCCGGAAGGATGGTTCCTGTTAGTGGGTGCGCTTTTGCTGATTGGTGGTTCATATTATCTGAATCGAATGCGGGAACTTCCCTTTTGGAAAGATCCTGTATTGGCGGAAGAAACAGCCTCTGTAGAGTCAATTAACGAAGAATCAAAGGAGTAAGTGATATGGACAGAATTGTAAAACTACTGCTTGCTCAGATCGGGTTTGTATTTCTTGGGATTCTCCTGGGTATTCCTTTCTTCTTTTTTATGGAGGAATCCCTTGCTATAACCTATATGGCTATATCGGGGCTGCTTTTGGGCTGTTTGTTTTTTATCTGGTATATACTGTCGAAGAAGTATGTTCATTTCGACTCTTTGACCTGGTCATTCCGTTCAATGAAAGTAATCCTTCTGACGGTTATATTGAATATCGTGTTTTTCTATTTTGCGAGTGGACTGGATGGCTTGGGTAATTTCCTGGGTTATAAAGATCTGGATAAGCATTTGAATATCTTGAGGGATATCAGTCTGAGTCCATTTGGACTTTGTGTCCTTATCTTAGTTAGTCCGGTTACCGAAGAATTGTTGCATAGGGGAGCCATACTTAGCTCGTTGCTCGAAAAAAAAGACTTGGCGCCTAAATATGCGATTTTAATTTCAGCTTTGATATTCGGTGTTATTCACCCGGGACATAATATCTCTTTTTTCTTGTTCGGATTGCTTTGGGGATACCTTTATTACCGGTCCGGCAGTTTGGGGTTATGTGTTCTTTCAAATATGATTGTGACTGCTCTCTTGGCTTTGCTTGTAATTTATTACCCGGATAAACATTCTGTGTATGAAATGACAGGCGTAATGCCTTTTGCCGGGCTTCTCTCTCTAAGTGTAATAGTGTCTGCTGTCTGTATCTATTTCTTGAACCGAAGCTTGAAGGCCCCGGCTTGGCAAATCTCGGAAAAGACGGATGGTGAAATAGATAGTATCGTAACTAATGAAGAATCAAAGGAGTAAGATATGGCTATAATAGTGAATTTGGATGTGATGATGGCAAAACGGAAGATTGCTTTGGGCGATTTGGCTGATCGTATCGGCATAACTCCGGCAAATCTTTCGATTTTAAAGACGGGTAAAGCCAAAGCTATACGCTTTTCTACTCTTGAAGCAATCTGTAAGGAACTCGACTGCCAACCGGCGGATATCCTCGAATTTAAGGAAGATGAATCCTGATTTAAGAAAGGAAATTCGTTCTTTCCTTACAATATGTAAGTTGATTTGTGATTGGAAAGCGGACAAAAGGTTGAATATTGTTAAATAAGCTATATTTGCTGACAATATGTAAGTGAATTCTTGTTTGATTCCGGTTTGCTCTCTACCTTTGCACCGCAATTTGAAAGTAATCTTAAAGTAATAAATATATGAAAGCTTCAATTTTAAGTAAAAGCATTCTTGTTCTTGCAGTTATGTTTTTGTGTAATCTTGCAATGAGCGCAGCCTCTCCCAGAGAGTACATGTATGATACGAAGGAAGAGAATGGTAAAGTTATTTCAAAAGTCATTTTTTTAAATGATAATGGACTTTTGAGTAAGGAATTTAAATATGAGTTTTCTTATAACGAAAACGGCAAAGTGTCAGAGAAAACGGCATATCGCTGGAACGAGAGTAAGGAAACATGGGTCCCCTATTATCAGACAATTTATACATATAATGTAGAAACAGGGGAGATCAATACCACATATGGCATGTGGAATCAGAAAAAAAAGGATTTTAGCTTAAATGTCCAAAATCTTGTTGCTCCGGCAACAAGTTATAATGATATTTTTTCATAATACCTAAGTTAGAATATTTCATAGACACATCGTAAATGGCGCGAATAACAAAAGACGTGAGTCCCTGTTATTAGCGCCATTTTCATATTTAGCCGGAAATATATTTGTTTACTACTTATTATCTGTATCTTTGCTCGAAACATTTAAATAACCATAGCTATGGACAAAGTAAGAATACAACAATTGTTGACCTCTTTTAAAGGCATTACCCATTCTGTAAATAACGAAGATAATAGCGAGCAGATTGAAATCTGGTTTGCCCGTGAGTTGCAATCTATTCTGGGATATGCAAGATGGGAGAATTTTGAGGTAGCCATTCTTCGAGCTGTTGATTCATGTAAAGCTCAAGATATCAATGCGGATGACCATTTTCGTGAGGTCACGAAAATGGTTCGATTGGGAAGTGGAGCAAAACGTGAAGTGCAAGATTTTATGTTGACCCGTTATGCTTGTTACTTGGTAGCCCAAAATGGAGACCCAAAGAAAGAAGAAATAGCTTTTGCGCAAAGTTATTTTGCGATCCAAACTCGTAAAGCTGAATTGATAGAAGAACGCTTGAATTTGTTGTCTCGTTTGGAGACAAGGGATAAATTGCGGGCAGCTGAAAAGCAATTATCTCAGAATATTTATGAGCGTGGAGTCGATGACAAAGGATTTGCCCGGATTCGTTCGAAAGGAGATACTGCTTTGTTTGGCGGATTTACAACAGAAGATATGAAATTGAAGCTTGGCGTAAAGGCCAGCCGACCTTTGGCTGACTTCTTGCCGACACTTACTATTGCTGCGAAAAACTTGGCGACGGAAATGACGAATTACAATGTGGCAAGTAAAGATTTATATGGCGAACCACCCATAACGAAGGAACATGTTCAAAATAATTTGAGTGTGCGGGAAATGTTGGGGGCAAGAGGTATTAAACCGGAAGAGCTGCCTGTTGTGGAAGATATAAAGAAACTGGAGCGTAAAGTTGCTAAGGATGAAAAGTTAATGGAGAAAAATACGCCTAAACTACCGAAAGTATAATGTATTTCTAACTAATAACGCCGACCATTTTCGTGACCTCACGAAAATGGTCGGCGTTATTGATTTTCAAGACAAGTAATCATTTTCGTGACCTCACGAAAATGATTACTACTTATAGTCCTTATTTGATGATCTTTTCTATCTCCGAAAGATTCTTTTCTACATCTGCATCTGTAACCTCGTAGTTTGTCAGGTCACCTGCCAGATATTGGTCGTAAGCGGCCATATCGATCAGTCCGTGACCGGAGAGGTTGAACAGGATCGTACGTGGTTTGCCTTCGAGTTTGGCTTGTTCGGCTTCGCGGATGGCTGCAGCAATCGCGTGTGATGATTCGGGAGCCGGGATAATGCCTTCGCTCTGTGCAAACAGGGTGGCAGCTTGGAATGTTTCCAATTGCTGGATGTCGACTGCATCCATTAATCCGTCTTTTTTCAGTTGGCTGACGATAGAACCTGCACCGTGATAGCGCAGACCTCCTGCATGGATATTGGCCGGAGCAAAGTTGTGTCCCAACGTGAACATCGGAAGGAGCGGAGTATAGCCGGCTTCGTCACCGAAATCGTACTGGAATTGTCCGCGTGTCAGTTTCGGGCAAGATGCCGGTTCTGCTGCAACGATGCGGATATCTTTACCCAGTGTCAGTTTATGGCGCAGGAACGGGAATGCAATACCGGAGAAGTTTGAACCGCCACCGAAGCAAGCGATGACAACATCCGGATATTCCCCTGCCATTTCCATCTGCTTCTCTGCTTCCAGACCGATAACCGTCTGGTGGAGCATTACGTGGTTCAGTACGCTGCCCAATACATATTTACAGTTTGGTGTCTGCATAGCCAGTTCGACTGCTTCGGAGATAGCTGTACCCAGACTTCCCTGATAGTTCGGATGTTTGGTAATGATGTCGCGTCCGGCGCGTGTACTCATACTCGGTGATGCGACTACTTCAGCCCCGAATGTTTGCATCATGGAACGGCGGTAAGGTTTTTGATTGTAGCTTACCTTAACCATATAAACCGCTAATTCCAAGCCGAAATGCTTGGCTGCCATAGCCATAGATGCTCCCCATTGTCCGGCACCCGTCTCGGTTGTGATATTCGTCACACCTTCTTTTTTACAGAAGTAGGCTTGCGGGATGGCTGAGTTCAACTTGTGTGAACCGACCGGGCTGACGCTTTCGTTTTTAAAATAGATATGGGCCGGCGTATCCAATGCTTTTTCCAGTCCGTAAGCACGAACCAGCGGAGTCGGACGCCAGATTTTATACATCTCGCGCACTTCTTCCGGGATTTCAATCCAAGGGTCTGTCTGGTTTACTTCCTGATGAACCAATTCTTTGGCAAACAGCGGATAGAGGTCTTCCGGATTCAGTGGTTCCTTTGTTTTAGGGTTTAACGGAGGAAGCGGTTTATTCTTCATATCTGCTACAATGTTGTACCAAGCAGTAGGAATATCTTTCTCCTGCAATAAAAACTTCTTACTTTCCATAATATTGTTATGTCGTTTACATTATTAATCCAAAATAGCCATTAAAGCTTACAACTTGGAAGCAAAGTAACAAATAATATTCCATTCTTCAAATGAAATACCGGAAAATATATATCTTTGCGGCCAACTCTGTAAACTGATAACAAACGACAAATATGAAAAAGCTGATATTACTGCTGGCAGGCATCTGTATGTTCTTTCCGGCAACAGCGCAGAAGAAAGATTTCACCTATAAGTTTTACGGTTTTGTCCGTGGTGACCTTTTCTATAACTCTCGGGCGAACATGGCTCCGATAGACGGAAACTTCTATTTGTTTCCATTGGATAAAAAGCCGGACCCTGACGGCAAGGACTTGAACGCCAGTCCTAACGGCAGTTTCTACACGTTTACTTCCCGGTTGGGTTTGGATATGACCGGTCCGAATGTGGGTACGGCTCGGACAAGCGCCAAAATTGAAGTTGACTTTGGCGGTTTTTCGTCCAGTAATACGATGCTACGCGTCCGGCAGGCGTATGTGGCATTGGACTGGGATCGGAGCCAAGTGCTGATCGGACACACCTGGCATCCCCTTTTCGGAAGTGTTTTTCCTGATATGTTGAACCTTTCGACAGGCGCGCCTTTCCAGCCTTTCAATCGCAGTCCCCAATTGCGTTATCAGTATAAAGCCGGGAAGGTGAAGCTGACGGCTTCCGCTATCTGGCAATTACAATACCTTTCGAGCGGACCGAACGGGATGAGTGAGGAATATATCAAGAACAGTTGCGTGCCGGAGTTCTATATCGGTGCGGATTATACGTCCGGCAATGGCTGGTTGGCAGGTGCCGGCATTCATTTGATTTCGCTGAAACCACGCACTTCGTCTGTCTGGAATGAAAAGACTTATAAAGTGAATGAGCGCATGACAGCCCTTTCTTATGAAGCGCATGTCAAATATACCGGGCGAAATTATACTTTTGCAGCGAAGAGCCTGATGGCTTCCAGCCTGGACCACACTGCGCTGATCGGTGGTTACGGTATCAGCGCGATCAATCCGGACAACGGTGAGCAGGAATATACTCCTTACCGCCATTCTACTTCCTGGGTGAATTTCACCTATGGGACCAAGTGGAAAGGGCATTTCTTTGCCGGTTATACGAAGAATCTGGGAACGTCTGATGCGTTGGTTTCTCCTGTTAAATATGGTATGGGCTTGGATCTGGACCAGTTGCTTTCTACCAATATCGCATTTTCGTACAACTTGCCGCATTGGCAGATCGGTCTTGAATATATGCCGTCGACAGCTTGGTATGGCGAAACGGATATGGCTTCCGGCAAAGTGGTGGATACACATTCGGTAACGAATCACCGTATTCTGGGGCTTGTGATGTATTATTTCTGATGAGGGACGCATTTATAAAACTGCACATTTCCATTCTTTTGGCAGGCTTTACCGGCCTGTTCGGAAAACTGGTCACGCTGAACGAGGGATTGCTCGTCTGGTACCGGATGCTTTTGGCTGCAGTTATGCTTTTCCTGATTCTTTGGGGTAGTGGAAAACTAAAACGGGTCCCTTTTCGTGAAGTCCTGAAAATAGCCGGGACAGGCTTGCTGTTGGGACTTCACTGGGTGTTTTTCTATGGGAGCATCAAGGCGGCGAATGTCTCGATCGGTGTAGTCTGCTTCTCGCTGGTCGGTTTCTTTACTGCGTTGTTGGAACCGCTGATTATCAGAAGGCGTCTTTCGATTAAAGAGATATTGTTCAGCCTGGTGGCCGTATGCGGCATTGTTTTGATTTTCCAGTTCGATACACGTTACCGGACAGGGATTATTATCGGTGTGGTTTCATCGGCATTGGCAGCTCTGTTTACTATTACGAACAAGAAAGTGGGTGTGCGCCATTCTTCCAGTATGATGTTACTTTACGAAATGATTGGCGGTTTTTTAGGGCTGACCTGTCTGTTGCCGTTTTATCTGCATCTCTTTCCGGTAGAGACGATCTTGCCGGGGATGATTAATTTCCTTTATCTGCTGCTGCTTGCGTTGGTTTGTACGATAGGGCTTTACCTGTTGCAGATACAGGTGTTGAAACAGGTTTCCGCGTTTACTGTAAATCTGAGTTATAATCTGGAGCCTGTCTACAGCATTATCCTTGCCATGCTCTTTTTCGGGGAAGCGAAAGAGTTGAGCTTTGCTTTTTATGCAGGGTTGGGATTGATCCTCCTTTCCGTCCTGTTGCAAACCTGGGAAGCTATCCGTTATAAGGCAATGTAAACCAGAAACGCGATCCTTCTCCGAGTTTGGAGTCTACTCCGATTGTTCCGTTGAGCGTTTCGACGATGGTTTTGCAAATGGTGAGTCCTAAACCGGTACCTTGTTTGAATGAATCAACTTTTACAAAGCGTTCGAAGATCGTACGCTGGTTTTGGGGGGAGATTCCGATGCCCGTATCGATTACTTCGACTAAGATGCGGCGTTCCATAATGCGGTAAGAAAGCGTAATGCGACCTTTTTCCGTAAACTTGGTTGCATTAGAAATCAGGTTTGAAATGACCTGCGTGATACGTTTGGGATCTGTATGAACGATAATATCCGGCAAGGAGTCGAAATCACAGATCAGTTCAACCCCGTCGGGCATTTTCAGTGAATGGACTTGATACTGTTCGTGACATATTTCCTTCAGGCTGGCATCGGTAAGCGAGTAATCCAGGATGCCCGACTCTATTTTCGAGAAGTCCAGAATATCGGTTATCAGCCGAAGCAGCAAATCGCTGTTTTTGTTGATTATCTTGACAAATTCTTCTTTTTCTTCCTTGTTTTCTGTCTCAGCCAAGATGCCGGAGAAGCCGATTATGGCGTTGAGCGGCGTCCGGATCTCATGACTCATATTGGCAAGGAATGCTGATTTTAGTTTATCAGCTTCGCGTACTTTTTGTATTTCCAGCTCCGACTGCCGGGTTTCATATTCTGCATGATACAATTTCTCTTCCAACAGTTTCTCTTCGGTTATGTCGGTGACGTGGCAAACCATTTTGTTCAACCGCTTGCTTCCCTTTGTCTTGTAAGCTTGTGCATTGATACGTATCCAGATCGTTTCGTTCTCGATACTGGTTCGGCATATAAAGCTGCAATGATCCTGCACTCCGTTTATTACCTGGAACAATTGGTTGACATTATCGGTTTTCCGGACAATCTGTTGTACGTTTTCGATAGTCATGTGCTTGTTGTTTCTCAGGTAATTGAAGAGTTTATTGCTCTCTCCTGCCTCATTGAGTAAGGGGTCGATGAACAATTCTTTTTTCTCTATATCATATTCGGCAACCAGCGAATGGCCGGAGAGGAGAACCGCTTTAAGGGTTGCCAGGTTGTTTTGCATACGCTCCTCTTCCAGTCGTTTCTCCGTTTCGTCGGATATGATAAGCAAGTAGCCGATATGGCCGAATTCATGATCGGTTAAGCCGATCCCTTTTATCATCAGATATTTAACTTGATCGGTTAGAGATGATAAATAATATCCGGAATCTCGTACGGCATTGAAATCGTATGTGAACGAAAAACTGAACGCTTTCCTTTTTGATATCTGGTCGAGAGCTTTGGCTGGGATAGACGGATCCTTGAATAAATTCACTCCTATCAATTGGTCGCGGCTTGTACCGAAGGTTTTGCAATCAGCGTCGTTTACGTCGATCAGATAACCTTCCGAGTCGTACAATTCCACGCCGATCGGCAGATTGTTGAAAAACTGCTGGAACTTCGTGCTTAGTTCGGAAATACGTTTTCTCGACTCTTCAAGGTTATTGTTGGTCTGCCAGCGTTCGATGATAATGGAGAATATACTCGCCGTAAGATGCATATCCTCGACTTCTGCTATTGTCCAGAAACGATGTGCGCGCACGGAGTCGAAACCGATGAATCCTTGTACTTTATTATGAAAAGTCAGCGGTATGATCAGCATGGATTTTAATTGTTGTTCGGTCAGCAAAGCCTTGTCTGCGGCAGCTTCGGATGGCAGCATGGCTATATCGCCCAACACGATGTCATGCCCGCTTCTGACGGTTTCGATAATCCAGGGAATCGTATCGTAGGTCAGCTTGCTCTGATCGTCTTTGGGAACTTTTACCCATTCGCTCATCGCTTCGCAAATAAAGTTGGCGGTCTGTCCGTCTTCTTCGAAAATAGCAACGTAGCCCCAATCCGCATTGAAGTAGTCCAACAATACGCGCATAGCTTTTTCGATCGGATCTTTCTCTTCATTAAAGAGGATAACCAAAACTTCGGAAATAATACGTTTGATGGTTGGCGTTTCAAAGGGTGTGCGAACCTTGGATCTATCCGGTTCATTATCCCTAACTTCCAGTAATTGTATTAATTCTTCCCGGGTCAACAGATCGTATGGCGATGTTTTGAGAGTCATATCAGAATCTTTAGCTAATCGCAAAAGTAGAAAATAGTTTTGATTTTTAAAGGCTTTCGCCGATTATTATCTAATATTCCCTATGTGTGCGCTCTTATTTGAAGCGGAGGAAATCTGTTTTCGGCGGCGTCGTGTATATTCTTGACGCTGTCATGTAAGTTTTCGGCGACGTCGAATATATTTTCGAGGACGTCGGGAATAGATTCCTATTGCTTCGGATTCACAATGGATGACCGTTCCCTTTTAGAACTATTATAATTAGAATAGCAGGCTCATTCCGGGTAAAAAGTTATATTTGCATGTTCTAACATTGGGTGGCCCGATGGTCGACCTGCCATTATTGATTTTGATTATGTTGAAACAACAGTTACAGCAAAAGTTACAGCAAAAACTCTCTCCTCAGCAGATCCAGTTGATCCGGCTTCTGGAACTTCCGGCTATCGAGCTGGAGGAACGCGTGAAGCATGAATTGGAGGATAATCCGGCGTTGGAAGAAGGGAAGGAGATTACTGACGACTTTGACCGTACTGACGAAGGGGGTGATGAGTTGGCATCTAACGATATGGATGGAGGAACGGAGAGTGATACCGACCTCTCTTTAGGCGATTATATGAGTGAAGACGATATTCCCGATTACAAACTCCGCGAATTGAGCGAGCGTGTCGAACGGAAAGAAGACGTACCCTTTTCAGTCAGCGAGTCCCTCAATGAATATCTGCTCCAGCAGCTTGGCTTGCGCGATTTGCCGGAGAAACAGATAAAGATCGGCGAATATATTATCGGAAACATAGACGACGACGGATATCTGCGCCGTGACCTGTCTGCCATTGCAGATGATCTGGTATTCCAGGCGGGCCAGGACGTGACAGAAGAAGAGATCGGCGAAGTCCTGACCATTATACAGGATTTCGATCCGGCAGGCGTGGCTGCCCGCAACTTGCAGGAATGCCTTTTGCTACAACTGGCCCGTCGCGAGAAAACGCCCGATACGGAATTGGCAATCCGTATGCTGACCGACTATTTTGATGAGTTTACCCGTAAGCATTACGATAAGATTATCCGCGGATTGGATATAGACGAAGCTGCCCTGAAACGAGCCATTCACGAAATAACAACCCTCGATCCTAAACCTTGCGGTAGTTGGGGCGGTTCTATGGAGACAGCTTTGAGCCAGGTGATTCCCGACTTTGTGGTGGAAGCTGTCAATGGTGAACTGATCCTGAGCATGAATAACCGGGGGATTCCCGATATGCGCATCAGCCGCGAATATGCCGAGATGTTCCAGGACTATGCCGGCAACAAGGCAAACCAGACATCCAAGATGAAGGAGGCTGTCCAGTTCGTAAAGCAGAAACTCGACTCCGCCCAATGGTTTATCGATGCCATCCGCCAACGCCAGGAAACCTTGCAGCGCACGATGGAGACAATCATTCTCCTGCAACGCGACTTCTTCCTGACCGGCGACGAAGCGACCCTGCGTCCGATGATCCTCAAAGATGTGGCGGAACGGGCCGGATATGATATTTCGACCATCTCGCGTGTGAGCAACAGTAAGTACGTGCAGACGAATTTTGGTATCTATCCGCTGAAATACTTCTTTTCCGAATCGATGCAGACCGACAGTGGCGAAGAAATATCCACCCGCGAGGTGAAAAAGATTATGAAAGAGCATATCGACGGCGAAGATAAGCGCAAGCCGCTTACCGACGAGGAACTGGCCTCCATCCTGAAGGAAAAAGGTTACATCATCGCCCGCCGTACGGTAGCCAAATACCGCGAACAATTGGGCATTCCGGTTGCACGGCTCAGAAAAGAAATATAAATTTGAAGCGTTATGAAGTTATTTGCAAATATCATATCCGGGATGTTTCATCCGTTGCTGATGGTGACGTATGGTGTCGTGCTGGCACTGTCTTTCACCTATCTGGCGATCTATCCGCCGACAATGAAGCTGTTGCTGGCCGGCGGTGCTTTCCTGTCGACGGCGGTCATACCCGGAGCTTTCATCTTTCTGATGGTGAAAAACGGGGCGGCAGTCGATATGGAGCTGTCCGACCGCCACGAACGCGTGGTGCCTTACCTGATCTTTATCACTTCGATCATGGTCTGCGCCTTCTACATGTATAAGATGATGTTGCCGTTCTGGTTTATATCCTTACTTTTAGGGGCTTGCGTATCGTTGATATTGGCATTGCTGATTAACTTTTTCTGGAAGATCAGCGCCCATGCGATCGGTATCGGCGGCCTACTGGGCGGCATTATGGGAGTGGCGCGTATCCACCTGATAAACCCTTATTGGGCCTTTATTGTCGTGATCGTGATTGCCGGACTGGTCGGCACTTCGCGCATCTTTTTGAAAAGACATACGCCTATGCAGGTATATGCCGGGTTTTGTCTCGGATTTATATGTACCTTTGTTGCATCATTTTTAAGTTATATCTATTTATTCATCTAATAAAAACACTAAGATTATGAATTTTCCTGCAGATTTAAAGTACACAAAAGATCATGAATGGATCCGTGTAGAAGGCAATGTAGCTTATGTCGGTATTACTGATTATGCACAAGGCGAACTTGGCGAAATCGTTTTCGTCGATATTACAACAGAAGGAGAAACAGTTGAAAAAGAAGAAGTTTTCGGTACTATCGAGGCTGTGAAGACTGTATCCGATTTGTTTATGCCGGTTAGCGGTGAAGTGATCGAAGCAAACGCCGAGCTGGACGACAAACCCGAATTGGTGAATGAAGATGTTTATGGCAACGGATGGCTGATCAAGATATCGATCTCTGATCCTTCCGAACTGGACGCGCTGATGTCTGCTGCCGAATATGAACAACTGATCGCAAAATGACACCTGTAGTAAGCATTATCATGGGCAGTACTTCGGATCTGCCCGTAATGGAAAAAGCAGCCAAACTGCTCGACGAGATGGAAATCCCGTTCGAGATGCACGCCTTGTCTGCCCATCGCACACCCGCTGAAGTAGAGGCTTTTGCCAAAGGAGCCAAAGGACGCGGTATCAAAGTGATTATTGCGGCTGCCGGAATGGCTGCCCACCTGTGTGGTGTGATTGCTTCCATGACGACTGTGCCCGTAATTGGTGTGCCTATCAATTCGACGCTGGACGGAATGGACGCTTTGTTGGCTATCGTACAGATGCCTCCGGGAATCCCAGTTGCCACTGTCGGTATCAACGGTGCCCTGAATGCCGGTATCCTGGCAGTCCAGATGCTTGCCGTTGGAGACGAACAGCTCGAAGGCAAGCTGGCCGCTTACAAGGAAAACTTGAAAAAGAAAATCGTGAAAGCCAACGAAGAGCTGGCGAAGGTTTCTTTTAAGTATAAAACTAATTAATTGACAATTGACAATTGGCAATTGACAATTGCGACAAGCGATATCTTAACGCTTTGCGTTTCTTGTCTCTTTCCAATTGTCAATTGTCCATTTTCAATTGTCAATTGAAAGAATGGAACATTTTTTTAACTACAGTCGTCGTAAATCCTCAGTCGTTCATATCGGTAACACCCCGCTCGGGGGTGACAATCCGATTCGTATCCAGTCTATGGCAAACGTTTCTACGATGGATACCGATGCCGCCGTACGCCAGGCCATCCGCATGATCGAGGCCGGATCGGAGTATGTGCGTTTTACCGCCCAGGGAGAACGCGAAGCCCGCAACTTGGGCGTGATACGCAAGCAACTGAATGAAGCCGGATACACCACTCCGCTGGTAGCCGACATCCATTTCAATCCGCGTGCAGCCGATGCCGCAGCCGAAGAAGTGGAGAAAGTCCGTATCAATCCCGGAAACTATGTCGACAAGGTAAAGACATTCGACCTGCTGGAATATACCGATGAGGAATATGCTGCAGAGTTGCAGAAGATACGCGACCGTTTCGTGCCATTCCTTAACATCTGTAAAGCACACGGAACCGCCATCCGCATTGGCGTGAATCATGGTTCGCTGTCCGACCGCATTATGAGCCGGTACGGCGATACTCCCGAAGGCATGGTTGCCTCCTGTATGGAATTCTTGCGTATCTGCCGGGATGAGAACTTCCCCGACGTGGTGATTTCCATTAAAGCCTCCAACACGGTTGTCATGGTGAAAACCGTCCGCCTGCTGGTCCGGACAATGGAAGCCGAAGATATGCATTATCCCTTGCACCTCGGCGTGACGGAAGCCGGTGACGGCGAAGACGGACGTATCAAGAGCGCTGTCGGTATCGGAACCTTGCTTTCCGACGGGATAGGCGATACGATCCGCGTATCCTTGAGTGAAGACCCGGAAGCCGAGATTCCGGTAGCCCGCAAGTTAGTCGATTATATCCTCGAACGCGAGGGGCATGAGCCGATTGAGGCTTCCCCTGCTTCCGGCTATGATCCGGTCTATGCCGATCGCCGCAGTAGCCGTGCGACGGAAGGGATCGGAGGGAACTTCCCGCCTGTTGTCATCTCCGATCGCAGTAACGGTGATTTTGAATTTGACTATGCGTCTCTGCCTGACTATATATATATCGGTAAGGAAGACCCGGACAACCTGCCCGACAGCTTCCGCCTCCTGGTGGATGCCCATTTCTGGAAAGAACGTCCGAATGCATATCCTTTCTTCATCGCTTCGGAAGTCGAAGAGTTGAAGAACTATTCCACTCCGCTGAAGTTTATCCGTTTGACATATAGTGATCTGACCGACCGGGTGATCGAAGTCCTGAAACAGGATAAATCCGTAATTGTAGTTTTGAGCACATACCACCGGAACGGTGTCGGTGCGCAGCGTGCCGCCATGCACCGTTTGTTGGCAGCCGGCTGCGACGTGCCTGTCATCCTTCATCGCGATTACAGGGAGACGGATGTCGAAGCGTTGCAACTGAAGTCGGCGGCCGATTTCGGAACGCTGCTTCTGGATGGTTTCGGCGACGGTATCATGTTGCACAACGAAGGCTGCGAAGCCATGACGACGGACAGCTGTATGTTCGGCATCCTGCAAGCAACACGTACCCGTATCAGCAAGACTGAGTATATCTCCTGTCCGAGTTGCGGCCGTACGCTGTACGACTTGCAAACGACAATCGCCCGAATCAAAGAGGCCACTTCTCACCTGAAAGGCCTGAAGATCGGTATTATGGGCTGCATCGTGAACGGTCCCGGCGAGATGGCGGATGCCGATTACGGCTATGTCGGTGCCGGCAAGAACCGCATCAGCCTCTACAAAGGCAAAGAATGTGTCCTGAAAAATATCCCGGAAGAGGAAGCGGTGGAACGCCTGATCCAGTTGATCAAGGAGAATGGGGATTGGGTAAATTAATTTGCCTCCCGAATCTTTCAATCTTTTCTCCGGTCTTCTATTGCATGTCACAACCGTATTCTTTTCATGTCACAACTGTCCTCCTTCTGTGTTACAGCTGGGTTTCTTTTGTTTCACAGTTGTGACATGAATAGCGGGCAGGTGTTGAGGAACCACACGTGCCGCATGATTCATTCTATCTGCCGGGTTGTTCCTTCTTGTACGGCACTATACTCCCATGAAGTACTGCAAAACCATTTTACAGGCGATCTTGACTAACCCGGTAACGAACGATAAGCATTATTTAAAGAATAATGAAAGCCGTTAGGAATGGTAATCAGGGATATTTGTGTAAATTTGCCCGGAAATAAAAGAGTTTATGGAAGTAAAAATTATAAATAAGTCACACCATCCGTTGCCACAGTATGCAACTCCGCTCTCGGCCGGAATGGATATCCGTGCAAACCTGACAGAACCGGTTGTGTTGAAACCGCTTGAACGTAAATTGATCCCGACCGGATTGTATATCGCACTGCCGGAAGGATACGAAGCCCAAATGCGCCCCCGCAGCGGCTTGGCATTGAAGCATGGTATTACACTGCTGAACACGCCGGGCACAATCGATGCCGACTATCGCGGCGAGATCGGTATTATCCTGATTAATCTCTCCTCCGACCCATTCACCATCAATGACGGCGAACGTATCTGCCAGATGGTTATCACAACCCATAGCCAGGTGGCCTGGCAACCCGTCGAAGCGCTGGACGACACTGAACGGGGAGCGGGTGGATTCGGACACACGGGGAAATAATTGAGAATTGAGAATTAAAAATTAAAAAAGCGATGCTAAGACAGCTGATTACGATATCTCTTTTTATCTTGCTGGCAGTAGGCATCCGGCCGCTGATGGCGCAGGACTCCGCGACGGAGGCACCGCAAAAGGCAGCCCGGATCAGTGCGGCTGACCAGCGGAAATTCGACTACTTCTTTTATGAAGGACTAAACTTGAAGACGGCAGGAAAGTTCGATGCCGCCTACGATGCTTTTAACCATTGTCTGGCAATCGACTCGACCGCTTCGGCCGTGTTATACGAACTATCTTCCTTTTATGCCCAGCTGAACCGTCCGGAGAAGTCGTTGGATATGCTGCGGAAGGCGGTCGCCTACAGTTCCGATAACTTCACTTACCGCCTGGCGCTGGCAACAATGAGCCGTAATCTCGGCATGTTCGGCGAAGCAGCTGAAGAGTATAAGAAGCTGGTAAAGGATTATCCCGGGAAGCCGGAACTGAACTACTACTTAGCGGATGCACTCACGCAGGAAGGCGAGTTGGGCGAGGCAATCGATGCCTATGATGCGCTCGAGTCGTCGATCGGTATGAGTGAAGCGCTTTCGATGCAGAAATACAAGCTCTATAATGCTTTGGAGCAAACCGGCAACGCCTTCAAAGAGGTGGAAAAGCTGGCCGCCAAGTTCCCGATGGAATCCCGTTACCAGATCATTTTGGGAGATTTGCACCTGGAAAAGAACGACACTATTAAAGCGTTGGAATATTACAAAAAGGCGCACGCTATCGATCCGGAAAGTCCCTATTACATCGTCTCGATGGCAAACTACTACGAGGTGGTGGGCGATAAGGACGCTGCCGAGACACAGATACGCAATGCGCTGGTAAACGATAAGTTGGACGTCGAAACGAAAGTCGGCATCCTTTCCCGCTATATCCTCAAACTGCAACAGACCAAGAAAGGAACGGAAAGTGCGAACGCCCTGTTCCAGACCTTGTTAGAACAGCATCCCGAAGATATTGACCTGAAACAGATGTACGGCAGCTTGCTTATCGCACAGGGGAAGAACGACGAAGCCCGTTTCCAGTTCCAGCTGATTACCGAGATGGAGCCGTCGGATGCCACAGCCTGGCAGCAGCTCCTGAATCTGGCGTTGAAATCGGAGGATATTCCTGAAGTGATCCGTATCTGCACCCGCTGCCAGGAACTCTTCCCGGATGCTCCGGAATATTATTTCTACCTCGGAATCGCTTATTTCCAACAGGAGAAATACCAGGATGCGCTCGACACTTACAGGGCGGGACTGGATATTATCCCGGAAACAAACGTGGGCCTGAAGTCTGATTTCTATGGGCAGATCGGCGATATCTACTATCAGATCAAGAATATGCCGGAAGCCTATAAAGCCTATGATGACGCTCTGAAATACAATGATAAGAATGTAGTCGTCCTCAACAACTACGCCTATTTCCTCTCTTTGGAAAAGAAAGACCTGAAAAAGGCGGAACGAATGAGTGCGTTGGCGGTGAAACTGGAACCGAACAACTCGACTTATCTCGATACTTATGCCTGGATATTCTTTGTACAGGGCAATTATACGCTGGCGAAAATCTATATCGAGAATGCGCTGGCTAACGATACGACTAAAAGTACGGAACTGATAGACCACTACGGCGACATCCTCTTTATGAGCGGCGATAAGGAAAAGGCCCTCGAGCAGTGGAAGAAAGCCAAAGAGATGGGAAAAGTAAGCGACGTGCTGGACCGCAAGATTGCGGAAGAAACTTATATAGAAGAGGAGGTTCCGAATGAATAAGACTCATCTTGCCCTTGCATTCGTCCTTTTTACAGCTCTGCTTCTGACGGGTTGTAAGACGACTAAAAAAGTAGGGACCGTCGAAGCCGGCGGGGCGAAAGCGCACAACGAATTTTTCGAGCTGGTGCAGGAACAGGCATTCCGCTATGAGACGTTGACTGCCCGCTTGAATGTGGATTTGAACTTGCCGGGAAACAGCATGAGTTCGCGTGTCGACCTGAAGATGGTGAAAGACAGTGCTTTCCAGCTCTCCGTACAGCCGTTTTTAGGGATCGAAGTCTTTCGTGCCGAGATCAGTGTGGACAGTGTGAAGGTGATCGACCGGATGAATAAGCGTTATGTAGCCGACAACTATGCCAACCTGAAAGGACAGATGCCGATCGATTTCAACTTCTATAATCTCCAGGCTCTTTTCACCAACCAGTTGTTCCTGCCCGGACAACAGACGATCAGTCCGAAACAGTATAGCCGCTTCAAATTGAAGCAGGACGGTCCGGCAGCCGAGATACAGGTCAAGGATGTCATGGGGTTGCTGTACACCTTTATGGCGGACGGGGAAGAGAAGATACTTTCCACCGGTATTTCTGATCCTTCCGACCGTTACGCCCTGCAATGGAATTATACCGATTTCCGTATGGCGGACGGCCAACCGTTCCCGATGAAGATGGATGTGCAGGTGCTGAAGGAAGGCGCTTCACAAGGCGGCATTACCATGCATTTCTCGCGTGTGCAGACAAATGTCCCGGTAAAGATGGACTTCTCCATACCGGCCAAATATAATCGGATTACGTTGGCACAGATTATCAAGTCATTGAGTAATACTAAAATGTAAATGAGATTTCTCTGGTTCGTCATATTCGTCTTGTCGGTAAGCGCTGCTTGTGCACAGAACTCCGCAAGGGTTCGTGAACTTGAAAAGCAACGTAAGGCTGCGCTTGCCGAGATCGAGATGACCAACCAGCTTTTAGACGAAGCGCGGCAGACGGCGCGTAACTCGTTGAACCGCCTAAACCTGCTCTCCAAACAAATCCTTTCCCGCAAACAGGTGATCAGCCTGCTGAACCAGGAGATCGGCGAGATCGACAAACAGATTGCCGCCTCACGCCGCGAGATCTCGCAGTTGGAAAAGGAGTTGGGCGGTAAACGGCAGAATTACGGGAAATCGGTGCAAAGCATGTATAAACGGCGCAGTTCGCAAGATAAGCTGCTGTTTATCCTTTCGGCCGACAATTTTGCGCAATCCCTCCGCCGCATGCGTTACCTGCGTGAGTATGCCGACTGGCAGAAGAGGCAGGCTTCCGAGATAATCGACAAACAGAAGGAAATCGCTTATAAGCAGAAGGAACTGGAAAAGACCCGTTCCGAAAAGAATGCTTTGTTGAGTGCACGTGAAGACGAAAGCCGCAAGTTGCAGACGGAAGAGTCCAGCCAGAAGGCCGAAGTGCAGCAACTCAACAAGAAACAAAAGCAATTGCAAGCCGACCTGAAGAAGAAGAAACAACAGGCCGATGCCCTGAACCGCCAGATCGAAAAGCAGATTGCCGCCGAAATAGCCCGTGCCGAGGCCGAAGCCAAAGCAGCCCGCGAGCGTGCCGCCCGTGCCGAACGGGATCGGCTGGCGCGTGAAAAAGCAGCTGCTTCAGGTAAGAAAGTCCCGGATACAAAACCCGAAACAGAGCCGGTGCGCGAAGAGCGTGTTGCCGATACGAAGGGCGGATATGCCATGACGAAAGCCGAGAAACAACTGTCCGACAACTTTGCCGGCAATAAAGGGCGCCTGCCTTATCCCGTCTCCGGCCGCCATACGATTGTGGCTACCTTTGGCGAACAGCAACACCAGGAATTGAAATATGTCCGTACGAATAACAGCGGTATCGACATCCAGACCTCTCCGGGTGCAGATGCCCGTGCGGTGTTTAATGGTGAAGTGACGCGTGTATTCGTGGTGCCGGGCTATAATAATTCGGTCATTATCCGGCATGGTAACTATCTGACTGTTTATAGCAACCTGAGCCAGGTGTATGTAAAGGCTGGCGATAAGGTCAGCACCCGGCAGGCCATCGGCAAGATCTTTACCGATACCGAAGACGGCAACGCAACGATCCTCCATTTCCAGCTTTGGAAGGAAAAAACGAAACTCAATCCTGCTCCTTGGCTGGATTGATATGTAGTCTTCAAATACATCTTGATAGTGTCTGTGTCTTGGCGGTCCCGGATCAAGTCCGGGATGACTGCACCCGCCATCTCATCCTGATTGTTGTATTAGTTTAGTATGAGGTTGCGGGGCAAGCCCGCAATGACATAGGGACTACTTTTGCTTAAGTTTCTGTAGCACAAATCTTATATCTTCCTTGTTAATAAGAAACTCCTTCAACCGCGTATCCGTTTTGCGACAGAAGATAGCGACAGAGAATGTCAACATGGCGCAGAAGGCAATGCTTGAACTGACGGCGGAACCGACTACCCCGTAAACCGGGATAAGCAGGTAGCCCGAAACGAGCAGACCGAGTAAACCGACAAACGAGCTTCCGGCGCTGTAACGTATCTTCCCGCTTCCGATGAAGTATTGGCTCAGGATGCTGTTGCAGGCCAGGGCGATGATTCCAGCTGCAAGCCCGGTTATGACTTTCCGTATTCCGGCAAATTCCGCACTGAAAAGGTAATCCGTGTACACCCATTCCGGTATCAGGAGGATGCAGCCTGTGGCAAATGTTACGACACAGAATGTGAGCTTGAAGAAGCGCAATGTAATCTGTTTCTGTTCGGCAAGATCGTTTGCCTGGGCGACACGGCTGTATTCAATATAACCGATGCTGCGGTTGATGTGCCAGACGCTTTCCGAAACCTTGGTTCCGGCATCCAGCAACCCGACGCTACCTAACCCGGCAAAGCGTTTGATCAGGAAGTAGTTAAGGCGTGTTGTCAGGATTTCAGCGATATTGTCAGCGCTTCCCCATAGACCATAAGCAAACATCTCTTTCAGCAGTGCCGTAAGCGAACGTCCTTTTCTGGGATCTTCCTTTTTCTGTTTGAGGAAAGGAAGCAGCAACAGAAGGCTGACAAGGAAGGCAATCCCGTTCGTGAGATACATTCCCCAGAGATAAGCGGAAACATCCTGTATCTTTAATCCGTAGTAGAGGAGTAGCAGGACAAAGAAAAGAAGTCCTCCCTGCAGGATGAAAGTGAGATTGAATCCTTTTATATGATTCTTCCCGAGCAGAAAACGGGAGTTGGCGGCAACCAGCGAGGTAAGGATGGAAAGAATATAAATATCAGCGGCATACCCTTCGGGCAGTAGTCCTGCAACAGCCATGCCGCAACAGGCGATTCCTGCCCCGACTGGTGTCCAGCAATAGGAAGGCAGGAAGACGGCTTGCAGGGAATAGCGGTTCATGAAATAGACAATCGTGTTGCCTGCAAGTATCCCGCAAAACATCGTCGAGATGCTTACTGCCGCCAGGATCAGTCCGACCAGTCCGACACCTTCCACTCCCAGCACCTTGGCATTGACGAAGATCAAAGCCAGATTCAGGATAGCAATCAGGTAACGGGTTCCGATGGTTCCAAAGAGATCCTTCATATTAGTTGAAAGTTGAAAATTAAAAGTTGAAAGTTTGAAAAGAAAGAGGAATAAGCAACGAGGAGACTTGTTTATTTTCAGTTTTCAACTTTCAATTTTTAATTGATTAAGCAGTTTGATATACGTGTCTATGGCTTCCCTGATTTCCATCAGGCCGATATATTCGTCGGCGGCGTGTGAACGGGCGGAGTTTCCCGGCCCTATCTTGACGGAAGGGAAAGGCATCAACGCCTGGTCGCTTAGTGTCGGAGAGCCGAAAGGCTCTTTTCCCATCACAATGGCGCGTTGCACAAAAGGGTGTTGCAAGTCCGTACGGGTGGAGTTGAGACGGAAGCTGCGGGCTTTTATCTCACAGCCGACTTGCGGCTTGATAAGCTCGAACAGTTTCTCGTTCGGGTAGAACTCATTCGTGCGGATGTCGACGGTAAATTCGCAGCGGTCGGGAACGACGTTGTGCTGCGTGCCGGCATGTATAATTGTCACACTCATCTTTACCGGGCCGAGGAAGTCGCTCTTTTCCGGGAATTGGTATGTGTTGAACCATTCGATGTCTTTCATGGCGAGTGTGATGGCGTTGATACCTTCGTTGCGGGCGGCATGTCCGGACTTGCCGGTACTGACACAGTCCAGCACCATCAGCCCTTTTTCCGCCACAGCCGGTTGCATCCCTGTCGGTTCGCCGACAACGGCAAAAGAGATAGGAGGCAGGTTAGCAAGCGCACTCTCCAGTCCGTTCTTTCCCGAAACCTCTTCTTCGCAGGAAGCTAAGAAGATCAGGTTGTAAGGCTGTTCCTTTTCCGACAATGCCCTGAACGCTTCATACAGTGATACGACGCTTGCTCCGGCATCGTTACTGCCAAGTCCGTACAGGCGGTCGTCCTCCGTTTCTTCTGGCGTGAACGGGTCCTTCGTCCATCCGGAAGCCGGTTTGACGGTATCGATATGGGAATTAAGCAGCAAAGTCGGTTTGTCCAGATCGAATCCGGGAGCAGTCAGCCACAGGTTATTCCCTTTGCGGTTCACCTTATGCCCTGCCTTTTCCCAGGTCTGTTGCAAGAAATCAGCAACATCCGTCTCTTCCCTGCTGAAAGAAGGCCGGGCAATCATCCCTTTCAATATGTCAATTGCATCGTAGTACATAATATGTGTTTATCAGTTATTTTTACTTTCTATAAGTTGAGCCAATTCTTCTTTGCTGGGTAGTACAGTACGGTAACGACTGGCAAAGATTTGATTATTATTTTCAGGTAAAGTAATCTCAACCAATGTGTCTTTTTTATCTCTGCAGAGTATAATTCCAATAGTTTTATTTTCTTCATCTAATTTGACAAAGCGGTCATAATAATGTACATACATCTGCATTTGCCCTAAATCCTGATGCTTTAGTTGGCCTATTTTCAAATCGATTAGCACGAAGCATCGTAGTAAACGATTATAGAATACCAAATCGACCCTAAAGTGCTCTTCTTCGAATGTGAATCGCACTTGACGACCTACAAAAGCAAAACCTTTGCCAAGCTCCAGCAGAAAGTTTTGTAACTTGTCTATCAAGGCCTCTTCAAGTTCAGTCTCGCTGTATGATGGTGATTCTGGTAATCCTGTAAATTCTAATATGTAAGGGTCTTTTAAAGCATCTTCTGGTTTTTCGATGATTTGTCCTTTTTCCGACAACTCGATTACTTTTTCTTTATCCCGGCTTAATACAAGCCGTTGATATAATGCAGAATCGAATTGGCGGTTCAGTTCTCTGACACTCCATCCGTTATTTTGACATTCTATTTCGTAAAAATTCCGTTCTGCCTCGTCTTCTATGCGCATAAGGCGGATATAGTGTGTCCAGCTTAAAGAATGCGAAATCACTGATTTCGCATTCTTATAAGTCAGATAGAACTGGCGGATTAATTCTAAATTTCTTTTTGAAAAACCTTTACCAAAACTTTTTGATAGTGATTCAGAGAGCTTGGATAATAAATAATCCCCATATTTCGCTGTTGTATGTCCGTTCTGTTCCTGTTCTACAATACGTTTACCTATTTCATAATAGGTCGCAACCATAGTCACATTGATTTGTTTCGCTATACCGGAACGTGCATGAGCCAATAAAGACTTTATATCTTCAATGAATTTTTGTTCAATATCATTTTTAAGATCGTCCATAGACAGCTCTCCTTTGTTTAATGAGTTAATATTTTATCCACCGTCTCCCGGTCCCTTCCTAACTGAGCGATCAGTTCGTCGAGGGAGTTGAATTTGATGTCGCCTCGTACGTGGTTGATGAACTGGACAGTTATTTCGTTATTGTAGATATCGCCGGAGAAGTTCAGGATGTTTACTTCTAACGTGATGTTGTCTCCGTTGTCCAATGTCGGGCGGTTGCCGATGTAGAGCATGCCTTTGTAACGCAGTCCGTTCAGGTAGACCCGGACCGCATAGACACCGATCCCCGGAATGATCTTGAACGGCTCGTCCACTTGTATGTTGGCAGTCGGAAAGCCTAATTTGCGGCCTACTTTGTAACCGCTGACGATGCGCCCCTTCAACTGGTACGGATAACCCAGCAGGCGGGCTGCCTCTTCCACCTTGCATTCCGTAAGAAGCCGGCGTATTTCGGAAGAACTGACTGCCGCTTCCCCTTCGCTGTATTGTGAGGCTTTTACGACCCGGATGCCGCAAGCTTCCCCGTAAGCGACATATTGCTCGAAGCCATCTTCCCGGTTATGTCCGAAGCGGTGGTCGTAGCCGATCAGCAACGTGCCGACCTGCAATTGGTTTGCCAGTACGGACATTATAAACTCTTTGGCACTCAGGCGCGACAGTGCGAGGGTGAAATCCAGTACGATGCAGTAGTCGATCCCCGTGGAATCAAGGTGTTTCAGCTTCTCTTCGAACGAATTGAGTAGCTTCGGCTGATAGTCCGAATGCAAGACTGCACGCGGATGTTCGGGGAACGTGATGACGGCGGAAGGCAATCCGGCGGCTTCAGCCACCTGCTTCAGTTCATGAATCAGAAAACAGTGTCCCAAATGAACCCCGTCAAAAAAACCGATAGTCGCTACCAGTCTTTTACCTTTCAATATCTCCGTGTCTCTAACAACTATCATCTCTGCAGCCTTAATACTTCTAATTAGGATGCACAAAAGTACATAAAAACTATGAGTTATAATAATACGGAAATAAATCGTACTTTTGGGAAGTAGTTTAAACGAAAAACATCACCATTAAGTCAGTATGAAAAAAACATGTATCCTTTTATGCCTGATAGCCCTTTCCGTGCTTCAGGTGTATGCTGTTTCTTCCTGGAAAGAGACAAGAACAGTCATTTTCACCCCTTCCGGAGGAGAAAAAGCATACCTTCTTCAACCCGGGCAAAGCCTCTCCGAGCCTGTATCTTTCGGTCAATCCGGAATCCCTGTGCGGAAGTTCCTGCGCGTGATCGGCGGTGTTCAGATGCCTGCACCCTTTCAAAGCAGAGGGGAAGAGATGTTCCGCAGGTCCGAGTTCTATATCGATGACAATCTCGATTCCATTATCCGGAAGAAAGACCGCTATTCACTCTACTTCAAAGGTGAAAACGATCCTTTCGAGCGTCATGCCTATTACCGTATTTCCGGCGAATTGTTGCAACCGGGCGAGCTGACAGTTACGCTTCCGGTTGTAAAGAAACAAGACCTGACCCTCTCTCCGGACGGTGATTTCGGCGTCGCGATCGAGTTGTTCTACCGGAAGCCGGGACGGGCTGCCGACGATATTTACGACAAGCCGGACTCTTTGCTTTATATGCCGGTTCCGGCCGGTACGGGAAAATATCAGGCGGTGTCGCAGACCTTCTCCTTGCCGGAGAATGTAGCCTGTGCTTTCCTCCGTGTTGGCGGCACCCGTTTCAGTGGCGAATGCTGGGTGGAAGCGCCCCGTCTGACGCAAAACAAGAAGGTGGTTTGTTCGATTCCTTTTACCAAGTTCGCTCAGAAGACGGACAATTATAATTACTGGATCGGTTGCAACCTGGCAACCCGAAGTTGGCCGATGTGGAAGCTTGAATTTGATGGCAAGACTGTTTTTCAAGGGAATATCTTCGACCGCGCCTCCGATGTTGCAGACTTCTATATTCCGCTGCCCGCCTCTGTGCAAGGGAATGGCGAGATCAGGCTGACGCTCTTGAAAGAACCTCACCGTGCCGCCTATGCGTATGAACTGCGCGGGTTGGAGATTATCGAAGAGACTGCCCGCGACTACGAAGTGATTTCCGTGCCCGAATATGTGACGAAGAATGCCTCTTTCGGTATTTTGGTGGAAACCAACAAGCCGAATGTCTGCCTGAAAGTAAAAGCCGCCGGTGCGGTTACGCCGGCCGAACAGGAATGTATGTTTGAAGAGCCCGGCTTGCATGTCGTCGAATTGCGTGCCGGTGAAGCCGGCCATGCCGTCCCGTTAGTGTTTGACGACGGCAGCCGTACGGAGCAGGCGGAAGTGCGCCAGGTGATCGATAAGGAGGCAGAGCAGATTTATCTCTCGTCCGGCGATGAAATCTATATCGACAAGCAATATACGCCGTACGATTATTTCTTTAAGTGGTATATCTCCAACCGGATCGGCAACTGGTACCAGTTCCGCCCTTCTTACCAATGGAGCGGCTTCCGGATTGCAGACCCTGCTGTGATCGGGCATTATACCAAGCTGCTGGATCAACTGAAAATACCATATGCCTGGCAAGTGGAAGGCCGTACACTCGCAGGCAGCCGGATCAACCCGTCGTTGGAAACCCTCGCCTCTCCGATGTTTCGCGGCAAACAGGCGCATGAGAATGACGGCGGATATTATTACTGGCAACATTTCCTCTATCAGGGAGTGTTCTCCGACATGGCAGCCCGCAACCGCCCTTACGGCGGGATCTTTGCCAAGCACCGCCCGATTTATACCGATCACGGAATCTTTATCCATTATGATCCGGAAGGCGTGACGGATATGGCCGACGGCGCCCGCAAACTCGTTTCCAATTTCCGCTATTCGAAAGGAGAAAGCACCCGCCATACAGGGCCGTCCACCTTGTTTCGCTATCTGTATCAGGCCGGCTATAACTGGTTGGGAGCCGAGCAGATGTACGGGCCGGAAGAAATCATCCTCTCTTCGTTGCGCGGAGCGTCGCGTGCATACAGCCGTCCGCTTTACGGCACGCTTCACGCCATGCAATGGGGCTCGGGACCGTTTACCGATCCGAAGCATTCCCTGCGTTTGTATATGTCGCTGGCTGTTGCCTATATGCATGGCTCTTCCCACATGAATACGGAAGAGGCGCTGTGGACGGATGAATACATGAACGACCGCTATTCGGTTTCCGGCAAGGAGCATCTGTTCGCCCAGCATCAGATGCTGAACTTCGTGGAAACACATTCCCGTCGCGGCGATCTGAAAAGTAACATAGCCGTGATCCAGGGGCGCAATGATGCCTGGAAATCTTTCGGGCGCGGTAGTTTGTGGTCGCAGAAAGGTGACAAATGGAAGTTCGATAAGGCCTGTGAAAGCTTCGACCTGCTCCGTGTCTTTTATCCGGATAATATCGTGGACGGATGCGGCCCGGAAGGTTGGTTCACTTCTACGCCTTACGGAACGGTCGACCTGTTGCCCGTCGAGGCTCCGCAGGATGTGATGAACCGGTATAAGGCGCTGGTATTCTTAGGATGGAACAGTTATGACGCGGGCGATTTCCTGCGTATCCGGGACTTTGTCTTCAATGGCGGGACACTTCTGCTGTCGGCTGCCCATCTGAATGCCGAACTGCAACCGGACCAGCCTGTCCGCTTCCCGGCCGATGATGCCGTAATCCGCGAGATGTTGGGTGACAACTATCAACAGTTGACCGCAAAAACAGAGATCGCTTACGGTCTGGGCAAGATTGTCTATTTCCCGCAGAAAGCCTATCCGGCCGAAACGAACCTGCAAGCCGGTTATGTCGCAGCCATGAAAGAGATTGCTGGAAAAACCGCCGGCGAAGAGGCGGACAAAGGCTGGATGGAAGCATCTCCTTCCGTCGGTTTTACCGCTTGGGACAGTCCCGGCCACCGTACTATTTATTTGCTGAATGCCGATTGGTCGAGCGACCGGGATCAGCGTCCGGCTACCTTTGTCTATAATGGCAGGAAATTCCCTGTTTCCGTCCGCCGTTATCATATTGAGACAATCCACTGTTCTGAAGGATTGGCAGTCATGCCGGCATCCAATACGACCGATGTCTTGTCTATCGAAAGAAATGGCAACGGCTGGACTGTAAAAGTGCAGAATACAGAAGGGGATGTGATTCAATGCATGAATGCTGTTACCGGAAAGGTGGAATCTGTAAAATTCGATCAGCCAGGCATACACGAGGTGTCTGTTAACGAATAATTAAAGGTTTTTGTCTATATTTGCAAGTATGGGTGACGCGTCTCAGAACATGGATCAGTATCAGCACATCTATATGGAGTATGCTCCGATGTTGATGCGTTTTGCAGAAAAGTTTGTTTCCGGCTTTTTTGCAGAAGATGTTGTTCATGACGTGTTCCTGAAACTGTGGGACAAGCAGGTATTCCGTCTGCCGGAGAACGATTTGAAGCGCGTGCTTTATGTCTCCGTCCGGAATGCCTGCCTGGATCATCTCCGCCGTGTGAGTATGGAGCAGGATATCATCGACCATCGCGCCCTCCAGCTCAAACTGGAAGAACTCGATTTCTTTGAGGCTTCCGACGAACTTTTCATGCGGCAGGACCTCTTGGACTTGTTGATGAAAAAGGTTGCCGAGTTGCCCGAAAGAAGCCGGGAAGTTTTCCGGATGTCTTATCTCGAAGGGCTGAAAGCGGCTGAGATAGCGGAACGCCTCGACCTGTCTGTCCGCACAGTCGAGAATCTGCTGTACCGTTCCCTGCTCTATCTGCGTAAAAACTGTTCAAATCTGTTCTTGCTCATTTTCCTGTTATAAAAGTTTCACATGTCATGATGTGCTGGAACTTTAGTTTCAAACAGTTCTTCCCTTTGAAACTAAAGTTTCATGCCTATGGAACAAAAGTTTCACGGGACGAAAATTTAGTTTCCTGCCTTGAAACTTTAGTTTCGACCGCAGACACTTTAGTTTCGAATAGAGTGATTTTATTTTTGTGAAAAGACCGAATCTTCCTTACCTTTGTAGGCGATTCGAACAAAAAGAAATGAAAAGATATTTACTACTTTTTGCGGCCTTGTGCGTGACGGTGGCCGGATATGCTCAGAAGAAGGATTTCTCTTATAAGTTTTACGGGCAAGTGCGCGGAGATTTGTTTTATAATTCGCGTGCTAACAGTGAAATCGTGGATGGATTGTTCCATCTGTATCCGAAAGACAAGAATCCGGATGCGGATGGGAAGGACTTGAATGCTACGGCAAACGGCAGTTTCTATTTGCTGTATTCCCGTTTGGGTGTGGACTTGAAAGGGCCGAATATCGGGAAGGCTGTGGCTACGGCCAAGTTAGAGGCGGATTTTCGCGGTTCGGGTAGTAACTGGGCGGTTCTGCGTATCCGGCATGCCTACGTCAACCTGGATTGGGGGAAGTCGGCAGTGTTGATCGGGCAGACCTGGCATCCGCTGTTCGGAGATGTCTTTCCGCAGATGCTGAACCTGTCGACTGGGGCGCCTTTCCAACCGTTTAACCGTAGCCCGATGATTCGTTACCGGTACACGTCCGGTAAAGGCTTACAGCTGACCGGGGCAGCGATATGGCAGTTGCAATATCTCTCTGCCGGGCCGAACGGGAAGAGTGAGGAATATATAAAGAACAGCTGCATTCCGGAAATCTATGTTTCGGCCGATTATAAAGCGGACGGACTGATCGCCGGTGTCGGTATGGAAGTGCTGTCTTTGAAACCGCGTCAGCAGACAACGGTAGGCGACCATATATATAAGGTAAGCGAGCGGGTGACCGCCTTGTCTTTTGAAGCCCATGCCAAATATACGACGCAGGACTGGTTGGTTTCCGGCAAGACTTTGCTGGCGTCGAACCTGACACAGGCTTGTATGTTAGGCGGCTATGCCGTGACATCGATAGACCCGCGGACGGGTGAACAGGAATATACGCCTTACCGCCATTCCATGACCTGGCTGAATGTGGTGTACGGCAAGAAGTGGAAGCCGGGACTTTTTGTCGGCTATCTGAAGAACTTGGGAACGGGGAAGACGATCGCCGGGCCGACTTACGGTGTTGGACTGGATGTAGACCAGGTGTTTACAACCAATCTGCAACTCTCATACAATCTGCCTCACTGGAAGTTAGGGCTGGAATACAGCCCGTCGCTTGCCTGGTATGGCGATATGAATGCGAAGAACGGTAAAATAGAGAATACCCATTCGGTGACGAACCACCGCGTCTTGGGTGTCATGATTTATACATTCTGATGAAAAAGATATTGGTTGTCGGAGCAAACGGCTTTACCGGGCGGAGAATCCTGGATTGCTTTTCAGGGAATGAAGCCTATGAGGTGGTTGGCTGTTCCTTTCATCCGGATATCCGGCCGGAAGGAAAGCATACGTTTGTCCGGGTGGATATAAACGACTATCCCGCTGTCAAGGCTTTGCTCGACCATGTCTGTCCGGATGTGGTGGTCAACTGTTCAGCCCTTTCTGTCCCCGATTACTGCGAGCAACATCGCGAAGAGGCTTATGCGACCAATGTTTCGGCGGTCGGGAACCTGGCGCATTGTTGTGAACATCTGGGAAGCCGCCTGATTCATCTGTCGACCGATTTCGTGTTCGACGGGAAAAGCGACCGGCTTTATACGGAGGAAGATATTCCTGCTCCGGTCAACTATTATGGACTGACCAAGTATCAGGGAGAACAGGCAGTTGCCGGGATAAGCCGTAATTATGCAGTCGTCCGTGTGGTTGTCGTCTATGGAAAGGCGTTGCCCGGACAGCACGGGAATATCCTGCAACTGGTCAAGAACCGCCTGGAGGCAGGGCAGGAGATACGGGTCGTTTCCGACCAATACCGTACGCCGACTTGGGTGGCGGATATTGTGGACGGCGTGGAGCGGCTGATGCATACCGGCAATAACGGCATTTATCATATCTGTGGCGGAGAACGGCTCTCGATTGCTGAAATGGCTTATCGTGTAGCCGATTACTTCGGATTGGACCGCACTCTGATCCGTCCGGTTACGACGGAAGAGATGAACGAGGCGACACCGCGTCCGCGCAATAGCGGATTAAGTATCGAAAAAGCCATACGCGAACTGGCATATGCTCCGCATACGCTGGAGGAAGGATTGGGAGAACTTAAATAAATCCTATACATAACACTAACCTAAGATGAAGATGAAACAATGTATTTTATTTGTATTCTTTTCTCTTATTCAAATGAGCAGCCTTGGCGCTTCGAACAGCCCGGACAGTCTGTTTACGGATGAATATATCGAGAGTATCTGTCTCAATGAACCCAAACGGGCACTCGCTTTGCTGGATGAGGCCGAGCAGCTGAAAAAGATGCCGCCTTACCGGATTGACTATCTGCGTTGCCTGGTCTATCACAACGGTATGGAGCAATACCGGATTGCACTCGATTATGCCAATAAAGCATACCACAGCGATTTCATCCAGAATGACCCTATGTGGAAATATAGCCTGCTCGATATGATGTCTAATGCCTGCTTGCAGCTTAGTGATTATGAAGCTTGCATCCGGTATGTTGTAGAGGGGACAAAGTCGGCACGGGAGATCGGCGACAAAAGCGGAGAGGCCAATATGATGCTTATGCATGGAGAGGCTAAAAGGAAAATGGGATTGAAGGCGGAGGCTGAAACCTATTTTCTGCAGGCGATCGAGATACAGAAGAAAGTCGTTGCTTCCACCCGCGACTGGCACGATGTAGACGATCTTCTTTATTCATACGGGACGTTGATTTCGGCTTACCAGGAAGATGGGAAGTATGAGGCTGCGATCGGTCTGCTTCCGGAATATGAACGGCTGATGGATAAGCTGAAGAAAATGCCGGACTTGCCGGATGGGCTTTGCGATCTGCGCTATGCCAGTGAGTATGCTGCGTTTGCCTGCATTTATGCACAGAATGGGGAACAGGAAACAGCCCGGAAGTATTATTTGAAATATCTCGAAACAAATTATGCTTCTTCAATCGAAGGAGAACCCATCCGGATTGAATATTTGCTTAATAGCGGACAGTATAAGGAAGCGCTTCAGTATATCGGAAAGGAGAAGCAACGCTATGTCGACAATGGTGAAACGATCAGCTTCGAATATTTGCGTTATGCCCTTGAATATGAGGAAAGGGCACTGGCCGGACTGGGAGACTATAAGGCGCTGGCCGAAACCCGTAAGCAGATGCTTGCCGTGACCGATAGCCTGAACAGCAGGGACAAAGCCAATGCGGCTCTGGAGCTGTCAACCCTCTATGAAACAAATGAAAAGAATGAGCAGATACGGATACAGGCTGATAAGCTGTACCGGGAACGCATCTTCCTGATTGCTTCCTTGGTTGTACTTTTCCTGTCGCTGGCCGTCATCTCTTTTATTGTCCATAGTCTGCGTGCTACGCGAAGGAAGAACCGGATATTGGTGCAACAGATTGACGAAATGCTGGATTACCAGGAAGAATTGCACCGGGCAAAGAAGGCTATGCTGGATTCGGCTGCCACGTTTGCATCCGAAGAGTTGCCCGCCGGCACATTTGATTCTGAGGAGCTGCCCGCCGACACGTCTGAATCTGAGCGGAAACTTTTCGAGTTGATGGATATGACGATCGATAGTGAGAAAATGTTCTTGGATCCGGATATCAACCGGGATGCGCTGATTAAGCGTTTCGGCATTCTCAAGAACTCGTTTGCGCAATTTATACAAACGTATGCTGGTACAAACTTCAACGGGTATATCAATAATAAGCGGATCGATTATTCCGTTCTCTTGTTGCGGGATGAGGCGAATTATACAATCCAGGCTGTTTCCGATGATTCCGGTTTTAGTAATGTCCGGACTTTCCATCGTGTTTTCCGTGATCGATACGGAATTACGCCTGCTGAATATAGGAAGAACATGACCCGGAAGGCATAAGGGCCGCATCAGCCGGCGTGCAATAAAAAAGGCGGTGTCGAAAGTGCCTCGTTCCCGCGTTTGACGCGGGATCGCATTAGAACCGGCGATATGAATAAAGCTTGTTCTTTTGCGGCCCCGCGTCAAGCGCGGGGACAAGAATGTTTCAACACCGCCTTTTTATTATAAAGCGGATTATCTTATCCGATATTCTTCACCTTCAACAGGTATTCAGCAATCTGTACGGCGTTCAAAGCGGCGCCTTTCTTGATCTGGTCGCTTACCGTCCAGAAAGTCAGACCGTTCGGATTCGTAATGTCTTTGCGGATGCGGCCAACGTAAACAGGGTCTTTTCCGGCGATGAACAACGGCATCGGATAGTCTTTCTTTGCTGGTTCGTCCTGCAGGATAACGCCTTCGGCTTCGGCAAAAGCCTTGCGGGCTTCTTCCACGCTTACGGGACGTTCTGTTTCTACCCAGGTTGCTTCGCTGTGGGCACGCATAACCGGGACGCGGACACAAGTAGCGCTCACTTCGATGTCGGAGTGCATGATCTTGCGTGTTTCGTTGTACATCTTCATTTCTTCCTTGGTGTAGCCGTTATCCGTAAATACGTCTACGTGAGGAATCACGTTGTAAGCCAGTTGGTAAGCGAACTTTTCCACTGTCGGTTCTTCGCCTTTCAACAGCTGTTCATATTGTTTTACCAGTTCAGCCATAGCTGTCGCGCCGGCACCGCTGGCTGCCTGATAGGTCGATACGTGTACACGCTTAATGTGCGACAGGCCCTCGATTGCCTTCAATGCAACGACCATCTGGATGGTAGTACAGTTCGGATTGGCAATGATACCGCGCGGACGATTCAGTGCATCTTCCGGGTTTACTTCGGGAACTACCAAAGGTACGTCGTTATCCATGCGGAATGCGCTGGAATTATCGATCATCACAGTTCCATGTTTTGTAATGGTTTCTGCGAACTCGACAGAAGTACCGCCACCGGCCGAAACAAAAGCAACATCGATTCCCTTAAAGTCGTCGTTATGCTTAAGCTCCTTGACGGTAATCTGTTTACCACGGAAGGTATAAACACGTCCGGCACTGCGAGATGAGCCAAAAAGCACCAGCTCATCCATCGGGAAGTTTCTCTCGTCGAGTACACGCAGGAATTCTTGTCCTACGGCTCCACTTACTCCTACAATTGCTACTTTCATTTTGAGCACTAATTAATTTGTTTATCGAAAAAATAGTATAACTTTACAGCGTGTATGAAAGCACAGTGCTTCCAATGCTACAACGCTTTGGGGTGCAAAGATATACAAATTATAAACAAAACTGTAAGACTATGAAACAATTTATTCTTTTTCTCTTCGTATTACTTCCTTTTTGTGTAAGTTCACAGGTAAATGAGATGTTTGACGGGCCGGAGATTGATTCGGCTAATCCTTGGTATGTGGACTCTGCCGGATTCTTTGTAAAAGACGGACGTTTAGTGTTCGACGCAAGCCGGAGGGCTAAGGGTGTTCATACGGCCATGCTGGATATTCCGTATGCGGATAATATGGAATGGATGTTTGATGTCTATTTTTCTTATAAGCCGACGAGTAATAATAATGTAAGGGTCTTTGCATATGCGACGGGAGCGCCTACGGATATTGCCTATTTCGTACAAGTTGGCCATAATGATGGAAATGTGTCTTTGTATTCATGGCCTCTTTCTGCCAAAACTCCACAAAGGAAAATAAAAGGCAGGATGTATCTGTTAAAGAAGGGAACTAACTCGGTCCGGGTAAAATTGACTTTGGAGAACAACTCAAAATTAACGTTATATACGCGTTTGGAGGATGAAGATTGCTTTTATAAAGAGGGGGAATACAAAATCATTTCATCGGGGATTCGGAAGGCTGGGACTTTAAACCTGCAATGCCGATATCAGGCTGCTTCAGCCGACAATATGATCACTTCTTTTGATAATATCATCGTTTCCGACCAAATAACTCCGACTCCTCTCGAGCCGGAAGAAGGACCGGAAGAACCGGATCAACCGGATGAAGATATAAAGACTCCTTCTTTGCCGGATTTGGAGCAAGAAAATGCGACTGAACTTCTTTTGATATTCCATGATCCTGTAGATCCTGTCCAATATCAAATTACTTTATCGGAAGTAGGCGATGCTGATGAAGTTTATATCTCAGAGGATAGTAAAATACTGAAGGCCGTATGGAAGGAAGCTTTGTTGAAAGGTCAAACTTATACTTTATATTATTCCGGAATATTTGATAAGTCCGGTAATGAGTGTAAGGGCGATACAACGTTCATCTCTGCTTATGGAGAGGAAAAGCCGGAACCGGGTAAACCCGGAACAATCTTGATTAACGAAATCATGGCAGACCCGAACGGACTGAAAGATTTAGCAAAAACGGAATATATAGAGTTGTATAATATGTCAGGGAAAGAGCTGTCGCTTAAAGGTTGGCAACTTATATATGGTAAGGAAAAGCCAAAGTCGATAGGAAATGTCAGTATTCCAGTGGCAGGTTATATGGTTTTATACAGATCGGGAAGAGATATGAAAGTTGATAATCAAGGCATAGCTGTTCCGATGGATGATTTCCCTTCACAATTGGCTAATGCTGGTAAGGACTTGCAATTATGGGATGCTTCAGGAAATGTGATCGATGAAGTAACCTATGCCAAAGCCACAGCCGGTAAATCCTGGGAGCGTTCTGCCTCCGGTTGGCATCTGTCTACTGATCCTCGCGGCGGAACGCCCGGTTCTGTCAACTCCTCCCCGTCTTCGGACGAAGAGGAACCGCCTGTGGACCCGGATAAACCGGAAGAACCCGATAAACCGGATACTCCCGTAGTTACAGATCCCATCCTGCCCGGTGAGATTGTCTTTAATGAACTGCTGCCAGATCCTTATGCCGGAGGCAGCGAATATCTGGAATTGTATAACCGTTCCGGCAAGCCCCTGTCTGTGTCAACTCTTTCCCTTGCGGTCCGTAAATCGGACGGGACGCTTAGTACGCGTTATCCTTTGGCCGCTATTGTCCGGAAGCTGGAAGCTAAAAGTTATATTTTGCTGACAAAAGATGTGGAAAGTGTTTCCTCTTTTTACGAGATCGCTGAACCGTCTGCACTTCATCAGCTATCCAAATTGCCGATTCTTGCCAATACGGCTTCTACTTTAGTATTGTTTCGTACCGCAGATGGAGAAGTGATAGACGAAGTTTCTTATTCCTCCAAATGGCATGCCTCTTCTGTTAAGAACCGGAAGGGTGTTGCTTTGGAACGCATCGATCCGGATGCCGCCACACAAAATCCGTCCAACTGGACCTCTGCTTCCGAAACGGCTGGTTTCGGCACTCCCGGCTATCAGAACTCCCAATATGGGAATCCTTCTTCCGAAGGTTCAACCGGGATAGAACCGCCTGTCTGGATAGAGGAATCCGGCAGTTACCGCATATCCTACCTGCTCGATCGCCCGGGTTATAACTGTCGTGCATTTGTTTTCAACACATCTGGCATACGTGTTGCCGAGATTGCCAACCATCAACTGTTAGGCACGTCCGGCGAACTGACTTGGAGCGGCATTGCCAACAGTGGCAGCGCACTACCACCAGGCATCTATATCTTTTATGCCGAAATCTATCACCCGGACGGAGTCGTGAAACGCTATAAGAAAGCGTTCCTGATACGGTGATAATTTGTCGATTTATTCATAAACCGCCTTATACCAACTTACCCGTTCCTTGTACCAGTCGAATATCTTAGAGAAGGACTGTTTGGGTTGCGGGACGAAAACGGTCAGGCCGCAATAACTGTTTACCGGTAAGGCGTTAGAGGGATAGCCGTAGGCATAATACGCCTTTGGAGTATGGGCTTTATATAAAACAGCTTTTTCCAGACAATCGGTGAAATTGCTGTATTGCTCGGCTGTTGCCAATTGTTTTATATAATCAGCCATATCATATAACATTCCCGGACTGCGGTACAAATATTCCAACTGTTGCATCTCGGAAAGGTTAATGCCATAGATGTCGCTTTCCGTCTTGTCGGCTAATATGTCGTGCACGGCGTTTTTCAGATTCTCCAGTTCGCTTGTCTTTGTCAGCGACACGGTTGCGTATGGATAAGAGTCATTGAGATAGTAGTTGTAGAATGTCTCGCCGACCTTTTCCAGTTGCAAGTCTGTGGCAAACAATTGTGGCATCATCTGGGCATAAGGCCATCCGTCTGCCATCGTTTCGGTAGGCGAAGCCAAAATATAATCCGCTTTATTTCTAAGCTCATAGGTGCACTCCACGCTTGCCATATAGCAGGCATCGAACAGAATGAAGTCAAATACATGATCCGGCAAACCTTTTGCCAGATCGTCTATCTCCAACCAGTTGCTGCCGTCCTGGCCAAATGCTTTCAGCATATTCTGGTAGTCGGAAGGAAGCCAGGCTGTCCCGTGGCTCCATAAATCCAAGCCATAGCTGTCTGCCGGATATAGGGATATCACTTCTTTGATCACGCTTAGCATCACGGACGGATCCGCCGAGTTTTGCTTTTCGTAGTCTTTGATGTGGAATTTATTTACAATGCCGTTCTCTTCCTTGATTTGGAGAAGTTCCGGATTCGATCCCTTCGGGGCATAGTAAACGATCAGATTACCTCCGTTGAGGTTTTTAGCAGTTGCTCCCTCTACCATGCTTGCAATGTTTTTAGCGGCATAACTGTCGAGGCTGTTGTTTGCCATCATATAAACTAAAATGGTACGTGTTGGACGGGGTTCCGGAGTTTCGTCATCCGAACAACCGGTAAATCCCAGACAAAGGGTGATAAATAGTGCGATAAGTTTAAATTTCATATGCCCCCAATACTGAATAAATTATTTTCGACAAAGATATACAATTAATCCGTTTGGTATGTGTATTTAATATCAAATGTGTTTATATACAAATAGATTTTACATATCTTTGTTTCTTAATACGATTGGTAAATCAACGAGAATATGTCTATGAAGAGGCTATACTTTGTTTTTCTTTGTTTGTGTTGCGCTCTCTGTGCCCGGTCGCAGGTGGTTGCTGTTAAGACAAATTTACTGTATGATGCGACCACCACTTTCAATTTAGGGGCAGAGGTTGCATTTAATAAACATTTTTCACTGGATATATCGGGCAATTATAATCCTTGGACTTTTTCGGAGGATAAATCCATTAAGCACTGGCTGGTGCAGCCGGAGGTGCGTTATTGGTTGCACGAACGGTTTAACGGGCATTTCTTTGGTGTTCATGGGCTGTATGCCGATTATGATGTGGCCGGCAAAACACTCTTGAATGTGATGAAATCCGGCTATGCTTATGATGGTAATGCCTACGGAGGCGGCCTTTCGTATGGTTACCAGCTGTATCTTTCTCCTCATTGGAATATCGAATTTACAGCCGGCGTCGGATATGTCCGGTTCAAATATGACAAAACACCTTTCCCTTCAAACCAGGAGTCGGAAGGTAGTTATCGAAACAACTATTTCGGACCGACCAAGTTGGGGGTAAGTATTATCTATATTATTAAATAAGAGCCTTATGAGAACTACTCTATATATATTGATTTCCCTTTTTGCCGTCTTGTTCTGCCGGGCGCAGGAGTTGTCTTCCGATTATCGGGGAATGATCTATGTAAAAGAAAATTGCGTCGAGCAGCAGGGGGATAACCTTTTGTTGGATTTGGAAATCGACTTGTCGGGATTGCCCGTTGGACGCTATCAGAGCTTGGCCTTGGTGCCGATGCTTCGGGATGGACGCGATTCGTTGATGCTCCAACCGATAGTGGTGAACGGTGCCAACAAGCAGAAAATGTATGAGAGGACGCTTGCCTTTAAAGGAAAAACAGTTGCCGATGACGGCGCTTATCTGGTCATTAAAAACAAACCGACCCGGCTTCGTGAGATTGCCTACCGGAAAGAGATCCCTTTCCAGCCCTGGATGAAAGGTGCAGAACTGGTCTTGGTCGGACAGCTTAAAGACTATGACGGCATAACGCAGCAGGTTTACATGAATGTCTTGACGGATAACCTGATTTTTTAGATTCGTTTCTTGGCATATTGTGCTCTCCGATATGCAAAGTATATTAAAATAAACCGGATATGCTGATTTTATAAAGGTAAACGACTGCCGAATCTCGTGATTTTTAATTAAGTTTGCCAGTCCGTTCAAGGATATGATTCTAAAACCAATATTATAAATTAAAATACAAACGCTATGGCAACAACTCCTTTCAAGTATCAGGCTCCATTCCCATTGGGCCCGGATACAACAGAGTATTATCTGCTTACAAAAGATTATGTTTCGGTTTCCGAATTTGAAGGAACGCCGGTTCTGAAAGTAGCTAAAGAAGGTCTTACGGCAATGGCTAACGCTGCTTTCCGTGATGTCTCTTTCATGCTTCGCCGTTCACACAACGAACAGGTTGCAAAGATTCTGAGCGATCCGGAAGCAAGTGATAACGATAAGTATGTAGCGTTGACTTTCCTGCGTAACGCTGAAGTTTCTGCTAAAGGTGTACTTCCTTTCTGCCAGGATACCGGTACGGCTATTATTCATGGTGAAAAAGGACAACAGGTATGGACCGGTTATTGCGATGAAGAGGCGCTGTCATTGGGCGTTTATAAAACATATACGGAAGAGAACCTGCGCTACTCGCAGAATGCTCCGCTGAATATGTACGACGAAGTGAACACGAAGTGTAACCTGCCGGCCCAGATCGATATCGAGGCTACTGAAGGCATGGAATACCACTTCCTGTGTGTAACGAAAGGCGGTGGTTCCGCTAACAAGACGTATCTGTATCAGGAAACAAAAGCGATCCTGAATCCGGGTACTTTGGTTCCGTTCATCATCGAAAAGATCAAGACGTTGGGTACGGCTGCCTGTCCTCCTTATCATATCGCAGTGGTTATCGGCGGTACTTCTGCCGAAAAGAACCTGTTGACCGTGAAATTGGCTTCTACTCATTATTATGACAGCCTGCCGACTACGGGTAACGAATATGGACGCGCTTTCCGCGATATCGAACTGGAAAAAGAGGTTTTGGCGGAAGTTCACAAGATCGGTTTGGGTGCACAGTTCGGTGGTAAATATCTGGCTCACGATATCCGTATCGTCCGCCTGCCCCGTCACGGCGCTTCCTGTCCGGTTGGTCTGGGTGTAAGTTGTTCGGCAGACCGTAACGTGAAATGTAAGATCAACAAAGACGGTATCTGGATTGAAAAGTTAGACAGCCATCCCGGTGAACTGATTCCTGAAGAATTGCGCCAGGCAGGTGAAGGCGATGCTGTTAAGATCAATCTGAACCAGCCGATGGCTGATATCCTGAAAGAATTGGATAAATATCCGGTTGCAACCCGTCTGTCATTGAACGGTACGATCATTGTAGGTCGCGACATTGCCCATGCCAAGTTGAAAGAACGTTTGGATCGTGGTGAAGACCTGCCACAGTATATCAAGGATCATCCTATCTATTACGCTGGTCCGGCTAAGACTCCGGCTGGTATGGCTTGCGGCTCGATGGGCCCGACGACTGCCGGTCGTATGGACTCGTATGTCGGCCTGTTCCAGAGCCACGGTGGTAGCATGGTTATGTTGGCAAAGGGTAACCGTAGCCAGCAGGTGACGGATGCTTGCCAGAAATATGGCGGTTTCTATTTAGGAAGTATCGGTGGTCCTGCTGCTATCCTGGCACAGAACAATATCAAGAGCATCGAATGTGTGGAATATCCTGAATTGGGTATGGAAGCCATCTGGAAGATCGAAGTGGAAGACTTCCCTGCATTTATCCTGGTCGATAACAAGGGCAATGATTTCTTCAAACAGATCAAGCCGCGTTGCACTTGCGGAAAGTAAGAATCTATTATAGATGCATAAAAAAGCCTGTCGCTCATAAGAGGACAGGCTTTTATTTTATCGGAAAACTATCTTAGTCTCTGTATTCCCGGCGCGGTCCGCGATCTCCGCGATCCTGGCGGGGTCCACGATCACCACCACGGTCACCACGATCCTGGCGCGGTCCGCGATCGCCTCTTTCCGGTCTCGGCGGGCGTTCTTCGTAACCTTCCGGCTTCGGCAGCAATACCTTGCGGGAAAGTTTGAATTTTCCGGTCTTCTGGTCGATATCTACCAACTTAACGGAAATTGTATCGCCTTCTTTTAAACCAGCCTGTTCAACTGTTTCCAGACGTTTCCAGTCGATTTCGGAAATGTGCAGCAAACCGTCTTTGCCCGGCATGAATTCAACGAATGCACCGTAAGGCATAACAGATGAGATCTTGCCTTCGTAGACTTCGCCTACTTCCGGTACTGCTACGATACCTTTGATTGCGCGGATTGCAGCATCGATCGTATCTTTATTTGTTCCGGAGATTTCAATTTTGCCAACTCCGTCTTCTTCTTCAATCGTGATTGTAGCACCAGTCTTTTCCTGGATACCCTGGATGATCTTTCCACCCGGGCCGATAACAGCACCGATGAATTCTTTACCGATAACCATTGTTTCGATTCTCGGAGCATGCGGTTTCAATTCTTCGCGAGCTTCAGGCTGTGCTTCCATAATCTTGCCCAAGATGTGCATACGGCCTTCTTTTGCCTGGGCCAGTGCATTTTCAAGGATTTCGTATGAAAGGCCGTCTACCTTGATATCCATCTGGGTAGCCGTGATACCGTCTTTTGTCCCCGTTACCTTGAAGTCCATGTCACCCAAGTGGTCTTCGTCGCCCAGGATGTCGGACAGGATCGCGTAGTTCTGACCTTTGTTTTCGGAAATCAGACCCATTGCGATACCGGATACCGGTTTCTTCATCGGAACACCTGCATCTCTCAATGCGAGAGTACCGGCGCATACGGTTGCCATTGAAGAAGAGCCGTTAGACTCCAGGATGTCGGAGATTACACGTACTACGTAAGGATAGTCTGTCGGGATCATGCGTTTCAGAGCGCGGTGTGCCAGGTTTCCGTGACCGATTTCACGACGGCCAACACCACGGGATGCTTTTGCTTCGCCAGTGGAGAACGGAGGGAAGTTGTAGTGCAACAGGAAACGTTCTTTGCCGTGATTCAGAACATCGTCGATCATCTTTTCATCAGACTTCGTTCCTAATGTAACGGTAGACAATGATTGTGTTTCACCACGTGTAAAGATGGCAGAACCATGAGGGCCGGGCAGGCAGTCTGTCTCGATCCAGATCGGACGGATTTCAGTTGTCTTACGACCATCCAGACGCTTTCCTTCGTCGAGGATGGCACGGCGCATGGCTTCTTTTTCTACATCGTGATAGTAACGGCCGATCATTTCAGCCTTTTCGTCAGTCAGTTCTTCTTCAGAGAACTGGGCTTTATATTCTTCAACAACTGCTTCGAATGCTTCGGCACGCTGATGTTTGTCTGTTCCGGAAGTGGCAACAGCATAAGCTTTTGCATAACATTTTTCGTGTACATCCTTGCGCAGTTCGTCATCGTTTACTTCGTGGCAGTATTCGCGTTTTACCATCTTGCCGCAGGCTTCAGACAGTTCAAGCTGTGCCTGGCACTGTACTTTGATAGCTTCGTGTGCGACTTTGATAGCTTCCAGCATTTCGGATTCCTGAACTTCGTCCATTTCGCCTTCCACCATCATGATGTTGTCGATAGTAGCGCCCACCATGATATCGATATCTGCTTTTTCCAATTCAGAGAACGTGGGGTTAACTACATATTTACCATCGATACGGGCAACGCGACATTCGGAAATCGGTCCGTTGAAAGGAATATCCGATACGGCTAATGCGGCAGATGCTGCCAAACCGGCCAGTGCATCCGGCATATCTTCACCGTCTGCAGAGAATAATATAACGTTTACGTATACTTCTGCGTGGTAATTGTCAGGGAAAAGAGGGCGGAGGGCACGGTCAACCAAACGAGAGGTCAGGATTTCGTAGTCAGAAGCTTTACCTTCTCTTTTTGTAAAGCCTCCCGGAAAACGGCCAAATGCCGAGAATTTTTCTTTGTACTCTACTTGTAACGGCATGAAGTCAACACCCGGGTTTGCATCTTTAGCGGCGCAAACAGTAGCCAGCAACACTGTGTTGCCCATACGCACGGTAACAGAACCGTCCGCCTGTTTTGCCAATTTCCCGGTTTCGATGGTGATGGTTCTTCCATCAGCCAATTCGATCGTCTTGTTAATTGGATTAAGCATAATCTTTTTCTTATTTTTCTATCTGTAAAAATTGGTGCAAATGTAATGAAAGTTTATCTGTAAACGTGTGAAAATGAAAATAAAAAACATGAGAAAAGTTCTTTTTTTGAAAAATAGCGGGAAGATTTAGCGAATAATAGTGTCACAATTGTAAATTAATGTATATTTGCAGCGGATTAAAACAAGAAGTAAAGAAATGAAGAAACAAATATCCACACGATTGTTGGCTACATTAGGACTGTGTATGTTCTTATTCTCGGCTTGTAACAACTCTTCCGAATTTACGGTGAAGGGCGTTGTTTCAGGAGCGGACGGTCAGCTTATGTATTTAGAAAACGTAGGAATTTCGAATGTCGTGACGCTCGACTCCATCAAGTTGGCTTCCGGAGGGAAGTTCAAGTTTACGGAGAAACGTCCTGAATATCCGGATTTTTATCGTCTGCGCTTGAATAACCAGAAGATAAATTTCTCTATAGATTCGACGGAGACGGTTTCTATTCTTGCAGATGCCGGTGCTTTTGCAACCTCTTATTCCGTGGAAGGTTCTGAAAATTCAAAAGCCATTAAAGCGATTACGTTGGCGCAATTGGATGCGAACCAGGCTATCAGCCGTTTGCGTAAGGACTATGAAGATAAGATGATTTCGGATACGACTTATCGTTCCAAAGTGTTGGCTGCTGCCGATGCTTATAAGGAAATTGCCCGTAAGTATATCTATGCGGCGCCGATGTCTACGGCCGCTTATTTCGCCTTGTTCCAGCAGATCGATGGTTTGTTGTTCTTTGACTTGTATGATCGAAACGATGTGAAAGCATATGGCGCTGTTGCCACCAGCTACGATCATTATTATCCGGAAAGTCCGCGTTCCAAACATTTATATAACCTGACTTTGCAGTCGATGAAGGTGCTCCGCGCCCAACGTCCGGTCGATTATAGTAATGTGGAAACCAAAGAAATATCATTCTTGGATATCGAATTGCCCGATGTTCGGGGTGAAGTGGTGAAACTCTCCGACGTTGCTCCCGGCAAGGTTGTCCTGATAAACTTTACGGCTTATCAGACGGAATGGTCACCGGCTTTGAATATGGCATTGGGTGAATTATATACGAAATATCATGGTCAGGGACTTGAGATTTACCAGGTATCCCTGGATAGTGATTCTCATTTCTGGAGGAACGGAGCGTCTAATTTGCCCTGGATTTCTGTTCGTGATCCGCAGTCTGTTTATTCTCAAGTGGCAGGTTTGTACAATGTGAAGCAGTTGCCTGCTCTCTTCATCCTTGACCGTAAAGGAAACCTGGTTAAGCGTGTTGAAGACGTGAAAAAACTGGAAGCGGATGTGAAAGCTGTACTTTAATGTATGACAGCTAACATTCAGATTTATATGTTATAAAGCATTTTGCAAAGATTGCCGATCTTAAAAAGATCTTTTATCTTTGCAAAGTCTGAAAATAAGAGAAAGAGGAGTTCCGGCCAAGCAGTTGGTCGGGATTCTTTTTTTATTGTGCGGTAATCAATAATAACATTTTAAAGTAATAGGAGGATTTAGTATGGCAGTAAGCTATATGACGAAAGATGGTTATGATAAGATTTTAGCTGAAATCAATTATCTGGAAACCGTGAAGCGTCCGGAAATATCTGCCCAGATTGCAGAAGCCCGTGACAAAGGCGATTTGTCTGAAAATGCAGAATATGACGCTGCAAAAGAAGCGCAAGGTATCATGGAGGCGAAACTTGCTCAGTTGAAAGGACTGATCTCTAATGCCCGCCTGATAGACGAAACCCGTGTGCAGACAGACGAAGTCCAGATTCTGAACAAGGTCAAGATTAAGAATATCAAGAATAACGCAGTTATGACATATACATTGGTCTCTGATTCGGAAGCGAACCTGAAAGAGGGAAAGATCGCAGTCAGTACTCCGATTGCACAGGGACTGATGGGTAAGAAGGTTGGTGACATTGTGGAGATCAAGGTGCCGTCCGGTGTGATGAGTTTTGAGATTATGGATATATCTATTTAATATCATATAGTATGGCATCAATATTCAGCAGAATTGTGGCAGGCGAGATTCCCTGCCATAAGGTAGCGGAAGACGAAGAGTTTTTCGCCTTCCTGGACATCAATCCGGTGGCTACGGGCCATACGCTGGTGATCCCGAAGAAAGAGGTCGATTATATTTTTGACATAGATGATCCTATGCTCGGGCGTATGATGGCATTTGCTAAACGTGTGGCTCGTGCACAAGAAGCGGCTATCCCCTGCAAACGGGTCGGTTTGGCTGTGATGGGATTGGAAGTGCCTCATGCGCATATTCACTTAATTCCGATTCAAAAAGAGTCTGATATGTATTTTGGCGGAAAGAAAATGGAGGTTACGCAGGACGTGCTCGCAGACACCGCCACACGGATAAGAAATGCCTTTAAATAAATAGGACGAAGTCTTTTACAATAGAAAACTTTATGTATATTTGTGACCGCTTCTCCCTCATAATGACAATATTGTGAAGGAGGAAGCGGTTTTTTTATAAAGATTCATTAGTGGTTTTTACTCATAAATTTGTTAACCTTAGAAGAAAGGCCATCCTTGTGAAAGGACGGCCTTCTTTTTTTAAACACACAATCATTCTTCTATTCAACTTGGGTTATGGAACCACTTCCGACAATACTTTTCCCTCTTATGTTCGGGCTACCTTTGTATCGGATCTCTCCACTTCCGGCTATTTTAGCGGAAATTTCCTTATTGGCTGTTATCTCTATCTCGCAACTTCCGGCTGTTTTACAAGTCAAGTTGTCTGTCTGTAAGTCGAACGCCTTGATTCTGCAACTTCCGGCACTTTTTATGTCCATATTCTCAGCTTCTCCACTTAGGCTGATTTTCCCGCTCCCGGCGATTTCACATTTCAAACGGTTGACGGTGATGGAATCTGCCTTAATGGTTCCGCCTCCGGCTAAACTAATTCCTAACCGGTCGTTAGTGAGACCTTTACCCAGATTACATTTGCCTCCGCCTGCCATCTTGATATCCCTTAAGGCGGTTGAGTTAGTTGTTACGACAAACCGGGTAGGGTTGATCCATGTATGTTTTTTTCTGGGGCGTATAACTAATACATTGTCGTCCACCTCTGCTTTCAGAATGTCCATGATGTTCCGGTCCGTTTCTATTTTTAGATAGGGAGCGTCATTGGATTGTATATAAGTGAGATCAATATTCTCTCCTCCGATGTGAAGTCCTATATAGTCCTTGATCGAAATCTCCTGGCTCACGATGTTACCGTCCCCATGAACCTTGTTCATATGGCAAGAGCATAAAAGTCCCGCCATTGCGATATAGGTTACTATGTATATGATGAATAAATATGCTTTTTTCATATCAGTTGTTTTATTAGATGTTGAAGAAATTGTACCAAGGTAATGTGCTCCATCCGTTTATTCCGGTCTGATAGAAATAAATGACACTAAGTGCAACAGATATTATCCACAGGATCAGAAGCGTCCATTTAGCTGTGTTAGGCAATGGCTTTGCTTTGAACAATTGCATACAGATTGCATATACCAAAGCAAAGATTGGAATGCCAATGAGTAAGATGAATCCGATGCACCCCATGATTGCCAATGGAATAGGCGTCCCTGCCAGCAGGTCGGCCCCGAACGGAGAGAGGTGGTAAAGAACACCGGTTCCTCCCGCAATAAGAGCAAATGTAACGATTACCAGTATAAAGGCAACAAGTAACAAAGGCGGTAAGAGGATAATTCCGATCAATATGGCGAAGAATTTAAGGATAAAGCCGACTACATTGACAAACAGGTCTGCCAATTGTTGCAAAAAGCTTCTTGGCTTGTCCGAACTCATATAATCGTTCACATTACTGGATACTTTCTCAAATCCGTCGGTCACTGTTTTGCCTATATTTTCGAGAGTCACGCTTTTCCCGCGCATCATCAGTTTATCGGCTGCGGTCCGTGCAAGCGGCATCACCAACCATAATATAAGGTAGAGGATGACAATCGGTGCATATGGGATAAAGAGCAAGACGATCATAATCAGACGTATGGCTGTTATATCCCAACCCATATAAGCTGCAATACCGCTGGCGACCCCGCCCAATACACGGTTGTCCGGGTCACGCATCAGTTTTTTTCTTCCTCCGGTTGTTTCTTCTTCCTGGAAGGTGTGTGCTTTGGACTCTTCCCGGACGTATTCCTTTTCGTCCTCGCCGCCAAACAGCTCTTCCGGTTTCCCCATGCGCTTGATTACTTCCTCGACGTGTTCGATTGTGATGACTTCATGCCCCAAACGTACCCGTTCGTTGAATAATTCGGATATGCGCATTTCAAAATCGTTCATAATCTCTTCCGATCCTTCTTCTTTGCGGAAATGGATGCGGAGGTTTGCCAGATATTTATCGAGCAGTTGATATGCATCTTCGTCAATGTGGAATACTGTTCCTCCCAAATTAACTGTAAGTGTCTTCTTCATTGTTGTCTGATTTTAATTATTTCTGATGTGGTTTATTGTGTCGTTCAATTCCTGCCACGAAATTTCCAGTTCTCCGAGGAATTCTTCCCCTTTCGGTGTGAGCTGGTAATATTTGCGAGGCGGCCCTTGAGTAGATTCTATCCACTGGTAACTTAACAATTCGCTGTTTTTTAATCTCGTCAACAGGGGATATAGAGTACCTTCCACTACAATCAATTTAGCTTCCTGTAACTTCTGGATAATGTCAGAGGTGTACGCCGGCTCTTTTTTGAGGAGCAATAGAATACAGTATTCCAGTGTTCCCTTTCTCATTTGTGATTTTACGTTCTCTGCATTCATGTTATATTGTTTTATGTTGCAAATATATGTATTGCCTATGTACTATGCAATACATACTACTATGTTTATCCTAATTTAACATTGCTATTGCACAAATCAGGCGATTTTGTGTAAAAAACAGCCCTCTCTCATAGTAAATAGAACAGAAAAGAGTACTTTTGCAGCATCAAATCAAAACAAAGAATCATGATTTACTACCACTATGCCGAGTTGATCCATCGTCAAGCGGAGAAATATGGTTCCCGTACAGCATTAAAACATCGTGATAATGCGACCGGGAAATGGTTGAAAATATCTTGGAGGGAGTTTTCAGACAAAGTAATGCTTACGGCCAAGGCCATGGCTGAGTTTGGAATAGAAGTACAGGAAAACATCGGGGTTTATTCGCAGAATATGCCGCAATGCTTATACACTGATTTTGGCGCCTATGCGAACCGGGTGGTTTCGATCCCAATGTATGCGACAAATTCTCCGGGACAAATCGAATACATAATTAATGATGCCGGCATACACACTCTGTTTGTCGGTGAACAGTTGCAGTATAACAATGCATTTAAGGTGCAAAAAGACTCGCAATTCCTGAAGCGTCTGATCATATTTGATCCCGCTGTCAAATTGAATCCGGAGGACAAGACTTCCATTTATTTTGATGATTTCCTGCGGTTGGGTGACAATGCACATGTCGAAACAACTGTGAAAATCCGTATGAACGAGGCTGTTCCGGAGGACTTGGCAACTATTATATATACTTCCGGTACGACCGGAGAGTCGAAAGGCGTCATGCTCCATCATTCCAATTACCTGGAAGCGATGCGTATTCACGATATCCGTCTGCCGATGGTTACGGACAAGGATCTTTCGATGTGCTTCCTTCCGTTGACTCATATTTTCGAGAAAGCGTGGTCTTACTATTGCCTGCATAAAGGGGTGGCGATTGCCATTAACCAGGACCCGAAGATGATTCAAAAGACATTGCCGGAGGTGCATCCTACATTGATGTGTAATGTTCCCCGCTTTTGGGAGAAAGTATATGCCGGTGTGCATGACAAGATCAATTCGTCTTCTCCGGCCATGAAAAAGATTTTCCTGGATGCTATCGAGACAGGACGCCGGTATAATCTGGAATATAAGAATAAAGGCATTCCGGCTCCTTGCGGATTAAAGTTGAAGTTTGAGTTTTATAACCGGACAGTCTTTATGCTTCTGAAAAAGGTCTTGGGTATCGAACGTGGGCGCCTTTTCCCGGTGGCGGGTGCACCTCTTTCTGATACGATCAATGAATTTCTGCAATCGGTCAATATCCCGATTGCTTACGGTTATGGATTGAGCGAGACAACGGCGACCGTTTGCTTCTATCCGGAGATCGGATTCCAGTTCGGCTCTATCGGCGAGGTAATGCCGGATGTACAGGTGAGGATCGATCCGGAGAACAGTGAGATTTTAGTAAAAGGCAAGACGGTGATGTCCGGCTACTATAATAAACCGGCTGAAAATAAAAAAGCATTTACCGAAGATGGTTTCTTCCGTACCGGAGATGCCGGACGGTTAGAAGGAAATACGCTGTTCTTTACGGAACGTATCAAGGACTTATATAAGACCTCAAACGGTAAATACATTGCTCCGCAGGCAATCGAGATGGCGATGAGCGGAGATAACTTTATCGAGCAGATTGCCGTTATCGGCGACCAGCGCAAGTTTGTCAGCGCTTTGATCGTGCCGGCCTATTCATTGCTGGAAGAGTATGCCGGGGAGAAGGGGCTAACCTTTAATAGCCGTGAAGAGCTGGTAAACCATAAAGAAATTCTCCGTCTGATAGAGACGCATGTGGAGGAACATCAGAAGAACTTAGCCTCCTACGAGAAGATCAAGCGGTTCACCTTGTTGCCTGAACCGTTTATGATGGGCTGCGAGCTGACGGATACGCTTAAATTGCGCCGTCCGGTTGTCCTGCAGAAATATGCGGAACAGATCGAAGCGATGTATGCGGAATAATTTAGTATCTTTGTCGCCAATTACAAAATAAAGGATAAAAGATTATGATCACATCAGACCAACTACACAACGTGTTGGAGCGCGAGCAAGCGCTGAGGGGGTATCTTTGACATAGATGGTAAGACCATCCAGTTAGAAGAAGAAGAATTACGCACCCATGACCCCGGTTTCTGGGAAGACGCCAAACGTGCCGAAGTCCAGATGAAGAAAGTAAAAGAGCTGAAAAAGTGGATTGAGCTTTACAACGAGGTTAATGCTGCAGCGGAAGAGTTGCAGTTGGCTTATGATTATGTAAAAGAAGGGATTGTCAGCGAAGAAGAGGTCGATGAGGCCTACAGCAAAGCAATCCAGTTGGTGGAAAGCCTGGAATTTCGCAATATGTTGCGCCAGGAAGCCGACCAGATGAGCTGCGTTTTGAAGATCAACTCCGGTGCCGGCGGTACGGAAAGCCAGGACTGGGCTTCGATGTTGCTTCGTATGTACACACGCTGGGCGGAGTCGAACGGCTATAAGATTTCTGTTGCCAACTATCAGGAAGGGGATGAAGCCGGAATCAAAACGGCAACTCTCAATATCGAAGGCGATTATGCTTACGGGTACTTGAAAGGGGAGAACGGCGTGCACCGTCTGGTTCGTGTTTCTCCTTATAACGCGCAGGGTAAGCGAATGACCTCGTTTGCATCTGTATTCGTAACCCCGTTGGTCGACGACACGATTGAAGTGAAGATCGATCAGGCTGCTATCTCTTGGGATACATTCCGTTCGGGTGGTGCCGGTGGCCAGAACGTCAACAAGGTGGAATCCGGTGTACGTCTGCGTTATCAGTTCAAAGACCCCTATACGGGCGAAGAAGAAGAGATTCTGATCGAGAACACAGAGACGCGCGATCAGCCTAAGAACCGCGAGAATGCCATGCGACAGTTGCGTTCAATCTTGTATGACAAAGAATTGCAGCACCGCATGGAAGAGCAGGCGAAGGTGGAAGCCGGCAAGAAGAAGATCGAATGGGGATCGCAGATCCGCAGTTATGTCTTCGACGACCGCCGCGTGAAAGACCATCGTACCAACTACCAGACATCCGATGTCAACGGTGTGATGGATGGTAAAATCGACGATTTCATCAAGGCTTACCTGATGGAATTCGGCGCTGAAGAAGCTGCTGAAAAGTAAGTTTTCCCCGTTAACACTTGCATATCTCGATTATAAGTCGTAATATTGCACCCGATTTCAGAGCACCGCTCTGAACAGGTCCTATAGCTCAGTTGGTTAGAGCACCTGACTCATAATCAGGGAGTCCTTGGTTCAAGCCCAAGTGGGACCACGTTGAAAAACTAAGCAATTACATAATTTGTAATTGCTTTTTTTGTTTACAGAGTGTTTCACGCGTTCAGCGGATTTTTAGGTTCACCCGATATTTCTTGGGGGTAGTTCTTTTACATTTTCCTTACAATGCTTACATTTGTCTCATGACAGATCCGACA
>NZ_QREV01000110.1 GCF_003363715.1 Parabacteroides acidifaciens
TCTGCGTAATCTGCGCCCGTCTGCGTCCGGTAAATACGAGCAAACACACCGTTAAATCATCATTTATTGTTTCATATCTGGCAAAATTTGAATATCCAGTGATTTATTATACCTTTGTCTCATACTCAATACCAGATATTTATGCAAACAATACTGATCGTTGAAGATGAAAAGCGTGTGGCGGACTTGCTGAAAGCGGGATTGGAGGAAAACGGTTATCAGACGATGGTTGCCTACGATGGAGCAATGGGCCTGCGTCTCTTCCAATCCAATTCATTCCAGTTGGTTATTTCGGATATCATTCTCCCGAAACTGGACGGTTTCGACCTCTGCAAAGAGATACGCAAACTCAATGCGCAGGTACCGATCCTGATGTTAACTGCCCTCGGTTCGACGGATGATAAGCTGGACGGTTTCGACGCCGGTGCTGACGATTATATGGTAAAGCCTTTCGACTTCCGCGAATTGAACGCCCGTATCAAGGTGCTGCTGAAAAGGAATGTAGAAGCACCCGTTGCCGCTCCCGAGAAAATCAATTATGCGGATCTTACCATCAACCTGAACCTCCGGGAAGTGATGCGCAACAACATCCCTGTCAAGCTCTCACCGAAAGAATACAACCTCCTTGTCTATATGGCTGAAAATGCCGAACGGGTGATCAGCCGTATCGAGATAGCCGAGAAGGTCTGGCATACGCATTTCGACACGGGGACCAACTTCATCGACGTCTACATCAACTACCTGCGTAAAAAGATTGACCGTGATTTCGAAGTCAAACTAATCCATACCAAGCCCGGGATAGGATTTATCTTAACCGATAAGCTATGAAAATAAGGACTGCCCTCACGCTCAAAAACACAGGAGTAACGGCCACCGTCTTCCTCCTCTGCATGGCCATGATCTATCTGGTCAGCGACCATACGCGCAGCAAGACTTTCTACCATGACCTCAAAAGCGAAGCGGTCACCAAAGCCCACCTGTTCCTCCAAAACCAGGTGGATGCCCGCACCATGCAATCCATCTACCTGAACAATAAGAAGTTTATAAATGAGGTCGAAGTTGCAATCTATACGACCGACTTCCGGATGCTCTACCATGATGCCATACAAAACGATATTATCAAGGAAAACCGGGAGATGATCGACCGCATTCTGCGCGAGAAAGAGATCGAGTTTTATGTCGATAAGTATCAGAGTATCGGTATGCTTTATTCCTTTGACGGAAAAGATTACATCGTTACCGCCGCCGCATACGACGGCTATGGCTACGACAACCTCTTCGAGCTGCGCGATACGCTGCTTGTCCTCTTCGTCATCGGCCTCTCCCTGCTGTTTGTTTCCGGCTATATACTGGCACGCGCTTCGCTGAAACCCATCCGGGACATTGTGCGAGAAGCCGAAACGATCACGGCCCACCACATCGACCGGCGTCTCCCCGTTAAAAACGGGAAAGACGAATTGGGCGAACTCAGCACCACCTTCAACGCCCTGCTCGAGCGGTTGGAAGCCTCGTTCAACTCACAGAAAATGTTCGTCAGCAATGTATCCCACGAAATGCGGACGCCTTTAGCCGCACTTATCGCCGAGCTGGACCTCGCCTTGCAAAAGGAACGTACCGGCGAACAATACCGCAAAGCCATGCAAAACGCCCTCCAGGATGCCGGGCGCATGAACAAACTGATCGACGGCCTGCTCAACCTTGCCAAGGCGGACTACCAGAAGGAACAGATCAAGATGCAGGAGATACGCCTCGACGAACTGCTGCTCGACGTACGCGAGTTTATCCTCCGCGCACATCCTGACTACCACATCGAATTGCTTTTCGAACAGGAAGATGCGGACGATGACAACCTGATTACCGTACAGGGGAACCTCTACCTGCTCAACATCGCCTTCTCGAACCTGATTGAGAACAACTGCAAATATTCCGCCGACAAATCGTCCTTCATTCAGATTTCTTTCTGGGACAAGTGGACGATCGTCCGTCTTTCGGACGACGGTATCGGCATGTCGGAAACAGACAAGCAGAACCTCTTCACCCTCTTCTACAGGGGCGACCAGGAAAACAAAGTAACCGGGCACGGCATCGGCATGGCGTTAGCTCAAAAGATTATCCACCTGCACCAGGGAAACATCACCGTCCATTCGGAATATGGAAAGGGGACGACGTTCGTCATCGAGCTGCCCCATATTTAAGTTTTCTGTTACCGTTCAGCTATTTCCCCTGGCTCGTTATTTTTTAGAAGGAAAGCAGGCTCACCCGATATTTCTTGGGGGGGGAACTTCATTAACTTTCTTGGAATATCTATCGCTACTATAATAGTCTTGTACAGGCTTGAAAGTTGATACGA
>NZ_QREV01000111.1 GCF_003363715.1 Parabacteroides acidifaciens
TAGTTTACCTGAGCGGGGGCATCGCTGCCCCAACTCGGCTTCAAAACCGTACGTGACAGTTTCCCGTCATACGGCTCCTCAACAATCTGGTGTTTGTCCCACATACTTCGTTCCGTTTCAGATTACTTTTTGTTTTAAAACATGTTCAAAGATAGTATTTCTATCCTTAAAGGATGAAGGTGTTACCACTTTTTCACTTTTCTGTAGCCCTCTTTCCTTTCTTTTCTTCCAATACTTGTCATCTCCGTCAAAAGGACTCTTTTCGCCTTTGACTTTGACATGTAGTTTGATTTTATAGTCTGAGTGCCTTAACAGAAGATGCTCCTCCTTTGTCTTAAACCTCCACAATTCATTCTTATGCCTACGAAAGTACCTGTCTTTTATCCAGAATCTCGTTTTATGAGGGTGTCTATACATCGCCCATCGCCAAAGTTTAACAAATGTTTGATGGTCTATCCTTTCAAAGACTTTCCTTGACGACACGTGCCGAAAATAGTTTGCCCATCCCCGAACGACCGGATTTAAGTTTTTGATAAGTGTAGCCTGACTTTCTCCTCTATGCGAGCGTATCTTTTGCTTGATACTATACAGATGCTTCTTCTGACTTTCTTTGGATGGTTTGATAATTGTCACATAGCCTTTTGGAGTCGTGTTCCCCGGATACTGTCTGATATTAAATCCAAGAAAGTTGAAGCCCGGAGCTTCTTCCCCATCCATCTTCAATGTATGGCATATTCTTGTTTTTGTATCTTTCAGCTCCAACCCCATCTTCTTTAACCATTCGACAATAAAAGCCTTGGCTGCCTTGACAATCTCTTTGTCTTCATGTATGACTACAAAATCATCCGCATAACGGATTATGGATATTTTACGTCCTGATAACAGGTAGCTTGCTTTCGGTCTTGTTCTTTTCATATAGTCGAACAATTCCTTCTTGAGCGCTTCTCTTGTTTCATTTTCCAATCCATGCAGTGCTATATTTGCCAACAATGGAGATATGATGCCGCCTTGTGGGGTTCCTTTATCGTTTTGATAAAAGACTTGGTTATCCACAATCCCGGCTTTAAGCCACGCTTTTATTAATCGTCTGATTCGTGGACTTGTATGCAATTTATCTAACAATTCATTATGATTGATGTTATCAAAACATCCTGATATATCAGCGTCTAATACATAAGCATTCTTTCTATGAATGGATGAATAAATCGCTTCTATTGCATCATGACAAGAACGTCCCGGTCTGAAGCCATAACTATTAGGTTCAAATTTTGCTTCCCATTCCGGTTCTAATGCCATTTTTACGAGGGCTTGCTTTGCTCTGTCCTTAATAGTAGGGATGCCTAACGGTCGCATTTCTTTCTTTCCCGGCTTGGGTATCCATACTCTGCGAATGGGCTTGGCTTCCGCTTTTAAGTCCATCATACCAGCTAATACCTTACGTTCACGGTTTGTTAGAGCAGTCTTTCCATCTACTCCGGGTGCGTGTTTGCCCCGGTTTATTTGCGACACTCTCCTTACCGCTATAAGATTTGCCCCTTTAGATGTCAACAGTAAGCGTTGGAGTTTTTTTACTTTTGGGTAATCTTCTTGTTCCGAAGCTTGATAGATTTGCTTTTGCAGTTTGAACAACTTCCGTTCCAGCTTTCGCCAGGGAATATTGTCCCACTCATACCTCAATATTTCTACTTGGCTCATAATTTATTAACTGCTATTCACAACTCTATCTTCCAAATTATCGTGCCCCTGTCTGCATATCCTCACCATTACAGCAAGGCGTTGGCTTCTGGGGCAATCCCTCTACCGGAAGTCTTGGCTGACCGCCTACTCTTTAATAAGAGAACTGTCCGATAGTTACTTTGTTCCATGATTCCGTTTGACGTTTGGTACTGATTCTTGCTTTATGCCGAAGCCTCGGATGACATCAGGTGTGATTGCTGATTCTAAATCACCCATCCTTGCGGCTTGTACTGTTTTAGTTGAAGCGTATCATTCTTTATTTTCGCTCCTTACGACCTTACGACACCTCTAACACAAGTTTCTCGCGTAATCATTATCAAACTCTACTGGATGGAGTGCCGGATAAAGACCTCCGGTTACCACCTTTTATCCCAGCTTCACACCGCAGGTGGTCAGCCAGTGGCATGTGGGATATGTTTTCATTCCGATGTCTGGAAGGTTGGAATTACACCAACACGAAATCATAGTTAGGCAGCCTGAACTGCCCTATACCCACCCATAAGAGAACTTATGGTTTTGGTATAAACAAATCGCACGAA
>NZ_QREV01000112.1 GCF_003363715.1 Parabacteroides acidifaciens
AATAGGGCCCTGGTAGCCGTGTTAACCGAAATCAAGGCGGGCCGCTACGCCCCCGATGTCCGTAAACTCCGGGGGTGTCTTGCCGAGGGCGACAAAGCGGCGGCCGAGCGGATCAAGAAAGGGCTGCCGGCCTTCACCGTTTCCGCCCTCTACAACGGCAAACGCCTCAAGGAATGCCTGACCGGCTATAACCCCCTGCTGATACTGGACCTCGACGGGTTGACAGCAGCCGATATCGTCCGCCTCAGGGCGTTGATCGAAACGGCTGCCTACACCGTTGCCTGCTTCCTGAGTCCCGGCGGGGCAGGGTTGAAGGTGATTGTCTACGCGGCGGTCCGCCTGGAGCCGATCCCCGAGAACCATCGTGTCCTCTACGACACGATGAAGGCGTGGTATGAGAACCTCTTAGGTGTCGAGATCGACGCTTCGGGAAGCGATGCGGGGCGTCTGTGCTTCGTCTCGGACGACAGCGGGCTGTTCCTCTCACCCCGTTTCTCGGACTGGCTGAACGACACAGGACAGTTGCCGGACGATATACCCCTGTTGGACCCCGTTGTCCCCCGTAAAGGGCCGGTAGCCGCCAGTGCCGCCGAAGCCATGCCGATGGAAGAAGCCCCTGCGAAAGACAACCTGCCCCGCCTGTTCGCAAAGGCGCGCGACCGCACTTCGCGCAAGGGCAAGTATGAGGCCGGAAACCGGAACAACTACGTCTACCAATTCGGCTGCCAGTGTAACCGCTTAGGCATTTCGAAGGAAGAGACGACGGCCTATTGCAACCGCTGTTTCTCCGACCTGCCCGAAGAAGAGATCCGGCAAGCCCTCGACAGCGCCTATTCTCACCAGGAAGAGAAGGGAAAAGACGAAAAGGCGGCGCGGCAGGACAGGAAGGTCGAGAGCATCTGCCGCTACCTCTCCGAGCATTATATGCTGCGCTATAACGTCGTGCGTGGCTTCGTGGAATGGCGGAAGAAGAAAGGGAGGAAAGACTTCGCTCCCGTGACCGACTACTGGGAGAACTCCGTTTGGTGCGCCATGCAGCTCGAAGGGATACAATGCCGGCAGAGTGACCTCCACAGTGTGATCCTTTCCGATTTCAGCCGCGAGTATAACCCGTTTACAGCCTATTTCGAGGGGCTTCCTGCGTGGGACGGCGTGTCGGACCCTATCGCCCGGTTGGCGGCGACGGTGGTCACAGATCGCCCCGATTACTGGCTGATGTGCCTCCGCAAGTGGTTAGTGGCGACCGTCGCCTGCGCCATCAGCACCGGGCAGGAGAACCACTCTGTCCTGTTGCTCAGTGGCGAGCAGGGGATCGGCAAGACAACGTGGTGCCGTCATCTGGTTCCGCCCGCCCTCTCGGGTTATGTCTATTCGGGCAACCTCGACCCTTCGTCGAAAGACGCCCTGCTGTTGCTCTCCGACTGCTTCCTGATTATCCTCGACGAGCTGTCGGGACAGAGCCGCATGGAGCTGAACCGCCTGAAGGCGATGATAACGAAAGACACTGTACACGAACGCCGTGCCTACGCCCGCAATGCCGAGACCTACACCCGCCGTGCCTCCTTCCTCGCGACGGTCAACGATAGCCAGGTGTTGACCGACCGTACCGGATCACGCCGTTTCCTCTGCTTCGAGGCGCAAGGCATCGACTACACCACCCCCATCGACCATGACGCCATCTATTCGCAAGCCTTGTCCCTCTACCGCAGCGGCTTCAAATTCTGGTTCTCCGACACCGACATCACCGAAGTGAACACGAACAACGAGGCCTTCCAGCAAAGCAGCCCCGAAGAAGAACTTTTCTACACCTATTTTCGCCGTCCCGGACGTTTCGATGCGCCATTATATCTCTCAAGCAGTGAAATATTGGCCAAATTAGCCGAAAAAACACGTCTGTCGATCACTAATCTGAACGTAAATAACCTGGGCAA
>NZ_QREV01000113.1 GCF_003363715.1 Parabacteroides acidifaciens
AATAGGGCCCTGGTAGCCGTGTTAACCGAAATCAAGGCGGGCCGCTACGCCCCCGATGTCCGTAAACTCCGGGGGTGCCTTGCCGATGGCGACAAAGCGTCGGCCGAGCGGATCAAGAAAGGGCTGCCCGCCTTCACCGTTTCCGCCCTCTACGACGGCAAACGCCTCAAGGAATGCCTGACCGGCTATAACCCCTTGCTGATACTGGACCTCGACGGGCTGACGGCAGCCGATATCGTCCGCCTCAGGGCGTTGATCGAAGCGGCCGCCTACACCGTCGCCTGCTTCCTGAGTCCCGGCGGGGCAGGGTTGAAGGTGATTGTCTACGCGGCGGTCCGCCTGGAGCCGATCCCCGAGAACCACCGTGTCCTTTACGACACGATGAAGGCGTGGTACGAGAACCTCTTAGGGGTCGAGATCGACGCTTCGGGAAGCGATGCCGGGCGTCTGTGCTTCGTCTCGGACGACAGCGGGCTGTTCCTCTCACCCCGTTTCTCGGACTGGCTGAACGACACAGGGCAGTTGCCGGGCGATATTCCAATGTTAGAACCCCTGTTGCCCAGGATGGTTTCAAAGGATAAAAACCAGGCTCCGCTGTTTGCCCGGGCCCGTCATCGTGCTTCATGCAAGTCCAAATATGAGGATGGGAACCGGAATAACTATGTCTACCAATTCTCATGCCATTGCAATCGCCTGGGCATCCTGAAAGCAGAAACGGAAGCCTATTGTAACCAGAAGTTTTCCGATCTGCCTGCCGATGAAATCCGCCAGGCTGTGGAAAGCGCCTTCACGCATACCGACGAAGCAGGAAAGGAAGAAACACCGGAAAAGGGAGAAGGAAAAGTGGAAGATATCCGCCGCTTCCTTTCCGCCGCATATACCTTACGTTACAATGTCGTGCGCGGATTAATCGAATGGCAGCAAACGAAAAAGAAGGGCAGGAAAGACTTCGTACCTGTCACCGACTACTGGGAGAACTCCGTCTGGTGCGCGATGCAGATGGCAGGGATACGTTGTAAATTGCCTGAGCTCCATGCTGTAGTCCATTCCGATTACAGCAAGGAATACAACCCTTTTACGGCCTATTTCGACAGTCTTCCGCCGTGGGACGGGACGACGGACCATATTGCCCTCCTGGCGGCCACAATCGCCACCGACCGCCCTGACTATTGGCAGACATGCCTCCGCAAATGGTTAGTGGCAACCGTCGCCTGCGCCATCGATACGAAGCAGGAAAACCACTCCGTCCTGCTGCTCAGCGGCGAGCAGGGGATCGGGAAAACGACCTGGTGCCGGCATCTCGTCCCTCCCTCCTTATCCGAATACATTTATACCGGTAATCTCGACCCGTCGTCGAAAGACGCCATGCTGTTGCTCTCCGACTGTTTCCTGATCATACTTGACGAACTTTCAGGGCAGAGCCGCATGGAGCTGAACCGCCTGAAGGTGATGATCACGAAAAACACGGTTCGCGAACGCCGTGCCTACGCCCGCAATGCCGAGACCTACACCCGCCGCGCCTCCTTCCTCGCGACGGTCAACGACAGCCAGGTGTTGACCGACCGTACCGGATCACGCCGTTTCCTCTGTTTTGAGGCGCAAGGCATCGACTACACCACGCCCGTCGACCATACCGGCATCTATTCGCAGGCATTAGCATTGTTCCGCAGTGGCTTCAAATTCTGGTTCTCCGACACCGACATCGCCGAAGTGAACACGAACAACGAAGCCTTCCAGCAAAGCAGTCCCGAGGAAGAACTTTTCTACACCTATTTTCGTCGTCCCGGACGTTTCGATGCGCCATTATATCTCTCGAGCAGTGAAATATTGGCCAAATTAGCCGAAAAAACACGTCTGTCGATCACTAATCTGAACGTAAATAACCTGGGCAA
>NZ_QREV01000114.1 GCF_003363715.1 Parabacteroides acidifaciens
CCAGGTGCCTTTGAACGTTGAAGCTCCTTTCTCCGTTATTCTCAAAGCTTATTCGGAAAATCAGGATATCACTTCAAAAGGTGACGTTAAGAGCACTACACTGTATGTTTTCGACGAAAACGACGATTTCTACAAACAAATCACAGTCGACAGAGATTACCTGCTCCAGGTAAAGCCGGTTGAAATCAGCTGCCCGGGATCAAAGAAGATTACTGTTGTCGCTTGGGCTGGTCTTTCTAATGACAGCGAAGAAATCAGCAACATGAACCAGGCGAATATCATTTCAGACCTGCAAGTGAGCTTAAAAAATAACAACGGTGTGGCAAACAGCTTGCCGAGCGACCTGTTCTACGGACAAATCACCGTTTACCGTTCAGCTACGAAAGCTGCTGCACAGGAATTAAAGATCGAACGCAAAGTTTCTTCCATGTCCATCCTGACAAGAGGTGTTTTTAAAGTATTCGATTCAAAAGAAGGCAACTATTACTACAAAATAAAAAGTACTAAGAGTTCTTTCAACAGCAATGGCGAATTAACAGGTAACGATATCGAATATGTTATTCCGGCCACTTTAAATGAAAAAGGAAATTTGACTACGGGAATATTCTCTATTTTACCGACCGATAATGCGACAATAGAGCTTTACAGAGACGATGTTATGGTGCTTTCTTCCGAAAATGTCAAAAATTCAGAAAACGTGGCTGCAAACAAAGGAGAACAAACAAATATCGTTTTTGACCTTTCTCGCAACAATATCAACATCGACGTATCAGACTGGAACACAGATGTTCGGTACGTTATAGTTGGATAATCTGCCCTCAATTTTTTTATATGCAATAAGCGCACATTCGGATTGTTCCGAGTGTGCGCTACTTTTTTGCAAATATGCGATTCTTAGTGATAGTCCTACCACTCATTTTGATAGTATCGCATATTACAAAATTTACTAAATTTCAGACAATCAGCAAATTATAAAAAGCCACGATAGGATCACCTACCACCATGACACAAATACAACGCATGATATAATATATGAATCAAAAAGTAAACGTCCAGACAGAGATAAATAGCTTGTCTGTAAATCTTAGACAGAAGAACAAAAGAACAAATGAAGATTATCCAGGTTTAACCGTGGCGGTGTGTCAAAACACCCTTGTCCCCGCGCTTGACGCGGGGCCGCAGAAGAACAGACCTTATCAATCAGTTGTTTATACGGTCGATTTTAATGCGATCCCGCGTCAAGCGCAGGAACAGGGCAGTTTTGTACTGCCCCCATACACCGACAAATAATGGTTTGTACATATATAAAAAGCAAGAATATAAAAGGCAAACATCTAAAGTCCCACAGAAAACGCCCCTGATAATACGTCCACCACCCATTGTGATATTTTTACCACCTACCAACAGAAGGCATAAGATAATCATGACACCATGATACTTATACTATCGCAATTGACACTTTCACCCACATACACAAAGCAGTCATTCCTATCAACACGAAGGGCAGGCATGATAGTTTTACACCCTTTTGAGAGATTTTCAACCCCTTATTTGATACTTTCTCCAACTATTTTGACCTGTTTAACATTTATTATACACAAAACTATTGCAGGATCCGATTTGCTGCCATATATTTGCATTGTCAACGAGAAACAAGAGGTTTTGATGAGGGTCTTAACCGAGAGAAAAGTTCTCGAAGAGTATAGGGTTTATTAATTGCATAAAAA
>NZ_QREV01000115.1 GCF_003363715.1 Parabacteroides acidifaciens
TATCGCTTTACTTTCTGATTTTGCCCAAAGATAGTTGAACCCGTTACTTAGTTCAGCAGAGACGCCGCTTGTAAACGCAGGGAAGGATGAAGCATCCGTTGATTCTGTTATTGAATCCGTGGAGACAGCATAAAAGTTGTAAGTATCTTTTGCCAGATAGATCGTATCGCTTGCCCCGATAGACAGGTCGCCATTGTTTCCTACCTTATATTCTTTATTTACAGGGCTTGACACATTAGTGACTGTTTCAGTGTTTTTATAAACGTAGACTTTCGCTTTTACGTCCTTCCGCATCAGCGTAGTATTATTATCCTCTCCCTTCGTCTGTACCAAATCGATCCCCCCGCTGAACGTGACGGGATATAAGGTATTGTCGTCGTTCGTGTCCGGTATCTCGGTCGCTTCCTTGGTGCAGCTTGCGGCACAAAGGAGAAGGGCCGCAGTTAGTAAAATGTGATTTGTTTTCATGTTCGTTGTTGTTTTATTGATTGTTTATTTATTATTCATTTGAGGGTCTGAAATCGATGTTTCCACCGGAGACTTCCTCCCAGCTTGTAACAGTAGCCGTGATCGTGATCGACGGATTCGCGACCGGCGGAACCACTGGCGGTATTACAGGAGGGATCGGAATATCAGGTTCGTCCGGATCATCCGGGATATCCGGTGGCGTAGGCGGGTCGGGAACATCCGGAGTGTCCGGTCCGATCGGCAGGTCGGGCGAGCCGATCACGATGTCGATATTGTAGGCGACATTGCCTTCCGAACCGCTACCTTCAAAATGCACGGGGAGACCGGTGTATGACAGGTCATGCTCCGGATTGTTATCCCGCGTCAGCACAATATCGACCGTCAACTCCGTACGGGGCTGTACCAGCAGGCTACTATTAAAGGTGCTTTCCGTCGAGATTTCCATGCCGGTTTCCGTCTCCGCCTCATACAGCACTAACTTCGGCGCTTCCGTCCCGAACAACAGTTCACCGCTTGACAATTCGAGCCATGCCTCCCGGGAAGAACCTTCCAAACCGGCGAATTTCAAGTAATAGGTCTCCGGACGGTTTTCGGCAAGGCGAACCGTGATTTTCAGCAGCGACAATTGATGGGAAAACGAAAACAGGCTGTCCTGCCTATCGAAAGGATTCACCAATGAACCGGACTGTGCCTTTGTCGTTATGATGTCAGTCTCCCCGTCGAGATGGTACTCGACAAGACCGTCTTTCACAGTGCCTTTCGGATAGTAACCGGTCAGATACACATCCGAACTGTCCGTCGGATAATAGCGTTCCGGTACAAATGTGATTTCGGAGTCTGTAGCGACTGCCTCCCATATCTCGTCAAATTGCAGGGTACCGCTCCCTTTGGCGACGTTGATAGCTGTGCTGTCGAAGTTTTCAATTGCCGCACGGCTCAATAGCTGTGTTTTCAGCCGGATGGGAACCGTAGCTACCGGGGGATCGGGGTCGGGGTTCGGCGGCGTAGGCGGGCCCGGTGGTATGGGCACATCTGACCGGCTGCAACCGGTTAAAAGACAAATGCTACCGATCGTCATTAAATAGAATAATATATTCCGAACTCCTGTCATTCCGTTTTTTAGTTTTACCCCTTTGATTTTCAAGTTTGACGTACCTTATTTATGAAATAAGGCAAAAACACTCTTCTAAGAGGTTTTTCTACCGTTAGAAAACAGCCCTGAATTATTAGAA
>NZ_QREV01000116.1 GCF_003363715.1 Parabacteroides acidifaciens
CCCCGCAGGTTCAGCCCGGCAATCCTCTCGACCACCTCGACCGGCACAGCCCGTTTTTTCGTCTCCTCCCGTTTCAGCCGCAACCCCGCAAAAGGATTCTCCTTCCAGCGGCCCCCTGCCTCCCGGCAGGCTGCGTTATACATCGCCCTGAGGCTACTCATATAACTGTTCACCGTGTTCACCCGCAGCCCTTCCTTCCGAAGCGCCGTCCTGAACCCCGCAACCCTTGCCGCCGTCACCTCCTGCAACAGCAGCCTCTCCTTCATGCAATACCGTCCAAACCGGTTCCGCACCGCCCTGTACAAGTCCGCCGTACTCTCAGCACCCGCCTCCCGCTTGCGCCTTTCTAACGACCGCATACTTTCACTAAAATCACTTTTTCGCATAATCCTTTATCTATCTGATTAAAAATGATAAAGGTACAACAGATAAAAAGGGGAAAATGAATATTTAAAAATGCTTTACTTCAACAACTTTCGGTCGTTGTTGTCGCCATTTTCCAACACGCTCATTTGATGAATGGCTATTTGGTTGAGTTTGACAAGCCGCTCACCCTGCGGCATAGCCTGTTCAATGAACACGGCGTTTAAGTTCTCCATATTAGACAAGCAGATAAGTTCGTTAATTGTGGCATAGTCACGGATATTACCTTTCAAGTCAGGATTGGCTTCACGCCATTGCTTTGCCGTCACGCCAAACATTGCAACGTTCAGTACGTCAGCTTCGTTAGCATATATAATGCTTGCCTGTGCTGGTGTAACTTCTACAGGTATGAGGTTGTGCTTTATGGCATCAGTATGTATGCGATAGTTGATTTTTGACAATTCACGCTTTGCCGACCAACCAAGCAGCCGTTGTTCTTCAGTTTTCAATCGTTGGTATTCCTTAACGAGAAGCAACTGGAATTTAGGGGAAATCCACATACCGAAATGGTACGCTATATCCCTGTGTGCATATGTTCCACCATAGCGACCAGCCTTAGAACAAATACCTATCGCATTAGTCCGTTCAATCCACGTTTTTACCGAAAGTACGAAGTTGTTGCTTCCTGCTGCATTTTTAATTGTACCGAATTCGGTACAATTAAAATTGGGGTTATACAGTATTTCCCATTCGCCAAGATATTCTATAGTATTTTTAAGGCTTAGCCAACGGAAGATTATATGCTCTTGTAGTTGGCTTCGTGCCATATCGGTAAGGCTGATATAATCTTCCTCATTATACTGGACAACGCTAATATCTGTATTCTGAACTGTAATTTTTGCCATTTGTAATTGAGGCTTTGAGTTTCAGTTGTAAAGATAGCCATAACCAATGAGATTATCTCTCTAAGAACGCTTTTATTTTCAATATATTGGCGAGGTTGAACTAAAAGTTATCCTTTTGTATGGAACGTTTTTTACAATAACCCCCATTTTTCTATTTCACCACAAAAAAGGTGTTGTTCCGGTTTGACATTTAGCTACCGGGACAGCGCTTTTTATGACGTGCGGACAAACGGGCTGCGCGGCTCGTTTTAATTGCAGGACAATTGTCAAGCCATAATATATTCTTGCTGACATTCCGATAAAGCTTAACTTCCGGAGAATCGAATATTTG
>NZ_QREV01000117.1 GCF_003363715.1 Parabacteroides acidifaciens
AAGAATAGTTCGTAACCTGTTTCCATTGAACAAAAATAATTATTTTTTGCTTTCTCCACAACTTTCCGGGGTGATCCGATATCGTCGTAGGGGCGGTTCGCGAACCGCCCAAAGCCCTGTAAGGGCGATACATTGTGACACAGGATGTTACTGGTGCCGCCCTTACAGGGCTAAGAGGGGAAGGGAGACGTTTTCCTTAACCCAAGGCTCACGCCTTGGGCTGAGATCTGCCGGGCTTACAGCCCTAAGACAACGTCGCTATTTGGGCGGTTCGCGAACCGCCCCTACGAGGCCGTTATATTTGCCGATCATTGTTTTATACCCATCGAAAAATTTGTATATTTTAGTGTGTACTTTCCGTTGATAAACAGGATTTCCCATGGGTGAATAGATTTCAATGTCTCTTTGAGAGCTATTACCAAAGGATGATTGCCATCCTCTATTGTTTTTCGCATAGGACGTAGGGAAATGGAATATATTTCGCAATCTTTCAAATGTCCGTCATCGGTCATTTGAATATTTTTTATTGCAAAAATTATTTGCTGACCTTTATATTCAGGGAAACGCTCCCATGGAAACCTGCGAATAATTTCATCTTGTACATCCTTCATATTCAGACCGGGCTTTTTATAGTTATGGAAAGTAGCCGTTTCCACTACTTTTCCATTGGTAATGTGTAGTATTCGCTCTGTTGCCATGTTACGGTCGAATCCCGAGTGTACATATCTTACTAAATCACCTTTTCCGGCTCGAAATTCACCGCTTAGCCAACGTGCTTGGATTTTTCCATTCTCATAATAGGAGGTAAAGGGCATTTGTAATGCTTCCGTATTGTATATCAATGTGGAATCTTCCTGGCCTGTCTTATCATATACATATACTTCTATGTGTTGCAGACAAAGATAATCGTCCTGTATTTCCCAAAAGGCTGTATATCCTTCCCAATTACCTGTTGAGACAATATGATTATCAGGAATAAAAGCCATCAAATGCTTATACAAAGCGGAATCCATATTTATCGGTTTAGCCATTAAAACCCAACTCTCTCCATCGAATGAGATAATATCCCCCGATAGCCCTGTTGCCTTGGCTTGTAAAAAGACGCACAGGGACAAGATAGCGATGAAATAATTTTTAATGCGCATAAGCCCTCCTTTTTAATAGTGTGTATTATCTTCAGTAGTTTGAGGAAGAAATGAATTCCTTTATTTCCTCCTCAGTAGGAAGCTCTATCATGTACTTCTGCACAAATATATTTGGATCTAATCCGGCAGTAGCATACTTTACTAATGTATCTCCCTTTTCGGTGCAAAGCAAGATGCCGATAGGCAGATTATCATCCGGCTGCATCACTTCCGTTTTGAAATAGTTCAGATACATATTCAGTTGTGAAGCGTATTCATGACGGAACTTGTCTATCTTCAATTCTACAATAACATGGCATTTCAAAATGCGATGGTAGTTTACCTGAGCGGGGGCATCGCTGCCCCAACTCGGCTTCAAAACCGTACGTGACAGTTTCCCGTCATACGGCTC
>NZ_QREV01000118.1 GCF_003363715.1 Parabacteroides acidifaciens
CCTACCTTATATTCTTTATTTACAGGGCTTGACACATTAGTGACTGTTTCAGTGTTTTTATAAACGTAGACTTTCGCCTTCACGTCCTTTCGCATCAGCGTAGTATTATCATCCGCCTTCGTCTGTACCAAATCGATCCCCCCGCTGAACGTGACGGGATATAAGGTATTGTCGTCGTTCGTGTCCGGTATCTCGGTCGCTTCCTTGGTGCAGCTTGCGGCGCTAAGGAGAAGGGCTGCAGTTAGTAAAATGTGATTTGTTTTCATGTTCGTTGTTGTTTTATTGATTGTTTATTTATTATTCATTTGAGGGTCTGAAATCTATGTTTCCGCCGGGGACTTCCTCCCAGCTTGTAACAGTAGCCGTAATCGTGATCGACGGATTCGAGGCCGGTGGAATCACTGGCGGCGTTACAGGAGGGATCGGAATATCGGGTTCGTCCGGAATATCCGGTGGCGTAGGCGGGTCGGGAACATCCGGAGTGTCCGGTCCGACCGGCAGGTCGGGCGAGCCGATCACGATGTCGATATTGTAGGCGACATTGCCTTCCGAACCGCTGCCTTCAAAATGTACGGGGAGGCCGGTGTATGACAGGTCATGCTCCGGATCGTTATCCCGCGTCAGCACAATATCGACCGTCAACTCCGTACGGGGCTGTACCAGCAGGCTACTGTTAAAGGTGCTTTCCGTCGAGATTTCCATGCCGGTTTCCGTCTCCGCCTCATACAGCACTAACTTCGGCGCTTCCGTCCCGAACAACAGTTCACCGCTTGACAATTCGAGCCAGGCCTCCCGGGAAGAACCTTCCAGGCCGGCGAATTTCAAGTAATAGGTCTCCGGACGGTTTTCAGCCAGGCGAACCGTGATTTTCAGCAGCGACAATTGATGGGAAAACGAAAACAGGCTGTCCTGCCTATCGAAAGGATTCACCAATGAACCGGACTGTACCTTTGTCGTTATGATGTCAGTCTCCCCGTCGAGATGATACTCGACAAAATCGTCTTTCACAATGCCTTTCGGATAGTAACCGGTCAGATACACATCCGAACTGTCTGCCGGATAATAGCGTTCCGGTACAAATGTGATTTCGGAGTCTGTAGCGACTGCCTCCCATATCTCGTCAAATTGCAGGGTGCCGCTCCCTTTGGCGACGTTGAGAGCTGTGCTGTCGAAGTTTTCGATTGCCGCACGGCTCAATAGTTGTGTTTTTAGCCGGATAGGAACCGCAGCTGCCGGGGGATCGGGATCGGGGTCGGGATCCGGCGGCGTAGGCGGGCCCGGTGGTATGGGCACGTCTGATCGGCTGCAACCGGTTAAAAGACAAATGCTACCGATCGTCATTAAATAGAATAATATATTCCGAACTCCTGTCATTCCGTTTTTCAGTTTTACCCCTTTGATTTTCAAGTTTGACGTACCTTATTTATGAAATAAGGATATGGCTTTGTTCTTATTTATGAAATAAGGCAAAAACACTCTTCTAAGAGGTTTTTCTACCGTTAGAAAACAACCTTGAATTATTAGAA
>NZ_QREV01000119.1 GCF_003363715.1 Parabacteroides acidifaciens
ATAGAAAAACAGTCGAAACAGGGGGTTAATGTATATTTTTCAATTTGCAGAAGGTCCAAAACTAAGAAAAAGTGAACTACCTCGTTCCCGCGCTCCGACGCGGGATCGCAAAATAGCCTGCGGCACGAGTAGAGATGTACAGGCATGCATCTCTACAGACCCATAAATCATCATTTACCAGTTTAGGATAAAACCTGTTCCTTTGCGATCCCGCGTCGGAGCGCGGGAACGGGATAGCTCACTTTTGGCAAATAATGAATTAATTTATCCCCAATGATTAGCAGGTGAGCCCTTTTCCCGGTCTGTCGCTGCTGCCTGAGCCGCCAGTCAACGGAGCCTCTTCTTGATTAAAAAGATACAAATCGTATCAAGCGGAGGCTCCGCTGAAACCCAAAAAAACATTTTGTTACTTTTCCCATTGCTAAGGTAGGATTATTCCTTGAAAATAAAGGAATAAAAGGAGTTTATTTGTTCGTTTTTTTATAACTTGCAGAAGTTTCGAACCTTTGAATTCTATCGGCTTATGAAAACTCTAAAATTTATCTTCTATTTGTCTTTATTTTGCGTTGGGTTTACGAATGCTTTTGCCCAGATAGAGACACGTTTTTTTCCGGAGTGGTGCCGATCTCTTCCGATCCGCGGAGTTGTAATATCCGGTTTACCAGTTCGGGCCGGGACTGTCTATTCGACTACAACAGTCGATCTTAGTAATTCGAAGGCGGGATTTTATCTCGTCAAAATCAAAGATTCAACTTATAAAATAGTTTTGCAATGAGAAAAGAAAATGTTAATTTAATAATGCTCCTCTGCCTGCTGCTCTCGTTTTGCAGCGGGTTTACGTCCTGTGGGGACGACGATGAGGAAGAATATGATCCTTGCGCCCCGTTCGAGGTGGCGTTGGAAAAGGCGGATCCGTTTTATACGGAATCCAATACGCTTTATGACGTAACTAATATGTATGGAGATCTGTTGATACGAAAGGTAGACGGTAAGAAACAATATAGGATTTGTTATCGGCTTCAGGATGGTTCTGAATTGTATGTTTGTCCTGTCAATTTACCGGAGGCTTCGTTTCCGGAGTCTCTGTTACCGGATAATGTTTATGAAGATCCATATGGCATGATAGCACATATTAGGTTCTCCGGCGAAGTGAAGCCTTGCTTAGAGGGAATGGAGTATAATCCGATCGTATTGACCTATGCGGAAATAATTCTTACTTGTATTACTTAATTCGGTCTAACCTGTAAAATAGTTTTGCAATGAGAAAAGAAAATGTCAATTTAATAATGCTTCTCTGCCTGCTGCTCTCGTTTTGCAGCGGGTTTGCGTCCTGTGGGGACGATGAAGAGGAAGAAGAATATGATTTTTATAAGCCGTTCGAAGTGTCATTGGAAAAGGCGGATGCGGTTTATTTGGAATCCAATACGCTTTATGGTATAACCAATATGGAGG
>NZ_QREV01000012.1 GCF_003363715.1 Parabacteroides acidifaciens
ATATTTGAAAATAAAACGGACGGCGTCCCAAATATCGCAAGGAAATTCAGGGGCTTTTTTGCCATGAAAACGGTCCTTTTTCCAATTGTGACCGTTCTAATCTCCATTACGACCGTCCTAATCTTCGCGAGGTGCCGAGTGCACTACACATTAGCACGGTCGTAATGGCAAAGAGGACGGTCGTAAATGTTGAAAACGCTCGAAAAAGGCGAAAAAGTCCCTTTTTGAGGTCAAAAAAGCGGATTAACATTTGTTTGATATTGGAAGTCTTTCGGGCTTGAAAAATGCGTTTTATACAATAAGCCCCCCCGGGACAGTTGAAAGTTAAGAGTTGAAAATTGAAAGTTAAGAGGGAGAGTATTATCGTAGTTCTTGAAGAGCTATAAGGAAGACGGACTTCTCTTTGCCTTGCTCCATGCCCCGTTTCCCTTATTCCGGATCAGATAAAAGAATCCCCTGATTACATTTATATTCATAAAGAGGAAATAGTAAGGGACGAACAACAGTTTGTTCCGCAGGTTTCGTTGTTCCATCCGGTAGCCGGCATAGGCAGCGATATAAAAAAGTAGCTGCAGGAACAGTAATCCGGCATAAAAGGGATTTCCGGAAATGGCTAATACCGCGTTTACGGGCAATAAAAGAAAAAGCATTAGCGGAGTCAGTGTCCAGCGCAACACGCGATGGCTGACATATTGGAAGCTGAGCGTACCGTAACGGAAAATATTGAGCAGTCCTTTAAGCCGCCAGACAGATTGCAGGCCGCCCGCAGCTATTCGTATTTTCCTTTTTTCTTCTTCTTTCATATTCAGTGAAGCCGTTTCTGTGGCATAGGCTTCTTTACAGTAGGCAATTTTATATCCTTTGGCGGCAATACGGAGTGAAAGGATAAAATCGTCGAGCAAAGTGTCCGAAGGCATCTGCTCGAACAGCCCGGTCTGTATGGCAAATAATTCTCCGGCAGCACCGACAGCCGAATAAAGGCGGTCATCCAGGTTTTTTAAGGCCGATTCGTATTTCCAGTAAATTCCTTCACCGGCAGTAGCTCCCCGGGCTGATTGTGTGTCGACTCTTTTTTCACCGGCTACACAGCCTACTTTGGGATCGCTGAAACAACGGACAATCTCTTTTATGGCATCCGTATTCAGCATTGTATTGGCATCGGTGAAAATGACGTAAGGAGTAGAAATGTACTGCATACCCCGGTTTAAGGCTGCTGTTTTGCCTTTCCTTTCCGGATTAAACAGGACTGTGACGTCTTCATATGCTGCTAATCGCTCATTTGTGTGGTCGTTTGATCCGTCTGTTACCCATACAATCCGTAGTTTGCCGTCAGGATAGGATAGGTTCCGGCAGTTTTCCATTTTTGTCGCTATAATATCTTCTTCATTATAAGCAGCTATGAAAAGAGTAACTTCCGGAAGCGGTTCGGGCAGGTGCAAAGCCTCTCTTTTTTTGAACAACTCTTTGATGCGTACCAATAGATATAACAGGATTCCATACCCTATATATGTGTAAAAGACAACAGCCAATCCTAACCAAAAGAGGATAATAAAGAGAGTGTGCATTTGTTCCATATTGTTTTTGCGTAACTTAATATTATGCCAAGCGACGCAAATATAATTATTTTTTCATCCTTCAGCATGGAAACAATATTATTATTTCAAATAATGCATAATAATCAAGACTTTCATGATTTTGTCCAAAACAAATCATTACATTTGTCAACTGTTAAAAAGAATAATATTAATCAACGAATCTAAGGGTAAAAAAACATGAAGTCTATTTTGGTGACCGGTGGAGCGGGGTTTATCGGTTCTCATCTGTGTAAACGGTTATTAGGGGAAGGAAATCGGGTAATCTGTTTGGATAATTATTTTACGGGTTCTGAAAGTCTTATGCGCGAATTGCTTGTGTATCCGAACTTTCAGTCGGTAGAACATGATGTGACCATTCCATATAAAACAACATCGGCTATTGATGAAATTTACAATCTGGCATGTCCGGCTTCGCCGATCCATTACCAGTATGATCCCATTAAAACGATTAAAACTTCTATCTTAGGAGCCATTAATATGCTGGAACTGGCACAGGCCCATGATGCCCGGATTCTGCAAGCTTCGACAAGTGAAGTCTATGGAGACCCGTTCATTCATCCCCAGCCGGAATCTTATTGGGGGAATGTGAACACAATCGGTATCCGCAGTTGTTACGATGAAGGGAAGCGGGCTGCGGAAACACTCTTCATGGACTACCACCGGCAGAATAAACTCAAAATCAAAATTATCCGCATATTTAATACGTATGGTCCCAATATGACGGTCCACGACGGACGGGTTGTCTCAAACTTTATTATTCAAGCCCTTCGGAATGAAAATATTACAGTTTACGGCGATGGACGCCAGACCCGCAGTTTTCAGTATGTGGATGACCTGGTCGAAGGAATGGTCCGCATGATGGCGACGGAAGACAGTTTTACAGGTCCGGTTAACCTCGGTAATCCTGGTGAATTTACGATGGTGGAATTGGCTGAACATATCATTCGTCTTACCGGCTCCCGTTCTGAAATCGTATTCCGCCCGTTGCCCTCCGATGATCCGAAACAGCGGAAACCGGACATCACGCTTGCCCGGGAGAAGCTCGGTGGCTGGTATCCTTCCGTCCCTCTTGAAGAAGGGCTTAAGAGAACAATCCGGTATTTTCAGAGTTTGTAAAAATTGAGGATATGATAGCGCTAAAGGTCTTGGAGATCGTCCTGTTTTTGAGCTTCTCCATTAATATACTTTATTTGTTCGTTTTTAGTATAGCTTCTATGCATAAGAACAAGAAAAGAGGGAAGGACTCCGCTGCTTTTCGTCGCATAGCCATATTGATACCGGCTTATAAGGAAGACTTGGTGATTATGGAATGCGTAGAATCTTGTTTGCAGCAGGACTATCCGCGTGACCGGTACGATATCGTTGTTATCTCCGATCAGATGGGAGCAGAGACGAACGGACGATTGGCTGCAATGCCTGTTATCCTGGAGATTGTCCGTTTCGAGAACAGCACGAAGGCGAAAGCGTTGAATTTAGCGATGAGCCATTTGGCTGATTACGACATCGCACTGATTCTGGATGCCGATAATACAATAGGTCCTGACTATCTCAACCAGATTAATGCCGCCCCCTTTACCGATAATATCGTTGGTTATCAGACGCACCGGACAGCTAAAAATAAGAATACGAGTCTGGCCTATTTGGATGCTGCAAGCGAAGAAATCAATAATAGCATTTTCCGGCAAGGACATGTGAATATGGGTTTGTCGGCCGCTCTGATCGGTTCCGGCATGGCCTTCGATTTCGAATTGATAAAAAAGGAGTTGGCTGGCATCCATGCAATTGGAGGCTTTGACCGTGCTTTGGAACTCACTTTGTTTAAGGCGGGCAAGCGTATCGATTATTTACCGGATGCGTATGTCCTGGATGAAAAGATACAAAACCGCCGGGATTTTGCCCGCCAAAGGAGACGTTGGCTGTCGGCGCAGATCCATTATCTGAAAGAGTTTATCGGCGATATGCCGCAAGCCATATTAGATAAGAATTGGGATTTTTGTGATAAGATGTTCCAGCAAATGAGTATTCCGCGGTTGCTTCTGTTGGGTGAGACGTTTATTATAGCATTGGTTATAACTTGTATATCCTGGCCTATCTCTTTGAAGTGGTGGATATTATTCTGTATACTGATCGTCTCTTTACTCTTGGCCGTCCCTAAACGTTTATATACAAGACAATTGTTCATAGCCGTTGTGAAATTGCCGGAAACTTTTTTCAGCATGTTTCTGAATCTTTTCCGCCTGAGGGGAGCTAACAAGAAGTTTATCCATACGGAACATGGGGTGAAATAATAAGAAAGAAATAGATATGTTTGTCGGATGTTGGAATAGAAAAGGTGAACTCCCGGAAATACCACAAGCTAAGCAGGAGGGAGGCATTGTTCATAAAGGAACTTGCCGGTGTTACCAGCGGAATAATACACAGCTTTGTTTTTTTGGGGAACTATATAATAAGGAAGAATTAGGATATGGTCTGATTGATGATGCAGAAACGCTTTTTTCTGTATATACTCAAAAAGGAATCCAGGGATTTGCTGGTTTGGATGGCGCTTTTACCTGTATCCTGAGAACACCGGATTCTGTGTTGGTCGTTCGGGACCGGCATGGCCTTTCCGATCAGGTGTATTATACGAATACATATTTTGCCTCTTCCCTTGCTCTGCTGAAATTGACAAACGGATTTGATGCGACTCCAAATTACCAGGCATTGAGTTCCTTCTTATCTATCGGCTATATCGCAACACCTTCTTCGGCCTTTTCGGGAGTGCAAAAATTAGGCGCCGGCGAAGTTCTAATGTATAAGGATGGGCGGATCGAGTCCGATTATTTGTTCCCAACTGATACTATAACCCCGGTTCCATTGAAAGAAAAAACGTTGGATGAGTATGCCGACGAATATGCAGCCTTACATGCCGGTGCGATAAGGAAACGTATCGGGAAAAGTACGAATGTAGGTATTCTTCTAAGTGGAGGCTATGATTCCGGGTGTAATCTGGCTGCTTTGCGCTCTTTGTATAATGGAGATATTCGTTCTTACTCAATAGGATTTAGGGGGGATAACTGGACGGAGTTGCCTTTAGCGCGATGTATGTCTGAAACATTCCGGACTATTCATACCGAATATGAGATAGACGGAAGTGAGATAGAGGCCCTGCCCGGCTTGGTCGAACAATTGGGTGATCCTTTTGTGGAAGGCGGATTGATGGTAAATTATGCTGTTATGCGTCTGATAGGAAATGATAAGCCGGATGTGATACTCGGAGGCGATGGCAGCGATCAATATTTTGGGACATCCGGACGCGAGGTAGCCTTGCATTATCTGATATCCCGCTATGGCATGAAGCCTGTAATGAATCTTTTATATACGATATTGAGCCGGCCTGCCTTCGATAAGGATACAAGCTTTTATCGGCTGCGTTTTCATCTGGATAAGGTATTGCATATTTTGGATGGGGATCTGTTTGGCTTTCCGGCGTTTCAGCAGAAGAAGTTGCTGAAAGATCCTTCTTCTTTCCGCCATTCTCCGTTGTTGCATCCCGATATGCGAAGTTTCGAGCATCTGTATACGCAACATGCATATAAGAGTGATTTAGAGAAGATCATTAATCAGGTTATTCTGTTTAAGGCCTCTAAGATAGCTGATATGTTTGACAATCATCTTGTTTTTCCTTATATGGACCTGGATTTATATAGGTTTCTGATGCGGCTTCCTGTTTGCTATAAATGTAAGGGAGATAGCCCGTTCCGAATAGCAAAAGGAGAAACAACGGCCAAGTATTTGTTGAAATACCACTATAAACCGATGCTCCCGGATGCAATCACCGCAAAGAAAAAGCAGGGAGGATTTGCCCCCATGCCCATCTTTTTCCAGAATGACAAACAACGTGCGCGCATTGCCGACTATATCCTTAGCTCGTCTGTTGTTTCCGACTTTCTGAACAGGGACTACGTGGAAAAGTTTATAGCAGAGTACGATAAAGAATCGCATGAAGCCGGCAATTGGTTTTGGTACAAACAGAACAGGGCCATACAGTATTTCAATTTACTGGCATTGTCTGTTTGGTGGGAGAGGTTTGTGAGAGAGGGAAAAACATATAGCAAGATAACGGAATGAATCAGATAAAGGTAGGCGCATTCCTCAGTTATTTAATAATCGGATTAAATAATATAATCGGGTTACTTTATACTCCTTTTATGTTAAGGATGATGGGGCAGACCGAATATGGTTTATATTCGTTAGTAGTTTCTGTTGTTGCATATCTAACTGTTTTTGATCTTGGATTTGGTAATGCAATTGTTCGATATACGGCAAAAATGCGGGCGGAAAATAATAAAGAAAAGCAATATGAGATGTTTGGAATCTTCTTGTTGCTATATTCATTTATTGGTTTTATTACATTCTGCATAGGTTTTATTATAATCGGGCATGTCAATACGCTTTTTAAGGTGACAATGTCTGTCGAAGAGATGGATAAAGTTCGTATCATGTTGATGTTGATGATATGCAATTTAGCATTTACATTTCCTATGAGTATATTCGGTTCTATTATTACTGCATATGAAAATTTCGTGTTTCAGAAATTGGTGAATTTAGTTCGTATCATATTGAATCCTGTTGTAATGATTATCATGTTGCTGATAGGCTATCGGGCCATCGGTATGGTTGTAGTTGTGACAATATTTAATGTGTTAACATTATTGATGAATGCCTGGTTCTGTTTTTATAAACTAAAGATCAAGATCAGACTGAGAAAATCAAGCTTTGATTGGCCATTTTTGAAGGAAATATCTATTTATTCATTCTGGATTTTTCTAAATGCAATTATAGATAGGATCTACTGGGATTCGGGCCAATTTATTTTGGGAATGTTTACAGGCGTTAGTGTAATTGCTGTTTATGCAGTAGCCTTACAGCTGGTCAATATCTATAAAGGATTTTCTACTGCTATATCCGGTTTGTTTCTTCCAAGAGTAACTGCGATGGTTACAAATAATGAAGGAAATGATAAAATCTCCGAATTATTTATTCGGATTGGTCGGATTCAATATATAATATTAGCCTTTATATTATCTGGATTCATTGTTTTTGGTCGCGTTTTTATCCGTTTTTGGGCTGGTCCGGATTATGCTCAATCCTATTATATCGCATTATTGCTTTTTATACCATTGCTTATACCTTTGATACAAAATATAGGAATTACAGTTTTGCAGGCTAAAAACAAGATGAAATTCCGTTCAATTTTATATTTAGTAGTGTCAATATGTAGCTTGGGCATATCGGTTCCATTAGCTAAATTGTATGGAGGCATCGGTTGTGCATTGGGTACGGCTTTTGCCTTGGTTATTGGCCAGATTATAATTATGAATATCTATTATCACAAGAGAGTCGGTCTTGATATGATTGCTTTTTGGAAAGAGATAGGGAAAATGTCTGTTATTCCGATTGTCTTGAGTTTGCTTGGCTGTCTATTACTATATTATGTACAGTTAGATTCTTGGGGGATGTTTGTTTTGATCGTATTCGTATTTTCGGTTGTATATATATTTCTATTCTGGTTTAAAGGAATGAATCAGTATGAAAGAGATTTATTTATGAAACCTATTCAGAAAATGCAAAAAAAAAATATATAATTGCTTATTATGAAAATAGCTATACTGACTTTGCCTCTACATACGAATTATGGTGGAATCTTACAGGCTTATGCTTTACAAGAGGTAATGACGCGTATGGGACACGAAGTGATATTAATTAATTTGCCGGTTGCGAAAGTATCTAAAGTCGAAAAAGTAAAAGAGTTTGCCAAACGTTTGGTTAAAAGGTTTTTACTTTTTAAGTCTGTGCCATTGCGAGCATGGCCCACTGATAGAGAAAGAAAAAATATTGCTCAACATATTGCTCCATTTATCCATAAATACTTACAAGTTGTAGAATGCACTTGCGAAAAACAGCTTTTAAACTTAGTGAAAAAAGAAAAGGTTAAAGCTCTTATAGTGGGGAGCGATCAAGTTTGGCGTCCTGGTTATTCTACATCCGTCTCGACCTACTTTTTAGATTTCTTAAAGCGGGAGGAAGATATAAAAAAAATATCGTATGCAGCTTCATTGGGTCGTGATTATTGGGTTTTTACAAAAAAGCAAACTCAAGCCTTAGGTGAACTAATACGAAAATTTGATGCTGTTTCAGTTCGGGAGGATTCTGCTGTTACTCTATGCCGGACTTATTGGGGTATCAATGCAAGTTGGCTATTAGATCCTACTCTTTTATTGGATAAAACAGACTATATGAAGGTCTGTGATTTGATCCCAGCCGGCAAAGAAAAACATTTGATGGTTTATATTTTAGATAGCAATATAAATAAAGATAGAATCATACAAGAAATATCCGAACTTAAAAACTTGCCGGTTCATAAAGTAATGGCTAAAAATAAATATTGGAATGTTGGTTCTTCCGGAATAAAAGATTGCATTGTTCCCCCTATCTCGGAATGGATAGAGGGATTTATGAATGCAGGGTTTGTAGTTACAGATTCTTTTCATGGAATGGCTTTTTCTATCGTTTTTGAAAAGCCTTTCATTTGCATTGGAAATAAAACTCGCGGAATGGCTCGATTTACTTCTTTGCTGAAATTATTGGAGCTTGAAGATCGCTTAATACATTCTGTAGATGACTTGAAGCCTGATGTTGTAAATTGCGATATCGATTATAGTAGGGTAAATGCCCTCCGTGAAAAAGAAATCAATAAATCAATTCAATTTTTGCAAGGAGCTCTTTGTAAAATGGAGTAAAGCTTGCTTTTGAACTGGCATCAAATTTAAATCAACTTGTTGTAAAAAACGGATTAACATGTTATTATTGAATAATCATATTTTCTTAATTGAATTTCTTAGCCTTAATAGAACCTTTCGAATAAAAGGTAAAGACTGACCGTTTTTTATATTGTACAGTATAGATTGCGAATTGAATATCATCTCAAAGTTTTCTGTACATAGAACTGGCTTTCCTGTTATTTTATTGATTTCAAGTGCTTGTGATAAGGAGCTTTCTATAAATAATTTATACTGATTAAGTTTATATTCGCTTGCTTTATAGGCGGCATGGCAATTTGCTTTTTGCCGGGCTTCTTTATTGGGCAAATCTAACATAACCAGTTTATTGTATTTAACATTATTATTTTCTAACCAAGTTTCTGTTTCTTTTCTATATTTTTCCAGGCGGGAAGTTACCAGCGTTCCAATTTTGGAGCCCGGGATAAACAGTGGTTGAGCATGCAATACAAAATTTCTATATCGCTCTCCGTCATCATTCTGTTCGGGCGTGGGGTCCACGCATAAAACGCCGTCTATGTCCATACAGGCTTTTTCCAAGACAGTATGATTTAAAATATTCCATTGGAAATACCGGGGGAGAGGAACTATATCCAGAGCGTAATCTACCATATTTTCAGTGCCTGGAATCGCATACACAACACAATATTGAATATTAAAATCGTTTTCCAAATGTTTGACTTGCTCTTTACATTTTTGCATAGCCGAACCGGATGAAATGCTATCATCTACAATCAATATTTTTTTATACTGCCGGCTATCGAAAAACTGGCCTCTTTCTCCGGCTTTATAGATATGTCCGTTGATAAACGAACCAAGGTCTGTGACAGGTCTGTTCAGATATAGAGCTAAAAGATTTGCAGGAAACATACCACTGCGGGGAATACCAACAATCAGATCTATATCTCTGGGGATGATATATAAACGTTTTAATATGACTTGATTCAAGTCTGATATGGTTCTATAGTTCATACGTTTTTAGTGTTTTTGTTTATTATGTTAGAATCGATATCTTTATATTCTTTTTGTTTTGTAAATAATAAAGGAATGCGTTTGAATGCTTTAAGAGCTCTTTCTCGGAAACTGTGGAACAGCGAATTGCCGATAGTGCGATAGCCTGTTACGGGACGTGCATTCCTATCATATATGTATTTTATCTTTCCGTAATCTTTCAAGCCATTGGCCATCATGCCATCTTCTCCACGTTTAATATTTGTACGGAAACGAATCTTTTTCCCATATTCTGTTTTAAATGCAAAAACCATTCCTCTTACACTTAATTCCGGACGATTAATGGAATTGATGTATAAGTATATGTCGCGGCATAATTCATAAAAGAAAAGCCCTATGGCAGAATGTGTCTCATCAGGTATATAGCTCCAAAGGGAGTATACTCCGGAGATTCCGGGTTTTGCTAAATGTTTTACAAGATGTTCCACATAATGTGGAGGGTATAAAGTGTCAGAATCGATGCAAATGTAATAATCTCCTTTAGCATGATCGAGACCACAGTTACGTGCATAGCCATGACCTTGTCTCTTTTCCTGAAAAAAGGGAACTCCCAATGTTTCAAAAATTTCGGCAGTTCTGTCTGAAGAATTATTGTCAATACCAATAAACTCTATTGGATATTTTGATATAGTTTCACTTAGTGACCAGATATTTGCAGCTAAATGATATTCTTCATTGTGTGCAATTATCACGATAGAAACTAAAGGATGATCGCTCTGTTTTGCTTTTATATTTGCACGTATTTCCTTGATAATATTTATAGGAATATTATTAAAAGGTTTCCCGTATAGTGACAAATATTTGTTGTACCACTTCATTTCTTATAATATTTATCAATGATAGTATAAATTTTTCGGACACTATGTCCCCAACTATGTGTTTCTGCAAAACAGATGCGTTCTTCTTTCCGCATGGGATTATTTATTTCTTCCAACGCATTATCTAAGGCTTGGAGATATTCGTCTTCATTTGCCGGAAGATATGTATGCGCCGCAAAAATGTCCTGCATGGTATGAGTACTGGTAGCTACTGTTGGTTTCCCCATTGCCAGGTATTCGTCTATTTTTAAAGGATAATTCCCATTTGTAATATCGTTGACCATTTGCGGATTGATACAGACATCGTAACTGCTAATATAGGCAGGTAATGTTTCGACCGGTTTTTTTCCTAAAAAATAGACATTGGAAAGCTGGTGTATCGGATGTTTGCTGAATACTTCGTCTTCCGGACCTGTAAAAACAAAGCTGTATGTAGGACGTTTTTTTGCAATTCGCAGCAGTAAATCGCTATCCAGGCGGGTACTGTTAACAGTTCCCACATAGCCGATTACAGGGTGTGGAACCGGTTTCATATCTTCTGGTACAGGCCAGCTCTTTCTACCGTCGTACAGAGACAGATTGACTCCGGTTTCGATGGGATAAGTATGACGATTATATTTCCGGAAACGCTCGGCAAAATGTGTAGAGTTTGCCAATACGATATCGGACTTGGCTGCCAATAGCGGTTCAAGCCTTGTTCCGTTCTTTTTCCAATAGGACTCGCCTATAACAAAATCTCTGCAGTAATAAATAGAGAGAGACGGTTTTAGATACTCCTTTAAATACTGACTGCGAAAGATATCCGTATCTATTAGATGGATATAATTGTTGAAACCTAACTGCGTTGCAATTTGGCGGATATGGTTTGCAATCTTTCGGTTATTTAGTTTATTCACCCAATCAAATAAAAAACTTGTCGGTAATTTCCCGACCGGCAATATGCAAAACGGACAATCCGCAATCCACATATTTTCGTTAAGTTGACGAATAGGAGAGACCAGTTTTTTTATCACATCCATCCTGCGAATCCAAGCTTTATTTTTGTTACCTCGGAATCGGGTGGAATAATCCATCGGGGTATTGAGATACAAAACCCGATTCTTTTTCGATATCTCTAATGCTGTATTTTTGATCGTACTGCCTATCTCGATATCCCAAGGCTGTAAACTGGTAATGATGAAGTCGCGGTTTTCCATGATGTCTTTATTTAGATTTGATAATCGATTGATATAATTTTAATAGTTCATGGGCTGTATGCTCCCATGAAAAATGTTTGGAACGTGCGAGTCCGTAAGCTGATTGTTTTTGATAAAACTCCTTATCTCGTTCCAATAAAAGGAGTTGATTCGCTATTGATTGCTCGTCTGTCGGGTCTGTCAGGATAGCGCCTTCACCCCCGACTTCCGGCATGGATGATGTATTGGATGTTATAACCGGGGTTCCACAAGCCATGGCTTCCAATAAAGGAATACCGAAGCTTTCCCGTAAAGAGGTGTAAAGGAAAGCAAAAGCTCCATTATAAAGGAAGGGTAAATCTGTATTCGGAATGTAACCCGGCAGATGGAGATAAGGACGAATATCTTCCAAGCCTGTCTCTTTCAAAATATCATCTACATATTCCGGTTTTAGGTCTGCGATCAACAGAGGACGTTTCTCTTGGGAGTGTTGCAGGTACAAATGATAGGCTTTTAACGTACGAGGTGTATTTTTCTTCGGATCCGTATTCCCCAGGAAAAACAGATAACCGGTTGTTGAGATATATTTTTGCGTGACTGATTTTATATTATCCAACGGATGAAAATGATTGCTAAAACCATTATAGATAGCCATGATCTTATTTTCCGGCAAATGAAGCGTTTCCCGTATCCGGTTACATTCGAAATGGGAGACGGTGATGATTTTCCGACACTTAGGCAAAATGCGCGGTACAACCAAGCGTCTATAATGCCATCCCATATTTTGATACAACGATTTGCTACTATTCTGCCTGTTTTCCAGGAAAATAATGTCATGGAGAGTCAGAACCAAAGGTACTTGGGTACGTAAAGGCGCTGTATTACTTGTGCAATGAAGCAAATCAGGCTTGATTTTGTTTACTGCACGTGGCAATGCCCATTGCTCCCAAAGTGGATAGGTTGGGCATTGTACCTCGATGATATGTACATTATCCGTTTCTCTCAGGCAATGGTCCGGTCCTGGGCTTACAAAGATGAAATATTCATTTTCTTTATCTATCCTCTGCAATTCGCGTACGGTTTCAAGAACTACAAAATCCATTCCATGCTTATTCGGGCGGAAAATACGTTGTGCTTCTATGGCGATTTTCATTTTGTCGGGTTTTATTTTAATTTGTATCGGATGAATGATCACTATGTGCCGTATGAATAAATTCTTTGTTAGCTCCTCTCAACCGGAAAAGGTTGAAAAACATCAACAGGAATAGTATCGGTAAGCTGAAGATAGCTTTCCGAAATCTTTTGTCCACAAGATAATCCGGGATTGCCATGAAAAAAGAAAAAATTAGAACAAACGTGATTCCCCACCATTTAAGGGATAAAGCCCAATCGTACCAGGTTGTTATAAATGAAAATATTATCAGAAAGCCCAATAGAATAACTCGCGGAGGCATCATCCATTGCAAAAGTTTATCGCAATAATCCCAATTACCCGAGAAGAAAGCTCTGGGTAGTTTCCACAGGCCGGAGAACAAATTTGTAAATTGTGTCGCAATCCATCTGCGCCGCTGCTCATAAAACTGCCCCTTCTTTTGAATTTTTTCATCGTAAGTATATACATCTTCCAAAAATTCAATATATATATTTTGCGAAAGCAACATCGCTTCCAGTTGCTTGTCCACCCCGACATGAGCTGCTTTATAAATATATTGCCTAAGCCAGTCATAATCGAACGCCATGCCGGAGCCTATCAATGCCGAAGAGAATCCCAGGCGGGTATGTCCCGAACGGAAAATAGAATTATTGATTTCTTCACTGACTGCATCCAAAACAGCTGTATTTGTATTCCTGTTTTTTGCCACCCGGTGTGTCTGGATGGCCAGGCACCCGGAGTAATAGGCATCATTCAATTTATTCAGGAAAGAGGAGTTTACTATATTATCTGCATCCATGATTACAACCATATCGCACTTTTCTTCTTTTGTACTCAGGTAATCCATGGCAAGGCGAAGTGCATTTGTCTTTGTGCTTTGAGCGTATTGTACTTCTAATACTGTAATAGATGGTAGTGCTTTTAGTGTTTGCATCGTCCTTTCCTGCATCTTATCGGCTATAACGATCAGTTCATACATATAAGACGGATAATCCTGTTCCATAAATGAACAGACAGAATTAATGATAACCGCATCTTCTTGATAAGCGGGGAAAAGGACGACGAAGCGATGCTTTTTCCTGGCAGGAGGATATTTATTTTTTATTTTCTTCAATGAAGCCAACGAGAAAATGAAAATATACAATACTGCTATTAGAAACAGAAGAAATATAATTGCATCTGCATATTCTATCAGTTTATCTCCGTAGGAGAGCCACCATTTGTTTATTTCATATTCAAAATCCATATTCTGTTTTTATATTGGTTCTAATTTTGTTTGTTTTGTTAATTCCTTGTCATACGACTCTCCTAAAACAAGAAAAGTCTGAAATATGTACACGAGATATCCTGTTGGGTATTGCCAGAAAAAGTTATTGCCGTATGCACTGAGCATAATACCCCACAGGCCGCAATTCATGGCTATCAACATGCCTTTCAATTCTCTATTTCGGATGCGGAACATAATCAGGTAGGCACTGTATATAATAACAAAAAGTAGAATGGCTATATGCAGGCATAGTCCAACAACTCCGTATTGTACCCAAATACTGACAAAATGAGAGTCTGTTGGAATTTGAGTCGTAAAACGTACAGAAAAACGCCTGTTTTCTCCGCCAGCCAGACCGACGCCTTCACCGAACGGCTTGTGAACCATGTATTCAGCCAGTCGTTGCTGGTTTGCTTTTCTCACAAGGTAGGAAGCGTCTTTTTCCGGATGGAATGCTGTACGCATACGGCGTATCTGTTGGTTTGAATTTAAGATATAAGTATGGGCGAAAAAGACGTATATAAAAATTAAGCATATACCACCTGTGACAATGTAGCGAATATTCTTATTCAGAATGATAAACATACCTAATCCTCCAAGGGGAACAATCATAGCGCCACGTGTACCGGATAACATCAATGCGTAAATGGCAAATAATGATACGAATCTGTAATAATAGCGGAGTCCTTTTCTGGGAGTATAAAAAGATAGAATCATATAAATGACAGAAGCCATTCCCATATTTGAACCGAAATTTCCGGCATCTGAAAAAATTGAGAAATAGCGTGTTCCGCTTGCCAGAAGATGGGTTTTGTAACTGCCGCTTTGTATTAACCAGATTTTTTCTCCGGCATCGAAACCGATGTAACGTTGTATAAGAACTTTACCTATGGCTATCAGGGTAAATATGGATAGTAATAAAAGAATGTTTTTTATATCCTGAACTCTGTTTAATAGCAATGAAGTTAATACAACCAACAATGTGAAATTATAGAAATGAGTACGAGTGAATATCCAAGCTTCCACCATTCCTGAAGGATTAAACAGTTCCAGAAATACATACGTCATCCAAATAAGTGAAATATATAATAATTTATTATTGGCTCTATGCCAGGGTATTTTACCTCCGCACAATGAATAAAGAAAGATGCAAGTTAAAAGGAAAAAAATGAAAATATCCATGATGACACTACTATTTTGGATATTTATATAACGTAGTACCCCGATGAAAAAATAATTCATTGTGAACAATGTGATAAAGCCTAAGTAGGGTTTGTTCAGTACCGTAAATATGTAAAGCGCTAAAAATGGTATAATAACAACAGCAGCAGCCATTAACCATGCTTCCCGAAGCAAGGTGTAAACTAACAGCGTAAGTCCTATCACCAGAAAGAAATAGGGACTGAAAAGCATTGTGTTGTTTTTTGTGTTATCCATTAATCAGGCTTTATTAGCTGTAATACCAAATTGATTTAGTCGGAATATCAGATTCTTCAATCCGGAGTAGGGAGGAAGCTGGCCGGTGAAATCTTCTACAAATTCACGTTCTGTACGGTTCAACAGTAAATAAAGAGGTTTTTCTTTTATCTGTTTTCTAAAATGGTCCAGAAGTTGGGTATCGCTGGTAGCCCAGACCCGGCAAGCATCTGCCACTAACAGATTGACTTGCGCTTCCTGCAATAAGTCTGTAGAGATGGTATATTCTCTTAATGGGGGATATTCGACTATAAGGATATCCGGACTATCTTGTCCGTATGGCGGTTCGTAAATATTAAAAATACTCTGGGCCTGAGCATACACCATCGATTGGGAATTATAGTCTTTACCATAGGTTATGATTTTGACATTGAATCCCAGGTCTTCCCAGTATTCCTGCAAGTAAGAAGCGATAAAGCTTTTTCCCTCTTGTTCTCCAAAACTGATCAGATTAATGATTGCAGTCTGGCCTAATCGTAAAAATACATTTAATTGATTACAGCAATAGGCCGCAACAACCCTGTTTGATGCTTTTGTAAACCCTCGGTATTTCAGATTTATGTGTCCGGTAAATGCAGCCAGAACCGGCAGTCCGGTAAGCCGTTTGGCACGGTCTGCATCCCGTAGTGTACGATCCAGTAATTCTATCAACAGGTTAAAGCCGATAATAAGCAACAAGCTACCCATAAAAGCACCTATTACCAACAACATACGCTTACTTTTGTCACTCATAATAGGAAACGTCGGTTCGGAAATCATTCTTAACGTGGCAGAAGTAAGTTGTATATCTTTTTGCTTCATTTTAGCCATATTAAGCGCGTGCAACATCTGTAAATAGGATTGTTCTAATATTTTAATTTCGCGTTGTTGCCGATCTAATTGTGTTCCAATAGGAGAATAAATCTTATATTGTTCATTGTAAACCTTTTTTCTTTGTTCTAAAACATCCAACTCGGCTTTAGCTTTTGTTTTCGCAATGGTTTGCTTAAGCCATTCGTCAACAAGCCCGTCAACAGCAACGCCTTCTTTACTTTCTTTGTAACTATTTATCATCGTTGTCAAAGAAGAGATCTTTTGTTCGGCATTTTTTAGTTGCGTCTTGTATTCTTGAAGTTCAGTATCTTTAGCTTGCATCTCTTCCGAGTTGAACGTCTCGATTTCAGTTATTTTTCCATTGATGGAAGAAATTTCATTCAAAGCTTGAATGAATTCTTCATTGGCTTTCACCAACTTTGTTCGGGTATTCATATATTGTTCCATCTCCAGAATGATTTTGTCCGCACTTTCGTAAGCTCTTCGGGTTGCTTCGTAGCGGTCTTCAAAATCAGAAAATGAATTAGCGATGGCTTTTGTTTGTTCTGGATAGTTAATCACGCTGTTTTCTACATTGTAATTAACCAATTTGTCTTCCAGACCAGATAATTTTATTTGTTGCTTTTTTAGCTCTTTTTCATAATAAGCCACAATGTCGTTTGTTGTTTTATATCGTATATCCTCATAGGCAGAGCGCAACTCGTCGTATATTAGTTTGACTGTGCTTAATGTGATACCCGGATCTGTCGTTTGATAAGATATCTCTATCAGGTCACTGTTGTCCAGCCTTTTGGCTACAAGAGTGGATAGTGTCTTATAACTATAAAATGGACCATCGTTATTTAGTAATCCATACAAGTAATTTTCCGGATCATTTTTCATGTATTTCATGAAGTTCTCAATTGTTTTTTCTTCAGAGCTCCTGTCGACCAACTGTAATAAGTCTGCCGGAATTGTTTTTATCAGATCCTTATAGTTTTTTGCCCTTATGTAAAGATTGTCTTCATCGAGATTTCCATGAACAAGATTTATAGCCAGTAACTTAATCGCGATATTCTTTTGCACACCTTTTTCTTTGGTTAGTTTAACCAAATTATCGAACATATTCTCTACCGATTTCCAGTTAGTCGGCTGTTGATCGCTATTTAAGCCTGTATCTGTGACAATACCTGTATAGATTGTCGTTTTTACGGTATATGTTTTAGGTATAAAGCGGGAAAAATAAATGACTAACCCCGTAACGATGACAGAGCCAAATATCAGTTGATATCGAATCCGGTAAAGAAAACGTATTATATATAATGTTATATTCATTATTCTTCCTGGTTGCTTCTGTTGATAATCTTTACGTTTGTAAGCATCTCGAGCAATGTAACGGCATTATGTAGAGCGGCACGGCCTTCCTGATAGGTGATTACAGCACTTGAACGGCGGCCTCTTTCAAGGGAAAGTGATGTAATGTCGATTTTCCCATTAATGAAATCTTGTTCTGATATTTTCATTTGGGCATTGTATAAAGCGGCTGCATCAGATTTTGCTTTTAACGTCGCTAATTGCTGGAGTACATTGTTGTAGGCTTGTAAAATCATTAATTTCCGTTCTTCTACCGACATCTCATATTCAGATTGCAGCTGAATATATTGTGCTTTCTTTACTCTGTTTTTTTGTTTCCTACTTGTCAAATCCCCTATTGGGATACTGACAGACACCCCAACATTATATAAATTCTGATTGTTTCCTACGTTACTGATTATAGGGTCTACAGGGGTTCCCTCTGTGATAGAAGTCGAATAGAGGTTATTTCGTCCGTATTGATATGTTCCTTGCAATCTCAAATAATTGAGCCATTCGCGATGCGTGATTTCCCGTTCCGCATTTGCCTCGTCCCGCCTTGCTTCATAGATCTTTACAGATGGATGCTCGTAGACGGATTGAAGGAATACAGATAGAGGGGGTAATTGAATGCGCTCGTAATCATCCAACATTGCCTGTATGGAATCAGATTCGGAATTGGCACTGACTTCCACGACAGTAGCATTGTCTGTATAGCTTTTCTTTTTTTGTGCTATGCAATGTATGGAACTGAATATCAATAATAATATAAATGTTGTTTTCATGGTGTTCCTCCTTCGGGTTTAAACATTCTCCTCCTGGATAAAAGCAGTAAAAGTGCGTAAGATGATTTTCATATCCAGCGCGAAAGAAAATGTACGGGCATATTTAATATCCAGTTGTTTGCGCTCTTCAGGTGACAATTTGCCGGAGCTTCCCCGCTTTTCCACCTGCCAAAGGCCGGTTAACCCTGAAGGGGCCATAAAACGTTCTATGTAACTGTCAGAAGTAAGTTGCTCCGCTTCGTAGATGGGGAGAGGACGGTTACCAACAACAGACATATCGCCTTTTAGTATGTTGAATAGTTGCGGGAGTTCGTCAATACTGTATTTGCGGATAAATTGACCTACGCGGGTAATGCGCGGATCGTTTTCCATTTTAAAGAAAGTATTGGCCCGTTCTGTCGATTTATTTTTCAGATAATCTTGCTCATTTGTACTAAAGTTATCAGAAAATAAAACAGCACTTGGCATTTGGCCATTTACCGTAGCTACCTGCAGTGCTGCAGGAGCCGAAGAGCTTAACTCTTCGGCTTCCATGACATATTGGTTTTGCGTCCTGTATTCAGCCAGCCTTTTATCTGCATCAGGATACATGGAGCGGAATTTATAAAAATCGAATATTTTGTAATTACTGCCGACACGCTTTGATTTGTAAACGACCGACCCCTTGCTTTCCAGTTCTATCGCAATAGCGGTTAGGATGAAAACAGGAGACAGGCATATTATCGCTCCTAATGATGCAACAATATCGAAAGCCCGTTTCCAAAGGGGGAGGCGGAAAAATGATAATCCGCCAATAACTTCATTTGGTTTTTCGTTTATGGCTTTTTTATTTGAGAAATCTTCGGCTATGGCAAGTAAACGGAGTAAGTCTTCTTTGGTAATCTCTTCCGTTATGACACAGTTGACTCCGGCCTTTATATATGCAATTTTGTCTTCTTTGCTCAATGAACGGCCAAACAAAATAATATATGCATTTGAATAAAGTTGGCGTAATTTCCGAATTGTATCCTGATCTGCATGAACATCATTCTTTTCCAAGAATACACAAATACTGGAAGAGTTAAGATGCTCCATTACCTGACAAAAATTTGTCAATGTCAGGCATTCCAATACACTTTGATTTAAGGCTCTCTCCAACCGTTGCGGTAATGAAGAGTGATTTCCTAAAAAGATATATTCCATATCTATTATTTTACAATTCTTTTTACCCTTATTCTTAATTCTTCAGGATTGAATGGTTTTACGATGAAATCTTCAGCTCCGTGTTCTAATAAACGTATTCTTGTCGCACTGCCTTCCTCGCTTGATAGGACCAGAATAGGAATATGATTGAAAAGGTCATTCCCTTTCAAATAACAGACAAATTCTTCACCACTCATTTCCGGCATGTTCAGATCAGATATAATACCGTCCGGGATATTACCTTCGTTCATCCACGATATGGCCTTTACCGGATTCTCCATGTACACTACCTGATACGAACTGGATAAGTAGATCATAATGATCTTTGCTATCTCCGGTTTATCATCAACAATTAGAATCGACTTCATCTTTGGCTATTTAACATTTCCCTGCAACTCTGTTATAAATTGACTGACTTTTCATGTCTGGACACAGATATTCATAAATAAAAATCCCTAACCTAAAAGTTTTTAGGATAGGGTTAGTCGTTTATAATTTCATTGGAATAATAGTGTCTACGCGAACAAGTCTTTGCAAAATTAGATAAAACTTTTGAAAATCAAAGAATATTAAGCCGTAAATTTACGGAAAATGTGTATTCTGTACTGTTTTGGAGGAATTTATGGTTTTTTCAGTCTGGTGTTAGGCTTGGTGACTCTGTTTTCGACACAAAACATATATGCTTCGTTTTCAAAACAGGGGCGTCTTAAAAACGAAGCATATATGTTTTTATTCTTCTACTTGTACCTTCACGATTACTTTACGGATGTTCCCCTGGCCGATACCGGGTGCATGGCCGTCTTCCGGGAAATAGATGGCAAACTGTCCCGGGTAGATTTTTGTGTAGGCAGTCGGACGGTCGACATAAAATGTAATGTCTTTCTGTTCATTGTAGGGAGCTGATTCTTCCTGTAACTCGCATCCGGGTTTCCAACCGATTTTTTCAACGCCTAACAAAGGCATCTGGATGTCAATGTATTTTTTATGCGTTTCGATAGCGGCATCTTGTTTCTCTTTGCCGAAGATACTGGCGATGCTTACATATAAACGGGAACCATCCAGTTCATATTTCCCATCTTCCATTTTAGAGAAGTCGGTGGATTTTACATAATCGAATGCTTTTTTGAATAGAGGATGCAGGCATTCGATTTTTTCTGTGTTGTTCAATGAATCAAGTATCATACGTCTTAAATTTTAATTCGTTCATTCGTTTGATTATTGGACAAAGGTCGCATATTCGAATGTTAAATAATAGCCCCTTTCTGCAAATAATTCTATTAAATTCACAGAATCTTTTTTTAATTCCGGGATAACCGAATAAACCGTATCTTTGTTATACTATTGGAAACAATTTTGACATCTAAACGCGATATGAGAGAAATAGAAACTAAAATATTGCCTGTCCTTGAAATGAGTTGTGCTGTTTGTGCAGGTAATGTGGAGAGCACGGTACAGGCTTTACCAGGCGTAGAGAAGGCGGCTGTGAATTTTGCAGCTAATACGTTGACGGTTACCTACCATCCTACTGTTATTACTTTGCAAGCCATGCAAGCTGCCGTACAGGCTGCCGGATATGATTTGATCGTCGAGGCGGAAGACCCCGTGGCCATGCAGGAAGAGATGGCTCGCGAGCATTACAGGGTCTTGAAACGGAATACGATAGGGGCATGGGTGTTATCCATTCCTTTAGCCCTGTTAGGGATGGTATTCATGCATATGCCGTTCGGAAACTGGATTATGATGGCGTTGGCATTGGCTATCATGGTCTTTTTCGGCCGTTCGTTCTATGTGAGCGGAGTGCGGCATGCGTTAAAGGGAAAGGCCAATATGGATACATTGGTGGCGCTCAGTACTTCGATCGCTTTCCTGTTCAGTCTTTTCAATACATTGTGTCCCGGTTTTTGGCTGGATAAAGGTTTGGAGCCTCATGTCTATTATGAAGCATCCGGAGTGATCATAGCCTTTGTATTGTTGGGGAAATTGATGGAAGAGCGGGCCAAGAACAGTACTTCTTCGGCTATAAAAGGGTTGATGGGGTTGCAGCCTAAGACTGCCCGGCTGGTTACGGATGGAAAAGAGGAAGAAGTACCGATCTCTACGCTTCAGGTGGGAAATGTCGTGAGTGTACGTCCCGGGGAAAAGATCCCGGTGGACGGGACTCTGTTGCAGGGAAATTCATCCGTGGATGAAAGTATGTTGAGTGGTGAACCGATCCCGGTGGAGAAAGTGGCAGGCGACCGTGTCCTGGCGGGAACCATCAACCAAAAAGGCGCTTTTACAATGGAAGCGACAGGCGTTGGCAACACAACTGTCCTGGCTCAGATCGTACAGATGGTACAGGCTGCGCAGGGGAGTAAAGCGCCGGTCCAGCGTATTGTTGATAAAATAAGCGGTATATTTGTACCTGTCGTTGTCTTGTTATCGCTGATCACATTTGTCTGTTGGCTGGTGATCGGCGGCGAGGGATACTTCTCGTATGCACTGCTATCGGCTGTTTCGGTCTTGGTGATCGCCTGCCCGTGTGCTTTGGGGTTAGCTACTCCGACAGCCTTGATGGTCGGAATGGGAAAAGGGGCGGAACGTCATATCCTGATAAAGGATGCTTTTGCACTGGAGAATTTATGTAAGATCGATACGGTTGTGATGGATAAGACCGGGACATTGACGGAAGGCATTCCTGTTGTTACGGATTCTTACTGGATTTCAGAGGATAACACCCGTTATCTGGATATCTTATATACGGCGGAACAGAAATCCGAACACCCTTTGGCTTTCGCCATCATCCGCTGGTTGGATGATTCCGGGGCGAAGGTTTGCGACACGGATAACTTCGAAAGTCTGACAGGCCGTGGCGTTCGCATCCAGGTGGAAGGTGTCACGTATTGGGTCGGTAGCCAGGGATTGTTAGAAATATTCCAGGCAAATGTTCCCGAAAAGGTACGGAAGCAGATCGAAAAGTGGCAGGAAGAGGGGCAAAGCGTTGTCTTTTACGGGCAGGATGCCACACTGTTGGCTGTCCTGGCTATCTCGGATCGCATCAAGCCCACATCAGCTGCCGCTGTTAAGGAGCTGAAAAAGCAGGGGATAGAAGTCCATCTTTTGACTGGCGACGGTGTACGGACAGCCGAGCGGGTGGCCGCAACATTGGGAATCGACTATTATAAGGCAGAAGTGATGCCCAACGATAAGGAAGCATACATCGTTTCCCTCCAGCAGCAGGGAAAGAAAGTGGCAATGGTCGGCGACGGTATCAACGACTCGCAGGCGCTTGCCCGTGCAGATGTCAGCATAGCGATGGGGAAAGGGACGGATATCGCCATGGATGTGGCAATGGTTACGCTCATTACGTCCGATCTGTTGTTGCTTCCCGAGGCTATCCGCCTGTCGAAGCAGACAGTCCGGCTGATCTATCAGAACCTGTTCTGGGCGTTTATATATAACGTAATAGGTATTCCGTTGGCAGCAGGTGTCTTGTTCCCGGTTAACGGACTGTTGTTAAATCCGATGTTGGCGAGTGCGGCGATGGCATTCAGTTCCGTATCGGTAGTATTGAATAGTTTACGATTAAAATTCATGAAATAACAATTTAAAATTAGCATGATTATGGCAACAATGAAATTTAAGACAAATGCCAAATGTGGCGGATGTGTATCTGCAATAGGTGCAAAGCTTAATACGATAATGTCTTCAGACGACTGGTCGATCAACTTGGCCGATCCGAATAAGGTCTTGGAAGTAAAAACGAATATTGCGCCTGCAACCGTGATCGCAACCGTAAAAGAAGCTGGTTTCAAAGCCGAACAGCTTTAACCGGATGGTTGCCCGACAAAGACAAACTCACGGCGAGGAAGTCGCCAATGTGCTGACACACGGTGCCGGGATGCTCTTTGGCATAGCCGCAATCATTGTTTTAATGACAGCGGCTATCCGTAGCGGTAATCCCTGGGCGGTCGGTAGTTTTGCCGTTTACTCTGTTTGCATGACGCTTTCATACGTGACTTCAACTTTCTACCATGCTTCGACGAATGCGCGGCAGAAAAGACTGTTGCGCCGGTTCGATCATAGTGCCATCTATTTGCATATTGCAGGAACATATACGCCGTTTACCCTGGTTGCTCTCCGGCAGGAAGGGTATTGGGGATGGACGCTTTTTGCAGTTGTATGGATTGCCGCTGTGGTTGGCGTCTGGCTCAGTTTTCGCAGGATGAGGAAGAAAGACCATTTGAAAACAGTCTGCTATCTGGCAATGGGCTGGGTGGTTGTTATCGCCTTTAAGCCTTTGCTCCATGTTCTTCATGAAACGGATTCGATGGATGTGTTATATTGGTTGATCGGCGGCGGTCTTTTCTATACAGCCGGCAGTCTGTGCTTTTTCTTGGATAAATACAAATATATGCATCCGGCCTGGCATCTCTTTGTGCTCGGGGGAAGCGTCTGTCACTTTATATCGGTTTATCTGTTGGTATAAAAACGAAAGGAGGATGTGTCAAAAGTAAGTTCTAACGCTTTAGCGTGTCATTGCGGGCTTGCCCCGCAATCTTATCCTAAATTGATTTACAATGGATTAGGATGGGATGGCGGGTCAAGCCCGCCAAGACACAGACGCTATAATTAGGACTTTTGACACATCCTCTTCGTTTTCATTCATTATAGTCCGCTGAAATCCACCCCGTCGAATATTAACGAAGGAACGCGCCAGCTGGAATAGGTGCGCGGGTCGTTTCCGATTTCGGCAAGGTTGCTCCACAGGGAAATCATGTTGCCGGTCGCATTCATTTCAGAGATCGGTTGTGTCAGTTTCCCTTTTTCGATCAGGAAGCCTTCCACGCCATAAGAGAAGTCGCCGGTCGTGCTGTTGCTGTTACCGCCATTAAAGCCGGTTACCAAGATCCCTTTATCGACAGAAGCGATCAAACCTTCCGTATCTTTATTACCCATCTGCATCGTCAGAATGGAAGGAGAGGCTATTGTCTGCTTCATGTCCATTTTGTTGGCAGAATAGGTATCGATATAGTATGTTTTCAGGATACCGTTTTCAAAAACCGGCATACGTTTAGTCGCTACACCTTCGCCATCGAAGTAGCGGGCACCGGATGCACCCACCATGTGCGGCTCATCGATAATCGTTAACTTGTCGCCCAATACTTTCTGATCGATCTTATCCAGAAGGAAAGAGTTTTTCTGCTGAATGGAAGAACCGTATAAAGCGTCGATTACCGGAGAGATCAGGCGGGCGGAGTTCATATTGTCTACCACCATCTGATACTTGCCGGAAGCCACTTTTTTCTGTCCCAATTTACGTAGGACCCGTTCCAGGGCTTTTACTCCTAATCCCTCTTTTATCAATGCATCGTAATAAAGGGAAGAATCGAACCAGTACGATTCCGGACGGGCATCGCCTTCGCCCTTGATGCTTACGCTGGCTACCAGGCTGAAAGAAGAACCGGAGGCTTCTCCTTCAAAACCATTGCTGGCAACCATATATTTGAAGTCTTTCTCGTCGCTGTAGGATGAGTTGGCGGAGATGATGCGATTGTCTTTGCCCATCATTTCGTTGCAGACATTCATGGCGAGTGCCACTTTGTCGTCCGGCTGTATCGAATCGAATTTCGGATCCATCAGCTGCAGGTCTGCACTGCCACCTTTATAATAGAGAGAAGCGTCGGGCAATGTACGGGCTTTGTCTTCCGCCAGGAACCGGGTCGAATCGATGCCATTGCGGATAAAACCTTCCAGCTCCTTTTTATCCAGACGGTTTGTGGAGAAAGAACCGAAACGTCCGTCCACATACAGGTGGATCACCAGACTGTTTTCCGATGCCTGCTGCAAACGATCCATTTTCATGTCGCGTATTTCGAAAGAACTGCTTGAGCCGTTATAGATACTCACGCGTGAGGCCTGGCAACCGTTTTTCAGGGCAAACTCCATCGCCCATTGAGCCAGTTTTTTATTTTCGTTCGTTATCATGCTATTCTAATTATGAATTAAGAATTATGAAATTAGCTTTCTCCTCCCACTGTGAGTTTACTAACCAAAGCAGATGGCATACCACAGGTAACCGGGCAGGACTGTCCGTCCTTACCGCATGTCCAGGTGCCGTTATCCATCTTATAATTGTTTCCGACCATCGTTATATCGGCCAACGCACGCGGACCGTTACCGATGATATTGATATCCTTGATCGGCTGTGTCAGCTTGCCGTTCTCGATCAGGTAACCGTCTTTCACAAAGAACGTGAAGTCGCCTGCACCGATCTGTACCTGTCCGTTGGTGAAGCTGGAAGCATAAATACCTTTCTTTACCGTCGAGATCATCTCTTCTTCCGTTACATTGCCGGCTTCCATATAGGTAGCACGCATACGCGGGATCGGCATCTGGCGGAATGATTCGCGGCGGCCGTTACCCGTTGACGGGATACCGTAATGTTTGGCACTGATACGGTCGTGCATATAGCTGGTCAGGATACCTTCTTTGACGATATATGTCTTCTGGCCGGGAATACCTTCGTCGTCGATATTGACAGAACCACGGTTGAAGGGGATCGTCCCGTCGTCCACTACGTTGATATGCTCGTTGCAGACCTTCTTGTTCAGCTGGTCGGAGAAGATAGAAGTATTCTTGCGGTTGAAGTCAGCCTCGAAAGCATGGCCGATTGCTTCGTGGAGCAGGATACCGGAACCGCCGGCACCCATTACGACAGGCATTTCACCCCCTTTAGGCTTGATTGCCTGGAAGAGGATAGAAGTTTTTTCCACCGCTTCTTTTGCCACTTCGCTGATGATATCGTCTGTCAGGAACTCGGCTCCCATACGGAAAGCGCGGGAAGCATACGAGTTTTCTATTTTGCCATTGTCTTCCATGATGCAGACTGCACTGAGTGTTACCATCGGACGGTAATCATAGTACGTCTGTCCCTCAGAGTTGCAGAACAGGATATGTGAAGTCGTGTCACCTAATGAAGCCATTACTTTATGTACCCGTTTGTCGAGTGCAAAAATCTGGTCGTTCAGCTTCTGCAGGTAAGGAGTCTTTGCGTTTACGGCAATCTCATCCCAAGGAGTCTGTATGCCATAATAATTATTAATGATCGGTTCCTCTGTCAGGTTTACCGGAGCTTTGCCGGCCGAACCTGTTGCGATGCGGGCAGCCGTCCGGGCTGCTTTCAGCATCTCGTCGAGCGTTACGTTTTCTACATAGGCATAACCGGTCTGATCGCCGGCCAATACACGTACACCCATACCGAAGTCGATATTGGAAGAAGCGCGGTTTACCGCCCCGTCCTGCAATCCGATGTTATTCCGGTAAGAATGTTCAAAGAACAAGTCGGCATAATCACCGCCTTTTTCGAGTGCTGCTGCCAGCACTTTTTTCATGTCGCTTTCACTTACACCAAAATGGTTCTGAGCGAATGAGATACCGGTTGCCTTGTCTGCTTCATTACCGGCACAACTTCCCAAGAAAGAGGGAACCGCTAATGATCCGAGCATAACCATACCTCCTGTTTTAATAAAATCACGTCTGTTGTATTTCATATATTCGATTATAGTTTATTGTCTTTTGCCCATTGCATCACGTTGGCAGGCGGGCGTTGTGCCAACAGTTCTTTTTTCATGAAGTCCATATAAGGAGCCACATGTTTGAAGAATTTCTTATATCCTTTACAAAGATAGTTCAGTCCGGGTTCGCCGTTTGCCGTGTGAAGGAAACGGTTCTTGGGGCACTCGCCGTTGCAGGCGAACAAATAGTCGCACTCCTTACACTGCGTAGGGAGCTTTTCGTATTTATCGGCACCAAACTTCAGTTGGTGCTGGCTGTACATCATTTCGGTAAGTGTCTGGGTATAGATATTACCTAACTTATATTCGGGAAATACAAAATGGTCGCAGGCATATACATCGCCGTTGAACTCCATCACTCCGGCATGTCCACAGGTGCGTGCCAGCGTACAAACGCCCGGCTGTTCGCCCACCCAGTTTGCTAATGTAGAGTCGAAAAGTTGGATATAATAGTTGCCGACATCTTCTTTCAGCCATTCGTCAAAGATCGCGCAAAGGAAATCACCCCATTTCCCGGCGTCTACCGTAAAGGGCGCCAGTTTGATGTTGGCGTCTTGCTGCTCCGGTGAAGTCAGTAACGTCCCGTCCTGATGGAACCCGAGACGTTCTACGATAGGGGCGAACTGGATGTAATGGCAGTCTATTTCCTTGAAAAAGTTGTAGAAGTCCAGCGGGTAATCCACATTATAATCGTTTACGACCGCCATTGCATTATATTCCACACCGTGCTTTTTCAGCAGTTCGATTCCCTTCATCACTTTATAAAAGGAGGGAAGCCCCTGTTTATTCCGGCGGTATTCGTCGTGAAACTCCTGCGGGCCGTCTATCGAAACGCCTACAAGGAAATTGTTTTCTTTGAAGAAACGGCACCAGTCGTCGTTCAGCAGTGTCCCGTTAGTCTGGATGCAGTTGTCTATCTGCCGTCCGCGCCCGTATTTGCGTTGCAGCTCCAGCGCTTTCTTGTAGAAACTGATAGGGCGCATCAACGTTTCGCCGCCATGCCAGGTAAAAAGAACCTGCGGCATCGTCTGGCATTCTAAATAGTCCTTGATGAATTTCTCCAGCAGCTGTTCGCTCATGATATGATTTTTCACCTCGGGGTAAAGTTTTCCTTTCTCGAGGTAATAGCAGTATTCGCACGCCAGGTTACAAACCGATCCGACGGGCTTCAGCATTACATATACGGGTTTAGCGAACGGGGATATATAAGGATTACTCATGGTATGTTTAAAACGATGTTCTTATTTAGTTTCAATTGCAAATGTAGTCTTTTTAACGAACGGGTGTTACTTTTTTACCGTGTTTTTTTCTTATAACGGTTATAATCGGTAACAAAGCCTTCGCATAACCAGTTTGCTAATGCCTGGCGGTTGTCGCTCAGGATGATCCGTTGCTGGTCGAAACTGTTCTGGATGTTGCCTAATTCGACAAAGACGGAAGCCGGTGTCGTGTGGCGCAAGACATACAGGTTGCGTCCGTCCACTGTCCCGGTAAACCCGCGTCCAGGCTGGTGCTTGTTATATTTGTGCGTGAAAGTCGATCGCATGGTCTTGGCCAGGTTCTTGCTTTCGGAGTTTTTATCCTGGTGGTAGAAGAACACGTCCGTCTGATGTCCTTTGTTACGGCTGTCCACATGTACGAAGATTGCCCGCTTGTAAGCATATTTATCCTGTTTGAACAAGGTGTTTATCTTATCGCACCGCTGTTGCAGGCGGCGTACCTGGTTGAAGGGGATCGGGCTTCCCATACAAGTTTCTCGCTTGCTGTTGCTCAGGTATTTGTCGTTCCTGATTCCGTCTTTGGCATCCTGTATGATGATGTGCACTTTGGCGCCTTTCATCATCAGGTTGCGCGCCAGGCGCAGGACAATGTCGTAGGCATATTCGTCTTCGTGCAGCTCAACGGAACCGATCCGTCCGATTGCGCCGGGGTCGGGCCCTCCATGCCCGCTGACTAAATAGAAGCAGGCGCCTTTCAGTTCGGACGAGGTTACCTTGTAGGAAGCAAGTTCCTTGCCGAACAACGGTTCGTGGTTCGCCCGTTTGGCCGCAGCAACGGCGGCTTCCTTACCTTGTAAAGGCGGAAGCGTATATTTGACTCCCATCCGCAGGGTATTGCCTTTTCCTAATTTGCTTTTATTTAGCTCGATGAATTGCTTCTGATAGTCTGCGCCGGTGCGGTTGTGGCGTTTCAGAAAAAGAGCGATGCCTTCCCCTTTTTTCGGGAAAGCCTTCTCCTGAGCTTGTAACTGGTTGGCGCAAAGCAGGGTGATTAAAAGCGATAGTATAATACTAAGTTTGACCTTCATTGGTGTATAAATTACTAAATGTAGACAAAAATAGAATTTTTTCCCGGGATAATAAAATATGCTTGATTTTGTTTCATTATATTTGTCTGACTGTATGTAGTAATCGCAAATATATTATTAATATGATTGAATTACCCGAAGCTATTACGATTGGCCGCCAAGTGGAACAGACTCTTGCCGGGCGCTGTATAACAAATGTGTATGGTGCCACCCATTTGCACAAGTTTACTTTTTTCAGTGGAACTCCGGAGGAAATCAGGGATTCTTTAGTTGGAAGGACAGTTATATCTGCCGTAGGAAAGGGTATTTTTGTCGACGTTTGTATGGACGAAGATGTCTTTCTCTGTATTTCAGACGGGATCAATATGCGCTACGGGCGTCCGGGCGATCCGGTACCGTCGAAGTACCAACTGCTGATTACGTTCGATGATGAGTCATTCGTAAGCTTTACGACAAGTATGTACGGAAGTATTTCTGTTTTCCGCCATACGTTAGACAATAAATACCATACGCTGAGTCTTGAAAGTGTTTCTCCCTTGAGTGAACAGTTTGACGAATCCTTTTTCGAAGGGAAGCTGGCTGCCGAACAGAAGAACATATCCGTAAAAGCATTCTTGGCGACGGAACAGCGGATTCCCGGACTTGGAAATGGCGTCTTGCAAGATATTCTCTTTAATGCGAAACTGCATCCGAAGCGTAAGATCCATTCCCTGTCCGATACGGATAAAACAGCACTTTTCCATTCCCTCAAAAACACCTTGCAGGCGATGACCGACGGGGGAGGACGCGATACGGAAACAGACTTCCTGGGAAACAGAGGCCGTTACCGGTCTGTCCTGTCCAAGAATACATATATGTCCCCCTGCCCATGTTGCGGCGGAATCATATCCAAAGAGGCTTATTTAGGAGGCACGGTCTATTTCTGCCCGGACTGCCAGCCGCTCCATGTATGAACCTTCATATTGTTAATGCAAGTTTCAGCCTATCCAAGCCATCAGTCAGGGTTTTTCGGGGGCAGGCGATATTGATGCGGATGAAATTCTCGCCCGCTTCACCGTATAGGCTGCCTTCGTTCACCCATAGCTTTTCTTTATCGAGCAATGCGTGTGCAATATCTTGGGAGGATTGTTTCAGAACCGAGCAATTGACCCATACTAAGTAGGTCCCTTCCAACACTGTCACGGGATATTGCGGAAGATGCGCTTTGAAATACATTTTCAGGTAATCATAATTGTCGAGAAGGTAGCGTTTCAACTCTTCCAGCCATTCTCCGCCTTCGTTGTAGGCGGCCATCAGCGCTTCGACGCCGAACGGATTTACGTCACAAACTTCGTTGATGTTGATCGCCTTGTCTATCTTGGCACGTACGTCCGCATCGGCAGAAAAGATATTGGCAATCTGCAATCCTGCCAGGTTGAACGCTTTGCTCGGCGAAGTGCAAGTGACGGAATGCATCAGGAATTCTTCCGAGATCGAAGCAAAAGGAGTGTATGTATGTCCGGGAAAGACCAATTCGCAATGGATTTCATCTGCTACGACCCACACATGATGACGGAGGCAGATTTCTCCGATGCGCGTCAACTCCCGCCGTGTCCAGACTCTTCCTGCCGGATTATGTGGGTTACACAACAGGAGCAGTTTTACTTTCGGATCGGCCGCTTTCCTCTCCAGGTCCTCGAAATCGATCCTGTAGGTCTCATTCTCATAGATAAGCGGATTGGCGATTATTTCGCATTCGTTATTTCGGATGGAGGAGAAGAAGCAATTATAGACCGGCGTCTGCACCAATATCCGGTCGCCGGGAACTGTCAGTGCTTTGATAACAGCCGAAAGGGCCGGGACGACACCTGTCGTATAGATGATCCATTCTTTCTCTATTTTCCAGCCGTGCCTCCGTCTGAACCAGTTTCCGATTGCATCATAATAGGCGGGAGGAACTTTCGTGTACCCGAAAATACCATGTTCCACCCGTTTCCGTAATGCTTCGATTACAGCGGGAGCCGTACGGAAATCCATATCGGCCACCCACATTGGCAGGATATCTTGATCCTCTGCCATATCCCATTTATAAGAGTTCGTCCCGCGACGGGGAATTATCTCGTCAAAATTATATTTCATTTGTCGAATGTATTAATTATCCCACAATTTCAATTCGCAGTTTCCGGGTGCTTTAATATTCTCGTCGATGATGATTTCACCATAACTTTCGGCTGTAATGCTGCCGCTACTTGGATTTTTCACACTATGCACGGGGCCGTTTATGGTTGCTTGCACGCTGCTGTATTCAAAACACAGGTCGGCATCGTCCGCCATTGTGCAGTTTTCCATAATCAGATTATGTGTATAACAGAGTGATTGCGTGCCGGAAATCTTGCAATTAACCAGGCGCAGGTTGTGCGAATGCCACCCCAGATATTCACCGTTCAGTTCGGAGTCATACACCGTCACATTCTCTGTGTTCCAAAATGCATCTTTCGAGTTGATGACCGCGTTCCGGATTTCTACGTTCTTACAATACTGGAAGGAATAGTTCCCGTTCTGGGAATAGTTCTTGATACGGATATTTTCGCCGTGCATAAACAGATAATCCGCTTTGTCGATCTGCACATTCTTCAGTTCGACGTTACGACAGTGCCAGAAAGTTTCCAGTGCATTGGGGATTTGTACGTTTTCTAACTTTATCCCGTCCATCTCGCGAAACATTTTCGGAGCTTCTACTATCGTATTTGTCATTTGCAGGTTTCGGGAATACCAGAGTGCGGCGCGTGCGCCTTCCGTAAAGAGGCAGTTCTTGATGACAAATCCGTCATTGTGCCAAAAAGGATATTTCCCTTCAAAACGGCAGTTTACAGCGATGATATTACTACATTCCTTTAATGCGGATTCCCCCGTATGGATTATTACGTTTTCCAGTTGAAGATCATGGGTGGCGAATAGGGGGCGTTCACCTCCGTATTCCCTGTTTTTAATCTGTTCCATTATTCAATTACTCATTATTAATTTATTTATTCCGGATATTCTTTAAAATGATATCCTGCTTTCTACATTGCAAATGTACACCAAAGCATTCTCTTGCTTTGTAGACAAATTACAGGTATTATTACCTATATTACTGATTGTTGAAGGAGATTGTGTCGCACGTATTCTTGATAGACAAATTATAGTATTTATTACAGGATATTGCAATGTTTCTAACACGGAATTTACAATAACCCTCTTTTTGGCGGTTTTTCTATTTCGTCCGAAATCTTGATCGATTTTGGTTTGACTTTTTTCCATGTTTATCCCTTCCTGTCTGACAATAGGCGGGGTGAGGTGCGCAGCCCGTTCCGAAAAGCATTCTTTTTGATTGCCGGAAGGCATAAACACCGATAAAGTGATAAACCTTAACTCCCGGAGAATCGAATATTTGAAAATAAAACGGACGGCGTCCCAAATATCGCAAGGAAATTCAGGTACTTTTTTGCCCTGAAAACGGTCCTCTTTTCAATTACGACCGTCCAAATCGCCATTATGACCGTCCTAATCTTCGCGAGGTGCCGAGTGCACTACACATTAGCACGGTCGTAATGGAGATTAGGACGGTCGTAATGGCGGAAAATGCTCGAAAAAGAGGAAAAAGTCTCTTTTTGAGGCCAAAAAAACGGATTAACATTTGTTTGGTTTCGGAGGTCTTTTGGAGCTGAAAAATGCGTTTTATACAATAAGCCCCCCTGTGTCGCGTCTCACCCTTCTCTCTTAATTTTGTAAGAGTGGAACTGACACTCTGGGTTTTCATCATTAATTTTAGACTCTTTTATTGTCTTATTCCGAAAAATGTATATATTTGCGGCAGTCCATGCACTTAATGTAAGGTGTTGGTTTTAAACTATTGTAATATGCTCGTTAAATCTTATAGACGGCTGTTCAATTGCCTGATTGCTTAACAGGCAGTTTTTCTTTTTTCCCTTTTACCACTTCCCGGTAGAAGATCAATTCTATTTATGTACTTAATAAACACAATGTCGTTGGCTGTTGCCAGCGAAAAGCCTTATATAAATATGACAACAATCACAGCTCAGCGTGCACCGCATAGTGCCTCAAATTTTGCCCCTGCAGTAGAGGCAAACGCTTATGGAATGAACGACCGGATCAAACGTCTTCGTCAGGAAACGTTCGATGCCGAGCCCTCCCTGTCTATTGAACGCGCCTTGATAGAAACCCGTTTCTACCAGGAAAACTACGGAAAGTATCCGATTCCGATTCTCCGGGCCATGAATTTTTATGAGATATGCAAGCAAAAGACAATCTATATCGGTAAGGACGAACTGATCGTAGGGGAACGCGGACCGAAACCTAAATGTGTACCGACTTTCCCCGAACTGACCTGCCATAGCGTAGAGGATTTGCATGTCCTGAACACCCGCGAACTGCAACGTTATACGATCAGCCAGGAAGATATCGATACCTATGAACGCGAAGTGATCCCTTATTGGAAAGGGCGTACGCAACGGGAACGTATCTTCAGCCATGTCCCGCAAGAATGGAAAGATGCGTATGAAGTCGGCATGTTCACCGAATTTATGGAACAACGCGCTCCGGGGCATACGGCTCTGGATGGCAAGGTCTATCGATATGGCCTGCTGGACTTGAAAGAGCGTATCCAAAAGGAACTCGACAGCCTCGACTTTATGAATGATCCCGAAGCAACCGACAAACAGGAAGAGTTGACCGCTATGTCTATCTCCTGTGATGCCGCTATCCTGTTAGCCGAACGGCATGCAGACCTGGCCGACGAAATGTCGCTGACGGAGGCAGACCCGAAACGGGCCGCCGAACTGCGCCGTATCGCCGAAGTTTGCCGATGGGTACCGGCTCATGCTCCGCGTAATTATTGGGAAGCGATCCAGATGTATTGGTTTGTCCACCTGGGAACGATTACCGAGCTGAATGGTTGGGATGCCATGAATCCAGGTCATTTCGACCAGCATCTGGCCCCTTTCTATGAAAAGGATATTGCCGACGGCACGTTGACGCGTGACAGGGCGAAAGAGTTGATGTCCTGCTTCTTTATTAAGGTAAACAACCATACGGCTCCTCCCAAAGTAGGCATTACGGCTAAGGAAAGCGGAACTTATAACGACTTTACGAACCTGAATATCGGTGGCGTGAAATCCGATGGCAGTGACGGTGTGAGCGAAGTCTCCTACATCATGCTCGAGACGATAGAAGAGCTGCATATCCTGCAACCCGGCAGTGCGATTCATATCAGTGCCCGAACGCCTGAACGTTTCCTGCGTGCCGGATGTAAGGTGATCCGCCAGGGGCATGGTTATCCTTCCGTGTTCAATCCGGATGTGTATATCCAGGAGTTGATGCGCCAGGGGAAATCCCTGCAGGACGCGCGTGAAGGCGGTTGCAGCGGCTGCATCGAAGTCGGGGCGTTCGGTAAGGAGGCATACGTGCTGACGGGGTATCTGAACGTACCGAAGATTTTAGAGGTGACGTTGCACAATGGCGTCGATCCGGTTTCCGGCCGTAAGGTCGGGTTGGAGACGGGCGATCCGCGCAGCTTTGCCGGTTATGACGAGTTGTACGCCGCTTTTATGAAACAGGTCCGTTACTTCGTGGATATGAAAGTCCGCGTCAGCAACTATATAGACCGTATGTTTGCCAAATATGCGCCTGCCACTTTCCTGTCCCTCTTTATTGATGACTGTATCGCGAAAGGACGTGATTACTATAACTGTGGTCCGCGTTATAACACGACCTATATCCAGTGCACCGGCCTCGGCACGATTACCGACAGCCTGTCTACGTTGAAGAAACATATATTCGAAGATAAGCGCTGGTCGATGGACGAGTTGTTGAAAGCGATGGCAAACAATTTCGAAGGGGCTGAAGCGATGCGGCAGATGATCTTGAACCGTACGCCATTCTTCGGCAATGACGATGAATATGCCGACAGCATCGCGGTTAAGGTCTTCGACGACCTGTATGATACGATCGAGGGCAAGCCGAATACGAAAGGCGAATGTTTCCACCTGAATATGTTGTCAACGACCTGCCATGTGTATTTTGGCAAGGTGATGGGGGCTACCCCGAACGGACGTTTGGCCGGACGGGCTATCTCGGACGGTACTTCTCCGTCGCATGGTGCCGACACGCACGGACCGTCTGCCGTTATCAAATCGCTCGGCAAGTTGGATCAGGTGAAGAGTGGCGGAACCTTGCTCAACCAGCGTTTCCTTCCGAGCCTGTTGAAGCGGGAAGAAGACATTTCCAAGCTGTCCTCCCTGATCCGCAGTTATTTTGCTTTGGGCGGGCATCATATCCAGTTTAATATTGTTGATACGGAGACGCTTTATGCTGCTCAGAAATGTCCGGAAGATTACCGTGACTTGCTGGTCCGCGTTGCCGGATACAGCGATTATTTTAACGATATGAATGCCGACCTGCAGGCGGATGTGATTATGCGGACGGAACAGGAAGCGTTTTAATTGACAATTGACAATTAACAATTGATAATTAAAGATGCTGGTTTTTGATATAAAGAGATATGCGATCAACGACGGGCCGGGCATCCGGATTACGATCTTTATGAAAGGATGCCCCCTGTCGTGTGTGTGGTGCCATAATCCGGAAGGGCTTTCCAGCCGGAAAGAGAAGCTCTATACGAAGAAGAAATGCATCGGTTGCCAGACTTGCGTCAAGGCGTGTCCGGAACAGGCGCTGACATTGACGCCGGATGGAATTGTGACGGATCGCACGCGTTGCACGCTCTGCGGAACCTGTGCTGAAGTCTGTCCGGCTTTGGCAATGGAGATATCCGGCACGGAGTATTCAACCGATGCGTTGATGAAGGAGATAGAGAAAGAAACGGTCTTTATGGACCGCTCGGAGGGGGGCGTCACGTTTTGCGGTGGAGAACCGCTGTTGCATCCGGAGCCACTCCTCGAACTGTTGCGCCGTTGTGGCGAACAGGGCATCCACCGGGCTGTCGACACGACGTTGTTTGCCCGGCCCGAGATCGTACGGAAGGTGATGGATAACTGCGAGCTTTTCCTGGTCGACCTGAAACAGATGGATTCGGCCAAGCACAAGCATTTCTGCGGCGTACCGAACGAGCCGATACTCGCCAATCTCCGGATGATAGCCGAAGCGGGACATGATTTTTACCTGCGTATCCCATTGATAGAAGGAGTGAATGCGGACGAAGAGAATATAACCCGCAGCGCGGAGTTTTTAGCGTCCCTTCCCTGGAAATACCGGACGGTGAACCTGCTGCTATATCATGATATAGGGAAAGGGAAACATGAGAAGTTAGGAACGATCTATAATCCCGGGCATTGTGCTTTCGCTACGCCATCGGACGAGACTGTTGAACGTTGCCGCGGGATATTTGCCAACTATGGGATCGAGACGGCAATAGGAGGATAGTTTATTATTTGTGCGTGCACCAGAAGCTTTAACTTAGGTTTCATTCCGTTTAACACAACAACTCTTTATCCTGTTGTGTTTCATTATCAATTTTATTAACGCCAAAAAATTGATATATATGGAATGGTTTGCCAATTTGCTCCGACATTATCCGGAGCTTGCTATCTTTCTCACCTTGGCCTTCGGCTTCTGGATCGGTAAGTTTAAGATTAAAAAGTTTACGTTGGGGACGGTCACCAGTGTGTTGCTGGTCGGTGTCCTGATCGGACAATTACATATCGAGATAGGTGCTCCGTTGAAATCGGTTTTCTTCCTGCTGTTCCTGTTCGCCGTCGGCTACAGTGTCGGCCCGCAATTCTTCCGGGGATTGAGGAAGGAGGGATTGCCGCAGGTTCTGTTTGCGGTCGTTATGTGTCTGTTCTGTCTGATCGCCCCTTTTGTTCTGGCTAAGATCATGGGCTATTCGGCTGGCGAGGCAGCCGGTCTGTTGGCCGGTTCGCAAACGATCTCCGCAGTGTTAGGGGTGGCGGAAGATACGATTAACCAATTAGGGATACCGGATGCCGACAAAACGAGTATGATAAATGTGATGCCGGTGGCCTATGCCGTCTCTTACATTTTCGGTACGGCAGGTTCCGCCTGGATTATGAGCGATGTGGCTCCCCGTCTGTTAGGCGGGATCGAATCGGTCAAGAAGGCCTGTCGCGAACTGGAAGCGAAGATGGGTACTGACGACGAGAGCGAGCAACCCGGTTTTATGCCTGCCGCCCGTCCGATCACATTCCGGGCTTACAAGATCAGTAACGATTGGTTCGGTGCCGGTAAGACAGTCAAGGAACTGGAAGATTACCTGGAAGAACAGGGCAGACGTCTTTTTGTGGAACGGGTGCGCATAGACCATGTGATCCGTGATGCAAAACCGGATCAAATGCTTCTGGAAGGCAATGAGATCGTGTTGAGCGGCCGTCGCGAGTTTGTGATTGGCGAGGAGAATTGGATTGGGGACGAAGTGAACGATATCGACCTGTTAGATTTCCCGGCGGAGACATTACCTGTGTTGGTCTCCCGCAAGAAATTCGCCGGCATGACAGTCGCCAAACTCCGCAAACAGCCTGTTATGCACGGCGTCAGTATCAAAAGCATCAAGAGGGCAGGTGTCAGCATCCCTGTGTTGCCTGCTACCCGGATCGATCCGGGCGATATGCTGGAACTGGTCGGTACTAAACTGGAGGTAAACGCCGCCGCCGATATGTTAGGCTATGCCGACCGTCCGACGAACCAGACGGATATGATCTTTGTCGGGCTCGGTATCTTCCTGGGAGGCGTGGTCGGTTCGTTAGCCATCCATTTCGGAGGAGTGCCCATCAGTTTGAGTACGAGCGGCGGTGCGCTGATAGCCGGACTGTTCTTTGGCTGGCTGCGTTCGAAGCATCCGACCTTCGGCCGTATTCCGGAGCCATCGCTTTGGGTGTTGAATAATGTTGGGTTGAATATGTTCATTGCCGTTGTCGGGATTACCGCCGGCCCCAGCTTTGTCACCGGGTTGAAGGAAGTTGGAATCAGCCTCTTCTTTATCGGGGCATTGGCTACGGCTATTCCGTTGCTTGTCGGTGTACTGTTGGGAAAGTATGTTTTCAAGTTCCACCCCGCTATCACGTTAGGCTGCACCTCCGGCGCCCGTACCACAACGGCTGCCTTAGGAGCCGTCGAAGATGCAGTCGAAAGTCAGACGCCGGCATTGGGCTACACGGTCACATATGCTGTCGGCAATACGCTTCTGATCATTTGGGGTGTTGTTATTGTCCTTTTGATGACCTGATTTATCTGTGTGTAGAGACGCACGGCCGTGCGTCTCTACCAAATACATAATATATTCATTAATTTATTCCTTATGCAACACAAAATCACTCGTGAATACGAAAAGAAGATGTCGGAGATCAGCCCGTTCGAGCTGAAGAATATCCTGATAGAGCTGGCGGATGAGAGCGCCCGCAAAAGTACCCATATCATGCTGAACGCCGGACGCGGCAACCCGAACTGGATCAGCACCGTCCCCCGCGAAGCCTTCTTCCTGCTCGGGCAGTTCGGGTTGGAAGAATGTGCCCGTAGCACTGAGTTTAGCGAAGGGATGGTCGGCATTGCCGGCGTCCCCGATAAGAAACGCATCGCTTCCCGTTTCACCCAATTCCTGGTCAAACACGCCGGCTCTCCCGGTATGGCGCTGTTGAAAGATACATACGATTACCTGGTGAATGAAAAGGGAATTGATGAAAACGACTTGGTGCACGAATGGGCGGAGGGAGTCATCGGTGACCAGTATCCCGTTCCCGACCGCATCCTGAAATATACAGAAGTCCTTGTCGAAGACTACCTGAAACAGGAACTATGCAATAACCGCCCGCCGAAAGGCCGGTTCGATCTTTTTGCGACAGAAGGAGGGACGGCAGCCATGTGCTATATCTTCGATTCCCTCCAACAAAATTTCCTGCTGAACCGCGGAGATAAGATCGTTTTGTTTGCTCCGGTATTCACTCCCTACATAGAGATTCCGGAACAAGCCCGCTACCTGTTCGATGTAACCGAAATCCATGCCTGTAAAATGACTCACGAAGGCTATCACACCTGGCAATATCTGGAAAAAGACCTCGATGTCCTGAAAGATCCCGCCGTCAAGGCCGCCTTCCTCGTCAATCCGAGCAATCCGCCTTCGTACGGACTGACGCCGGAGCTGATGCAGCGTATTGTCGACATTGTCCGCCACGATAATCCCAATCTGATGATCATCACGGACGATGTCTACGCCACATACATCCCGGACTTTCGTTCCATTATGGCGGAACTGCCCGAAAACACTCTTTGCGTCTATTCCTTCTCCAAATATTTCGGAGCGACAGGTTGGCGTCTGGCCGTTATCGCCCTGCATGAGAACAATATTTACGACCGGATGATCAAGGAGTTGCCGGCAGAACGCCAGGAACAGTTGAAGAAGCGTTACAGCAGCCTCTCCCTGCATCCGGAAAAGATACGCTTCATCGACCGCATGGTTGCCGACAGCCGCCAGGTGGCGCTGAATCATACAGCCGGACTCTCTTTACCGCAACAAACACAGATGGCCCTGTTCGCCTCGTTCTCCTTGTTAGATCATGAGAACGCTTATAAGAAAAAGATGCAACAGGTCATACACGACCGCCTGCACACGCTTTGGGAGAACACCGGCTTCGTCTTGCTCGACGATCCGCTCCGGGCAGGCTATTACAGCGAGATCGATATGTTGGTCTGGGCGAAGAAGTTCTACGGAGACGGCTTTGTGGAGTATCTGCAAGAGAACTACGAGCCGGTCGACGTCGTATTCCGGCTTGCGCAGGAAACCTCTTTGGTGCTGCTGAACGGCGGCGGGTTCGATGCGCCTGAATGGTCCATCCGTTGCTCGCTTGCCAACCTGAAGCGGGAAGATTACGTACGTATCGGGCAGGGGATCGCCTCCATCCTGCACAGTTATGCGGCTAAATGGAAAGAGTCGTTGGAGAAATAAATGAAGTCATTGAACAAAACAGATTCCCGCCACGTTCTATTAATAGACGTCGCGGGAATCCCTGTTTATAGATATCCTTTATCAGACCATAGAAATTATTGACTGAAAGGTATCTGTTTATATACTATTTTTACAACACTTACATGATTAACAATTAAAACGAATAGATATGGTGTACGACATTGACATGCTGAGAAGCTTTTATTCTAATTTCCCGAAACGGGTGGATGCCGCCCGTAAACACCTTGGCCGCCCGTTGACCCTGGCTGAAAAAATCCTATATGCACATCTGTATAATGAATCGGATATCCACGCATACCGTCGCGGTGAAGACTATGTGAACTTCCGGCCGGACCGTGTGGCGATGCAGGATGCTACCGCACAGATGGCATTGCTCCAGTTTATGAATGCAGGAAAGGCAAAATCAGCCGTTCCGGCGACCGTGCATTGCGACCATCTGATCCAGGCAAATATGGGAGCTAAGACCGATATTGCCACCGCTACACAAAGCAACAGCGAGGTCTATGACTTCCTGAAGTCCGTCTCCGACAAATACGGCATCGGCTTCTGGAAACCCGGAGCCGGGATCATTCATCAGGTCGTGTTGGAGAATTATGCATTCCCCGGAGGCATGATGGTGGGAACCGACTCGCACACACCGAATGCCGGTGGCTTAGGAATGATCGCCATCGGAGTGGGAGGCGCTGACGCCGTGGATGTGATGACCGGCATGGAGTGGGAATTGAAGATGCCGAAACTGATCGGCGTCAAGCTCACCGGCAGTCTCAGCAGATGGGCCTCGCCGAAAGACGTGATTTTGAAATTAGCAGGGATTCTGACTGTGAAGGGCGGGACGAACGCTATCATCGAATACTTCGGTCCTGGAACGGCCTCCCTCTCTGCAACCGGAAAAGCGACGATCTGCAATATGGGCGCCGAGGTAGGAGCCACGACTTCCCTCTTCCCCTTCGACCTGAACATGGCCACTTATCTGCGTGCTACGGGACGCGACAGCGTAGCCGAATGGGCAACCGCCATCTCCGATGACCTGGAAGCCGATATGGACGTAAAGGCACAGCCGGACTCCTTCTACGACCGCGTGATCGTCATCAATCTCTCCGAGTTGGAGCCGCATATCAACGGCCCGTTCACGCCGGATGCCGCCACGCCGATATCCGAGTTTGCCGCAAAGGTAAAAGAAAACGGCTGGCCCCGCCGGATGGAAGTGGGGCTGATCGGTTCTTGTACGAACTCTTCCTATCAGGACCTTAGCCGCGCCGCTTCGATTGCCCGTCAGGCAGCTGACGATAAGATTCCGGTGGCCGCCCCGCTTATCATCAACCCCGGGTCCGAACAGATCCGCTATACCGCCGAGCGCGACGGGCTGATCGGAGATTTCGAGAAGATCGGCGCTACGATCATGGCGAACGCCTGCGGTCCGTGCATCGGACAATGGAAACGGCATACCGACGATAACACCCGCAAAAATTCCATCGTTACCTCCTTTAACAGAAATTTCGCCAAACGTGCGGATGGCAATCCGAACACGCATGCTTTTGTCGCTTCCCCGGAACTGACACTGGTGCTGACCATCGCGGGAGACCTTTGTTTCAATCCGCTGACCGATACCTTAAAGACTGCCGACGGCCGCGAAGTCAAGCTGAAAGAACCGGAAGGAACGGACTTCCCGCCAAATGGCTTCGACGTGAAAGACAAAGGCTATTTAGCTCCGACAGGCGGGAACATCGAAGTCGTAATCAATCCCGAATCAAACCGCCTGCAGGCCTTGAAGCCTTTTGTCGCCTGGGACGGAAAGGACCTGATCGATATGCCGCTCCTGCTGAAAGCCGAAGGCAAATGCACGACCGACCATATCTCGATGGCCGGCCCCTGGCTTCGCTTCCGCGGACATTTAGAAAACATTTCGGACAATATGCTGATGGGAGCCGTGAACGCTTTCACAGGAAAGACAAACAGCGTGCTGAACCAGCTGACCGGTGAATATGAAGCCGTCTCCGCCGTTGCGAAACTATATAAATCGAAAGGCATCTCCTCTATCGTCGTAGCGGAAGAAAATTATGGGGAAGGCTCTTCCCGCGAACATGCCGCCATGGAACCCCGTTTCCTGAATGTGAAAGCAATCCTTGCCAAAAGCTTCGCCCGCATACATGAAACGAATCTGAAGAAACAGGGAATGCTCGCCCTTACATTTGCCGACAAGCGTGATTATGACAGGGTACGCGAAGAAGACAAGCTCTCGATCATCGGCTTGAAAGACTTTGCTCCCGGCCGCCCATTGACCGCCATCCTCTACCATGCCGACGGCACGGAAGAATCCTTCGCCGTCAATCATACCTATAACGACTTGCAAATAAAATGGTTCAAAGCAGGTTCGGCGTTGAATACAAATAAACAGTTAAGCATATGAACAGAATAACAAAAGAAAACGGGCGCTTGGTCGTTCCCGATAAAGTAACGATTCCCTTTATCGAGGGTGACGGCGTCGGCGCCGAGATCACCCCGATCTGCCAGCGTATTGTCAACGAAGCGATCGGCCGTGCCTATGGCGGGCAGCGGGCAATCGAATGGAAGGAAGTGTTGGCAGGTGAGAAAGCTTTCAAGCAAACCGGTAGCTGGTTGCCCGACGAGACGATGGACGCCTTCCGCCAGTACATGATCGGGATCAAGGGACCGCTCACGACACCTATCGGTGGTGGTATCCGTTCACTCAACGTCGCCCTCAGGCAAACGCTCGATCTATACGTCTGCCTGCGTCCCGTGCGCTGGTTCCGCGGGGTGGAGACGCCTGTCAAAGCGCCCGAAAAGGTCGATATGTATATCTTCCGCGAGAACACCGAAGACATCTATGCCGGTATCGAATGGCAGCAGGGGACGCCCGAGGCCAGCAAATTCCTCCGCTTCCTGACCGAAGAGATGGGGGTGACGAAGGTCCGTTTTCCCGAAAGCTCCTCGTTCGGTGTAAAACCGGTTTCTGTGGAAGGAACGGAACGTCTGGTCCGCGCCGCCATCGAGTTTGCCATCACGAACCATCTGCCAAGTGTCACGTTAGTACACAAAGGCAATATCATGAAGTTTACCGAAGGCGGTTTCAAACTCTGGGGCTACGCGTTGGCTGAACGCGAGTTTGCCGACAAGACATTTACCTGGCCCCAATATGAGAAAATCAAGAAGGAGCGGGGAGAAGACGCCGCCGCAGCCGCTCTTTTGGAGGCGGAAGCAGCCGGACGGGTTGTCATCAAGGATGTGATAGCCGACGCTTTCCTGCAGAACACCCTGCTGATTCCGGAAGAATATTCCGTCGTCGCCACGTTGAACCTGAACGGCGACTATGTCTCCGACCAGCTTGCGGCAATGGTTGGCGGCATCGGCATCGCTCCGGGAGCCAATATTAATTACGACAGCGGTTACGCCATCTTCGAGGCAACCCACGGGACAGCGCCTAACATTGCCGGCAAGAACATCGTCAACCCCTGTTCACTTCTGCTCTCCTCCGTCATGATGCTGGAATATATGGGCTGGAACGAAGCCGGACGATTGATCACCGCCGCACTCGAACACGCTTTTACCGAAGGACGGGCAACACACGATCTGGCACGTTTTATGCCGAACGGTCATTCACTCGGAACAAGAGAGTTCGGTGAATATGTAATGTCGATACTATAAAGCTGTCGGTAATTTCCGTAAAACACGTTTTATAGTGCAAAAGTACGTGCTTTCATACCGTAAAACACGTTTTACAGTGCAAAAGCATATGCTTTCATACCATAAAACACGTTTTACAGTGCAAAAGCATATGCTTTCATACCATAAAACACGTTTTACAGAGCAAAAGTATATGCTTTCATACCATAAAACACGTTTTACAGTACTAAATCGCGTGACATAGCACTATAAAACGTGTTTTACGGATAATGCAATAAGTTTTTTATAATATGAATGTAATTTAAATTTACTACGATGAAAAAGGAATATATCATTTACAAACTGTCTGACGCATCCAAAGAGGCTTGCAAAATAGACAACGATTTGTTTCCAAAATACAATGTGAAGCGCGGGCTTCGTAACGAAGACGGTACAGGCGTACTGGTAGGTCTGACAAAAATAGGTAACGTTGTCGGCTACGAACGCTTACCGGAAGGCGGCTTGAAAGCAATCCCCGGAAAACTCTTTTACCGCGGATACGACGTGGAAGACATCGCGCATGGTCTGATCAAGGAAAAACGTTTTGGTTTCGAAGAGGTTGCCTACCTGCTCCTCTCCGGAAAGCTTCCCGACAAGGAAGAGTTGGCGGGTTTCAGGGAACTAATCTGCGACAGCATGCCGCTCGAACAGAAAACGAAGATGAACATCCTCGACCTCGAAGGACAGAATATCATGAACATACTGGCACGCAGCGTGCTTGAAATGTACACCTTCGATCCGAACCCCGACGACACGTCGCGCGACAACCTGATGCGTCAGTCGATCGAACTGATCTCGCGCTTCCCGACCATCATCGCCTATGCCTACAATATTTACCGTCACAGCCAGCAGGGCCGTTCGCTGCATATCCGCCACCCGCACGAGAATCTGTCGATTGCCGAGAACTTCCTCCATATGCTCAAGAAAGACTTTACCGACCTGGAGGCACGCACACTGGACCTGTTGCTTGTCTTGCAGGCTGAACACGGCGGCGGTAATAACTCGACTTTCACTGTCCGCGTGACCAGTTCCACCGGTACGGACACCTATTCATCCATTGCCGCCGGTATCGGCTCGTTGAAAGGCCCGTTGCATGGAGGCGCCAATATCCAGGTAGTCGATATGTTCCACCACTTGAAGGAAAACATCGCCGACTGGAAGAACATCGACGAGATAGATACCTACTTCATGCGGATGCTGAATAAAGACGCTTATAACAAGACCGGCTTGATCTACGGTATCGGCCATGCCGTCTATACGATCTCCGACCCCCGCGCCGTCGTCCTGAAAGAGTTGGCACGCGATCTGGCGAAGGAGAAAGGACGCGAAGAAGAGTTTGCCTTCCTCGAATTGCTCGAAGAACGTGCCATCGAATGTTTCGCCAAGCATAAGGGAACGAAGAAACGCGTCTCTTCGAACGTCGATTTCTATTCCGGCTTCGTTTATGAAATGATTGGGCTTCCACAGGAAATTTACACGCCGTTGTTCGCCATGGCCCGTATCGTCGGCTGGACCGCCCACCGCATCGAAGAACTGAACTTCGAAGGAAAGCGCATCATCCGCCCGGCCTACAAGAATGTACTCGAAGAGCAGACTTATACGCCGATTGCCGAAAGGTAAACGCTGTATGTACGACCGTATGTTAAAGTTTCATTTATAGCGTCTGTGTCCTGGCGGGCTTGTTAAAGTTTCATTTATAGCGTCTATGTCCTGGCGGGCTTGACCCGCCATCTCATACTAAACTGACTTACAGTAATTAGTATGAGGTTGCGGGTCAAGCCCGCAATGACACGCTAAAGCGTTAGGACTTACTTTTGACACATCCCGCAATGACATGCTAAAGCATTAAAACTTACTTTAGACATATCCCGTCATGGTATTGATGCTATAAAAATTAATCTTTAAGAAGGAACGGCATTACAAGAGATTGATGCCGTTCTTTTTTATGTATTCCTCTATAAACGCCTCCCGGTAACTGTTGCCGATCGCAATTTCGTATTTTCCGATAAAGACATCATTATTATCGAACGACTCGATATGCGTCGTGTTGACGATATAAGACTTGTTTATCCTCAGAAAGGTGTTATGCGGGAGCAGCTCGTTGATCGACTTCAGGCTCATCCGGGTAATGATGCGTTGGTCGACAGTCTGTATCACGACATAATCTTTCAGCCCTTCAACGAAAAGAATATTCCGGAAGAAGATTTTGAAGAAGCGCCGTTCGGCTTTCACGAACATACAGTCGTCTATTACCGATTCGATACTGCTGCTTGGCGTCTCCACTGTCAGCAGGCGATGATAGGCAATGGCCTTTTCCACCGCCTTCCGGAAACGTTCCTGTTCGATCGGTTTGACGAGGTAGTCGATGGCATCCACTTCATAACTGTCCAACGCATATTCGACGTAGGCAGTCGTGAAGATCACCAGCGTGTTGCGGTGGATCGTGCGGGCAAAATCCAGTCCATTGATACCCGGCATCTTAATATCCAGAAAGACCAGGTCGACCGGATGTTGTTGCAGGAACAGCCCTGCCGTGGCGGCATCGCCGAAGCTGCCTGCCGGATGCAATGCAGGGGTTTCCTGTATCAGCAATTCGATGGCTTTGCGGCCTAACGGTTCATCATCTACTATAATGCAATTCATAATTTTATTTGTAAATCGATTGTATATGTTATCTTGTTTTCTTCTATACGCAGCGTATGGTCCTTCCCATACAGGAGTTGCAGACGCCGTTTGATATTGGCAAGCCCTAAGCCTCCGTCCCGTTTTTCCTCCTGACTGAAAGTGGGCTTTGAATTGACGCATATAAACTGCAGGCATCCTCTTTCCACCCTAAAAAGGAGATGGACATACGAGAGATTGCAGTTATCGTTGTTGTGCTTCACCGCGTTCTCCACAAACGGTATCAGCAGAAGCGGAGGGAGCGATACTTCTTCGACCGGACCTTCGCGGGTGATGATAAAATTGAAGTTATCCCGTCTCAACTTTTCCAGATTGAGGAAATCGGTCAGGAAATGAATCTCATCTTCCAGCCGGACGGACACGGCGTACCGGTCGTTCAGCTGATATTTTAGCAGTTCATTCAGCTTGCGAAGGACTTTCGCCGCCTCCTCCGGATTTTCCTGCGTCAGCACATTGGCATTATTCAGCATATTAAAAAGAAAATGCGGGTTGATCTGGTTCTTCAGTTGTTCCAGTTCCGACTGCATCGTGGTTTCTTCCAACTCCCGTATCTCCTGTTCATAAATGACCCAATGCTGGAAAAGCAGAATGGAAGTCGTACCGGCAATCGTCAACGCCAGCGAAAAGACCGAAGAAAAGAAGTTCAGGATAATAATCGACCAATCCGCTTCCTGTAAATTCTTTTGAAGATCATTGTTCGAAATCAATTGCAGGCATATAACCAACAGGATGGTCATAAAAACCACCGCCCCCATCATCATCAGATAGGAAAAGAACCGATTCCTGAACAACAAGCGCGGAACCAATATATACACGTTTGCATAGATCGGTATCAGAAATACCGCCATCAAAAGGGAGCCGACTATGGGATGATCTCCGAAGGGATATTCGTTATAGAAATTTGCAATTGCCATAATAAGACTCACTGCCAACAGTAAAGAGTGGCGGAGGATATGGTATTTACGGCTGATCAGAAGTTCTACGATTGCATTCATCGGCTTAAAGTTAAGTGCATATTAATCCTGTTTTCCGTATCGCCTTGTACTTCTTCTAAGGAGTATGTTTCGTACAACAGTTCTAACCGGCGGCGGATATTATCGAGCTTGGAAATATCGCGATGCCGGACGGAACTGGCACAGCTGAAGAGGAGTTCTCCTTTTTCCACCCGGAAGGCCAGATGGATGTAGTATTCTTTCTCTATCCGTTCGCTTTGATAGATGAAATATTCGACGAACGGGATAAAAAGCAGGGGCGGGACCAGCAAATAATTCACCGGTCCTTCTTTCGTGATTGTAAAACACAGCATCGGGTTCAGCATCTTTTCCAGATTCAGGAAGTTTTCCAAAAAAGAGAGGTCGGCCGAAAAGAATACCTTTTCCCGGCTGCTGTCGTAGAGTTGATAGCGGAGCAGCTTTCCCAATTGGACGAGGATAGCGGATGTTTGTCGCGGGTCTACGACAGCCAATTCCGTTGCCTTAGATAGCATATTCAGCAGAAACTGCGGGCTGACCTGGTTCTTCAACTGTTCTAATTCTGAATGGAGCTTTTCTTTTTTCAGCTTGCTTGCCCGTTGCCCGTAGTCCAGCCAGTGACGAAGCAACGTGATCATCGAAGGACCGATGCAGCAAATCAGAAATAGCAGAAAGTTCGAGACAATCTCCAACGGAAAGAAGCGGTTCTTATAAAAATAGGAATATTGCCCGAACTCCACCCCGTATGATGTATAGGTATAATAATCGTATAGAAAAGCGGCCGATAGCAGGACTGAAACGACTAAGAATAGTGTCAGCCCGTACAGCCCGTACTTTTTCTTCAGCATCAACCGGGGGATCAGCACATATATATTCAGGTAGATCGCCGCAAGAAAGAGCATGAGGGAACCGGCACTTTCAAGCAGGATGGCGCGACGGAAAAAGACGTTGTCTTCATAGAATGTGAAATGCGCCAGGTTGATCGAGATCATCATTACGAAGAAAATAAGGATCAGATGCCTGTATATCCTGTAGCGTGGCGCCATCAGGAAGTTCATCAGTATATCGTCTGAAATCTTTTGTCTTGTCAGCATATTTGTCTTGTCTTATATATCCGATAAAGATGGTTATTTTTCTCAGAACCCGTACTTGATTGCCGCACTAATATAAGGGGAAAGCGAAAAATGCGGATCGAAATCTTTTCCCGTATCCTTAAAGAAGGCTTTTAAAGTACGGTCTGTATAGAACGCTGTCCGGTAAGGGGAGACGCCGAGCGTAACAGGGAGCGTCAGGTTTTTACCCAATACAAATTCCGGTTGTAGCCCGGCTACGATATATTGCTGGGTGAACATCTGCTTTTTATTGTCTTGTTCCGTAAAGGCAAGCATCCCGTCCATAGAGGCAATCAGTTTCAGGTTGAACAACTTGTTGAGCCGCATGCCGCACGACATCTCGATTGCACTCACCATGGATATTTCCACCGTATAACGTCCCGTAAGTATCCAGTTCAGGTAAAAGGCCGGGAAAACCATCGGATAACCGAACGTACTGTTCAGCATGATCCCTCCGCCCAGATCGAGATTCTCCTTCAGGTGGCAGACAAAGAGAACGCCTCCGTTTCCCATCAAGTCTTTGAAAGAGAATTTGGAGAACTTGCCGGCATCCGTATAAATCCCGATCCCGACGGAGGCGATCAACGACCATTTTTCACTGATCGGACGCGTATGCATCAGCCCGATTTGCACATCGAGGATGGAAGAGAGGTTTATTTCGGCGGCCAGTCCGTCGTTATTCATCGTCGTATATGATCCTCCGCACGTAATGCCCCATGCAGAGATCAATTTATCATGCTCGTCTGTTTTCGCAACGATCGGGATATTAAAGCCGGCCTGCACGACTTTGGCATCTCCTTTTCCTCCGGTCTTATTGTTGTCTACGTCCCGGAAATTTGTTGCAGACATATACTCTGCTTTCAGAAATGCCTGTGCCATTACCGGTTGGCTGCCTGTCAGGGCGGCAAGAATAAAACTTCCTACTAAATATTTCATACTCTTTCTTTATAACGTGTCTGCAAAACTATAAAAGTCTACAACGCTGTTATTTTAAAGAGATGAAAAGGGGAAATACATAGATGAAATACCTGTTTTAATATACTTTCGCCCGGATTTCTCCGGCATCGACCTTTTCTGTTTGTATCAGGATGATCGTGCCGGTCTGGTCGGCAAGGAAGACGCGGGGGATGGTGTTATCGGCAAAAAGGGAGTAGACTTTTCGTTCCGGGTCCATGAAAAATTCCATATCATAGCTGTGTTCCCGGAAATAGGCCGAGACTTGTTCCTCCGTTTCGTCGCGCGCAATCAGGAGGACACGGACGGACGGGTTGTCTTCATATTCTTTATATAGGGCGTTTATATCCGGAAAAGCCTGCTGGCAATCCCGACAGCTTGTGCTGAAGAATATGATCAGAACTGTCTTGCCTTTCAAATCATTTACCGATATCGTTTCATGCCGGTTGGCAATGCTGAACGCGGGTAACAGGTCGCCTTCCTTCAAGGCAAAGTTGCCGGAAGAAGGTACATCTTCCCGGACACAAGCCTGGAAAGATAACAGGCTGATTATGCAGAATAAAAGGTGTTTCATAGCGACAAATATATAGTTTAATCGTTATACTTCATATCTTGTTGCATGGTTATTTGTATATTTCCTGTATATTTGCCTCTCGATTTCTAACAAGAATAGTAAAATGGCAGAAGTTACACCTGTAGTCCGGTTTATGCTGATTGGTACATTGAATGCGCTGATTACGGTCACTGTAGTCTGGTTGATGATGGATGAATTCGACTGCAATTATATTGCAACGAATATCACCGCCTACATCATTGCCCAGATCAATAACTTCTTCTGGAGCAAATACTGGATATTTACTTCCCGCGAAGGGAAATTCCGCCGCGAGGTCCCCTTGTTCCTGATCGCTTTCGGTTGTGCCTATTTCGCCCAATTCCTTGCCCTGCTCGTGATGGTCGAAGTGCTCGACCTGAATGAATACCTGGCACAGTTCCTGGGGCTTTTCGTGTATGGAGCTGTCAATTATCTGATGAACAAACGGGTGACGTTCTTGCACCGGTAACTATAATATCCGCCACCTCCGCCCGTGCCTCCCGGATTAGATCGGCAGGGGCAAGCTGTATCTGCAAGCCCCGTTGTCCGGCGCTTACATAGATATGGTCGAATTGTTCGGCTGTGTGGTGGATGTAAGTCGGGAAATGTTTCTTCATGCCGATGGGGGAGCAGCAGCCGCGAATATAACCGGTAAGCGGGAGCAGCTCTTTGACGGGGATCATTTCGCAACTTTTGTTACCGGAGACTTTGGCGGCTTTCTTCAAATCGACCTCGTTGGCTCCGGGGATGACACAGACGAAATAACCGTTTTTATCGCCATGCAGGATCAACGTTTTGAAAACCTGTGCTACATTCTCGCCCAACTGAGCGGCAACGTGTGTTGCGCTCAGATCGTTTTCATCTACTTCGTAGGGAACCAGCTGGTAGGCTACTTTGGCCTTATCCAGCAGGCGTGCTACGTTTGTCTTGTTAATTTTCATTGTTTATATTCCTTTCATAGAAAGTTGAACCCGCTTGCGGACGAGATCAACGCTTAAAACCTTTACTTTTACATGCTGGTGGATCGAGACGACCTGGGTCGGATCGCTGACGAAACGGTCAGCTAACTCGGAGATGTGCACCAACCCGTTTTCCTTTATGCCTACATCGACGAAACAGCCGAAGTTTGTGATGTTCGTGACGATGCCCGGCAGGACTTGTCCCTCTTTCAGGTCTTCGATCGTCTTGACCGTCGGGTCGAAAGAGAACACCTGGATGGCCTGGCGGGGATCGCGTCCCGGTTTGTCGAGCTCTTCCATGATGTCGAGCAGTGTCGGCATACCGACTTTGTCCGTGACGTATTTTTTCAGGTCGAGCTTCTTCTTCAACTCCTTGTTGGAGATCAGTTCGGCAACCGTACATTTCAAATCTTTTGCCATCTGTTCCACGATCGGATAACTCTCCGGGTGTACAGCCGAATTATCCAGCGGATTCTTACCTTCCTGGATACGGAGGAAACCGGCGCTCTGTTCGAATGCCTTTTCACCCATACGGGGAACTTTCATCAGTTCGCGGCGGGATTGGAAAGGACCGTGCTCGGTACGGTAATCCACGATATTCTGCGCCAGCGTTGGACCGAGGCCGGAAATATAAGTGAGCAGATGCTTACTGGCCGTATTGACATTGACACCGACCAGGTTCACACAGCTTTCGACGGTCTGGTCGAGGCTCTTTTTCAGCGCGCCTTGTTCGACGTCGTGTTGGTATTGGCCCACACCTATGCTTTTCGGATCGATCTTAACCAATTCGGCAAGCGGGTCCATCAGGCGGCGGCCGATACTGACGGCACCGCGAACCGTCACGTCGTATTGCGGAAACTCGTCGCGGGCTATCTTGGACGCCGAATAGATGGAGGCGCCATTCTCGCTGACAACGAACACCTGCACCTTACGGTCGTAACGGATGTTGGTAATGAACTGTTCCGTCTCGCGGCTTGCCGTCCCGTTGCCGATAGCAATTGCGTCGATGGCATAGGTCGAAACCAGCTGGGCCACTTTTGCCGCAGCCTTGCCCTTTTCGTTCTGGGGCGGATGCGGATAGATGGCTTCGTTGTGCAGCAACGCCCCTTGTGCGTCGAGGCAGACCAGTTTACAGCCGGTCCGGTAACCGGGATCGACTCCCAACACACGTTTCTGTCCCAATGGGGGAGCCAGCAACAGTTGGCGCAGGTTCTCGGCAAACACGCGGATCGCTTCTTCATCGGCTTTCGCCTTGCTGAGATTGGCAAACTCGGTTTCGATGGAAGGCTTCAGAAGACGTTTGAACGAGTCGTCCACGGCGGTCGCTACCTGTTCGGAAGCTTCATTCCGTCCCCGTACGAAACGGCGTTTCAGGCGGTCCAGGCAGTTATCCGTATCCGGTGAGATGCCGACACGCAGGATGCCTTCGGCCTCTCCCCGTCGAAGTGCCAGCAGACGGTGCGAACTGGCCCGGTTCAATGGTTCGCTGAAGTCGAAGTAATCACGATATTTGGCTCCTTCTTCCTCTTTTCCTTTGATCACTTTGGAGGTGATGATTGCTGTGTGCGAAAAGGAATTACGTACGGCGTTACGGGCCTCTTCGTTCTCGTTCACCCATTCGGCAATGATATCGCGGGCTCCCTGCAAGGCTTCCTCGGCGTTTTTTACTTCTCCCTTTATGAATGCTTTTACCCGTGCGAGCAGGTTCGGTTCGTTTTGCATCATCACGACCTTGGCAAGCGGTTCGAGACCTTTCTTGCGGGCTATCTCCGCCTTAGTGACGCGCTTGGGTTTATAGGGAAGGTAGATGTCTTCTATTTCCGTACTGTCCCACGAGTCCTCGATACGCTTTTTCAGTTCGGGGGTCAGCTTCCCTTGTTCTTCTATAGAGGAGAGGATCGTCTCTTTTCTCTTTTTCAGCTCGGTCAGCTTATCCAGCTGGTCCTTGATATTTCCGATCTGTACTTCATCCAGTCCTCCGGTCACTTCTTTCCGGTAACGGCTGATGAAAGGGATGGTTGCACCTTCGTTCAGCAATCCGATGGTTCGCTCCACCTGTCCGGCGGGGATGTTCAGGATGCGTGAGATGAGTGCATGGAATGATGTGATCATATAGCTTTTAAATTCTTTATGTTTAAGTCGCAAAGATAATAGTTTGGCGTTTATTTAGCTTCCGCTCACGAGTTCTTTCTCTAAATATTTGCAAGTGACGTTTATTTTCAAGACATTTGTCACTCGAATGTTTTTCTTATCTCATAAAATTTTGCATATATGATGTCAGTCTTTCCTGATGAAAAAGTATTAGAACAAGAATATAAGGATTTATCCGGTTTGCTTTCAAATATCGTTAGTTCCGTCCCGATGTATCTCTTTGTGAAGGATACGGGTAATGATTTCCGCTATGTTTATGCCAGTCCGATGATGGAACAGTTATTTGGGCAGTATCACGGAGATATTGTCGGAAAAACTGATTTTGAACTATTTAACGATCCTGTAGTGGCACAAGCTTTCCGGGATAAGGATCTGGATGTGTTGAAAAGCCGGAAAACACAGCGGTTTATTGAGCAAATGATAGATAGGGAGGGTGTCCTTCGTTCGATCGATACGATGAAGATGTTGGTTCCCCGTGAAGGAAAAGCCCCTTATTTGTTGGGAATGTCCTGGGATATTACCCGTCAGCAACAGATCGAAGAGGAGCAGCAGGAAAACAACAAGCGTCTGGCTCTTTCCTGTCAGGCCGGGAAGATATATCCCTGGATTTGGGATGTGATCAATGAGACAGCCGAGCTCTCTTTTGCCAAAGACGGAGAGATTATTCATACGTTTATTACCCATGAGAGTTTTACTGAAAAGATACATCCGGATGAGCAACAAATGTACCGGGATGTGGTGAATGCTTTTGCACGGGGAGAAACCGATTCGCTCCGCCTGAGTTTCCGTTGCCATTATTTCTCTGACGAATATGTGTGGCTGGAAAAGATAGGGGAGGTCTATGAATATGATAAGGACGGCAAGCCATCCAAAGCAATTGGTATTCTGCGTGATATCACAGTGGACAAGCAACATGAGGAAGATGTCCGGGCCAAACATCTGGCAGAGGAAAGCGACCGGATGAAATCGGCCTTTATCGCAAATATGAGCCACGAAATCCGTACGCCGTTGAATGCGATCGTAGGTTTCTCTACTCTGCTGGCACAGGCCGATACGGAAGAAGAGAAGCAGGAGTATCTGCAGATTATCCAGTCGAGCAACGAGTTCCTATTGCAGCTGATCGGGGATATTCTGGACATCTCCAAGATCGAATCCGGCAAATTGGAGTTCGTGTACACTACTTTCCGCCTGAATGAGATATTCCAACCGCAGGAGCGGGCCTTTTCTCTTCGGGCCGAACCGGATGTGAAGGTCTGTTTCGAGACCGATGGCAATGATTATTATATCGAATCGGAAAAGACGCGGTTAACGCAGGTGATTACCAATTTCCTGTCTAATGCGATAAAGTTTACCTCTTCCGGTTCCATCCGCTTCGGATATAGGATTACGGAAACGGGAATTTATGCGTATGTCACAGATACGGGAACCGGTATCGCGAAAGAACATCTGTCATCTGTCTTTGACCGCTTTGTCAAACTGGATATGTTTAAACAGGGAACAGGGCTCGGGCTTTCCATCTGCAAAACCATTATTTCGATGTTGAAAGGGGAAATAGGCGTCGAGTCGGAGGTCGGAAAAGGGTCTACCTTCTGGTTTGCGATTCCCTGTACGCCAATAAAAGTTTCCTAATCCGGCTGGTTCAGCCGGATGATCCGGTCAGCCAGTAAACGCAGTTCTTCCGGATTGTGGGAGGAGAAAAGGACTGTTTGACCGCTTATGGCCTGCCGCTGGCGAATACGTCCGATAATCCGGCTGCACAAAGCTTCGTCCAATCCTTTGAACGGTTCGTCCATCAGCAGGAGCGGGGAAGGATAGGCGAGGGCGCGGGCGATTGCAACCCGTTGTTGTTGCCCGAAACTCAATTCATACGGAAAACGGTTTTCCAGCCCCTCTAATTCCATCTCTTTTAGTAAGGAAACGGCTTGCTGCAAAGCGGTCTCTTTCTTTAAATGAGCCGCTAAAGGGAAAGCGATGTTTTCTGTTATTGTCAGTTGGTCAAGCAGTTCCGGCTCTTGGAATACACAGGCTATCCCTTCTTTACAGGCCTTTTCGATCTCTCCTTGTGCCGGTTGCAAAATGCTACCGGCAAGATTGAGCAATGTTGTCTTGCCGGTTCCGGAAGGGGCTGTGATTCCGTAGACAACTCCTTTCTCAAAGGTATAGCTGAAATGGGACAACACAGGCTGTGTGCCGTATTGGAATGAAACATTGTCCATCCGGATTTCGCAACAACCCTCCGGTGCCGGCAATTCGGAGGTATGCTTGTTATAACATATAGGAAATTGTTGTCTCCCCAACCAACTGATTCCTTTATCGAAAAGATAACTGATCAGTATCGCGACAATCGTCCACGCCATCAGTTCGGGAACGGCAATGAAGACTTGCGCCTGTTTCATCTCTCCGCCGATACCCGGGCTGCATTGCGCCAATACTTCTCCCATAATAATGGCACGCCAGCCAAAGCCGGATGCAGAAGCGAGACCGCTATACAGGAATGGTTTCAATTGTGGATAGATGACTTGCGTCAACTTGTTCCACCGTCCGATCCGGAATTGGCGGGCCATGGTTGAAAGTTCTTTCCGCTGGTTGCGGATTCCTTTTGTCAGGTTTTCCGTAAGGAGCGGAAACATGGTCAGGAAAGCAATCATCAGGGGAATACTTTCCGGGCGGAGGAAAATCAGTGCCAGAAGGATAAAGGAAATAACCGGAACAGACCGCATGATTGCCAATAAGGGACGAAACAGTTCGTATATCCATTCCCGCTTATTGAACAGGAAAGCGATTCCCGTAGCAGCGATTAAAGAGATCAACATGCCTGTAATGCCCCGTAACAGAGTGGCTGCAACAGACTGATAGAACGATCCGGATGTGAAAAGCATAACAAGTGTCTCCAACAGGCGGGGCACGGACGGCACCAGATCCGGCAAGCCGACAAGCATTGCCAGCAGTTGCCAGGCGAGCAATAAAAGGCCAATCGATATGAGTGTAAAGACGCTTTTCTTCATGATCCGGCTATTTATAAAAGCCTTCGTCCGGGAGTTTCCCGCCGAGGGCTTTCGGTTCATATTCTTCTATCAATTGCAAGAAACGGACTATGCTTTCTTTTGCTTCGGAGGCAGGCTTATAATCGATCTTACACCGTTCGACGCTTTCGGGAGTCAGCATTCCCAGTGCGAAGACACCTTCTGTTTCCAGTATGCGGATCGCCTGTTCCGGATGTCTGGTTGCAAAGCGGCAGGAAGATTGGAGCAGGCTGTCTATTTCAGCCTGTTTCTCTTTCAGGGCAGGAGCATAGAGCACCGCTGTCTGGGCGAACCCGGAAAAGGCGGAATCCGGCCTGTTAAGGTCTGCCAGGATTTGCAGCGTGCTGTCCTTACGCAAAGCCATACTCAGGAATGGCTCCCCCAAGACGGCGTTGTCCACTTTTCCGGCCAGCAGTCCTTGCATCACTTCGCGCGCAGTCGTGAATGTATAATTTCGGGAATAATCGAGTTTATGCCTGTCGAGATAATAACGTGTGAGGATATCCGGCGTAGTTCCTGCACCGAATATATGCAAAACGGGCTTATTCTCTTCGGAAGTTTCTTTGGTGGGTTTGCCGACCAGGTAAAGAGTGCCCCATATCGGACATCCGGCCAAATGGTATTGTACACCTTTATTATACAGGTTGGCGGCGCTGATCATAGGCAGTACGGCAATATCGGCTTCTCCCTTAATCATTTCAGCCTGCATCAAGTCTGGAGAATCGACCAGCCGTACAACAACCGGCTTGCCGTCTATCTCCGGCGCATTTTCCATCCATTCCGCAAAAGCAATGGCAGACGGGCCGCGAAGGACGGAGACGCGTATCGCTTCGGCTTCTTTCTTCGGACTGTTACAACAGCATAAAATAAACAGCAAACAAAGGCATCTGAGAAATGTCATCGCTTCATAAGTTTCCGGCAAACTTAAGCAAAAACTTGCGATGGATAAAAAAGTTTCAACTTTTTCTACTTAGGAGAAACAATGTATTTTGTTGTAACTATCTGAAGATAAAGTAAATATAGAGAGTTTAAAAGATGCAGGTAACGATTTGGTGATGGAAGTCTTGCTTCGGGTTACACTGCTTTGCATAGTTTCAAATAACTCATATACAAATGTAGGCAATATTTAGAATATAGCAAAATATACTGCCATTTATTTCTGTACAAATCTGATTATTAACATATTATGATTTAAGGCATAACTTATTGATGCCTACTTGTTATAGAATAGCCGGGGACAGTGCCTCCCGGCTATTTTTTTGTCCCAAATTGGCGTTTTCTGTCTTTTTTTGGCGGTTGCTCAACGGTTGAGTAACCAATGGCCTTATAATATCTCCGTAATATTGCACCATAAACAATAAAAATAAGGTCATTATGAATAATAGAAGAACTGCACCGGGTGGACAGACAACCCACATGCTTAGTGCCATACTTGCCAAAGTTACCAACATTGAAAAGTTATTGGCTCCTGCCGTACATAATTTGCCGGACAGCGAGATACTGGATTCAAAAGGTGTGCACCTGCTTACCAAGATGTCGGACAGGACACTTTTAAGACGACGCAATGACGGGACACTCCCCTTTCATAGAGACAAGGGGAAGATATATTACCGCCGTTCGGACGTACTCCGTGCCATGTTGCTGGAAAAAGAAGAACACTCTAAAAAATAAGCGTTATGAAGAAGATGATTAAAATTGAAAGCGGTTCATTCGCTGCGCTCGTGAGAAGTTACAAGAAGTCGTTGAACATGTTGGCTGTCCTGCAACATATCTGTCAGGAAAATGACGTGGCGCTTTCCATGCTGCCCGATGAAGTCTGCGAACTGATAAATCTCGATCCGGCAGAGATTGAGAAACAGCGTTTGAGCGGACGTCTGCGTTTTGCGGAAGAAGAGGACGGAACCAGACATTATTCGATTGTGGATATAATCAATCTGAAAGATTTCGTTGACTGGAAAGTCATTAACAGACAGGTGAAAAGCCTTTCCTTTGAGGAAGTGGAATGACCGAGTGTCCTTTTCCCCATTACAGCCACACCCTTGTCATTTTCTGAAGGCTCTTTATGGTAAACTGCAGAAGTGGGGCCAGCGTATCTTTCGGGGCTTACCGCAATCTGCCGCGGGAAACTTAGGATATTTTTTCAGCCCGTTTGACGAGGGAGCAATATCCATTGAGGGTACGTGCCTTGCCTTCCGTGGTAGGTCCGGTGTACCGTCACTGCCGCCTGCCGGCTTTATGGTAAGCTGTATTTTCCGGTTCAACGTGGCAAGTTCTTCATTCAGCCGCTTGATTTCCGCATCCTTGGGCCATGAGGCCGCCACAATCTCCCGAAGGATCGGGATGTCTTTCGACAGCTCCGCGTTCTCCTTTTCCCGTTTCTCTATCATGGCGGGAATGCGTTCCAGCGCATTGATGAAGTTCATGACAGCCAGTTTCAGGTCTTTGGCTATATAACCGTTGTTGTAGGTATATTTGATACCGTCCAGTCCCTCGACCATGAACTTGTTCTGCAAGAACTCAGTTTAGTGGTTATGGACTGATTCAAACTCTATTTCCTCCCCCGAAGGAATATACGTTTGTCGGAACCGTGAAATATTGCCATAATGAGCTATACGCTTCAAATAGTTTTCTATTTGCAAATCACTCCACTTCAGAGTCCCATCAGCATTTCTTTCTTTTCGCAATGCTATAGCTAATAATGAAAATTCATTTTTGAGTGAAGTGTAGAATATACCCTTGTCATCCGTGTTGATACTAACCAACATTGAATGCTTCCCCTCTTTTGCATCTATGGAATGAAAATGGAAGATCGGATGCTGGTCGTATCTATTAAACCGACCTATCCGCAGATTGGATGTCGGATTGGTTTCAATCACTATTCCCTGCTTCTCTAAATTCCAAAGAATGGACTCTTGTACCTTGGCGACATCGGTGGCAAATGAAAGAGGAACTTGAATCACCGTCACTTTTTTCCCAATTCGATTGCAACATTCCGAATGATTATAATGCTCCCATAAATCAAATACTCTCTGTGGAGCAACAGCTGCAGGAGTTATTGGAGACCATTTAAAATAACGACCTCCAATATCCTCAGGCTCTTCAGAATTGTCTATCCAATCACCTCGCATATTCATGCTTTGCTGATAGTCGTTCATATCAGATGAAATTGCCGAATAGCCAAGTTCCGAAGATAATATGGAAAACTGACAATCAATTAGTAAGAGTGTTTGGGGATTAAGCCTTATATTGTTGGATGCGGCTGTGTATTTAAGCCACACAAGATTGTCGAGCAGTGTTTGTTTGGGAATAATGATATAATGATGCCGTTCTTCATAAAAATCAAATGGATTTACTCCCAAAGCCAGTGCATGACCGATACGGCATCCTGCAGAATAATTCATGAAATGTATCGTTTCGTCCACTGCTCTCAGTCCATCCACAACATCATAGAAGTCCTCTCCGACATGGTAGGTTAAGTTGGTCAATCCGTGTAATTTTGCATAACGAAAAAAAGGGGCGAACACTTCAGGTGGACATCCGAGTTCCGAACCGGCTGCGTCAAGTCCTGTCAAATGGGGACCATTACCCATAGAATACTCTCCAATTCTATTAATGATTTGGTTCATTTGTTTTTTTAGTGTTTTTCGTAAATCAGCATGTCGGCATGTGAATCCATTCTTCTGTTTATCTGCACCCTTTATAAAATGAGCGATTAAGGTTATAGATGGACAGTTATCACGTTTTAGAAAATCTGAATTTCCAAATATAGCTTGCTTATAATTCATCTTACGCACGCATCTTATACTATTGGGAGTAACTCGAGCCTCGAGATTGAATCTCAGTTTGTCTCCACAAGAAGTCTGCACAGCATATCTATAGGCAATCTCCCCAAAAGCTTTTTCCCATTTTTCTTCTTCCGTGCCCAAAGCCGATACCTTTTCATGGTCATAATCTTGAAAATTCACAAAACCTCTGAGGTCATTGGTTTGTACAAATTCTCGACGAACTTTGCATTTAATTACCAGATAGAGAAGCATAAGATCCGCATTCTCTCTTGCCCCATGTTCGTTATCGAAAAAACTTTTAAACCATTGATAAAGGAAATTTCTCTCACCATGATGTATCAAATAAGGGGAAGAAGGGATATCACTGATAAAATCCCGTGCATCAATAGCATAATCTATCTTGATTCCATTACTTGTTTCAAGGGCATTCTCTAAAAATGTAGCAATGAGAGGATTTAATGCTTCCAATTTATTATAAATCGAGTCTTCAGATTCAAGCATCTCTTCAACCATAACGCGAGTAATGGGACAAGTATCCTCATTCTCGGTAACCGACGCCCATAGCATTGCTCGAACAGTAGCGGCAATCACCGCCCAACAAGGAAGTGGATAATGGTTGTTACCCGCTCTGCTTATGAGGTCGTAGTCTTTCTTTGCACTTGATATCCAAAAAGTTCCTTTGTCCTTTTTTCGTCCCGGCATGTTCATTAATCTCAGCCAATTGAATTCGAACACATCGGTGGCTGCATTGATATGCGAATGTGTGTCAGACAACTCTTCATCAAGAATCGCATTAAGTCTCAGATTGTCGTGTTCAAGTACCATCGGCCACAAAAAGCGTTTTCTTTTGATACGGCATAGCGTATCATACCGTGCAAGCAATGGAAGAACCAATATATCCTCACCCACCTTAAGCGAAAGAGTACGCCATCTCAACAATTCGTTGAATCGAACAGTAGGATTGTGCAGACCGGCAAGATTAAGCACATGCTTTGAGAATTCTGTCATCAATAATAAAATGCGATTAGTCAAAGAGGATGTTTCCGGATGAATACCAAATTCAGCATCCGTACACCATGTATCATTAATCACTTCAGAAAGCAACGAAATATCTGTTCGGGTGAATGAGACATCCTTTCGTTTTATGATGTCTATCAGTATCTCGTTGATATCTATAGAGTCATCTTTTGTGATGTAATTTCCCATCAATTCAATTGGGAAATCGTACAGTAAACCTTCAATTGTATTTCTGATTAGATCCATTTATCAAATTCGGTAAAAACTTATACTTTCTTTGGACTTCGAGAGTTATAAAACGATTACTGCTGTACCGGCTCTCCATTTGACTCATTTTCATCCATGTCAACTTGCTGTACTTCTGCTTGTTGAAGCATTTCTGTCTGTTCAGATTCAGCAGGGACCACCACGTCTTCATGTATAAATATTTCGTTATATTTCCGTATGATAATATCTTCAGCTTCTTCTTTAGTATAATTTGTACCATCCGGTTTGTCAGGTACCCATGATTTCAATTCATCGTCATCCATCTTACTAAAGTAGGGGATAGTCTTCAATTTTTCCCTAATAGTCACGGGATTTTTTGCCCTGTGGATTGTTTTTAGAATTTCTTCCAATGAAAGATTATCAGGAGATTTTAGCTCTATATTGAATATTGAATCAAAAATACTCTTACATTTACTCCAAATATCCGCCTCTTCATCAGGGTTACTCTCACCGAAGTGAGTACTTCTGCGTTTCGGATAATGCTATCAGATAGGAGTCTATGCATCTGTGTACGCTCATTATTGTCCTCATAATTTATATATTGTCGAGAAACTGAACTTTTTTCAGTAATTTTGTGAAGCAACGAACCAGGATGATTAAAGATGAAACGATAAAAGTCATCGTTGACATAATAAAACTTCTTGTATGTAAGTTCCAGGTTTATCATATTGCCAAAAATCGACATGATGTCAAAGAGGTAATAGCCGGTAGTAGGATAAAATGTTCTATAATGGCATGCTTCAACATTATGACGCAAGAAATCCAACGTTCTCACTAAACTGATCGAATCCTTTGTTTCTGCTTTCTTTTGCGGCACGGCACATTTCGTGGTAAGAATGAAAAACTCAGCTGTATTAAGTCTTATGTTGAATTCCTTTATTTTCTTATTCTCTTCATCTGTCTTATTCTTTTTTTTCTCTAAATCCTCTATTTCTTTAAAACCGCCCCTTAACTCAGATAAAAAGCCGTTTAGTTCTTTACCACTGATGATTCTTATATCATAAGCGACTTCTTTTGAGGGTTTAGGAATAAAATCTCCCGGACAATAAGTGAAATAGCTGCCTCCTGTAAGAAGTTGCAATTTATTTGAGTGATCAAATCTCCTATCTACAATAGTGAGTCCTTTTTCTTCATCGTTAGTTTTAGGATAGACCATTCCTTCAAGTTCAGTAACTTGGTCGTATTCTTCATAAAGTTTTATTGAATAGAGACTTTTAAGAAAAAAGAGAAGCGCATTATCGTTTTCGCTCAAGACTTCACGCTCAAGTATAGAAAACAGATAAAAGAGGTCCCCCGCAGTAACATTATAACCAAAATTGTCAGTAGCACATATGCTTTTAAGCATTATGGTTTGTGGGGTGGTATCAACCTTAGAGGATTCTGATTTTGAATCAGAAATATTAGCTTCAGTATCCCTTATTTGATAATCATCCTCTGTCTGTTCGTGATAATCTTTTTTCAGTTGTTCCTCAAACCTTTTTGAGAGAATCGCGATTACTTCCTTGTTAAACGAAGTTCCGTAATCAAAAGTCACAAGACTATCAAGTTTGTTTTGTGTATTAATGTCAAATCGTTTTTTCCAAACTGTGAACAAATAGAGCTTGAACATATTCTTGTTTGTCTCCAAAGCATGCTTTTTTGTCGGTTCCCTTGAATCTGGAATTTCTTCCATTGCAGCGAGTAAAGCGATGAGGTTAAACAAGTCTCGAAGATTGTTCGGAACAATCGGAGATATGCTATCAGCCGGATTATAAAAAAGGTAACGAGTCCTATTGTATATTAATTCAAGTACTCCCTTTTTCATACTCTCCATCGTCATGATACCACCATTGCTTGTTGGCAACTCCAATTTAACTTCAGCAAGGCTGTAGGCTTTAGGCATCTCCACACGGCTGTTCACTGGAACCAACTTGTTGATATATTTTTTTGCCATTTCGGCTATCTCGTCAGAGTTGAATCCATTTGAATCTGAGGCTTTTCCTATATTAGGATTTTTTATTGTTGCCGCGAAAGCATTTTCCACCACATACTGCAACTGCTCTATTTTCAGACTGAGGAACACCACACATTGCGGTACGCACAGATACTTTCTGATTTGTTCACACATCCTGTATGCATGGGCGATATTCAGGTCGATGTCATCTATGGGGACAATCAAAATGTCAGCCCCCATAAAGTTTAGATACTCTTTTACCAATTCGGTAATCTGATCGCGTAATGTAATACCTGTGGCAAGTACCGCCAACCTATGCAAGTCGTTCATCGAGTCTATATCATCTTTTTGCAGGGTCAAAAGGGATGCATTCACTCTCGAAAAAGCTTCCAGCAGCTTGTTCTTTTTTCCATAATCAACCTTGCATTCTTCCTGCTTCCGACGATAGCTATTATATAATTTCCCGATAGTAATTTGAAGAATGTTGTGCGAGTCATCGAAAAAAGAAGGGTCAGTAACTTCTACGACTGAACATTTGGTATTAGCAAGATCCTTGCATCCTATTTTATCCACATACGAATATGCGTCAGATTTCTCTTTAACCTGTTCAATAATTCCTTGTGTCGTTGTCATACACGATGTTTTTCCTTCTCCTCGATCCCCGCAGAAAGCCACGCATTTAAGGGTTTGACTCTCTTTATCGCGAACAAAGGCATTCGTCAGTCTAAGAGCTTGCACATATTGGTCACGGAAAATAGAGTCGTCAAATCCAGCATTTTCCTTTACAATTTCTCTCTCTTGGCCAAATTTATATCTCAGTATCGGCATAATTATGATAGTTTAAGTATTCCTGTATCAATTTCTTTTTAGTACATGATAAAAATTGAAATTATATTTCTAAACATCTACATTTTAAATAGTTATTCTTTTTTTAATCCTTGATATTTAGTAATTTAAAAGAAAAGTTTATCGAATTTTCTCCATGAGAACTACTAAAAAACCCAAGGACTTAGTCAAAGTTAACCAAATTTTTCTGACTATGCAAGAGTATTTCGGAAATATAAGGAATCTGGCACGCATAAAGTTGATGACATACGTAATCCATGCCCTTTGCATTGTCCAGACTGTCAATCTTCACAAGTTGGCCGCGGCCATGCCTACAACCGTGGAACGGGATTCCACCATGCGAAGGCTTCAACGCTTCTTTGCAAAATACGCCCTCAATCTTGACCTTATAGCAAGGATGATTTTCAGCCTTCTTCCTGTCAGAAAGGAGATGGTTCTTTCCATGGACCGCACCAACTGGAAATCTGGAGAGCCAAACATCAACATCCTCATGCTCGGGATAACCTACAAGGAAATCGCTTTCCTGCTGTTGTTCAGGCTTTTGGACAAACGGGGAACTCCAATTGGATGGAACGCAAGGCTATTATATAGAGGTTTATCGACATTTTCGGTCCGGGACGTATCGATAGTCTCGTGGCAGACAGGGAATTTGTCAGCGAGGAATGGATTGCATGGCTTAACAAAAACAGAATACGGTACTACATACGGATCCGGCAGAACTTTTGGATCGTAAATCCGAAGTCCGGTGAGAAAGTTTGCGCATGGCATCTGTTCAACCGCGTCAGACTCAGTGAAGAACTTCTCCTCCATAATATCTGGTCGGTGCGCGGCTTAAGAACTCCGACGGAGAGCCTGAACTTCAGATTGAACATGCCATATAGACATACAAGGACAGATGGCAGATTGAGACTCTTTTCAAGGTCATGAAATCCTCTGGATTCAATATAGAGGATGCACATGAGGTACATTGATAGAATCAAAAACTCGTCGCGCTCGTGTGTATGGCTCTTGTATGGGCGTATCTTGTGGGGAATCATAAGAATATCAATATAAAGAAAATTAGGATATTGAAACATGGGCATCGTGCAAAGTCGATTCTTCGGATTTACCTTTGGCCCGGTTGGCTTTGACGTCCCACAAAGCGAGGGATACTTCTTTCTTACAACTGAAACCTGCTTGGGTTCCATTGATGGTGATGCGGCCCATAATCGGTGCTTTACCATTCTTTACTGCTTGATTTTTGGTGTAAAATAACACACGATACGTACTTCTCATAACTCAACTTTTTTTCTTCACAAATTTAATTACTGTTGAGTTATTTGATGTTAGGCAAAATTGGGTAACATACTGTAATATAATGCATTACGCTTTATCCTGGAGCATTTGGAGGCGAGTTACGATTTGGTAACGTAATTCCCGCCCAAATATGCTTTTCCTTGCTTTCTTTTCCTACCTTGCTAAAAAACATATTTTATAACTATTTAATTTTTAGCATGATTGCGCTATTTTTGCGTATCTTTTTGAAATACTAAGTTTCACAAACGGAAACTTTAGTTCCATGCCTATGAAACTTTAGTTCCCTCGTGAAGAAACTTTAGTTCCGTGCCTATGAAACTTTTTCTTAGTGCCCGAATAACTGATAATGGATGGGAAGCTGTGTGGAAAAGGGAAGGAACGTATATAAAAAATTAAAGGCTGTCTCACGACAACCCCTAACCAACTTTGTTAACCTTAAATCTAATACTATTATGAAAAAACCACAGTGCAAATATACGGGTATTCCTGTAGCTGTCAATAGATAATGTATTAAATTTTGTTCTTTCGCTTTTAATAAAAGCTAATATCTTTAAACTGCTTGTTTTTTATACGTCATCAGGCTTACCAAAACCATTGCAAGAACTGATAACGGCAATGCAAACAGGATCGGATCGATAGCAAACCAGGGATAAACATCGATCAGGACATCCCGGCCGCATAACATTTTGCAGAGGCCGACTGCACCTGCTTCCGCTTTATGAAGGAACAACATCGCAAAAAGACTTGCCAACGCCCCTGTCCATAAACTGGCAAGCGCTCCTTCCTTGGTCGCTTTCTTCCAGAAAAGGGAACAGAAGTAGGCGGGGAGGAAAGTAACGGCACAAACTCCCATGAACAGGGCTGTTCCGCGTGCGATAATACCCGCACTCAGCGTATAACAGATGATGTAACTGACCAAAATGGCACAAAGTACGCCGATGCGTACGCCCATTGTCGAGTTCGTGTTGCTCTTCTTATGTCCCAACCCGGGGAAAATATCGGCGCCGAAAGAGGCTCCCATGGTATGGAACTGTGCACTGAGCGTGGACATACTTGCCGACAGGATACACAACATAAACACGGCGCTGAACCATTCCGGCATCGCCCGGCCGATAAACAGCGGGATAATTTTGTCCATATCCTTGATCGCTTCGGAAGCAACCACGCCTTCCGTTTTCAGGAAAAACAGGTTCGACAAGGCGCCGACATGATAAATGGCTCCAACTGTTACAATCAGGAAGACACAGCCGATCAAGACACCCCGGTTCAACTGCTTGGTACTTTCCACCATCATAAAGCGTACCACCAACTGGGGTTGTGCCAAGCAACCAATGCCGACACCCAAAATGAGAGAAGTCACTAACGTGTACCACTGTGGAGATCCGGTTACCGGCATTGCCGTCCATCCCTGATGCCCCAACTCTTTAAAGCGTTCCGGAACGAGCGGAGCTATCTCCGTCAGCTTATGGTTGGCTTCGATAAAGCCCATATCCATCACCCGGTAGAACCAGAAAAGAAGGAACAGCATACAGGCAAACATGATAACCGCCTGCAGGGCATCCGTATACAGCACACCTTTGATTCCACCCGTGATCACATAGGCGGCAACAATAAGAGTGAAGATCAGCAAGGCCAGATGCAGGTCTATATGGAACATCTGTTCGATAAACACGGCACCTCCCTTCATCACGACTGCTGCATAGAGCGGCATACCGATAAAGATGACGGCAGCGATAAAAACCTGTATGGAGCGCGACTTATAATGAGCTCCCAATAGTTGCGGGAAAGTACGGGCATTATACTTCTCGCCTAATTTACGGGTGTTACGCCCGAAAACGATAAAAGCGATGACAACGCCCATGAACATATTCAACAAACACAGCCATTGGATTCCCATACCGAATGTGGCGGCAACACCCCCGAAGCCGACAATGGCGGATGCGGAGATAAATGTCGCCCCATAGGAAAGAGCCATGATGATGGGGTTTACTTTCCGTCCCCCCAGCAAATAGTCGCTGGCATTTTTCGTTTGTTTGTATCCGATGTATCCCAGCCATGCCAGGATAAACATATAGATGATTACTACGATACCTAAAGTCAGTGTATTCATTTTTCCGGCTCTTGTGAGTTAGTACTGTCTTCGTCGCCTTTATTCCAATGGGTTACGCCAAACCAAATGGAATAGAACAGGCATATTAAGGCTAACAGATAGGCAAGCCAGATGCCAGGGTCGCTAATTCCGAACATGTAAAGTTGTTTTATAGTTTAATCAAATCGCTTTCGCAAATATATTCCAGATTCTGGCGGCGGATCACTTCGCGGGCTGCTTCCCGGTTGTTTGTGCGCAGGATCAGGATCGATTTCTCTTTGACGGAGAAACAATACATATATTCGATGCTCAATCCGGCTTTAGTGAAGCAAGACAATGTCTGTGCAAAGCTGCCTGCACAGGAATCGGTGACGATTGCCAACACGTCGGTCAGGTTTGCACTGACATTATTACTTTTCAGGATTTTGTACGCTTCCTGCGGGTCGCTGACGATAATACGCAGGATACCGTATTCGGATGTGTCGGCAACGGTAGCAGCAATAATCCGTATCTTTTCTTCGGCCAGCATTGCGAGGATTTCACTGAGCTTGCCATATTTATTTTCCAGGAAAATAGAAATCTGATTGACTGTCATGACTGTGTTTATTTTAAGTTCATTATTCTATTAGCAAAGTTTGCGTAAGTCTTTTACACGGACCGCTTTTCCTTCCTGTACCGGCAAAGAGCCTTTAGCCACAAGTTTCAGGTGAGGGGTCAGGAGCAACTCGTCTTTCAGCTGACGGGTAACGTCTTTTGCCAAACGTTGCAGCACGCTGTAATCATCGGTAAAGAGATCGCTCAGTTCTACTTCGATCAGCATTTCGTCGTTGTTTCCTACCGTTTCGATGGTGATCAGGTAGTTGCTGCCCAGTTCCTTGAACTGCATCAATATCTTTTCTATCTGGATCGGGAAGAGGTTGACACCTTTCAGGATGATCATGTCGTCGCTGCGGCCTTTGAAACGTGCTAACCGCCTGTGTGTACGTCCGCAAGGACAGTCTCCCGGCAAGAAGCAGGTGAGGTCGCGCGTACGGTAGCGGAACAAGGGCATGGCTTCCCGGTTGATAGTGGTCAGGACCATTTCTCCGACTTCGCCTTCTTTTACCGGCTGCAAAGTGACCGGATCGACAATCTCAACGATTACGTTGTCTTCCCAGATATGAAGCCCGTTTTGTTCCGTACATTCGAATGCGACACCCGGACCGTTCATTTCCGACATTCCGAAACAGTTATATGCTTTTACGCCTAACAGCTGTTCGATACGGCGGCGCTGTTCTTCCGAATGGGGTTCGGCGCCGATACAAACGGTATGCAGTTTGGTGTCACGACGGGGGTCGAGGCCTATTTCATACATCACTTCCGCCAGACGGGTCGCATAGCTGGGTATGATATGGAGGCAGGTCGTCCCGAAATCCGTAATAAACTTAATCTGCCGTTTGGTATTCCCGGCTGCGGCAGGCACTGTCAGGCAACCTAATTTTTCAGCTCCGTACTGGAATCCCAAGCCGCCGGTAAACATACCGTAGCCGGATGTGTTCTGGAAAACATCGGTGTCGCGTATGCCGACCATATACATACAGCGTGCAACCTGGTTCGCCCACTGATCAAGGTCTTTTGCCGAGTGCAACACGACAGTCGGGTTACCGGTCGTTCCGCTGGACGAGTGGATACGTACGCAGTCTTTAATAGGTATGGCAGCCATTCCATAGGGGTAATTGTTGCGGAGATCGTCTTTCGTCGTGAAAGGGATCTTCTGCAAATCATCCAAGGATTGAATACTATCGGCTGTTATGCCGTTTTCTTTGAATACTTTACTGTAGAAAGGAGAATTTCCGGCTAATTCTATTGTCTTTTTTAATCGCTCCAACTGTAGCTTTTCCAGATCTTTGCGACTCATGGTTTCAATATCTTTCTGCCAATATTCCATCGTTTTTTGTATTATTATGTGTTTAATTCATGAAATTAGACTGCAAATGTATCTTTTATTTTGGATAGATTGTATATTTCTGGTCAAAAATGTGAAAGAGGATACTTTTTTGGGTTATTAAATGAAATATTTTTAGTACATTTGTCAAGTAGGTAATGTAAGAGTTGTGACCCTTAAATAATTTCACAAATGAGTAAATATAGCGATTTCTCGAAAGAAGAACTGATCCATCGCATTGAAGTGCTGGAAGCCGGGATGACGTTTTACGAAAATCAACAAAAGTCTGAAATACAAGATGAAAACCTTCTTAATCAAAGAAAGTTGAATTTTTTGAATATTCTTATGAATACGATCTTGTCCAATATTTTTGTGGCAATATCGGTAAAGGATATTTTTGCCGGTTTCAAATATATCTACTTTAATCAGGCGGCGGAACAATTCACTGGAGTTAAAGCTGATGATATAATCGGAAAGACCGATTTTGAATTGTTTCCTGATTCCCGCCGGGCGCATGAAATGCGTACGGAAGACTATTCGACCATCAAAAACGGACGACTGGAAAAATATATGGTGGAATATGAAAAACCGGATGGCGGAATCCGCATCGTGAATAATATCCGTTTGCTGATTACCAATCCGGACCCGGAAGCTTCTCCGTTGATTTTAACGATGATGTGGGATATTACCGAACAACGGGAGAATGAGCTGAACTTGATCAAAGCTCAGGAAGCAGATAAAATGAAAAATGCTTTTATCGCGAATATGAGCCATGAAATCCGGACTCCGTTGAATGCAATCGTCGGATTCTCCCATCTGATTACGGAGACGGACAATGCCAGCGAGGCACAGGAATACCTGTCCATTATCAGTAACAGCAGTGAACAGTTGTTGCAGCTGATCAACGATATGCTCGATTTTGCGAAAATAGAATCGGGTACGCTTAATTACAACAAATCGTGGGTGGATTTGAAAGATGTTTGCCATAATATATATGTAAGCCAATCTCTGAAAATGACATCGGATGTTGCTTTGTTGTTCAATGAAAGCCTTTTGCCTTCTATCCGGGTATTTACAGATGCACAACGGATAGAACAAGTGCTAAACAATCTGATGTCCAACGCGATCAAATGCACGACCTACGGTTTCATTTCCTTGTCTTACAAAGTCGAAAAAGAATGTGTCCGCTTATCCGTTACCGATACCGGCGTCGGGATTGACTCCGATAAGCTGTCAACAGTGTTTGAGCGTTTTGTCAAACTGGACAGCTTCCGCCAGGGGACAGGTTTGGGACTGTCGATCTGCAAAATGATCGTGGAGAAATTGGGAGGCGAAATCGGCGTTGAGTCTGAACCGGGTAAAGGTTCCACTTTCTGGTTCACACTTCCTATAGGCAATGAAGAGGAAAAGCTCGACACCGAAGGAAATGAGGATGTCGTTTTTGCAAAAGACGCTGTACTTGATGCGCTACCGGGGCAATATACGATATTGATAGCAGAAGATGTGTTGGAAAACTATTTATTATTGCAGGCGATTCTCAAAGGGAAATACCGGTTATTGCATGCCGTAGACGGAAAGCAGGCCGTGGAAATGTTCCACAAATATAATCCGGATATTATCCTGATGGATATTAAAATGCCGGTGATGGATGGCTATGCCGCAACAAAAGAGATCCGGGCATTATCGGCAAGCGTACCGATCCTTGCTTTGACGGCTTTTGCGTTTAAACAGGAAAAAGAGCAGGCAATGGAATATGATTTTACCGATTATCTGACCAAACCGGTAGATATTCCGATGCTGAAACATAAGATTAAGTATTATTTAAATAAGATAGAGGTATGAAAAATGTATTTTTATTCCTGGCTACAGGATTTGAAGAGATTGAAGCTTTAGGTACGACGGATATCTTACGTCGGGGTGGTGTCCGGGTTTCTACGGTATCGATTATGGGAGAACTGCAGGTTATGGGCGCCCATAATATACCGGTAGTGGCCGACTACTTGTTTGAAGATGCGGACTTTAGTGCGGCGGATGCGTTGGTATTACCGGGTGGGATACCTGGCAGTAATCATTTGAATACCTGTACGCGGTTGAAAGAACTGGTCATGCAGAAATATGAGGAAGGAAAGCTTTTGGCTGCTATCTGTGCAGGTCCGATGGTATTAGGCGGATTAGGGCTGCTGAAAGGACGTAAAGCGACCTGCTTCCCTTATTTCGAACCGACTATGGTCGGAGCTATACCGACAGAGAACGGGGTGGAACAAGACGAAAATATCATAACCTGTAAAGGTCCCGGTTTTGTGTTCGATTTTGGCTTGACAATCCTGAAAAACCTTAAGGACGAGGAGATCGCGGAAGAAGTCGCAGCCGCTTTGCTTGTGGCTAATCCGGAGTCGTCGCAGGCCGAATCGTGAATTTCCGGGGATAGTTGAACGCGATTGCCAATAACGCGCCGGCCCCCAATAAATAAGGATAATAGAGATATTGCATTATCTCGATAGGAGAGACGTGTCCTAAGCCTGCTGCCATCAGTAACTGTGCTCCGTACGGAATAATACCTTGTACAAAGCAGGAGAAAATGTCCAGTAGGCTTGCGCTGCGTCTCGGATCTATTTTGAAACGGTCTGCGATGTCTTTGGCTATCGGGCCTGCCATAATCAAAGCGATGGTATTGTTTGCAGTACAAAGATTGGCGAAACTGATTAAAGCGGCAATACTTACTTCTGCACCTTTTGAGGAACGGATATGGGAAGTCAGCTTTAAAATAATCCAATCGATCCCACCGTTATACCGTATCATTTCCAGCATTCCTCCGGCCAGCAAAGTGACGATAATCAGTTCACCCATATTGGTAATACCAAGCCCCATCGAAGCATTCCATCCCCAAATATCAAAACCTCCGGTAATCAGTCCAACAACGCCGGAAAGGAGAATTCCGATTATCAGAACCATCATTACATTTACACCGCAAATTGCTGTTACCAGTACCACCAGATAGGGCAGAACCTTGATCCATTCGATAGGCCCCGTTTCGTATGTACTGTCTATCCCGCTACCGATCAATACATATATAATACCTGTCAGGATTGCAATAGGAAGAGCGATACGGATATTTACTTTAAACTTATCGTTCATGTTGCAGCCCTGTGTCCGGGTTGCAACAATAGTCGTATCTGAGATGAAGGATAAGTTGTCACCAAACATAGCCCCGCTCACGACTACACCCAGCATGAGCGCATCGGGCATTCCGGTTTTATCCGCAATCCCGACAGCGACGGGGGCCAAAGCGACGATTGTTCCGACTGAAGTTCCGACTGAAATCGAAATAAAACAAGCTGCTAAAAAGATGCCTGCCGCCAATAAATTGCCGGGCAGAATAGACATAGCCAAGTTTACGGTGGCATCGACAGCCCCCATCGCCTTTGCCGTTTGCGCGAAGGCTCCGGCAAGGATGAAGATCAGTACCATTAGCATGATGTTACTGTTAGCGGCTCCCCGGCAAAATTGTTCGATCCGGTTACTTAGTTTCCCCCCTTTGGAAATAGCTATGGCAACAACCGAAGCAACCACAAACGCCACTGTAATGGGCATCTTGTAGAAATCTCCGGCAATAATGGAAACAACCAGGTAGGACAACAGGAAAACGGCCAGTGGCGTCAATGCCCACGGGTTTGGGGCGTGATGGAGTCGGGAACTATTTTGATCTGTCATTGCAAAACCGTAATATTAGAACGTGAATCGTAGCGCAATCCTGATACCTCCCTTTTTGATATCCGGGTGATTCAGGTAAGTCAGTCGTCTGTAATAATCGATGCGCAATATCTTGAATATGTTTTCCAGACCGACGCTACATTCCATATAAGGCGTATTGCCTAATGGCTGTGTTCCTTCCGGCAGCAGGAAGAGTCCCGGAGTCAAAGTCGGATTGTTTTTATCCGTCAACCCGCCGTATATCATATTAAAGGAAACCACTTCGCGCAGGCGCAGCCACTTAATTCCCGGAATACGGTTTAGTATCCAACCCTTCAGGTAGTAAGTCGCATTAAAGGATACATATTGGTCGGTGACAAACTCCAAGGCACTCATCATGTGGAACGCTTCCGGCTGGATTGTAACGGACTGGTTTGTGTTGGGTAGGACCAGCAGAGGGAAAGGAACTTTATCCCAAACCTTTCCGGCTTTCAATTGCGCATCGATATGTCCGAATGAAGACAACCAGATACGCTTTTCGGCGCTGATCTCCGTATGGTTATAATTGTAGTCACCTCCCAATACGCCTTTAATACCCAACTGGTGGGAGAGCTTGAAGACCGGAGCATCTTTAGACAGGTTGAATACGGATTCTTTACCCGAGCGTCCATTATAAGACCGTTCACCCGGAGCGAAGCGCAATTGTGTTCCGATCTCGGATGTCGTAAAATCTTTCAGCAGGTATAATTTGCCGGTCTCGTCGCGTTTAATGTACTGGAGCGTTCCGGCTGCTTCATTGTTTTGATTCATCAGCCATGACTTCCAAGTCAATCCGTTCAGCCATTCCTTCTCGTATTGCAAAACACTTTTACGGATGTACTGCATCTTTGTGACGGGTTCGCCGACTTTCCAGGCGACAAAAATGTTATCTTTACTGGTGAAAAGGAAGTCCTGCCCAGGCGTGTACACGTCATATTCCTGGATAAACGATAAGTTGTTGACCGGATTTTCCCCTTCGTGATATTCTTTTTTATTGAAACTATGCGTCAGCTTCAGGTTGTATTTTAATTTACGGTCGTTTGTTCCATATGCCAGATAGCCGCTTGCAAACCAATACGGGCTCAGATTTGCCGTTGTCATTCCTCCGACACGCATACGGAAACCTTCCAGATGGTTTGCACTGAAGGTCGTATTCATCGGGCCAAAGTCGAACTTGGTCACTTTTTTATCGTTCGCAGTCGGAATATAACCCGTAATCAGTATCTCCGCCGTCTTGATAATAGCATTGAAAGCAGGAACCTTGCGCAATTGAGCCAATAAGTCTTTCAAGGCATCTTCTTTTTCTTTCAGAGGTATAGGACGGTTATGCATCCAGAAAGTATCGGGTTGCGCGGTCGCTTCCGGCAAGACATGTAACGCCCCCAAGAGGCCGAAGACCGAATCGGCATTCTGGACATTGAAATTATAGTTATCATAGTTCCTGAGCTGATGGGCATATAGTTGTTGTGTCCCTTTCACCACATAGAAATTGACAAAGGTGTTTTCCTGGTCGATCACCCAGGTACTGTCCGGCATTCGCTTGAATTCCTGTTCGATACGCAGTTTGTCTACCCAGTTCAGGTTGATGTTGGCAGGTGTGTTCAACAGTACCTTTTTGACAGCATAATTACCGTCGAGAGTTATATAAAGCCGTCCGGTAAACCCGTAACTTTCGCTGTTCGCCGGAACGAAAGCGAGGTCAACGCATTTATCACCTCCTATATCGAGCGTGTCCATGATATAGTAGTGGTAATAAGTGGTCGCCAACGTAGAGGATAAAGGGCTGACGAAACGGTTCAACAGGATAGGAATGTTATTATCAAAGATATTGACGCTCTTGAATATTTCTTCCAGATTGGAAGTGATACCACCGCCATCATCCAAAGATTTGTCGATTCCCTGCATGCGCTTGGCCCTTACTATTGTCTTCTCTGTCTTAGGACTTTTCCGGTAATAGAAATCCGACAGGTTTTCACGAACGGAAACGGTCAGGATCGGTTTACCGTTGAATTCGGATGTGTCCAGATAGTTCTTGATAAATTTAAACTTCTTCAGAAATTTATTCTTGTCAAGATTCGGGTTGAAGTTGTCCAACGACAAACTCAATTTTTCATACACTTCCGTCTGGTATTCCGGTTTGGCTTCAATCCGGTTGTCATTCTTATGTGCAATTACATTTTTGATAAGCTCGACTGCCGGATTATCTTTCCGGGTATATTTTTCCCGCTTCGGTTTGATTACGACTTCGGATATTTCGAAAGCGGTCGGTTTGAGCAAAAACACTAAATTGTCGTTCTTTTGACCGGGTTTGAGATCGATAAACTTAGTGTCATATCCTAATGAGGCGGCTGCCAGCTTCGTATATCCCTCATTATTTTGAAGAGTAAACACTCCGTCGTCGTCTGTCATTGCCCCGATAGTGGATCCGTCAAAATATACGGACACAAATGGGAGCGGCTCACCGGTGATCGAATCTTTTACGATACCGGAAGCCGATGTAAAACTCTGAGCGTATAAGATGGAGATGCCTGTTACTGACTGTAACAAAGCTATTAATAATATATAACCAATAAGTTTCATCATGTATGTAACGTTCTTCCTTCTCGGAAATGTAGGAACAAAGGTAGACTTTTTTATTGGTTAGATAAGTATGGCAATATTAAGTTTTTTATCTTTTAATATTTATACAGGATAGTAAAGATGAGATTTATAGATAAATTCTCCATATATTTGTTCTCTCTTAAAAAGAAAGGAGAGATTGGGTCATGGGATTTATCAATAATTGGTTATTTGCCTTATTATCCAAGAAAAACCTCAAAATTTAATTATGATTAAAAATTTGAAGCAAACAATCGCTCAAGAAGCAAGATTGGAAGATGTAGTTCAGAAATATGCGGAATTACATCGTGGAAGTAAATCAGGAAAAACACTAATGTGTAGTTGTCCATTTCATAAAGATGATGAAAAATCTTTTAAAATAAAAGTAACGGATCAAACCTACGAGTGTGATGTCTGTAAAGAAGCCGGTGACGTTGTCCGCTTGACACAACTGTTAGTCGGTTGTAATGAAGGGGAAGCATTACGCCTTTTGGTGGATTGGTTCCATATTCCGATTGATGAAAATGGATTGGAATACCTTGCCCGCAAGAGTAAGCGGAAAAAGGAAAAAGAAAAGAGTATGTTTACTGCCAAGCATAGAGAAAAAGAGTTCAATATGTTATTAAACTCTTTCACCTCCAACTCATGCAGTAGTCCTCTTTTAGCCTATGCCCATCAATATTTGGAGCTTGGTGTGGCGGCAGATATCCTTCCGGATACCTATGAACAGATTTCCGGATGCAAGCTCTTCCCTGTCCGGGATGATAGCGGAAGTTTACAAGGTTTTCTTAAATACGTTCCGGAAGAAAAAGAAGAAGAAGAAGGCTTTTGCATTCCTGCGGATTTGAGAGAAACAAACCTGTTGGGGCTTTATCAGGCAATCGAGGCTATAAAACGATGCGGTTTTGCATATTTGGTATGGAACAGCAAGGATTTAATGATCATGCATGCCGCAGGTTTCACCAATACGGTAGCCTGTTGCGGGCCGGAACTGACTTATCGGCACATCGAATCGCTTTTAAAACAGACGAATCAGGTTGTCTTTATGTACCCCGATGAAATATCCAAGCAGGTCAGAGCGACAAAAGCGGCCGCCCGATTATCGCATCTTTCAGTAACTCCATATCGTTTTCCTTTGCCAAGAAAAGGATTATCATCTTTATACTATAAGATGGAACCAGCCCGATTTGAGTATTTTATCCGTCAGTCTACCCGTCTGAATTACCTGGATGCGGTAAACGTACGTCTTATTGCCCGATTAGAGGAAATAACGAAACAGCTGGCAAGCGTGCAAGTATTGGAAGAGAAACTCCAGTTACGGTCCGAGTTGATTCAAGTGCGGAACAAGGTCGACAAGCTGACCGGTCTTTTAGATAGAAACTGGGACTATTTATATCGATATTTCGGATAAATTGATTGCGAGATAAAAAGCAGAATGAAAGCGCATACAAGAAAGAAAAAGATTATGGCGGTGACTCTGACCGGGTCGGTAGCCAATTTCCTGTTACTGGTTTTCAAATTTGTAGCAGGTGTATTGGGACACAGTAGTGCCATGATTGCAGATGCCGTCCATTCTCTTTCCGACTTTGTAACGGATGTAATCGTACTGCTTTTTATCAATATATCGTCAAAGCCGAAGGATGAAGGGCATGACTACGGGCATGGTAAGTATGAAACGTTGGCCACTTCGGTCATCGGTATCGTCCTGATGTGCGTAGGAGTCGGCCTTTTCTGGGAAGGGGCGAATAAGATATATGGATTTTATTTCATGGATGAGCCGCTTGAAAGTCCGGGGAAAATTGCCCTGCTCGCTGCTGTCGTATCTATAATGATAAAGGAGGCGTTGTTTCGCCTGACCCTTTCTGTCGGCAGGCGGGAAAACAGCCAGGCGGTTATTGCGAATGCCTGGCACCATCGTTCGGATGCTTTTTCTTCCATAGGCACGGCGCTTGGGATCGGCGGTGCAATCCTGTTGGGCGACAACTGGCGTGTGCTGGACCCGATCGCGGCTGTTATCGTCAGTATTCTGATTGTAAAAGTTGCTTTCCAGTTGGTCCTCCCTGCTATAAATGACCTGTTGGAGAAATCATTGCCTAAAGAAGTGGAAGACGAGATCCTTTCAGTCATTAACGAGACTCCGGATGTGAAGAACCCGCATAATCTGTGTACCCGCCGTATTGGCAATGATTTTGCAATCGAGGTGCATATCCGTGTGGACGGCCAGACAACCGTCAGTCATGCACACGAACTGACAAAAGAGATAGAGCGGAAATTGCGGTTGAAATACGGTCCGGCAACTCATATTGTTTTGCATGTCGAACCGGTAAAATGAAGGAAGATGAACGATACGATAAAGTTATATAGAGGAGAAGTTTTCGACTTTACAGATTCGCCTTTGGACAGAAGTGACGCTTTCCGGTATTTCCCCGACGGAGCGTTGGTCGTGAAGGAAGGGATCATAATCGATTGCGGGCCTTTCAAGGAACTGGAAGACCGCTACGCCGGTTGTGAACGGATCGACTATTCCGGCAAGCTGATAATGCCGGGCTTTATCGATTCTCACATCCATTATCCGCAAGCCGAGATTATCGGGATGTATGGGAAACAATTGCTTGAGTGGCTGAATGACTATACTTTTCCTGCCGAACAGGCTTTCTCGTCTCCGGAGCATGCCGAACGGATCGCACGCTTTTTCGTGCAGGAACTGTTCCGGAACGGGACGACGACCTGTATGGCATATGCGACTGTGCATGCTGCATCCGTTAATGCTCTTTTTTCGGTTGCTTCGGAATATAATATGTGCATGATGACCGGAAAAGTGCTGATGGACCGTAATGCGCCGGATGGTTTGACCGACACAGCCGTACGGGGAGAGGTCGAAAGCCGTTCTCTGATCGAAGCCTGGCATAAGAAAGGGCGTAACCGTTATGTGATTACTCCCCGTTTTGCGATCTCCTGCTCGAACGAACAACTGAAGGCCGCAGGACGCTTGCATGAGCAATATCCGGATACTTATATCCAAACGCATCTTTCCGAAAATAAGGAGGAAATCTGTAATACACTTTCCTTGTGTCCCGGCTGCCGGGATTATTTGGAAGTGTACGAACGGGCGGGACTGGTGACAGACCGTTCGGTTTTCGGCCATTGCATCCATCTGTCGGATTCAGAATGCCGCCGCCTGGCAGAAGCCGGTTCGGTTATCGCTCATTGCCCGACTTCCAATCTCTTTTTAGGAAGCGGCCTGTATGATATGCGGCAGGCTAACCGGATCGGTATGCAGACCACGCTGGCGACCGATGTCGGTGCCGGAACGTCTTACTCCTTGCTTCGTACGATGGGCGAATCTTACAAGGTGCAGCAACTCAACGGATATCCGATGTCCGTACTGGAATCCTTTTACAAATGTACTTTAGGAGCCGCAAAGGCGCTCCATCTGGAGGATGAAACAGGCAGTTTTGAAAAAGGCCGGAAGGCAGACTTCATCGTTCTCGATTATGCCGCCACCCCTTCCCAACAAATACGCCGGGAATATCTGGAACGCAATGGGAAATGGGAACTGGAGAACAAACTCTTCGGTTTGCAAACTTTAGGAGATGACCGTAACATTGTGGCAACCTATATCATGGGGAAACGAATGTGAAGTCTTTGCGACTGAAACTAAAGTGTCTGCGGTCGAAACTAAAGTTTCAGCCGAGGAAACTAAATTTTCGTCCCGTGAAACTAAAGTTCCATCGGCATGAAACAAAAGTTTCAACCGTACGGAATTGTTGAAACTAAAGTTTCAGACTTTCGTACGCTTGAAGCTTTTTTGTAATCTCCTAAAACACTTGCATTTCGTTCCTGACTGTCGTCACGCCGATCAAGCGGTCGTAGCGGGCACCCATCGGGCGGAAGTAGACGTAGATGCTATATTCGTTTTGCGTCTGGTAGAAGTTGCCTTCTATCGGTCCGGTCTGTCCGACCGTAGATCCGGTAGGGACAAACAAATATTGGTAGTTATAGCTGCCTTGTTTCAGCAGGACGGCTTTTTCGTATTGGTTTGTTTCGAAGTTATAGCCCATTTTACTCTTTTCGTCCAATACATTATTATACAGCTCACCGTTCAGATAGACATTTCCATCGGGCAACGGGTCACAGGCAAGCGCGAAATGCACGATGTAGTAATCGGCTTCCGTATCAGGATCGTTGCAACCGCTGCAACGGATGAAGAAACGCCCGTCCTGGTCCTGGTCGTACTGATAGGTTCCTTTGTCCCGTTTATAATCGGTCATTAGTTCCACATTATAATAAGGGTTGTGATAAGAGATGTCTTCGACGTGCATCCCGTTATATTTGTTGCTCAGGAACTCCATACGCCGGTATTCGTTTCCGGCAGGGAAAATCAGGTTGCGGTTGTAAGCATAGGAAATCTGGTTTTCTAAAATGCTCATCGGTTGCAGGTCGGTGACGGCATTATCGCGCCGGTTGTCCTGATAGACATATATCTTCAGGTCTGTTTGCGGATAGGTGATCGGGAAATTCTTGTTGTTGATGGTGAAACTGACCTGCTGATGGCTCTGGTTGGTGTCGATGTCCGTATTCCCGCTGACGGAAGCAGCGATGTTGATGACAGGTTCGGCCACCGAGAAACAGGCCGTAAACACGATCTGGTCCGGATTGTCTTCCTTATAGACCTGTATGGCGTAATTCCCGGAAACTTTGAACTGGACATCGTCGTTCGGAAGCAACAGGCGGTAGTTGGAATATTGGGTGGTTGTCCCGATGGAATTGGCAAAATCGTCGATTGTCATTCCCTGGAAACCGTTCATGTATTCGATGGGGCTTAACTGCGATTGTGTCCAGTCGGCATTGCAGTGTATGACGTTGTAGGCATACCGTGTGTACCCGCTGCCCAAACCGTCGAAATTGATTTCGATCCGCTCGTCGCCGCCCAAAGCGATATAGGGCTCGGATATCAACTCGCCGGCCACTTTCACCTGAAGCGTCTTTATCTGTTTGTTGTTGACGTCGGTAAAATACTTCACTTGTGCATTTGCCCCGATGGAAAGGGCAAAAAGCGACATAAAAAGCAAACTGTACACTCTCTTTTTCATATTTCTTTCTTTGACAATGCAAAATTATGGAATTATTTCTTTAATTATTTCCTTTCGCCTGCTTTAAAGCATAAAAAATTGCTTACTTTTGCGGGAAAATTACATATAAACAATTTTAGTTGTATCATGGCAAATGTGATTAAGATTAAAAAGGGTTTAGACATTAATCTGAAGGGCAAAGCTTCGGACGTACTGTTAAACGGGGGGAAAAGCGATACTTACGCGATCGTTCCCGATTATTATAACGGTATTGTACCCAAAGTTGTTGCCAAAGTAGGAGAAAAAGTCAAAGCCGGTTCTGTATTGATGATCGATAAGAACCGCCCGGAGATCAAGTTTGTTTCGCCTGTCAGTGGCGAAGTAACTGCCGTAAACCGAGGAGAGAAGCGTAAAGTGCTTAGCATTGTTGTTAAGCCGGATGCGCAGATCGAGTACGAGGATTTCGGCAAGAAAAATGTAGCTTCTCTGAAAGGAGAGGAGGTTAAGGACGCAATCCTGAATGCCGGTTTGTGGCCTTATATCAAACAACGTCCGTATGACATCGTCGCTTCGCCGGCAGATGCTCCGCGTGACATCTTTGTTTCTGCATTCTACTCCGCACCGTTAGCGCCGAACTTCGATTTCATCGTGAAAGGTCAGGAAGCAGATTTCCAGACAGGGTTGGATGCATTGGCAAAGCTTACCGCCGGTAAGGTTTATGTCGGTGTCCGCAAAGGTTCTTCCGTCAGTGTGAAAGGTGTTGAAACAGTGGAAGTGGAAGGTCCGCATCCTGCAGCGAATGTGGGAGTACAGATTAATCACATCAAGCCTGTCAACAAAGGCGAAGTGGTTTGGACGGTAAATCCTGCCGATGTGATCGTAATCGGCCGTCTGTTCAATAAAGGTATTGCCGATTTCAGCCGCCTGGTTGTGCTGACCGGTTCCGAAACGACAGAAAGAGGATATATCAAGGCTATCTCCGGTTGTACGATCGACAGCCTGGTTGCCGGAAAGATCCTGAAAGGGAACGAAGACGTCCGTATCATCAGCGGTAATGTGCTGACCGGTACGAAGGTGATGAAAGACGACTACTTAGGCGCTTACGACAATCAGATTACCGTAATCCCGGAAGGCGACGAAACATACGATTTCTTCGGTTGGGCTACTCCCGGCTTTGGAAAATACAGTGTCAGCCACTCTTTCCCGACTTGGCTGATGGGTAAGAACAAAGAGTATGTAATCGACGCCCGCATCAAGGGTGGCAAACGCGCCATGATCATGTCTAACGAATACGAAAGCGTATTCCCGATGGACATCATGCCGGAATACCTGCTGAAGGCAATCATCACGTTCGATATCGACAAGATGGAAAACTTAGGTATCTACGAAGTGGCTCCCGAAGATTTTGCACTTTGCGAATTTGTTGACACATCCAAGCTTGAAATCCAGAAGATCGTTCGTCAGGGCTTGAATCTGTTATACAAGGAAATGAATTAATAACATTAAAAAATTAGAATACATTGAAAGCGTTAAGGAATTACCTCGACAAGATTAAGCCTAACTTTGAGGAAGGCGGAAAGCTGGCGATGTTCCGTTCTGTTTTTGAAGGTATCGAAACATTCTTATTTGTTCCGAATGCGACTTCCAAATCAGGCGTACATATTCATGACTATATTGACTCGAAGCGTACGATGACCGTGGTTATCATAGCTTTGTTGCCCGCTTTGCTTTTTGGTATGTATAATGTCGGTTATCAGCATAACCTTGCGGTTGGTACTGATCCGGGATTTCTCATGACTTTTATTTTTGGTTTTCTGGCTGTATTGCCTAAAATCATTGTTTCGTATGTAGTAGGTTTGGGTATCGAGTTTGCGGTTGCCCAGGTGAAGAAGGAAGAAATTCAGGAAGGTTTCCTGGTTTCCGGTATCCTGATCCCGATGATCGTTCCGGTGGACACTCCGCTGTGGATGATTGCTGTTGCCACTGCATTCGCTGTTGTTTTTGCAAAAGAAGTATTTGGCGGTACGGGATATAATGTATTTAATGTAGCCTTGGTTACACGTGCATTCCTGTTCTTTGCCTATCCGGCAGCCATGTCGGGCGACCAGGTGTTTGTCCGTACAGCCGACACGTTCGGTATTGGTGGCGGTCAGGTTGTGGACGGTTTCTCCGGTGCAACTCCGCTGGGACAGATTGCAATTGCAGGCAAGGAACTGATCAATTCGTTCCAGGCAGTCGATGTTCTCGGACATCCGATTTCCACATGGGACATGTTCTTGGGTCTGATTCCGGGTTCAATCGGTGAAACATCCGTATTGGCAATTCTGATCGGTGCCGTAATCCTTCTGTTTACAAGAATCGCAAGCTGGAAGACAATGGTTTCCGTGTTTGTCGGTGGTGCTGTCATGTCATTGATCTTCAATATGGTCGGAACGACAGTTTCGATGTGCGTATCTCCGCTGGATCAACTGTTCCTGGGTGGTTTCGCATTCGGCGCCGTGTTTATGGCTACCGACCCTGTCACTTCAGCCCGTACGGAAACAGGAAAATATATCTATGGCTTCCTGGTTGGCGCCATGGCTATTATCATCCGCGCGTTGAACCCGGGTTATCCCGAAGGTATGATGCTCGCTATCCTGTTGATGAATGTATTTGCTCCGCTGATCGACTACTACGTAGTGGAAGCTAACATCAACCGCAGATTGAAACGTGTAATCAAATAAAGTAAGAAGGAGTATGGCTAAATATAAATGTAAAGTATGTGGATATATCCACGAAGGAAATAAAGCTCCGGATGTTTGTCCTATATGTGCAGCTCCTGCTTCCGATTTCGAAGAAGTGAAAGACGAGGCTGCAGCCAAGAAGGGTATGAACCGGGATAGCAATGTTTATACGGTTGTATATGCTTCGGTAATGGTTGTTCTGGTAGCCGTCGTGTTGGCTTTCACTTCCCAGTCGCTGAGAAGCTTCCAGCAGAAGAATGAAGAAAACGACAAGCGCCAGCAGATTCTGCGTTCTATTAACGTAGCGGTTTCTGCCAATGAAGCTGAAGCTAAATATAACGAATTGATCAAGGAGGCATTCCTGGTAAATGAAAACGGACAGAAGGTGGACGGCGATGCTTTTGCTGCCGATGTAGTAAAGGCTGCTACCGAACACGAATACCCGGTTTTCGTAGCTAATGTAGACGGCCAGACAAAATACATCATGGCTTTGCATGGTGCAGGTCTGTGGGGCCCGCTGTGGGGATATATTTCCGTAGATAGCGATAAGAACACGGTGTACGGCGCCGACTTCAGCCACCAGGGGGAAACTCCGGGTCTGGGTGCCGAAATCGCCAAGCCGGCGTTCAGCAGTGAATTTAAAGGCAAAAAGCTGTTTATGGATGGAACATTCAAATCTGTTGCCGTAGTAAAACCCGGCAAGAGTGTGGAAGGCCAGGATTATGTTGACGGTATTTCCGGCGGTACGATCACCAGTAAAGGTGTCGACGCGATGTTGTTCAACAGTTTGAGTGGTTATGTCAAATTTTTAACCTCACAAAATTAAGAGAAGATGGGATTATTATCGAATAAGAATAAAGAAGTTCTGTTAGGCCCGCTTAGCGCCAACAACCCTGTTGTCGTCCAGATGCTGGGTATCTGCTCTGCGCTGGCTGTAACATCAAAACTGGAGCCGGCTATTGTAATGGGTATTTCAGTAACGGCTGTTGTGGCTTTTGCCAACGTAATCATTTCATTGATCCGTAATACAATTCCTAACCGTATCCGTATTATCGTACAGTTGGTGGTTGTAGCTGCGTTGGTAACTATTGTTAGTGAAGTGTTGAAAGCATTTGCTTACGATGTAAACAAACAGCTTTCCGTGTTTGTCGGTCTGATCATTACCAACTGTATCCTGATGGGACGTCTGGAAGCATTTGCTTTGGGTAACGGCCCGTGGGAATCATTCCTCGACGGTATCGGCAACGGCCTCGGGTATGCGTTGATACTGGTGATCGTCGGTTTCTTCCGCGAACTGTTAGGTTCCGGCACACTGTTAGGCTTCCAGGTAATTCCGCAGGCATTCTATGACTTCGGTTATGTGAACAACGGTTTGATGATCCTGCCTCCGATGGCGTTGATCGTGATTGCTGTGATTATTTGGGTTCATCGTGCTCGTAACAAGGAACTTCAGGAAAATTAATGCTAACTATTAAAAGAATAATAGAATGGAAGAATTATTAAGCACATTCGTCCGCTCGATTTTTGTAGACAACATGATCTTCGCATACTACTTAGGTATGTGTTCGTTCGTGGCTGTTTCCAAGAATGTGAAGACAGCTTTAGGATTAGGTATAGCAGTGACATTCGTGCTCTTGTGTACACTGCCGATCAACTATATGCTTGAAAACTATGTACTGAAAGAAGGTGCATTGAGCTGGTTGGGGCCGGATTTCGCAAATGTGAATCTGAGCTTCCTCGCTTTCATCATCTTTATCGCCGTTATTGCATCTTTCGTGCAATTGGTTGAAATGGTTATCGAGAAGTTTTCACCCTCTCTGTATGCTTCCCTGGGTATCTTTTTGCCGCTTATCGCTGTAAACTGCGCTATCCTGGGTGGTTCTCTGTTTATGCAGCAGAAAGCATTCCCGAATGTAGGTGTTGCAACTGTGTATGGCTTAGGTTCTGGTATCGGATGGTTGCTGGCTATCGTAGGTATGGCTGCTATCCGTGAAAAACTGGCATATTCAGACATTCCCAAACCGTTGAAGGGTCTTGGTATTACCTTCATCATCACCGGTTTGATGGGTATGGCCTTTATGTGCTTCTCAGGTCTTAAGATTTAAGTATTAACGCATTAAATAACAGATAAAGATGATTTTATTAATGTCGGGCGGACTTACAATCGCAGCCAGTGCAGTTGTTTTCCTTGTGATAACACTGATTCTGGTAGCCGCACTTTTGTTCGCTAAAGCAAAATTGGTACCATCCGGAAATGTAAAGCTGGAGGTAAATAAAGAAAAAGAAATAGAAACTCCGATAGGCGGAACGCTGTTGGGCGCTTTGCAGAGCGGGGGTATCTTCCTGTCTTCTGCCTGTGGTGGCGGTGGTAAATGTGGCCAGTGCCGTGCACAGGTAATCGATGGCGGAGGAGAAATCCTGCCGACTGAAAAGGGCTTTTTCTCTCGCAAGCAGATCAAGGAACACTGGCGTCTGGCATGCCAGTGCAAGGTAAAGGAAGATATGGTCGTTCAGGTTCCGGACGAAGTATTCGGCGTAAAGGAATGGGAATGCGAAGTGATCTCCAACAAGAACGTGGCTACTTTCATCAAAGAGTTTATCGTGGCATTGCCTAAGGGCGAACACATGGACTTCCTGCCGGGTTCTTATGCCCAGATCAAGATTCCTGCATACTCAATGGATTATGACAAAGATATCGACAAGAACCTGATCGGTGACGAATATCTGCCGGCATGGAAAAACTTCGGTCTGTTCACGCTGAAGTGCAAGAATGACGAGCCGACTATCCGTGCTTATTCTATGGCTAACTATCCTGCGGAAGGCGACCGTATCATGTTGACGGTTCGTATCGCCACACCGCCGTTCAAGCCGAAACCCCAGGTGGGCTTCCAGGATGTGATGCCGGGTATCGCTTCTTCTTATATCTTTACCCTGAAACCGGGTGATAAAGTGACGATGAGCGGTCCTTACGGTGATTTCCATCCGATCTTCGACTCCAAGCGCGAGATGATGTGGGTCGGCGGTGGTGCCGGTATGGCTCCGTTGCGTGCGCAGATCATGCACATGACAAAGACGTTGAAGACGACAGACCGCAAGATGTCATACTTCTACGGTGCCCGTGCGCTGAACGAAGTATTCTATTTGGAAGACTTCCTGGAAATCGAAAAAGAATTCCCGAACTTCACATTCCATCTGGCGCTCGACCGTCCGGATCCTGTAGCCGATGCAGCAGGAGTGAAGTACACGGCCGGTTTCGTTCACCAGGTAATCTACGATACTTATCTGAAGGATCACGAAGCTCCGGAAGATATCGAATACTACATGTGTGGTCCGGGCCCGATGTCAAAGGCTGTGGAAAACATGTTGGACAATTTGGGTGTGCCGCGTGAAATGTTGCATTTCGACGACTTCGGTGCATAAACGGTCATTCGATCAAAATAAAAGAAGCGGGAAGAGATTTTTTCTTTTCCCGCTTTTTATTTTAGAACTATTCTGTTTATTAGAATGTTATCCTTGTAAATCAAGGGAAGGGAAACTCGGTATTACAAATGGGTGACAAAAAAAATACATTTCTTTTGTAATATAGTGCAGCGTTTCCCGTTCTAAATACATCATACTTGTATATGATTTTAAAATTGCAATAGATTATGAAAGCGTTGATATTATCTTTTTTTGCGGTTATCTTAGGTTATTCTCTCATTTTTAATGAGAAGGAATCAGCGGAACAGCCTGTTATAAAGGATAGTAATTCTGTCTATGTCGACAGGCCGGCCAATACTCAAATAAGCGATTCCATTTTGATTTACAAGGACCAAACCGCATCCATCCTGTAATTTACAGCTCGTCATATCCGGGAATACCGTTCAGAAAGACATAAGTCTGGTTGTTGTAGTCGATCTTGCAACAATAGTGGTTGAGTCCATTGCTTACGATCAGGTATTCGACATGCAAAACCATATTATAACGCGCAATCTGGTCGAATACGGCATTTGTGATGCTGACGGTAGGGGCTTTGTACTCGACAATCACTAAAGGCGCTAAAAAGCGGTTATAAGCAACCGTATCGCAGCGTTTTGACGTTCCATTCAGTTTTACCAATACTTCATTGGCCAGAAGTTCTTTCGGATAATTTTTGAAAGAAATCAGATAGTTGACAAAATGCTGGCGTACCCATTCCTCCGGAGTCAGGGCTACATATTTACGGCGTACGGGATCAAAGATCGTACGTTTTCCATCTTTTTCTGTTACTTTAGGCGCGAAACCAGGTAAGTTTAATGTCAGCATTTACTATATTTGTTCTTTTATTCTGCGAAAACAGTCCATCAAAGGTAATGATTTATGAAAACAAAACAAGAAATTGTCGAGAATTGGTTGCCGCGCTATACGGAACGGAAACTGGAAGACTTTGATAAATATATCCTGCTTACCAACTTTACGAAATATGTGGAGCTGTTTGCAGAACATTTCAATGTCCCGATCTTAGGGCTGAAGAACACGATGCCGAATGCTTCCGCCAACGGTGTAACGATCATCAACTTTGGAATGGGTAGTGCGAATGCGGCTACGATCATGGACCTGTTGTCTGCGATCAAACCGACGGCAGTCCTTTTTCTGGGGAAATGCGGAGGGTTGAAAAAGACGAATAACCTGGGTGACTACGTCATGCCGATCGCTGCCATACGCGGGGAAGGAACATCAAACGAATACCTTCCGGCGGAAGTACCGTCGCTTCCGGCCTTCTCGATGATGCGCGCCATTTCGTCTGCAATCCGCGACCGGGGAAAAGATTACTGGACCGGTACGGTTTACACAACGAACCGGCGGGTATGGGAATACGATAACGATTTTAAAGATTATCTTCGGCGGACGCATGCCACCGGCATCGATATGGAAACTGCGACACTGTTTACGGCAGGCTTTGCCAACAAGATCCCGACAGGTGCGCTGCTGATGATTTCCGATAAGCCGATGGAAGAAGACGGAGTGAAGACGGAAGCCAGTGACCGGGCCGTGACAAAAAACTTTGCTGAAGAGCATCTCATGTTGGGAGTGGAAGCGCTTCGTCAGATTATCGACGGAAAGAAAACAATCCGTCATATCCGCTTCAGTTGGTAATTGGAATAAAAGAGTGATTACGCGAAAATATGGCTAAAAAAGAATATACATACGAGGAAATATGCCGGGATATAGTGGCAAAAAAGTTTGCGCCTGTCTATATTATGATGGGTGACGAACCTTTTTTTATGGACCAGATAACGGAATTGTTGCTCGAAAATGTATTGGAGGAATCCGAACGGGATTTTAACCAGGTTATCATGTATGGAGCCGATACGGATGCAGCTACGATAATAAATGCGGCACGCCGTTTTCCGATGATGTCAAAATATCAGTTAGTGGTAGTCCGGGAAGCACAATTAGTTCGTGATATAGAAGTGCTGTCGAACTATGTAAAAAATCCATTAATGTCGACTGTTCTGGTCATTAATTACAAATATAAAACGTTGGACCGCCGCAGGGCATTAGCAGCTGCGACCGATAAAATAGGCGTATTATTCGAGTCTAAAAAAATCCCCGATTATAAGATGCCGGCCTTTATCAGTTCATTCATGCAACTACGTTCTATAGGGATCGATAATAAAGCCGCTCAAATGCTCTCAGATTTCCTTGGAAACGATTTAAGCCGCTTGAGCAAGGAATTGGATAAACTGGCGTTGATCCTGCCGGAAAAGGGAGCAAAACGCATCACGCCGGAGTTAATAGAGCAGAATATCGGAATCAGTAAAGAATACAATAACTTCGAGCTGATAAAGGCACTTGCCATGAAGGATGTCCTGAAGGCAAACAGGATTGCCCAGTACTTCGAAAAGAACCCGAAAAGCAATCCGATCCAGATGACCCTTCCTGTATTATTTAACTACTTCTCAAACCTGTTGATCTGCTATTATACGAAGGACCGTTCCGAGACCGGTCTGATGACGGCACTTGGTCTTAGGGGAACTTTCCAGGTCAAAGATTATCTTTTGGGAATGCGAAACTATTCGGCTATGAAGGTCTTTAACCTGATCAGTGATATCCGTATGACGGACGCCCGCTCGAAAGGAGTGGAAAATACATCGGTATCGGATGCCGAACTTCTGAAGGAGCTACTCTACAAAATACTTCATTAAACAACTTTTTATACCCAATAAGCAGAAAGAAGGGGCTTTTTCCTGGAATAACAAAAAAATAGACCGGGAAAATAAGCCTCTTCTTTCTGTTTTTCAGTTCATTATACTCATTTTAACCCACTCGTGAGTTGAATATTTATTCTCGCCTTACCATCCGTTCACAAAAATCATCAAAAAAGAGAGGTTTAGCCTTCACCAATGCCAAAAGAGATTGGCCAGGTAAGATAACATTCGTAAATCGGGACATTCTGTCAGTATCCCATAATATCAAAACAAATTATAGTATTGAAATGTAAACCTAATTACAGGTGTTACGATTGTAAACACGACTGTTTGTATAATTTATGTACGAATACAATTGTATTCTGTAAACAAAATTCAATAAGGAAACATTTGTTTATGTTTACATTACTATTATAAACTGGTAAAAACAGACCTTTCAGCCAAACTTTCTATTTTTCGCATAAATAAGCATAAACCAGTTAATTACGTTGAAATATTAATCTGACACGTTAATTATAAGGCTACATCTGTGTACAAATGCTCATAAAAACAAAGAACAATCTTGTTTTTGTGTTTTATAATGATAAGGATAACAATAAAATAGGTTATATAGTGAAAGTATTACTTTAACATGGTTTTTATGCTTAAAATCCCTGTTTACAATAATAACCATTACAAATGTATTCTGTTGTATATAAAAATATCAGTTTAAGTTTATATAGATAAATTGCACAATTGAGAATTATAGTTTATATTTGTATCGTTATTGGTTTGTGTATGATTTTTGATAAAAAGCAGACACAATGTCAGTATTTTGCTAAACAAATTAAGGATATACAGAAAGATGATAGAACGTATCACTAAAATAAGGGAACGGGAAGGTATGACTCCTTCTAAATTTGCTGAAGCAATCGGTATCCAGCGTTCAGCCATGTCACATATTTTGAATGGAAGAAATAATGTTAGCCTGGATGTCCTTATTAAAATTCTGGAACGGTTCACTTATGTAGATTCCGACTGGCTCCTCTTTGGCAAAGGTGAAATGATACGGGAACATGTGTTGACACAGCCTGATTTGTTCCAAAATACGGCGATAAATCCGTCCGAAGGGCAAGCTGCTCTCGAATATCGCAAGGAAACGAGGGTTGACACACCTGTAAACAATACAAAAATGCCTGTAGTAGAGCAAATTATACAGCAAGAAACGAATGCTAAAAAAGTTAGTAAAATAATGATTTTTTATTCTGATAATACATTTGATACTTTTATAAGCGAAAAAGACAAGAAAGAATAGCTTGTTTTGGTTTATACATCATATTCATGTATCTTTGTATAGAATTTGACTAATCATTATATGAAGAAGTACATGCTTGACATGAAGGTGACTGAAAACCGCCGCCTTCACAAAAATTACTGCCTGCTTAAACTAACATCTGATCAGATCTTGCCGGAAATGCTTCCGGGCCAGTTCGTACAGGTACGTGTGGATAACTCTCCTACAACATTTCTTCGTCGTCCCATCTCTATTAATTATGTGGACAGAGCGACAAATGAATTGTGGCTACTGATTCAATTGGTCGGTGACGGAACACGCCGGATGGCCGAATACAAGCCGGGTGATATTGTAAATATTATGTTGCCTTTGGGAAACAGTTTCACAACGCCTGCCGATAAAGGCGAAAAACTCCTGTTGATCGGTGGCGGGGTCGGTACAGCTCCGATGTTATACTTGGGGGCAGTCTTGAAGAATGTCGGATATACACCGACTTTCCTTTTGGGAGCCCGTTCGAAAGAGGATGTGTTACAATTGGAACAATTCGAACAGATCGGGACCGTATATGTTACAACTGAAGACGGTTCATTGGGCGAAAAAGGATATGTGACCAATCATTCCATATTGAAAGAAATTCATTTCGATCGGATTTACACTTGTGGACCTAAGCCGATGATGATGGCTGTGGCCAAATATGCGGACACTGTTTCCACCTCTTGTGAAGTCTCTCTTGAAAACACAATGGCTTGTGGTATAGGTGCTTGCCTGTGCTGTGTGGAAAAGACTAAGGATGAGCATCATGTGTGTGTGTGTACTGAAGGACCTGTATTTAATATAGAAAAATTGACATGGCTGAATTAAACGTAAACATAGGTAATTTACAATTGAAGAACCCGGTTATGACAGCATCGGGTACTTTCGGGTACGGTGTGGAATATTCCGATTTCATGGATATCTCCCGGTTGGGCGGTATCTTTGTGAAAGGTACAACTATCCAGCCACGTGAAGGTAATTTGTATCCCCGCATGGCGGAAACACCATCCGGAATGTTGAATGCAGTAGGCCTGCAAAACAAAGGCGCACAGTATTTTGTCGATCATATTTATCCGGATATTAAGGATATCGATACGAACATGATCGTCAATGTGAGCGGTTCATCTGTCGAAACGTATGTGGAATGTGCCGAAAAGATTGCCGAACTGGACAAAATTCCGGCTATCGAACTGAATATTTCCTGCCCGAACGTGAAGCAGGGAGGTATGGCATTCGGGGTAACGACTTGCGGGGCAAGTGAGGTTGTGAAGGCAGTCCGCAAGGTTTATCCGAAGACCCTTATTGTAAAACTTTCCCCTAATGTAACCGATATTACGGAGATTGCCCGGGCGGTAGAAGCTGAAGGGGCAGACTCCGTTTCACTGATCAACACGATGCTGGGAATGGCTATCGACACCGAGAAGCGTAAACCGGTATTATCTACAATAACCGGTGGCCTTTCCGGTCCCTGCGTAAAGCCGGTTGCCCTGCGGATGGTATGGCAGACATATAAGGCCGTGAAGATTCCTATTATCGGTTTGGGAGGTATTTCCAATTGGAAAGATGCAGTCGAATTTATGCTTGCAGGAGCAACAGCTATCCAGATCGGGACATATAATTTTGTTGATCCGACTGCCAGTATAAAGGTTATAGAGGGGATGGAAGACTATTGCAACAGGCATGGATTTTCATCTGTCCGGGAACTGATCGGTGCATTGGATGTATAGGAAAATTATATGAAAGAATCCCTTTGGGAGAAATAAAAGAAAGAAAAGTCTGTAAAACGTGTATAACAAGCCGTTTTACGGACTTTTTTATTGTATTTTTATCTATTCGAATTGTTATTATTCCAATTATTATTATATCTTTGCTCGTATATATAATAAACCTTGGATTTGTAATATCAAATTAATAATTTATAGAAGAAAAACATGAAGATCAGACTCCTTTTTTTGCTATGCTTGATGGCTGTATCAGCAGTGCTGAGAGCTAATGAGAAAACTGTAATACCCATTACAACCGACAATATTAGCCTTATTTATAAGGTTGATGACAGCAACGGGCGATTATATCAGTCCTATCTGGGGCAAAAGTTATCTTTTGACTCGGATATCGCACAGTTGCCGCTCGGGAATGAAGCGTATATAACACATGGAATGGAAGACTATTTCGAGCCTGCAATCCGTGTTTTACATAATGATGGAAATCCTTCTTTGCTTTTGAAGTATGTTTCCCACGAAAGCAAGCAACTTCAGCCGGGAGCGAATGAGACTGTGATTACACTGAAGGATGATAAATATCCTGTAGAAGTGAAGCTGCATTTCATTGCCTATCCGAAGGAAAATATTATTAAAGAATTTGCGGAAATATCCCATCAGGAGAAAAAGCCGGTAACCCTTTATAATTATGCTTCCTCTTTGCTTCATCTGAACAGCGGCAAGTATTTTCTGACCGAGTTTTCGGGAGATTGGGCGCACGAAGTGAACATGAAGGAAAGCGAGCTTTCTTTTGGGAAAAAGATGCTGGATACGAAATTGGGAAGCCGTGCCAATATGTTCTGTTCCCCGTTTTTCCTGCTTGCCCTGGATCGGAAAGCGGAAGAAAATGTGGGAGAAGTTTTGTTTGGAACAATCGGATGGACAGGTAATTACCGTTTCACTTTCGAAGTGGACAACGAAAACAGTTTACGTATTCTTTCCGGGATCAACCCGTATGCTTCGGAATATTCCCTGAAACCGAACGAGGTGTTCCGTACACCGGAATTTATATTCACGTACAGCGCGGAAGGAAAAGGAAAAGCCAGCCGCGATTTCCAACGCTGGGCACGTAGATATCAGTTGAAAGACGGTGAAAAGCCCCGTATGACCTTGCTGAATAACTGGGAAGCGACCTACTTTGACTTTAATGAAGACAAATTGATTGCGATTATGGACGAAGCTGCGACTTTAGGGGTAGATATGTTCCTGCTTGACGACGGCTGGTTTGCCAATAAGTATCCCCGTAGCAGTGACCATCAGGGATTGGGCGACTGGGAAGAGACAGTAACCAAGTTGCCTAACGGTATCGGAAAGTTGGTTAAGGAAGCGACGGATAAAGGTATAAAGTTCGGTTTGTGGATTGAACCTGAAATGGTAAATCCGAAGAGCGAACTGTATGAAAAACATAAGGATTGGGTGATTCATCTGCCTAACAGGGATGAATATTACTTTAGAAATCAGATGGTTCTGGATATGAGCAATCCGGAAGTGCAAGATTTTGTGTATGGCATTGTGGACGGTTTGATGACGAAATATCCGGGTATTGCCTATTTCAAATGGGATTGTAATAGTCCGATTACGAATATCTATTCTCCGTATTTGAAGAATCAGCAGTCTCATTTATATATCGAACACGTACGTGGTTTATATAATGTTTTGGAACGTATCAAGCAGAAATATCCAAACTTGCCGATGATGTTGTGTTCCGGTGGCGGTGGCCGTTGCGACTATGAAGCACTGAAATACTTTACCGAATTCTGGCCGAGTGACAATACCGAACCGGTGGAACGCATCTTTATTCAGTGGGGATATTCACACTTCTTCCCTGCAAAGAGCATGGCCGCCCACGTCACGAGTTGGGGAAAACAGCCAGTTAAGTTCCGTACGGATGTTGCCAGTATGTGTAAGTTAGGCTTTGATATCCGGATCAATGAAATGAGCCAGGCTGACCAGCAATATTGCAAGGAAGCTGTGGCAAACTTTAAACGTTTGAGCGACGTGATTCTGGATGGCGACCAGTATCGTCTGGCATCTCCTTATGAAAGCGAACACGCTGCCGTTATGTATGCGAATGAAAGTGCAAACAAGGCTGTTCTGTTTGCTTTCGATATGTATCCGAGATATGCAGAGATGATGCAACCCCTTCGTTTACAGGGATTGAAAAAAGATGCCCGTTATGAACTCAAGGAAATCAATCTGGTTCCGGGAACTAAGTCCAGACTGGAATGTAACGGCCGGACCTTCTCGGGTGAGTTTCTGATGAATGTGGGGATTCCGGTCTTTTCAAGCAGACCGACAAACAGCCACGTGATTGAAATCACGGAGGTCAAATAAAACAAATACCTGTAATTGCGTGTTGCAAAGCAATAGAGTATGTTTGAACAGATAAATGATATATTACAAAACACGGTTATTACTCCTTACACGGCAGCAGTCAAGTTACTGATCAGTTTCTTTTTGGGAGCAGTCATCGGGATAGAGCGTCAGTTCAGAAGACGGGAGGCCGGTATGCGTACCTTTACCCTTATTTGTATGGGTTCGACAGCCGCTATGCTGGTCTCTATCTGGATTCCGCAATGCTATCCCAACTTCCTGAACGGTGATCCGGGACGTATTGCAGCACAGGTGCTTTCAGGTATCGGTTTCCTGGGGGCTGGGGCGATCATCCAGAGTCACGGGAGTGTGCACGGGTTGACTACCGCTGCATGTATTTGGGTAATGGCAGTGATAGGTTTGGCAGTAGGAGCCGGGATGTATGTTCCGGCTGCTATTGCAACTGTCATAACACTGTTTATCTTGGTGAGCTTGGAACGATTGGAGAGAAGGATGTTTCTGAATGGAGTTAATAAGATTTTGACTATTACCTGTTCTACAGCGACACCCGACTTGAAAGTAATGCGTAAGATATTGGAAGACAAGGGCGTTTTCATCGTAAGTGTTTCCTTTGAGACTTTCTATCTGGACGACCGGTCTGTGATCACCTATAAAGTAAATGTGAAAGCTATCTCTTCTTATACAAACCTGTTCAATGAAATACGGAAATTGGGCATTGTTACACAAATCAGATTGATGGCATAAGCCATCAATCCAATTCTCCTTTCAGCATTCTTCCTGCGATGCGTGCAGCATCTTCAATAAACTTGCCACAGGGACGCTTCTGATAATATTCTTTTGTACGGGCAGACGGTGCCGGAGTTGTTGCTGCGGCATCTTCAGGCGGTAAAAGCCGACGGCAAATAACCGTTCCATGCTTTTCTTTAAACAGATCCGCCATTTTCTGTACTATCGCATAGTTTTTCGTACGGGCTTCCTGGTCATTAATATCCAAGACAGGATATTTGAAACCGGCCAGCATAGCCATTGCGCTGACAGTTCCGCAAATCTCACGCATGCGTCCTACGCCACCACCGAAAGAGACAGACATTTTCTTTGCCAACTCCATATCCAGTTCAAATACATCCGAATAGGCTAAAAACACAGACTGTGCACAGTTATATCCCGCTTCGAAGTTCCGGACTGCCTGGCTTGCACGTTCTTCGATATCAAAGTCTTTCATAATAATACCGTCTTGCATGCCTTAGCATTCGTAATCCACACAAGCTCTGTCTGCTTTCACCGGGCCTATAATACCTTTGGATACGGCAATATGTTCGGGATGGTTTGCATATGTGCAGACATCTTTCAAAGTGTCCAGCTCCGTAGTCAGGATAATATCCCATGTCTCTTCCGGATTCACATTGAAGTCAACACGAATCATGCGCAAAACATCGATTTTATCGATCAAAGCTTCCAAATTTGTTTTGATTTCCTGCATTTTAGCCTGTTTGTCGGCCGGAGTTGCAAACTCTTTCAGTTTAAACATTACGATGTGTCTGATCATTGTCTTATTAATTTAGTTACATTTTTTCATCCAAATATGAGTCTTTATAGCCGAGGAAATACAAGATACCGTCCAGTCCGATCGTAGAAATAGATTGTTTGGCGGTAGCTTTCACTTTCGGCTTGGCATGGAAAGCAATTCCCAGGCCGGCAATACTGATCATCGGCAGGTCGTTGGCCCCGTCACCTACGGCAACAGTTTGGCGGATATCTACATTCTCAACCTGTGCAATCAAACGAAGCAATTCGGCTTTCCGCTTGCCATCAACGATATCGCCTACGTATCGGCCTGTCAACTTTCCGTTCTCCACTTCCAGTTCATTAGCATATACATAGTCGATATTGTATTTCTGTTTCAAGTAATTACCAAAATAGGTGAATCCGCCGGAAAGGATCGCGATCTTGAAGCCGACCTTTTTCAGGATACGCATCAGCCGGTCAACCCCTTCTGTAATCGGCAGGTTTTCTGCAATTTCCTGCATGACGGACACATCCAATCCCTTCAGCAGCGCACAACGTTGACGGAAACTCTCGCAGAAATCGATCTCGCCCCGCATTGCCGCTTCCGTAATCGCCTTAACCTGGTCGCCGACACCGGCACGTATGGCCAATTCGTCTATTACTTCCGTTTCGATCAGCGTCGAATCCATATCGAAGCAGATCAGGCGGCGCATACGGCGGAACATACTTTCTTCCTGGAATGAAATATCCATTTCCTGTTCAGCCGAAAGTTTCATGAAGTCAGCTTTCATCTGCTCTTTATCCCGGGGAGTTCCCCGCACGGAGAATTCAACGCTTGCCTTAGGCGTACGGGCGTTCTCGTCCAGCGGAATACGTCCTGTCAGACGCTTGATGTCGTCGATGTTCATATCCTGGTCGGCAACAATACGGGTTACGCCGGCAATTTGACGGGCTGTCAGTTTCCGCCCCAGGATCGTTATGATGTACCGGTTCTTTCCTTGCATGGAAACCCATTGATTATAGGCATCTTCGGTAATCGGATTGAAGCGGATATTTACACCTAACTCATAGCTTTTGAAAAGTAATTCTTTCAATATATCTCCGGAATTTCCTTCACTGCTTTGAAATAAAATACCTAAAGACAAGTTATTATGGATGTCTGCCTGGCCTATATCCAGAATAACCGCGTTATTTTTGGCCAGTATCTCGGTAAGGGCAGCAGTTACCCCCGGACGATCCGTACCATTTATAGTTATCAGTATTATTTCGTCTTTTTGTTCCATATTTACTATATTTGTAAGGCAAAGGTACACAAGATATGTACAAAAACCGATTGTTTTGTAAACAAAATTCGCATATCCATTGTTATTCATTTAGACACATTATATTACTAACAGAACCTGGCAACCTTAAGAAGTCCTGACTGGCAGGCAAACAAAGATGAAGATTCAGTTTGAAATTAAGGAAAAATTGCCTGAAATTATTGCTGAAATAATGCATTCAGACAAATGGCAAACGAATGTCCTGGAAAAGATGAACGGCCTGGAGCGGGTAACGATCAAAGATTCTAACTACGATTCAGAGGCATGTATTGAAATCTGGAAGAATGAAATCCACATCCGGACGGCATGGTCCAATTACACCTATCGTATTTTTACCCGTGGAAATGCTGTTTGGTGTGAGTATATCGGGGCCTATCGTGGTTTACTCGAACAGCATCTTTTACCTTCTCTCACTCCTAAAATGAATATCCTGGATTCGGAAGTAACAGAAAGTTCTTTAACCGGAAACAAGAGGCAAACCTTGCGAACCTACAGTACGGAGAATCTGAAATTGAAAAACTTCCGTCGTGACAACTTCAAAGAAGAATACAACGTCGCTTCCCCGCAAGACCACCCGACAGTCGTATATGACGAATATATAAAGGAAGGGATGCCGATGCCTTCACCTTATAGTAAAGACAAATAAATACGGTAATCATGATAAAAGAGAAAGCGTCTTTCCTTTGAGGGGAAAGGCGCTTTCTTTTTTACCGGGGAATATGAGATTCTTATTTGTCTCCCTTAACAATACCGGCATCCGTGTCCATATTGTTCAGTCTCTTGTTGCCGCCTTTGTACTTGCGTCCGAATTCGAAATTCCAGGAGAAGGTAAGCAGGAGCATCCGGGATGCGGAGGTTGAGAAAGACTCCATTTTGTAAGGCGCATACCTGTTTCTGTTCTCGTCTTCGCGTTTATACAGGGAAGAGAACGGAAGCATGATGCCGGCGCCGGCTGTAAACTTACCCTGGTTGTACCGGAGCATAAATAAATGAATGTTTTCACCACCGTGCATTGTCTCTCCGACAAAGTTGTTTCTGGGACTTCCGATCTGGAACATCCCCATGAATTTCTTATACATCGCCATAACCGATGCCGTGTAATACAGGTTCGTATAGGTATGCCGGTAAGTCCGCCCGTCGCTGATAAAATGGTTGACGCCTCCGGTGATGTTGAACATCAGGATGTTTTTGATAGGGCCGAAACGCACGTTCAGGTCTCCGCTGACCTTTTGCCAACTATTCTGGTTGGCATACGTACGGATGAATTTATTGTTTTCAAAGAGTGTCTCTTCCATAATCATATCCGGGCTATACCAGTAATAGAGATTGATACCTCCGGTGAAAAGGCCTTTTTTATACTCGTAATTCAGGTAAGTGTTGTAGTTTATATAAGGAGTCAGATACGGATTACCGCGCCTGATCTGCAACGTGTCTATGATCTGTTCGATAGCACTTAGCTCTGACAGTGCCGGAGATGTGTTTCCGACGCTTCCGCCCAAACGGATAAATGTATTGTCCGTCATGTTGTATTGCAGGGACACCTTCGGACGGAATGAATAATATTGGTAACTGTCTTCACCTTCCTGTTTGAACCAGGAACGCGCAATGCCTACACCTCCCATGTAATTGAGTCTCTTCACTTTCCCGCTAAATTCGGCAAACAGGTATGTTTCCGATTGCTTCATCCGGGTATTTCCGCCGACTGTCCCCGCATAAGTATTGTCCGTCCAGGCCTGCGAATGCTTCACCCCGCTGCTCAAACGTCCGAAATCCCAGTTCTTTTCATATATCCCTTCACCGATCAGAGAATATTTCTTTCCGAGAACATTGGAAAGGACATCCGATAAGACTTCTTCTTCCTCTTTCTCTGTATAATTCTGATTAGCATCCGTGTTGATATAAGTTCCTACAATGTTGGCTGTTATGGTCTGTTTGTTTTTCAACGTGCGCATGTAGTATAAATCGAGCGACGGCAAATGAGACCTGCTTTCTCCACCACTTCTGACATCCGTTATTTGTTCCGGCGTCCGTTTCTCGTACAGCAAGCTGTGCGACTTCTTTCTCTCTTTTGTGAAGGAATAGCGTAATGTCGCGTTGAAGTAATACTTATCAGCTTCTACAAGACTGTAATTCAGAGATGTATTGTGAGTTGTTTCCATTATATAGGTAGGAATACCATTTAGCACACGCTGCATGTTCATTCCGTCGCCGAAGTTATAGGTTTCCAAGGCTTCTTTCCTCGCATTAAAGTTCCGGTAGCGGGTCGAGTATTGCAGGCCGAACTCCGATTTCTTATGATTCAGCCGGACAGCGACCTGGTCGTCTCCAAAGACCGTGACAGGCGAGTTGGACAGGTTCATATTGACACTTCCCCCTGTCATTTCCCGTTTTACGATATAATCCAGTACGGCAGCCACATTCCCATATCTGACACCCGGATTGTCGTGATATTCGACCCGGATAATCTCTTTCGGCGACAAGGCCTGTACATCAAGCGCTTCCACCTTGATGCCATTGATGCAGAACTGAATATCCCCTTCGTCGGCTTTCACCTCGTTTGTCAGTGGGTTTACCTGGAGCCGCGGGAGCATCATAGTACTGAGCAGGTTGATACCGTTCGTCGCATTTTGCTTTTGCTGATCGGTGGGAAAGGCAATCCGGCGGTCTGAATAGGAGCGGACGGCGGAGGCCTTTATGGTTACTTCTTCTAATGCGACGGAAGACGGTTGAAGCAGCACCTTGCCCAGATCGATGCTTTTGGCTATACCTAAGATTGAAACATAGGTCGTCTCATATCCCAAATAGGAAACAACGAGGCGATAGTCTCCGGGTTTTATCTTTTCAAGGCGGAAAGCGCCTTTTTCATTACTGTTGGTTCCTGCGATAAAAGCAGAATCCAGTGTTTGAAGAACGATATTGGCGAACTCGACAGGCTGGCTATCTCCGGCGTCTCTGATTTCTCCTTTGATTTGTATTTGCTGACTGTGTATCCCTACGGAAAAGAGCATAAGAATAGCAGCTATAATGATAGTCTTCATTACAGTATGTGTTTATGAGATTAATAAATAGAAAAGTTTAAGAATACGAGGAAGGAGGGAGGAATATTATTCCTCCCAGATCACCTGTCCGTTGAGTATGACGGCTTTAAGATTAGGAATGTGGATATTGAATGTCAGGTCTTTATTATCTGTACCCTGTGGCTTGGCTATCAGGATTGTATCGCCGCTGACCAGCAAATCGGGCAGGTAGTGCCTGTATCCTTTATAATACAGGTAGCTTCGGCCGGTAACAGCCATCATCTCCCGTTCCGGGAAGTAGGATGTCTTTTCCGTATTGATCAATACTTGCTTTGCCGTTAAGTCGGGATTCTCAATCCTGATAATCCGGTACTGATCGGATATCCTCGTATAAGACTTGTAGCCCAGGCAGGCGTAGGCCGTCCAGACAAAGAGCGGGAACACGTATAACAGGGCGAACAGCAGGATTAAATATAGATTACTTCTTTTCATGATTGCCAGTGTTTAATGTAGATGAATATTGATCGTATGCATTTGTCAGCTCTTTCAGCTCGACGCCCAGGAGGTGCATTTCTTTAAAGACCGCCGGAAGAACTTCCTCTATGAACTGGTTATGTCGCATCCGCCGTATCTCTTTTTCTGCATCAGGCGAGATAAAATAGCCGATGCCCCTTTTGTTGTAGATGATTTCGTTCGCCTGCAGACGTTCGTACGAGCGCATGACCGTGTTCGGGTTCACCTCCATTTCGAGCGCCAGCTCCCGGACGGACGGTATACGGGCTTCGGCCTGATACTCGCCACTCAGCACCCGGTCGCAGATTCGGTCGGCTATCTGGATGAATATGGATTGATTCGTATTGTAGTTCATCTGATTTCCTTTTCTTTAAGTTTGAGATAAGCGATATAAAGTATGCCGAGAGTGGCTGCATAGAAAGCGACAGCATGGTACTGGACCAGGAAATTGATCATATAATACATCGGAGTCATCTCCATAAAAACACCCTGCTGCGGGCCAAATCCGTTCATAACAAACTTCGTAATGATGTAGACCGTACCTCCCAACAATATAGCGTAAGCCAATATGGCTATGAGAAAAGCGTATTTCCGGAAAGCAACATAAGACAGAAAGACAATAGAGGAGAGGAAAGCAAGGATCGGCAAGGAGACTTTGAAAGCATTCATCACTCCCGAAAAACTAATGACGGAATAACCGGTTATCGCCAGAGACACAGCGTAGAACGACGGCCATAACATCACGTGAAAGAGAGCTATCAACAGGAATCCTTCCACAAGCAACGTCACGAATTTCTCTATTGTATTAGCCGGAAGCGTCAGATACAGCCCTTTGGAGCTGTGTACCTTTTTCCCTGCATAGCGGCAGAAGTAAATGAAATAGCAAAACAGTCCGATGCCATAAAAGAAATACTGCTTCCTGGTAAATTCCTTCATTGTCGTATCACCTGACGTAAGCAGGAAGAAGACGATGAGAGCCACAAGAAAGGCGCCTATGGCAAAGACCGCTTGCGATTTGTGTTCTATCCAGTCTGCACGCAGCAGCAGTTTAATTCGTTGTAAACTAATCTTATCGTTCATGGTTGTATGTGGTGTTTATCGGTTGAACATGCTTTTGATTTTCTCAGGATGCAGAGTCGCTGCATTAAACAAGAGTTCCAGGGAGACAGGCGTCTCTTCACCTTTCGTGTTTTCGCCTACGCCCATGAGTCCGAACGGAGTCTGGTTCTGGAAGAGAACCGTTTCTTCCGGACTGACGAGGCGGAAGAAGAGTTTCCGGCCGATTTCGTTTAACGGACTGTTCAGTATTACTTTCTTGTTATCCAGGATCAGTACCGCGTCTATCAGACTTTCCAGATCACGCACCTGGTGAGTCGAGATGATAACCGTCTGTTGCTCATTCGTAAACGAGGCCAACAGCTTGCGGAACACGTCTTTGGAAGGGATGTCCAGCCCGTTGGTCGGTTCGTCCATCAGCAGGAGTGGAGTATGGACGGCAAGCGCCAGCGTGATAGCGACTTTTTTCCGCTGTCCCTGCGACATCTTATTGAGGCGGGCAGAGAAATCCACTTCGAACGATTCGAAACAGGCTTTCAGGATATCGTCGCTGAAAGTAGGGTAGAAGGGAGCATACATCCGGACATACTGCATGGCCGTCACATCCGGCATATTGATTTCTTCCGGCAGTAGGAATAGCTTTTGCAGCAGTCCGGCGTTCCGCTCTGCCGGATTCTGGCCGAACACCTGGCAGATGCCTTTATTCAGGAAAAGTTGTCCGCTCAGGATATTTAGCAATGTAGTCTTCCCTTCGCCGTTCTTTCCCAACAGACCATAGATGCAACCCGGCTGGATGTCCAGGTCAACCCCGTCGAGGACAGGATTATTTCGTTTGTAGCTGAGACTTGCCTCTTTTAATGTAATCATATGCTTGCTCTTTTAGTGTATTAGTTTATTAGTACACTGCAAATGTAATACTATTTATTAAGCAAACAAGAGAAAAGGGTAAATATTTTATGTGAAAAAGAAAAACTTATACCTATAATATATAATGTAGACTACAGTGCAAAAAAAGTTTCATGGGCATGGAACTAAAGTTTCTCCTGCATGAAACTAAAGTTTCCTCCTGATAGAACTAAAGTTTCACCTTGACGAAACAGGTGAAACTATATGAGAAAGCCGAAACGTTCCGGGCAACGAACAGCCAAATGATAGGGATGGAGTGTGAAATATAGTTAATGGTATGCTATAAAACATTCTATTTGCGTTCTTTTGATGCAATAAAACATATAAAAAATCTTGCAATTAAGCAGAAAAGTGTTATATAGTTTGGCTCGTAAGAGCTTTTACCTGTATATTTGCAACCGTTAAGAACAAGAAAGCGATTCCTTAGCGAAGGTGAAGCCCTTGTTTATTCCTGAAAATCAGGAGTCGGAGCGAGTAGTTTCTGCAACACTCCGATTAAGTTTAACATAAATATGATGATATGAAGGTAAGAGCTTATGTTCTCCTTGTTGCGGTTGCGCTGTTCGCAGTATCAGCCGGAACTAAAAACGCAAAGCCAACAGTCGGTTTAAACCCTGGTGACTTTGCTCCGAGAATAGAGTCTTTAGGAAACGAAACGAGTTTCAGTTTCCAAAATCATTCAGGACGTTACACATTGCTGAATTTCTGGGCAGCTTACGATGCTGAATCGCGGGCCCGTAACGTTCAATTATGGAATGAAGTTAACAAGTTGAGTTCAGGTAAGATTGCGATGTATTCGATCTCTTTGGACGAGAAAGAATCCATTTTTACCGAGACGGTAAAAGCCGACAAATTGGAAGGCACGATGCAATTTCATGAAGGACTTGGCAGAAAGTCAGAGTTGTTTGGGAAGTATAACCTGCAAAAGGGATTCCGTAACTTCCTGATAGACGATAAGGGTGTTATCATCGCCGCCAATGTGACCCCGGAAGATCTGACAAATGTATTGAAGAAGATTTAATCAGTTAGATTATTATTAGAAAAAGGCTGGTCCGGTAACGGGTCAGCCTTTTTTATGCTTTGGTATTTGAATAGTCAGTGATTTCTATTTGTTTTCGGTTTAAAAAACGTATTTTTGCAGTAGTATAAAAACGCTCGATATTACCAACAATAGTATGCCTTATAAATACTCATTCCAGTTAGTAGCTGTAGTGATACTTTTGCTAACCTTCATATCATGTGGTCCTCCGGCTGATTCATCGAAGGAAAAACATATACTCGTAATTCAATCTTACGAAAAACATTTTTCTGCCTACAAGGAAATGAAGAAGGTTCTATCCGATGATTTGCATAAAAGGCGTGTACGGGCAAGTATATACTCTTTCTATCTGGACTGCGAGCAGTTCACTGAAAAGCAACAAAGGCAGAAGACATTTGACAAACTGAACGAATTGTCTTCCTGGAAACCGGATATCATCCTTGTCAATGATGACCAAGCCTTGAATGCATTGATAACGTGCGAACATCCGTTTGTCAAATCGATACCGGTAGTTTTCATGGGAATCAATTATCCCAATATATCTTTTATTGAAAAACACCCGAATATCACAGGCTTTAGCGACAAACCGGACTACCGGACCAATATAAAATTGATACAGCAATTAATAGGCAATTGCATCATTATAAGAGTTGCCGATGATACTTTCGCTGACAATATGATTTTGGCGGATATGAATGAGCAGATAAAAGGCTTGTGCGCCTCAAACAATATCTTTTCGACAGACAGAGTCCGTTTGTCCGGTAAAAACGGCATCTCGATAACGAATATTCCTAAGATAAAGCCAGACTCAATATATATCAGCACACTCAATGCGAAATCGGCTCATGCGCTAATCAAGGGGTTCGGCGAAAACTATTACAACAAAGCTTACCTGGCGACAAAGAGGGATTATATGACGATTTCCCTGGGACGGCTCAGTGCTTTTCCTTGTTTTACTGTTATGAATGAGCTAATAGGCTGTAATAATGGTATTGTAGGTGGATATCTGGCTACATTAGAGGAGCAGACACACGAAGCCGCCGGTCGGATTACTGATATTCTGAATGGAGTTCCTTTGTCAGAGTTCCCTCAAATCCAACAAAGCAAGAAGTCATATGTGTTTGACTATGATGTGCTGAGTAAATGGGGTATTAACTTATCACAACTACCTGACGATGCCATCATTCTTAATATGCCACTGACTGTGCGTTATAAAATATTCATTTCTATTCTTGCAGTTATTTTCGGTATTCTGTTGCTGGCTGTCTTTATCTACCAGCGCAAGCAATACAGGCGGGAAGCGCAACACAAGAAAGAAGCCCAGGAAAAACTACGTCAGGAGAAAGCCTTTCTTTCTTTTGCTTTGGAGAGTGGAAATATCTTTGCTTTCCGGTATAAGAATGGTATTTTTGAGTTTGATAACGAATTCTACCATTCCTTGGGTATTCCTCCAATACCAATTACAGCTGATGAGTTCCAAGAAACCATCCATCCTGATGATCAGGAGGAATTTATAGTAAACCGGGGGAAATTGGACACAGGTTTTCCTGCCCGGCAGATAACGCGCCGACGTTATGACTTTAACGGAAAGGGCCATGAATGGTGGGAGTTCCGCTATGCACAAAATAAAAACATAGAAGGTTTCTCCTCAAATGACAATTCAGTGGTGGTAAGTGGCTTGTGCCTGAATATCCAGCAGATTAAGAATACAGAGAACAATCTTATTCAAGCCCGCCATAAAGCGGAAGAGTCGGACCGGATGAAATCTGTTTTCCTGGCCAATATGAGCCATGAGATACGGACGCCGCTTAACGCTATCGTCGGTTTCTCGCAGCTGCTCAATTCTGACGTGTCGTTAGAGCCGGAAGAGAAAGTCGAATTCCTCGATCTGATAAGTAAGAACAGCGACTTGTTATTGAAATTAATCAGCGACATCCTGGATTTGTCGCGCATCGAATCCGGATGCCTGTCTTTTTCGTATGAGAACATAGACTTAAGCAAACTGATAGAAGATGTCCACCATACTCACCGGCTGATGATGCCGGAAGGCGTAGAGCTGCGGATGCAGGTGCCTGATGTGCCGGCCATTATTCATACGGACCGTTTGCGCCTGACACAAGTTTGTACGAACTTTATTAATAATGCGAGAAAATTTACCACGCAGGGATACATCGAGATTAAATACGAACTGAGTAAGGACAGCCGGTTCATCCTTCTTTCCGTATCAGATACCGGCAAAGGTATTCCTGAAGAAAAGAAGGCGTTGGTTTTTGAACGTTTCCAGAAACTGGACGAGTTTGCACAGGGAACCGGTTTGGGCTTGGCAATCTGCCTAAGTATTATCAAAACCTTTGGTGGCAATATATCGTTGGAATCTACAATCGGAAAAGGTAGCACATTCACGATTGCGCTGCCATACACTCCTGGATTGGAGATATCTGAAAATTAATTCTCAATAATACGGTTGTTCTCAGCCGCTTCTTTTTGCCATTGCGGAACAATAGTCTTCAGGAATTGGTCTTTGGCGATCCGTTCGGCTTCTATATCGAGGCCGATATACCGTTGCGCCTTTTCTTTAGTGGAAAGGTCAGGCATAGGGACTTCCCCTGTGTAACCTTGGCGCATCAGTATTTTCATAATCAGAATGCGGGCCTGTGTTGCCTTATCGAATCCGTCGCTCAAAATGCGCATCACTTCCTGGGGAGCATGAAAGGCCGCCCCGTGGGAGGTTACTCCGAAATCCCAGCGCCATTGTGCCTGGCGAAGCAATTTCAATACATTCTCCATCTGCTGCTCCGTCGCTCCTTTGTCCCAGGCAAACTGAGCTTCGATATGAGCTTTTGTCAGTTCTTCTTCCAAGCGGTTGCGAAGGGAGAGTACTTTATTCTGCCGATCGTAGACATTATTTCGCAGCGTTTCCTCGCTTTCCCTGTGGCAAGCTTGGCAGGTACGGTCAATCATTGCCAACGGGCTTTGAATATGATGATCGTTATACCGGTTTCCACCTTCTCCAACAGCCGGCATGTGGCATTCACCGCAGGAAACACCCCGTTGGGCGTGAATACCCATTTGCGCCAGTTCATAATCTGGATGCTGGGCCTTTAATAAAGGCGTCCGGCTTAATTTATGGGTAAAGTCGGAGAAATGTATGCTGTCGTAATAGGCTTCTATGTTTTCTACCGTGTAGCCCCGGTCCCAAGGCAAAGTCAGCACACGCTCTTCTCCATGAAAATAATATTCGGCATGACACTGTGCACAGACGAGGGAGCGCATCTCCTGATCGGTTGCGTCTTCAATATGCTGTCCTTTACGGGAATAGGCTTCGGTCAGAAAGGAACGGGTGATACGCAAGCTCATACTTTCCTGTTCGTGACAGTCGGCGCAGCCAATCGGGTTGACGACTTCACTTCCCAGTTCGGCCCATTTCTTTTTATAGAGCGTCTTAGCGTCAGTCCTCGTCAACAAGCGTGGAATATCCGGGCTTTTACAAGCCCAGCAGGCTGCCGGCTGTGGTCCGCTTTTGCTGTCCATAGGCGCACCTGTGCGCAGGCTGTTGTAAACATCTTCTATGGCATACATATGTCCTCTGGGTGTTGCATAATCTTTTGAGAAGGCATATCCGGCCCACAAAATAACCATCCGGGGGCGCATAGCTAAAATATCCACCTGCTGGTTCCCGTTAAATAAACTTTGGAAAGTTGTGTCGGTTGTATTTTTCCAGGTTTGATACTCGTTTGAATAACGCAGGTCCATAGATTCGTTAGAAAAGAGGTCAACGTTATCTAACTCTTGGTCTTCATCAGTATCATCAATAAACTTTATTCCGTCTTGATGATGTAATGTTCTACCGAAAACAATTACAACAACAATCGTAACAATACCTATAATTGTGAATATTTTATATCGTAACTTCAATGTCTTTTACCCTTAAGTTATATAATAAGTGTCTTTTATGGGCTGCTAATATATGAAAAATTTCCTTATAACGACCGATGAAGTCTGAACAAAAGAAAAAACAGATTGTTTACTACCATATAAAGCAAAGTATTTATTGAATAATCTAAAAAAACATGAAAAGTATGATACCGTATGCAGAACCGGAGAGTGGCAAGATAGCCTTGATTCAAGAAATATTGGATATTAATGACATCCAGGATATAGATTTATTACATAAGTTCCGTGAAGAGTTTATGAATGCTCAAGACAATACGGTAAGAGGGGAAGAGCTTTCACCCGATAATCATTGGGGATAAACACAAGAATGAGGCAAATTATACAATAACCCTCTTTTTGGGCGTTTTTCTATTTCGTCCGAAATCTTGATCCATTTTAGATTGACTCTTTTCACGGTTTTAATCTTCTTTACTGACAACAGATGGAGTGAGGTGCGCAGGTTGTCTGAAAAAGCGTACAATTTGATTACCGAAAACAGAAAATGTCGGCAAAGTGATAAAGCTTAACTCCCGGAGAATCGAATATTTGAAAATAAAACGGACGGCGTTCCAAATATCTCAAGGAAATTCAGGTGCTTTTTTGCCATGAAAACCGTCCTCTTTTCAATTACGACCGTCCTAATCTCCATTACGACCGTGCTAATCTTCGCGAGCTGCCGAGTGCACTACACATTAGCACGGTCGCAATGGAGATTAGGACGGTCGTAATGACTAAAAACGCTCAAAAAAGGAGAAAAAGTCCCTTTTTGAGGTCGAAAAAGTGGATTAACATTTGTTTTGTTTCGGATGTCTTTTGAGGCTGAAAAATGCGTTTTTTACAATAAGCCCCCTGCCACAGGCTCTCTCTTTTGCCAAATAAAGAACTCCTGATGGCTCACCCCGAAAAGTTGTGGAGAAAGCAAAAAATAATTATTTTTGCTCAATGGAAACAGGTTACGAACTATTCT